>NZ_CP015578.1:600000-1200000 GCF_002139935.1 Campylobacter lanienae NCTC 13004 | reverse complement strand
GCTAAACAAGCTGATAGTGAGAAAAAAAGCGATAATTTAAAATACAATGATATCCCGGGTGCTGAGTTGCTTGAGATGGCGGATAAAGCCTATAAATCTAAGGAGTATTTGAAAGCTAGTGAATGTTTTGCGAGTTTGATTAAGAAAAATTATAAACCAGCTTATTCAAATTTTATGCTTGGAGAGATTGAGTATTTTAACAAAAACTACAAAACCGCTATTCCATATTACGAAAAGAGCGTTGCTATCAGCCAAAAAGGTAAATATATGCCAAAACTTCTATATCACACAGCTATTAGTTTTGACAAAATAGGTGATACAAATAGTGCTAATAAATTTTATAAAGCATTAAAGCAAGCCTATCCAGATAGCCCAGAGGCCGCAGCAGCACCAGATAGAAAATAAATTTAGGAGAAAATATGTCAAAAGTTATAAAAATGTTCTATGAATTAAAAGATGCCAATACAGGCGAGCTTTTAGAATCAAATTTGGGCGGTCAAGAGATCGCTTTTGTAAGTGGTAAAAATCAAGTTTTAGATGCTTTAGAGAGCGGTGTTTTGAATTTAGCCGTGGGTGAGAAAGCTACTATTAAAATTCCAGCTAGCCAAGGTGTGGGCGAGTATGATGAAAGCGCTCTTCAAACCTTGCCAAAAGAGCAGTTTGCCGGTATTGATTTGAGTGTTGGTATGGAGCTTTTTGGTGAGGGTGAGGATGGAAGCACAGTTCGTGTAAGTGTGAAATCTATCGGCGAAAATGATGTTACTGTGGATTTTAACCATCCATACGCTGGTAAGGATTTGGAATTTAATGTTCAAATCACAGAAAATAGAGACGCAGACGCCGATGAGGAGCTAACAGGTGTTGTGGCTATGCCACATGTGTGTGGTTGTGGTGGTCACTCTCATCATCACGGTCATCATCATGGACACGGCGGTTGCGGAAGTCATGATGATGGTTGTTGTAATGGCGCTCACCATGATGAAAATGGTGGTGGATGCTGTGGAAAACACCATTAAGAGTGTAGCATGAAAGTTGCATTTATTTTTCCTGGCCAAGGCTCACAAAGTGTCGGTATGGGTCAAGAGATATATAGTGAGTTTAAGGTAGCTCAAGAGCTATTAGATAGTGCTAGTGAGCATTGCGGTATTGATTTTAAATCCTTATTATTTGCAGAAAATGATAAGCTAGGAGAGTCTGAATTTACTCAACCGGCGATTGTTTTAAACTCATTAATGTGTTTTGAAGCCTTTAAAAATAGCCTATCTATAAAACCTGAGTTTAGCTTTGGCCACTCTTTGGGTGAATTTAGCGCCCTTAGCGTAAGTGGTGCTATTAAGCCACTTGATGTTATTAAATTAGTAAATTTGCGTGGTAAATTTATGGCTCAAGATTGTTCTGGGATCGGTGCTGGTATGATGGTGGTGTTAGGTCTTAGCAATGAAAAAGTAGAAGAGATTTGCCAAAATAGCAATAGGCAAATTTGGGCTGCGAATTATAACTGCGATGGTCAAATCGTAGTAGCTGGAATTAGAAGTGACCTTGAATTAAGCGTAGATGAGTTTAAATCAGCTGGAGCTAAGAGAGCTATGCTGCTTGATATGAGTGTAGCAAGCCATTGCCCGCTACTTCAAAATGCTAGTGTGAAGTTGGCTAATGAGTTAGAGAATTTATTGAGTGATGAGTTTTCGCCTGTTATCTCTAATGTAACTGCTAAGAAATACACAACCAAAAAAGAGGCCTTAGAACTACTCAAACTTCAATTAATTAGCCCAGTTTTATACCAAAATAGCGTGAAAAACTATTGTGATGGCGTTGATTGTTTTGTTGAATTTGGCGCAAATGTCTTAAAGGGAATGAATAAAAAAATATGTGATAAACCAACTTATAGCATAACAAATTTAAGCTCACTTAATGAAGCGTTAGAGGCGTTAAGATGAAAATTGCTATTCTTGGGGCAATGAGCGAAGAGATTGAATTTTTGCTAAAAGAGATTGGCGAATATGATAAGATAGACCACGCTAAAAATTCATTTTACAAAGCCAACTATTTTGGCCATGAGCTAGTGATAGCCTACTCCAAAATCGGTAAGGTAAATGCGGCATTAACAGCGGCTATTTTGATAGAGAGATTTGGGTGCGAGAAGCTGATATTTACCGGTGTGGCCGGGGCTTTAAATGAGAATTTAAAAATTGGCGATATGATCTATACCACCTCTACAGCCCAACACGATCTAGATATCACGGCATTTGGCCATCCGCATGGATATGTTCCTGGTATAAATGTATTTGAAAATAGTGATGATATACTAAATAGCGTCGCTAAAAAAGTAGCTAATGCTTTGGGGATGAATTTGCTAAGTGGGATAGTCGCTACTGGTGATCAATTTATCTGTAATGAAGATAAAAAAGAGTGGATTAAATCAACTTTCAAAGCTGATGCAGTGGAGATGGAAGGGGCGAGTGTGGCTCAAGTTTGTGCGGCTTTAGGGGTTGGATTTTGTATGCTTAGGGCTATTAGCGATGAAGCTGGTAAAAAAGCGGAGATTGATTTTGATAAATTTTTGATTGAAGCAGCGGATAAATCGGCTAAATTTGTCTTAGAAATGGTAAAAAATTTATGATAGAATTAAGCAAAAAGCTAATTAGACAAGTAGGTCAAACTAATGCTAAATATAAGATGTTTGAAAAAGATGATAAGATCTTATTGGGTTTAAGCGGTGGCAAGGATAGCTTAAGCCTGGCTCATATTTTAAAACATTTTCAAAATGTTACGCCGGATAAATTTGAATTCCAAGCCGTAACCCTTAGCTATGGTATGGGCGAGGATTATGAGTATCTAACCAAGCATTGCCAAGAACACGGGATAAAGCATAGTGTGATTGATAGCTCTATTTTTGAAATTAGCAAGGATAAAATTCGCAAAAATTCAAGCTTTTGTAGCTTTTTTAGTCGTATGAGACGGGGATATCTCTATACTTATGCGTTGGCTAATGGATTTAATAAACTTGCTATTGGGCATCATTTAGATGATGCGGTTGAGAGTTTTTTTATGAATTTTACTTATAATGGGGCGTTAAGGACTCTAGCGCCTAAATACACTGCCAAAAATGGTATAGTGGTGATTCGACCACTTATCAATGTGCGTGAGCGTCAATTGCGTGATAATGCTATTAGAAATGAGCTTAGAGTAATTGGTGATGAGGCTTGTCCTGCTATGAGATTTGATGTCAAAATGCCACACGCTAGGGCTGAAACTAAGGAGCTTTTAGCTACTTTAGAAAAGCAAAACCCAAAGCTATTTACTAGTTTGCAAGGGGCGTTTGAAAATATACATTTAGATACATTTTTTAAGCCAAATTGATAGCCAAATAGCCTAATTTTGGCTATTTGATCTAAAATCAATATTTGAGATTAAAATCTATATAAATTCCAAGCGGTTTGTCCTTGTCGTATAATTCTAGTCTATAATTCATCACTTCTACCACGCACGAGCTTAGCACTACTGAACCTGCGTATATATCGCCTCTGTTTTCTAAATTTGCTTTAATTGTCCCCATATCCATATTTAGGCCATAGATTCTAGCATTTAGGTTTTTATACTCATTTTTTAGCCCATTCACCTTTAAAGTAAGTGGTGCCATCGCTTCAAGCGGTCTTGGATAAAATGAGAAAGTGATACTATCACCATTGTGATTAACGATACAATCTTGGCTATTTAGATCGCAAGTGATATTAGAATCGGCAGATATCTTTTGAATTTGGTTATCAGATGAATTTGCGATAAAAGCAAATACACCACCAAGGATAATCGCACTTATGATATATAAAATCTTTTTCATATTTTTTCCTTAATTTAAGTAATCAATTAATTTTTTATTGATTTTACTAAATTCAAAAATCCTACTAGCAGAGGTTTGAGTAGTAAATTCTTTGGCATCTTCGTAACTAGCAAATGGTATGAGATCATCACCGCTATAGCTCACAATGCGACTACCAAAGATATAAAAGGCATCTGTAGCTTCTATTAATTCTTTGGTTTTATAGTCTGTGACATAGAGTTTTTTGATCGGTACTACCTCTTTTGGTTTGCTAGTATAGAGATAGTAAAACATCTGTTTTGCCGAGCTAAATAGCACCTTTTTGCCATTTTTATACTCAATAGCAGCTATCCAATCAGGATATTTGAAAACATCTATAAATTTAATAGGGCAGGTGGAATTCGTATCTTTAAAAAACTCACCATCTCTTAAATTTGCCCCAAAAATTGCCCCAACAAATATGGTTAAATATATAATTTTTTTCATACTAAATCTCTTTTTAAAAAGAGTATATAACCAACTAAAAGCGAGATTATACCAAGTAAAATAGGATAAATAACTGAATATATCAAGAAGTTGATTCTACCAAATCCATCTAAAATAAAATACGCCGCTGGGCCAATTAGAGCTAAATTTGGATCAAATAGGCTAATTGCTGCGATTCTAAATACCTCGATAGGATTAGAGAGCGATATAGCGTATATGATATTTTCATTTACGGAGCTTTTCATCATTAAGCCTATTAAAGCAAGGTCTAAAAACGCTAACAAAAATAGCCAAAATAAAAATGAAAATCCAAGCCCAAGCTCACTGCTTTTAATCAAGCTTGAGATTAAAAATCCAAATGATAAAAATACAAATGACAATACCATCAATAATAATGTATAGTAAAAAAATATTCCCCAAGGTATCTTAGTATCTTTGAAAATAGCTATAAATAAAGATAAAATAAGAGCTAATAATATAGGTAAAAAGACGGTAAATGCGCGCCCTAATGCCTTGCCAAAATAATACTCTTTAAGCGAAATTGGAAAGCTAAGTAGATACTCTAATGCACCAACTTCTCTATCTGAGTTTATACTTCTTACTGTGGTGATTAGGATAAATATAGGCAAAATAATTATAGAAATTTGTATAAAGAGTAAAAGCATTCTAGTAAGTCCGCTAAATCCAGCAACTCTGCTATCTATAACGCCAGTTACAAAAAACAGAGCTATAAGTCCAGCAAATGTAAGTAGGTAAAATAAAAACCATTTTGAGGCGAAACTCTCTTTGATATCAATTTTTGCTATTAGTAATAAATTTTTCACTCTATACCTCGCTATCTGTGATTATATTGCCTAAATCCATCTCTACAATGCGATTTACAATACCTTTAACTTCGCTTAATCTATGTGAGATAAATATTAATGTGTGAGATTTGAATTTAGAATTTAAAATATTTATAAACTTCTCTCTAGCATCTGGGTCTAGATTGGCTGTTGGTTCATCAAACATTATAATTTTTGACTCTCTAGCTAGTGCTAAGGCTATTAATACCTTTTGTTTCATACCGCCTGAGAGTTTATAAAATGGCTTTTTATGCTCTTTTTCATAGCTTAGATCTAGCTCTTTTAGATAGCTTATTATATCGTTTAAATTTGATTTTGTTGAGCTGATTGAGTATTGACAAAGTTGAGCAATACTAAGCTTAAGCGGTGGCGGAGTTTGTGGGACAAAGCTTAGGTATTTTAGGGCGTTTTTTCTATCTTTAATGGGGTTTATGCCATCTATTAATATACTTCCATTATCGCAGATTATCTCACCTAAGATCGCTTTCATTAATGTAGATTTGCCTGCTCCGTTTTGGCCTATTATTAAGAGTTTTTGGCCATTTGAGATATCTAAATTTATGCTATTTAATATGGTTTGTGAGCCAAATTTTTTAGTGATATTTTCTATTTTTATCAATACTTATCCTTATAAAAGTTTTTTAAGCATATTATCATAGCTTAAAGCATCTTGATGGCATACATCAATACATCTACCACACATAGTGCAATCGCCACTTACTACGCTAAATTTATCTTTTGGGTTATCTTTGTTTTTTGTTTTGGTTATCTCTAATACTTTTGGGACGATACAAACATCCATACAAACAGCGCAGTGATCGCATCTATCTTTATTCCAGCTTACTTTTATAGCTCTAAATTTAGATAGCAAAGAGTATAGCGTCCCAATAGGGCAGATATATCTACACCAAAATCTCCTACTAAAAAATACTTCAACCAAAAAAACCAAAACAACCCACCAAATCGCCGCACTATAACCATAGATTATAAATCTTGATATTATACCTACAACATTGAAAATTTCAAATATCAAATATCCACTACTAAGGCTCAAAGTAGCAAAAACTAGCAAAAATATATATCTAATTTTGGTATCAAATTCTCTTTTTTTGATTATTTTTTTGCTAATTAATTTAGCGTTTAATCTCTCGGCAAATTCGCTAAAAAAGTTATATGGACAGACCCAAGAGCAAAAGGCACGCCCAGCAAAAAATATATAAAATCCCAAAATAGTAAAAGCCCCAATGAGTAGATTTACAGGTAGCTCTGCTCTACTAAGGATAATTTGTATGGTTATAAATGGATCAGCTAAGTGAAATCCTAGCATTCTAGAACCAGTTATATCACCTTCGATTACTTGGATATCTGCTACAAAAGATAAAACAAATAAAAGATGGATTAAAATCATAGTAAAATATCGATAAAATCTTATGCTAGGACGCTTTTTGCCACTTTTTGTAGTAGTTATAAAAGTAGAGAAAAACCCAGCATTGGCTATAGTTTGACGACCTTTATATTTATCCATAATATTATTTAAATTTAGATATCTCTTCAGCTAGAATTGTTAAATTTTCATCACTGACATTATCTAAAAGTCCTTTCATTAAGCTATTTTCTATTTTTCCATCTTTATAATCATATAATCTAGCTAGAATCTCCTCTTTGCTCTTTTTGATAATTGATGGAGCGATGATTCCAGAGCCATCTTTAGCATGGCAAGGAGCACAGCTTTGTAGATATAGTTTGCTAACTCCATCGCTGTTGGATGATATACTCTGTTTTAACTCTTTTATCTTATTAAATTCAGCTTCAAACTCGCTATTTTGGTTATTTTCGTCGTTTTTGATATTTTGGTTTGGCTCTATTGTGGATTGTTGCGTTGGTTGGCTAGGTGTGTTAGCTAACATAAATATCATTAAAATAACGATTAAAATAGATAAAAATATGGTTATAGCTTTGCCTAGATTCATTGTTTGCTCCTAAATTGTTTGTTAAATTCACTAATCTCATTAGCGATATCTTTTATCTCTTGATCGCTCATAGCATTGACAAGATCGCTCATTAGAATATTTGTTTTGGTTTTGGTGCGATAAGCAATTATCATATCATATATTTGCTTATTTGTCTTATCTAATAAAGATGGCCCGATAATTCCATTGGCATAATCATCGTGGCAAGCTGAACATTTGGTGATAAAATTTTTGCTTAATTGACCTTTTAATAGAGCTTTATTGATACTTTGAAGTGGTGCTCTTCTTAAGGCTATGGCGCCTATGGATTTGGTGGTTTGATTTGATTCGCCAATTCCAAATTTGATATTTTTCTTACCATCTATATCATAGATAGCCCACTCATCGGACAAATTTGAGTTATTGCTATTGCCTTTTTTTATTGTGATTGAGTTTGTAGTTGTGTTTTGTTCAACTAGCTCATTTTGTTGCTCTTTTTGATCCGAGCATCCTAAAAATATAATAGCGCCTAATAGCATAATAATTGATTTTTTCATTTTAATCTCCATATATATCTTTATAACTTTTATTTGGCAAAATTTCTATTACATTAGCGAAGCATACCTCTTGACAAACGCCACATCCTACGCAGTTTGGACTGATATTTACAATATTTTTATCATTGATTTTGATAAAGTTTATCGCATTATCAACCAAGCAAGAGCTTACGCATAGTGAGCAGGTTTTGTCAATATTATCTTCTATAATTTGTTTAGCATCATACTCTCTTTGATTATAGGTTTTACGCTCTAATAAGCTACTAACATCGCTTTTGCTTATTTTTTTATTAGCGTAACATCTATCTATATCTTTGATTATAGCAACTCCCATTTTAATATCTTTGATGGAATTTGTATTATGATCTAAGGCTCCACTAGGACAGGCCAAAATACAAGGGAAAAGATCGCATAAATAGCAACCTCTTTTGTTTGGGTCTATATAAGCAGTGGCTAAATTTATCCCATCATCAAATCCAAGTAAATTTATACTATGATATGGGCATACTTGGACGCATTGACCGCATTTGATGCATAGAGATTCGAAATTCTCAACACTTCCAGGTGGCCTAAGATGAGATTTGGGCTCATAAAATTTATTTATCACCATCCCACCACCTATAGCACCACCAATTGCAATAAGGCTAAATATGCCAAATTCTCTTCTATTCATTATATGGCTCCATTAGCGGATTTGTATCTGTGATTAGTAGTTGTGGCTCAGAAAATGGCGCAATTTTGGCGATGAAATTTAAAATACTCATAACCGCACTTCCATAAAATAGCCTTAAATTCGGATAGTATTGCCAAAGAGAGTCGATATATGTGAAATTTTTATACTCAATATCACCGATTCCATCTTTGTTTTTATCAAAACCTATATAATCATCAAAGTAGTTTTGGCGCCACTCATTTTTATCTATTTTAGATCCGGGCGTGTCGTTGATAGCGACTTCCATATTACCTATAAAATCATTGTTATTAAATATACTTTTGTGTTGCGTAGCGTGAAATTGAATTCCAATAGTATTATAAATTATCTCATTTCTTTCATAGATATTTGTGGTGCCAGGTTGAAATGGGGATTGATCTATATAAAGCCCCCTAGCATTATAAGCTAAAATGTTATCTTGTATGATAAAATCGCTCGTATCTTTCATCCCAATACCAACCCCAAATGTGCCAGTGGAGTTTAAAACTTGATTTTTTCTAGCTGTGGTCCCAGAAGAGAACATAAAAAATATACCAACAGAGTTGTATTTAAATATATTTTCTTCAACTAAATTTTTACCCGCATACATAAAGTGAAGTGAGTATCTACCATATTCGCCATAATTTTTGCGAATTTGGTTATTGCTAGAATACCATACTACCATATCTCTGCTCTTGCTTAGATGGTTGTTTTGTACTATATTGTCATGACTATACCATAGGCGAATTCCATCACCTCTAAGTCCTAAATCAACAGGCTTTGAAGTGATAAAATTATCAACTATTTTAGATCCATTACACTGCTTAAAATTTACTCCAAAAAGTGAATTTTTGATAGCATTGTTAATAATCTCAACCCCACTAGCGCTATCACAACTTATAGCTGAATCAATAGTAGTGTGAGAATTACCGCTATTTTCAATGGTTAAATTTAATATTTTTACATTTGAGCTATTGATTTTTATCACATCACCATTTCCATCGCCTTTAATGATAGCGCTTCTATCTTTTCCATCAATAGTAAGTGGCTTATTGATTATGATATTTCCATTATAGACTCCACTACCAAGCTCTATTATATCTCCGCTATTTGCGTTATCTATCGCATTTTGTAGCTCATTAGCAAAAGTAGAGATGAATAATATAGCTATTAAGTAGAGTTTTCTCATGAGTTACCCTTAAGATATCTGTTTTTAGAAAATATCGCCAAAATAGATAGAGCACTCATAGTAATCATCACCCAAAATCCTATAGCAGGATATGAGTGAGTGGTGAATTGTGCTACCTTGCCATCGCCTAGTGCTGTTGGCATAAATGGCTTTATTTTAAATGCTCCCCACTCTTGCATATTGTGCCCATACCAGTATAGCCAACCAACAAACGCACTCATAAATAAAATTGGCGCTATAATAGTAGGAATTAATAAAAGAAAATTCCCCTTGCCATTGTAGTATAGGTATAAGAGCATAAATATTGTGGCAATCAGCAAATAGTATGGTGCTATGGCTCTTTCTACATTACCACCATACTCCATAGGATACATTCCGATATAGTGATTTATGGTATTCATCTCATGAACATCGCCACTATATCCATCTACATGAAAATATACTGGAATTCCATCGGGAAAGGCCTCTTTGGGATAATTTGGTGCTTCAAGCGATACATACCAAACAGGCAAACTAGGCACTCCGATTTCGACTCTTGCGTCTATCATTTTGGCTAGATCGTTTTTAATTTCAGTAGGGATTAGATGATTTTTGTATTGAAATTTGGTATAAAAATTATATATTGGATAGACATAGCTTGGGATTTGTGTGTTATTTTTAATCTTATTAGCCACTCCGTGATAGGCAATAACAGGAATAGTAAATCCTATAGTCATTAAAATCAAAGCCAGTAAAGTGTAGAGTTGGTATTTTTTCATCTTTATCCTTTAATTAAATTTAATATCAGTCCATTTGGGCGGATATTAAATTTAATCAGCGAGGCGGAAATCTCCGCCCCATTTATTTTAATACAACCCAGCGTTTTCATCGATCCATTTTAGATACTCTATAATATCTTTGATCTCTTGATCGCTCATATGTTGATTTGGCATTCTAAGATTAAAGAAGTTAATCATAGCTTTTACATAATCTTCTTCGTATTTGCTAGCCGGATCTTTGATGAATTCAAATACCCATTTTTCAGCGTTTTCATGTCTTAGCAAGACTCCTGTTAGATCCGGGCCAGAGCTTACTTGACCGATAACATGGCAGCCATTACATCCACCTTTTAAATAGGCTTCTTCCCCACGGGCTTGTACGGCAGTCATAGGCGTAGCTAGGGCTTTTGTAAGATTGTTTTTAGCTCTTAGGCCGACATCGGCGGTTTTAACCATATATTGCCATACTTGATACTCCCAAAGTATTGCGCCATTTATATCACCTTTTTTGTAAGCTTCATCGGCTTTTGCTTTGACTTCAGGAATTTTGCTATATTGATCTAGAGCATCATCAACAAGTTGTTTGACTTTTGGATATTTTTCAAAGTGTTTCTCTTTTAAGAATTTGACAACACTTTGTATAACATCATCTGTGGCTTTATTTGTAGCGATAACTTTTTTATACTCTGCTTGTAGCTCTGCTGGGCTTAGCTCTTTTAGTTTGGCTTTTTTGATGGATTCATATTTTTTGTTTGGATCTTTAACATATAAATACCCCATCATTTCAAGGTGTAAAGCAGAGCAAAACTCAGTACAATAATAAGGGAATACACCCTCCATATCTGCTACGAAATTTACACTAGCTGTTTTGCCTGGTTCGATTGATGCATGGACATTATATAGATCTATAGCAAAGCCGTGAGTCTCATCTTGGGCTCGTTCAAGGTTTGTTAGATAGATTGTTACATTGTCATCTTTATTTACCTCAATATGCTCTGGATTTATGTGGCTTCTTACTAAGGTCGCATATACGGTCACATTTTTGCCATTTCTCTCGATTCTCTCTTGACCAGCTAGAGTCATACCGACTGATTGCTCGCCTGTTCTTGAGTTAGTTCCCATTTTATAAGTCATTGCCGGTTTTAATTTGCTAGCTGATATAGATACGACATCATGAGGCTCACCTAATGGTATAGGCATATCATATATAAGCTCCATTTTTGCTCCAGCAATATCGATGAGTTGGTGATTTTGTGGATGAAGTGGGCCTACAGGATTGAATCTATCTATAGAGAGTTTATCTAATGCTAGGGCATATTTACCAACAGGCTTAGCTGATTTACCCTCCATAGTATCAAGGTGGCCGATATTATAATGGACATTTACTCTATCTAGAGTTTTTAAATTTTTATAATCCCATTTTACGATTTGGCTATCGACATACAAAGAGGTATATACCACACCATCTTTAGAATCAAAAGCGTTATGAAGTGGCCCAAGGCCTAACTCTACTTGTCCGTGTAGGGATTTTTGCATATCTAGGATTGGAATTCCAAATGGATCTTTGTTGGCGAATTCTTTTTTGTCTATTAAGGCTTTAATCTTTCTAAAGTCATAGACACTAGCGTGGGTATCTAGCTTGCCACCAACTAAGATATATCTACCATCAGGGCTTACATCTACGCCGTGTGGAGATTTTGGTTCAGGGATTAAAAACAACGCATTATTTGCCACAGCTACACTAATAGGTATAACTTTGTGGTTATTTATAATTTTGTAGTTTTTAGGATCTTTGGCCAATTTTTCTAAAATTTGCCAATTATACATATGTAAATAGTCTGTATCATTTCTACTCATACCAGCTTCAAATGGTGGTAAGCCTTTTTCTATACCACCTGTATACATCTCAGAGTTAAAGCTATTAGTAAATGCCCAACCCATAGACTCACCTTTACCGGCATCGCTTAGATCTTGCATATATGGAGGAAGTTCAAGTGAAAATGAAGCTTTCTCATCTATTTTACCTTTTGGATAATCAAATTTCCAAAATGTTATAGCACCTCTATATACAGACTCATACTCTTCGATTGGGTGATAATTATCATCTAATGGAGCTGCGTATTGGCTAGCTTCTATTACATATTCTGTGTTTGGGGTTACAAAGCTACCGCCGTGTTCGCTTTTCATAATTGGATTTACTACTATTTGAGTAGTTTCAAAATCACTAAGATTTATAACAGCTGTTCTTGGATTGGCTTTATCATTTATAAATAGATAATCCCCTACATATTCGCCATTTTTTTCAGTGAAATTTGGGTGGTGAGTATCACCCCATGTGATATCCTTGCCTCTGATAGCACCGCCTTTTAATACAGCCTTACTCTCGCTATCATAGCCATAGCCTTGCCATGGCTCTGGAGTGAATACACCTATATATTTGTAAATTCTCATAGATGGGACGCCATATACGATTACTTGGCCACTTTGACCGCCAGAACTAAAGACGATATACTCATCTTTGCGACCACTTGGTTGATATGTTTTAGCTGCTGCTAAGACATCTTTTTCACTCAAGTTTCGCTCTTTCATGATAGTTTCAAGCTCACTAGCACCAAAAAGGCTAGATAAGCCTAAGCATAAGCCAGCACCAAATAGCAAAGGCTTTTGGATAAAACTATACATAAGACTCTCCTTTTATAAAATTTGTATCAATTACTCAATACCACAAGAATAAATAGCACGATTCCATAAGATTATTTGGCTATTTGTATTTATAAACATATCCATAATTGCGTCATTACCAATCTTTATGCTATTTTTTAAATTTAAATTAAAATCATAAATATATAAATTTGAGCTCCAATCTGCGATATATATGTTGTTTTTATAAATTTTTATTGCGCTTATTTGGTTATTTGAAACTTTATAAATTTGATTTTTGTAGATTAATTCGCCATTTATCAAGCCAATTATTATCTCATTATTTACGCTATGAATAGCAGTTGGGATACTTGGTGTTGTTGAAATTTTATCTATTGTAAGGTTGTGTAAATTTATGTTATAGATATTTCTATCAAAAGTAGAGATATATAGATTATCATTGATTATATGCGTGGTGGTGATTTTGGATTTTAGATTTAAATTTGATATTTTGTAGATTTTGTTTATCTCATCATATATTATTAGATGATTAGAGCCGATAGTAAGGATTATCTTATCTTTTATAAAATTTATAGATGTGATGGAGTCTATTATACCAGTTTTGATAGGATCTATCAAAATTTCTTTATCGCCTTTTGGGCTGATTTGTATGAGATATCCGCTATCTAATCCAGCTATTAGATTTTCATTATTTAATTTAATTGTATTTATTTTATCGCTTTTTAGTTGTATGTTGGTCGTGATTTTATTAGTTGCTAAATTTAGCGTATATAGATTTTTGCTATCACTATATGAGATTTGAGCAGAGTTTAAAGAGGCGCTATTGATATCGGTATTAGATTTTTGGATTAATTCGCATTTACAATAGCCGATTAAAACAAGCGAAAAAATATAAAATAAAATTTTCATACCTCAACTCTTATTAATTTTAATAATATTTCTATGATTTATATGATTTTTAATTATATCATATTTTTTATTTTTATTCGTATAAAATTGTAAAAATATTTACTGAATTTTATAGTTTGTTAATAAAGATTATTTAATTTAAAATAGCTAGGCAGATTTGCCTAGCTAAGTTTTATATATTTAGTCCAAATACCGTAGTTGTAAGGAATATAATTGTTAAAGTGATTAAGAATATTGCTATGATATTTAGCCACAAACCCGCTTTAATCATATCACTAATTCTCACATATCCCGAGCCATAAGCAATAGCATTTGGTGGAGTGGCCACTGGTAGCATAAATGCACAAGTAGCAGCAAGTGCGACTGGAACTGTAAATAGCATTATATTTTGTCCTTCGTATCCTAGACCGATCGCCACACCGGCTATAACAGGCAAGAACGCTGCTGCGGTAGCTGTATTTGATGTAATCTCTGTTAAGAATATTACAAGAGCAGTAACAATCAATATAATAAGCACAATTGGCATAAAACCAAGAGCTGAAACTTGATGTCCTATCCATAGAGATAGGCCTGTTTTGCTAAATTGAGCTGAAAGCGCTAGACCACCGCCAAATAATATTAAGATATCCCACGGCAATTTTTTGGCTGTATCCCAATCTATCAATCTCTCATGATTTGAATTTGCTGGAATTATAAAGAGCAACACAGCAACACTCATAGCAATAACAGAATCCAAACTAGCAACTTTAATCCCATAGTGTTTAAAGATAAATCCAAGGAATATCCAACAAAGCGCAGCCAAGACAAACACCCCACCTACTAGCCACTCAGCTCTACTCATCGTACCTAGCTTTTTATACTCTTGATGGATTACCTCTTTGCCGCCTGGAATTTCACTAATTTCAGGTTTAAATAATACATAAACCAAAAGCGCCCAACAAGCAATCAGCATAATAATAGATAGAGGAACACCCATCAACATCCACTCACCAAAGCCAATTTCGATACCAAATTCATTTTTCATATGAGCTACTAAAAGCGCATTTGGCGGAGTGCCGATAATAGTGCCAAGAGAGCCGACAGAAGCGGCATAAGCTATACCAAGCATTAAAGCAATACCGAAATTTGAAGTATAGGCTGCGGTTTTGTCTTTGATTTCGCTTACTACATCTTTTCCTTTATGGATAACAGCACTTGCAAATCCGCCTTGAGTACCTTGACGAGCAACTTCATCCATATGATTTGCATCGACTTGTTTTAGCTCATTATCTTTGCCTGTTAGTTTGCTAACTAGATGAAGCACAGATAGACCAACAGGGAGCATCATAACAGCAGTTGCGGTATTGCTAACCCACATAGACATAAAGCCAGTAGCTATCATAAATCCAGCTACAAGTCTTCTAGGGCTAGTCCCTACTAACAAGACAATTCCAAGAGCTATACGAGTATGGAGATTCCATTTTTGCATAGCAAGGGCTAAGATGAAACCACCCATGAATAGATATATAGTATCACTTGCGTATGGAGCGGCGGCGTTTTTAAATGTATCTACGCCCAAAATAGGGAACAAAACCATAGGAAGCAAAGCCGTAGCAGGAAGTGCGATAGCCTCAGTCATCCACCATATACCCATTAAAACAGCCACAGCGGCAACTATAGGAAGAGCATTTACATTGAGTGTTTTGCCATTTGCAGCTGCTAAAGCTATCTCGCCAGCATTGCTAGGCATAATGTAATAAACAAGCATAGCAGCTATAACACCACCGATTAAGCCGATGAATTGAATAGCATTTGTCTGCTTGTCAATAGGGATGTTTGGATTGGACATCTTTAACCTTTATTATGAAATTATTTAAAATTACATTATAACAATAATTTATTGAATTTAAAAATATTTATATTAATTTAATTAAATTTTTTATAAAAATGTGTAAATATGTAACACATTATTATAAATTTTTTTAAATTTTAATAATTAAGTTTTATCTAAGAATAATCCAAATTCTATACATTTATAGAAATTAATAACCATTATCATTTATTGATTATTTACTTTATGTCGCTATCATTTTGCAATCGAATTTAAAAAATGTGGGAGAAAATATGAGAAAGGTTATCATCACTGCGTTACTTAGTGCGTCAGCCTTGATAGGTGCGGAGCTTAATGTATATTCAGCTAGGCATTATGATGCGGATTTTGAGATATATAAAAAATTTGAGGCTCAAACAGGAATTAAGATAAATCACACAACAGCACAAGCGCCAGAGCTTATAAAAAGACTTCAATTAGAGGGCAAAGACTCGCCAGCTGATATATTTATCACTGCTGATGTGTCAAATTTAAGCGAAGCTAAAAACGCAAATATTTTAGCCCCTGTAGATTCTAAGGTTTTAAAAGATATAATTCCATCAAATTTAAGAGATAAAGATGATATGTGGTTTTCTATCACTAAAAGAGCTAGAATCATCGCTTATAACAAAAATGCCAATGTGGATCTGAATTTAGTTAAAACTTATGAAGATTTAGCTAAGCCAGAGCTAAAAGGCAAGGTACTCATGAGAAGTGCGACTGCGCCATACTCTAAGACACTTTTAGCATCAATTATCGCAAATGATGGCAAAGATGAAGGCAAAAAATGGGCCAAAGGTGTGCTAGATAATCTAGCTATAGCACCAAAAGGCGGTGATAGAGATCAGGCTAGACAGATGATAGCAGGAGTGGCGCCATTTGCGGTTGTGAATACATATTATATAGGGCTTTTGAAAACTTCTAAAAATCCAAAGGATAGAGAAGTTGGCAACTCTATTGGTATAATTTTTCCAAATCAAGATGGCCGTGGAACACATATAAATGTAAGCGGTATAGCCATGACAGCTTCTAGCAAAAACCAAGATGCGGCTAAGAAATTTATGGAATTTATGCTTAGTAAAGATATTCAAGCTATGCTAACAAATATAAATTACGAATTTCCAGTTCGCTCGGATGTGGAGCCTTCGGATATTGTGAAGGAATTTGGCAAATTTAAAGAAGATAGCATCGATGTATCAAAGATCGCTGATAATGTCAAAGATGCTGTGCTTATATATGATGAAGTAGGATTTAGATGAGAAAACGCACAAAAGCTATAAAATTCTTAGGAATTTTATTAGCTTTTTTGGTGATTATTCCTGTTATTAGTATTTTTATTGAATTTGGCATCTATCTATATCAAGCCCTTGCTAGTAGCGATGCTACAAGGCTTGATGAGATATCTAGGAATTTAAATCATTTTTTTGATTTTTTATTTTTGAGATTTGTCAAAGATACATTTATAGTAGCCTTTTTCGTGCTTGTGATTTGTGCTATTTTGGGTGTTAGCACGGCTTATTTGATAAGCAATTATAACTTCTATCTATCTAAAATTTTAGAAAATTTACTTATATTGCCACTTGCTATTCCTGCTTATATATTGGCTTTTGTCTATGTGGGGATTATGGATTATGGTGGGGAATTTCAAAGCATTTTTGGATTTAGGATTGATATTTTTAATATTTATGGTGTGATTTTTGTGCTTAGTATGTCGCTATATCCTTATGTATATTTGCTAGCTAAATCAGCTTTTAAAAGCGAGTCAAAAGCGATTTATGAAGTTGGCAAAATCAACGGATATAGCGAATTTAGCATATTTTATAAGGTAAGTATCAAATTAGCAATGCCAAGTATTTTGGCTGGGCTTATGCTGGTTTTGATGGAGGTTTTAAGCGATTATGGAGCTAGTGCGTATCTAGGTGTGGATACATTTAGTGCGGGGATTTTTAAGACTTGGTATGACCTTGGAGATGCCTACTCATCTAGTGCTTTATCTGCGATTTTGATGATTTTTGTCTTTATACTTATGTATATAGAGTATAAGCAGCGTCAAAAGAGCAAATTTAGCTTCAATCAAGATATAAGCGACTTTATTACTAAACGAAATTTAAATAGATTTAAATCCATCATAGCGATGGTTTATTGCTTGATAATATTATTTATCGGATTTATATTGCCATTTTTGTGGCTTGGATATTGGGGGCTTAGAGATTATAAGTTATTTGAGATTGATTTTTATATGCTTAGTTTAAATTCTCTTATCCTAGCTGGTATTACTGGGGTTATTACTACTATTTTGGCTTTTATATTGTGCTTTGTAGCTAGAGTTAGCAAGGGTGGTAAATTCGGCTTTTGGCTGCTTAAAGCTAGCTCAGTTGGATATGCTATCCCTGGAGCGGCTATCGGTGTGAGCTTAATGATAGCAGCGGCCTTTGTGGGTAAATTCTTTGGTGTTGGGATTTTGGGGGTATCGTTTGGAGTTTTGATATTTGCTTATGTGGTGAGATTTTTGGCTACTGCTATCTACTCAATTGATGGTGGATTTGCGAAAATTCACGACTCACTTGATGAGGCTGGATATATGCTAAGACCGAGCTATTTTATCTTGATGATTAAGCTATATATGCCACTTTTGAAGCAGTTTTTCTTGCTCTCATTTTTGGTTGTTTTTATAGATACTATAAAGGAGTTGCCACTTACTAGAATGCTATCACCATTTAGCTTTGAGACTTTGAGTGTTAAGGCATTTTGGTATGCGAGTGATGAGAGAATTTATGATAGTGCCTTGCCATCTTTTATGATAGTGGTATTATCGCTATTTATATTGATTTTTACCAAGATATTTATAAGGGCAAAAAGTGCTAAAAATTAAGAATTTGCGTAAAAAATTTGGTCAAAATGAGGTTTTAAAGGGTATAAATTTAACTCTTAATGATAATGAAATTTTATCTATTTTAGGTGGCAGCGGTAGTGGTAAAAGCACGCTTTTGCGTTGTATAGCTGGTTTGGAGAATGGCCAATATGATGAGTTTAGCTGTGATTTGAATATTGGATTTATGTTTCAAAATTACGCTCTTTTTCCACATCTTAGCGTATATGATAATATCGCTTTTGGCTTAAATAAATTTAATAAAAATGAGATTAAAAATAGGGTTAATGAGCTTTTGGCTAAATTTGGTATAGAGGCTTTAAGAGATAAAAAGCCAGATCAAATTTCAGGCGGACAAGCTCAAAGGGTGGCCTTTGCTAGGGCTATTGCGGCTGGTGCAAAGCTCTTGCTTTTAGATGAGCCATTTTCGAATTTAGATCAGGGGTTAAAAGAGAGCTTAAGAGCGGAGTTAAAACAGATGATCCAAGATGAAAATCTATCGGCGATTTTGGTTACTCATGATATTGATGATGCTTACTATCTAAGTGATAAAATCGCTCTATTTGATAGGGGTGAGATATTGGATATTGGGGCGGCTAAGGAGCTATTTTATAGTGTGAAAAATCCAAAATCAGCCAAGATGCTAGGCGGATTAAACTATATAGAGCAAGATCTTTTAGATGGTGATAAGTTTTTTGAGTGGATCAAAAGTCGCAATAATATCTTTGCTTATAGCGAAATTTATATGGGTGGAGAGTTTGAGGCTAGTGTGATAGATAAGAGCTTTATGGGGATGTTTTATAAGGTGGAGTTAGAGTATAAGGGTGTTAGGTTTTATGCGCTTTGGCCATCTACTCTTAGGATAGAAAGTAGGGTGAAATTTGGATTTTATGCTTAGTTAGTTATCGTATTATTAAAATTTAGATATAATCCTAATTTTATTTAAATTATGGATTACAAATGAATGACATTATCAAAATTAGAGGCGCTAAAGAGCATAATCTAAAAAATATTAACCTAGATATCCCAAAAAATAGATTAGTTGTATTTACAGGTCTTAGCGGTAGTGGCAAGAGTACTTTGGCTTTTGATACCTTATACGCTGAGGGACAAAGAAGATATATAGAATCACTCTCAAGCTACGCTAGGCAGTTTCTTGATAAGGTAGGAAAGCCCGATGTAGATCATATAGATGGGCTCACGCCAGCTATTGCAATTGACCAAAAAAGCACTAGCAAAAATCCACGCTCCACAGTCGGGACGATAACTGAAATTTATGATTATTTAAGATTATTATACGCTAGGATCGGTATCCAGCACTGCCCAAAATGCTCTAAAAGAGTATCTAAAATGAGCGCAAATGATATAATAGATCAAATTCTCAAACTCCCGCAAAGCTCTAAAATCACGATTTTATCCCCAATTGTAAGAGAGAAAAAAGGTAGCTTTGCTGATACTTTAGAGAGCTTAAAAAATAAGGGCTTTATAAGGGCTATGATAGATGGCGTGATGGTGAGATTGGATGAAGATATAGAGCTATCAAAGACCAAAAAGCACACTATAAAAGCCGTAATTGATAGGGTTGTAGTAAATAGCGATAACGCTTCTAGGATAGCAGATGATGTCCAAAAGGGGCTTTATGAGAGTTTTGGTGAGCTTGAGATTGAGATAGCTAACGCTGATGAGCTTGGCTTAGATAACTCTCATATACATTTTAGCGAGCATAATGCTTGTTTTGATTGTAAAATTAGCTTTAATGCTCTTGAACCACTTAGTTTTAGCTTTAACTCACCTAAGGGTGCTTGTCCTAGCTGTGATGGGCTAGGAATTCGATTTAGCTTGGATTTAAATAAGATAATTGATGATAATTTAAGCATTGAAGATGGTGCGATAAAGGTTATGTATGGATTTAATAAGAGCTATTATTATAAATTTTTAATAGCATTTTGCGAACAAAATGGCATTGATATCAAAACTCCATACTCCAAGCTTGATGATGATTCTAAGAGACTTATACTTTATGGAAATGTAAAAAATATCGAATTTTTATGGAAACGACATAGGATTAATAAGCATTTTGAAGGGGTTTTGAAAGTTGCTTATGAAATTTTAAAAGATGATAAAGATTTTAGCGAGTATATGACTGAAAAAGTATGCGAAAGTTGCGGTGGTGATAGATTGTGTGCTGATAGCCTAGCTGTCAAAGTAGCCTCTAAATCAATAGGCGAAATCATAAATATGAGCATAGAAAATGCTACTAAATTTTTTAGCAATAGTGATAATTTCGCTCATTTAAGCGCTCAAGAGAGTTTGATCGCTACACCGATTTTAAAAGAGATAAATGAGAGATTATTTTTCTTATATGATGTTGGGCTTGGCTATATTAGCCTTGGTAGGGATGCTAGAACTATCAGTGGCGGTGAGGCTCAACGAATAAGAATCGCTAGTCAAATAGGCAGTGGATTAAGCGGGGTTATGTATGTGCTAGATGAGCCTAGTATCGGACTTCATGAGAGAGATACTCTAAAGCTTATTAAAACCTTAAGAAATCTACAAGAAAAGGGTAATAGCGTAATTGTCGTAGAGCATGATAAAAAGACTATTGAAGCAGCTGATTATATAGTAGATATCGGCCCTGGGGCTGGAGTTTATGGCGGAGAAGTGGTATTTCAAGGTACATATAAAGAGCTATTAAGCTCACAAACCCAAACCGCACAATACCTAAATGGTCAAAAAGAGATAAACTACTATAAAGGCCGAAAACAAAAAAAATGGTTAAATTTGAGTGGTATAACTATAAATAATATCTCAAATTTAAGTGTCAAATTCCCACTTAGTAATCTTGTAGGCGTTACTGGTGTGAGTGGTAGCGGTAAAAGCTCATTAGTGCTTAAAGCTCTACTTCCAGCAGCTGAAATAGCATTAAATAGAGCTAGAAAATTTCAAATTTTAAAAGGGGCCAAGATAGAGGGCTTAGAGCAATTAGATAAGGTCATCTATCTAGACCAAAGCCCAATAGGTAGAACTCCACGCTCAAATCCCGCTACATACACAGGCGTGATGGATGAGATAAGAGTGCTATTTGCTGCGACAAAAGAGGCACAAATCAGAGGGTATAAAATCGGCCGATTTAGCTTCAATGTCAAAGGCGGTAGATGCGAAAAGTGTAGTGGAGAGGGCGAGATAAAGGTTGAGATGCACTTTTTGCCCGATATTAGCGTGATTTGTGATGCGTGTAAGGGAAGTAGATATAATGCTCAAACTTTAGAGATCAAATACAAAGGCAAGAATATATCAGAAGTTTTGGAGATGAGTGCTGATGAGGCTTTGGAGTTTTTTTCTAAGGTGCCTAAAATCCACTCTAAACTAAAAACCATTTGCTCTGTTGGCCTAGGATATCTCACACTAGGACAGCCAGCTACTACGCTAAGTGGCGGTGAGGCTCAACGCATTAAACTAGCCAAAGAGCTTAGTCGCACAGACACCGGCTCTACTCTTTATATCTTAGATGAGCCTACTACGGGGCTGCATTTTAAGGATGTAGATAGGCTTACTAGTGTGCTTCATCATCTTGTTGAATTAGGAAATTCAGTTGTGGTGATAGAACATAATTTAGATGTGATTAAAAATTGTGATTATATCGTTGATATGGGGCCAGAAGGTGGTGCAGGTGGCGGTAAGGTGATCGCCAAAGGCAGTCCAGTAGAATTAGCCAAAGGATATAAAAAAAGTGGCTCATACACCGGAAAATTCCTAGCCTTAGAGCTTGGAATGGAGTGAGTATTAAATTTATTTTTATTTTTTGTGGATTTAAATTTTTATTTTCTTTTTAAGAAGTTTGAAATTTTAAAGAAATTTATTTTTAATTATTAGATATTTGTTGTTTTGAATTTATTTCTTTTTTAAGGGGGAAGGGGAGCGCTTTTTGGCAGACGCTACCCCTTCCCCCTTAACAACCCCCAACCCCCTGGAAAAGCCTTTCAATGGGTGGCTTACACCACGGATTTTTATAGGGGAACCCCACGAAGTGGGGGCTTTAGTGCGGGGTCAAGCCGATGGGGCTTGCCGCAAACGGCGACTTGTTGCCGTGCGGAGTTAAAATAGTTTTCTACTTTAGGCGTGGCTTCGCTGCGCCGTTAAAAGTAGGTAAAAATCAAAGGTGCTTTTTGGCAGCCGCTACCCCTTCCCCCTTAACATTCCAAATTTTCGCCACAAAACAACCATTTAAGGTTGTTTTGCTATTGCGAAAATTTTGTAAAAGCCTTTCAATGGGTGGCTTACGCCACGGATTTTATAGGGGTACCCATTGTTAATATTCCAAATTTTGGCCACAAAATAACCATTTAAGGTTGTTTTGCTATTGCTCTAAATTGGTTAATTATCCCAAAGTTTAAATTTTAAAAAATTCATCAAATTGCCTTTTGAATTCTTTATTTTTATCCTTATCTTTATTCTCATCAAGGAAAAATGGCAAAGCATAGACTTTAAGCCCTATTTGCCCATCAAAATCTTTTGTAGCTTTAAATACTTTTTTGTTTAAAATACCCTCATTTAAGATAAAATCTTCTTTCCATTTATCTTTTTGATAATACACATCGCCTTTGCTTTCTATTATTATTTGCGTTGATAGATGGTCTGTGCTTGTATGCTCTTTTGGCTTACCAAAAAATATAAAATCAGGCTCAAAACCCTCGCCATAAGTAGGCTCACTCACTCTATTATCATAAATTTTAAACTCCTCAAAGCCCTCATTTCGCATAATTATCCACTCGCTGAAATTTCTATCAATTCTCTCTTTATTGGCTTCTATAAAGTCTAAAAACTCTCTTTCCAGATTGCTATCAGTAGAGAATTTATCATAGTAAAGCCACTCATAGGGGCTATTTTCTATATTTTTAAAAATTGGCTCATTATTTTCATTATACTCCACATTTTTGACTATTTTTCTACTGCCGATACTAGCTAATTTTTGAGCTTTAAATTCAGTTATTTCAAAGTTTTTGCTCTCTGTATTTAGTTCATCTTTGTAGCAATTAAGGATATATTTGGCAATTTCTAGCCGTATTTTTGGGTCTGTAAAATCTTGATTTTTATTAAATACCAAATTTAGCGGTGCGATGATATCGCTGTAAAATTCAACTTTGCTTTTTAAGCTCTCATCATAGATTTTTAGCTTATTTATATCTATTTGTAAGATATTCATAGCCTTAGCAAAGATTTTGTATTCGATTTTATCACCTATTTTAAAGTATTTTTGAGAGCTTGTGTTTATCTCTTCAACAAGATCAAATTTCTCTTCGTTATTGCTAATTTTATGCCCTATATATGGTATTTTGATGGACTCTAGGACTGTTTCGAAATTCTCTTTGTTAAAAAGAGAGATTTTATCTAAAAATATTTTCTCATTACTCACATAAAAAATTTCATTTTTATCTGTGATTTCTTTGGCTTTTTGGCTAGGTTTTAGCTCTGTAATGCCCTTGTCTTTGTCCATTAGGCCTTGTTCTTTTAGCTCATTTCTTATCTTTTGGATATACTCTACATCATTTAAAGCGTGATAGCTAAGGCGTTCTAGCATTGTAAGCTCGCTAAATTGCTTATCATCATATTTTCGTTTATATCTCTCTTCGCCTTTTCCAAAGGGATAGTATCTAGCCCCACGACCTATTAGCTGGGCTTCTTTAGTGGTTGTTTTTGAGCTATTTTTGACTACGGCTGAGCCTAAACGCACTATATCAAAGAGATTTAGCACATCCCAGCCCTCATTTAGCTTATCTACAGCAAAAATCGCTCTTATAGTGTTATCTTTATCTTCAAGAGTGTTTAGCTTGATTTGATAATCTTTTATCTCCTTTTCATCATTTGCGTTTATTTGATAAATCTCTTTAAATGACTCTTTTATATGATTTTCTAAGATATTTGTATAGCTTTTTCCAAATTTATTTTTAAAAAACTCCAAGCTATATTTAAACAGCTCATCATCTTTACCCACATTATTATAAAATTCGCTTATATCATCACTATTTAACTCTTGAAGTGTCTCATTAAATAGCTTTTGATTCTCTTTTGAGAGATTTATACTTTCGCTTTTAAATAGCACTATTGGCTTTAGCTCTATATTATTTTCCCTTGCCAAAAGCTCCCTATAAGCACTAAGCAAGCAAGCCCCCAAAAGCCTTGCTTTTAGCTCGGTATTATCATATTTGACTAGAAAAATTCTCTTTGAGTATCCATCTAGGCAAAACTCCCTTAAAGCATACTCATAAACAATCTTATCTTCATATTTTGCTAAGACTTTTCTATCATTTGGTATCGTAGCGCTAAATTCTAGCATTAGGTTATTTGCGTGGCTATTAAAAGCTTTGTTTATTATGCTCTCCCAGCCATCTTTGTTATCTTGTTCGCTTGAATTTAGCTTATTTTTGGTTTCACTATTTAAGTGGTGAGCCTCATCAGCTAAAAATACAATCTCATAATTTTGTAAATCTTTAAGAGTTAAAGAGTTTTCCTTCTCATCTTTAAAAAGGCTAAAAAGTCCTTGAATAGTGCTAAAATAGATATTTATAGCATTTTCATCACTCTCACCAAAGTTGCTAATCGCCCTTATCTCTACTCTTTTGCCATCTATATTTATCTCATTAGCAAATAGATATTTTGATGAGAAAATATCACAAAAATTCGCTTTTGTCTTTTCTAAAATCGCCGTGCTATTGACAAAAAAGACAAAATTTCTATATCCATTTTTATAGCAATCAAGCATTAAAGCCGCCATTACAAGCGTTTTGCCGCTGCCTGTAGCCATATTAAACATTAGATGATTTTTATTTAGCGTTTGTTTGTTTGCTAGGTAGTATTTTATAGCATCTATTTGATACTCTCTTAGCTCTTTACTGATATTATCTCTTATATGATTTGGGATTTCCATATCTCTTAAGGGCATTTTGCCATATTCGGCGATTATCTCTTCATATAATTTACCCATCATTTTCTCCATAAAATATTTTATTTAGCTTTTTAGCTCTCTCATCTATCTTATACTCACTATCATTCATATCAGCATAAGGGATATAATCCATATTTCTATCTAAGCATTTTTTGAGAATTCTCTTTTTATTTATAAAATCTAAATTTGAAAATTCATCATCTTTTAAATCATTTTGTATATCCACTCTATAATCTATAAAAGCTAATTTTTGTAAATTTTCATAAATTTGATTTAGCTCATTTTCATCGCTTGAATTTTCTATTTTTTCTATAAATTTAGCATTTAAACTAGCTAATTCGCAGTAAATTAAATTTCCACCGCCACTCCAGCTTACAGCTTTGCTAATCCCACCTTGTTCGCCCTCAATTACCTTTTTTAATCTCTCTTTGGTGATACTCTCTATATACTCCATCTGCTCGATACCTATATAGCGCCTTTTCATCTTATGTGCCACTGCTAAAGTCGTGCCAGAGCCAGCAAAGAAGTCTAGGACAAGATCGTTTTCGTTTGTAGAGATTTCTATAATTCTTTTTATTAAGGCTTCGGGTTTTTTGCCTTTTTTTAATGTTATCTGCCCCTCTCTTGCGATACCTTCCCATCTAATATCAGTCCATATATTAGAAATTTGTTCAGCTGGAACCATTTGATTATTTATATTTTTGACTTTTGAAGAATAAAAAAAGATTTGATTTCCTTTATGTATATATCTTTTTCCTTTTGATGTTTCTACAATATAAATTTTATTATCAAGTATAGATTTATTTCTTGCATCAATAGTTTCTTGTCCAGCATCATCGTTGATAGCTGTGTATCTAAACACTTGATTTAAATGTTCAAGTGCAAATTTTGAAAAAATTAAATTTTGCAATTCTTTTGGTTTAATATTGAGCTGTTTAGATATACTATTTAAGTCTTTTAATGGAAATTTATCTGTTAATTTTGCGATTTTCCACTCTGAAATTTCATCATTTATATTTTCTACAAAAAGATTGTAATTATCATCATAGGGAACATTTTTAAAAACCTTATTTTCAGAAAACATAGATTTATTTTTAGCGTAAAATAAAATATACTCCATTACTTCCATAACGCCTTTATTAACTACTTTAAATCCAGCAGATGATTTTACTTGAACAGCAATACAATTTACAAAATTCTCTCTCCCAAAAATCTCATCCATAAGCACTTTTAAATACGCTTGTTCGTTATCATCGCATTGGACAAATATAACCCCATCATCTCTTAAAAGCTCTCTTGCGATTTCTAGGCGATTTTTCATAAAGGTTAGATAAGTGCTGTGATTAAATCTATCATTATAATTAAAGCTATCACTACCGGTGTTATAAGGTGGGTCTATGTAGATTAGTTTGACTTTGTTTTGTTCGCTTTGGTGGCGAAAATACTCTTTTAAAGAGTGTAGGGCGATTAGATTATTGCCTTTGATTAATAAATTTGGTCTATTTTTAAGAGTAGTTTCTAAATCCCCCCCCCAATTAGCTCAAATTTATTTAGCACTTTTGGGGCAAAAAGCAGATCAATTTCACTTTTAGCTAAGATATTATTAAAAAATAATTCTGTATTTTTATCATCATCTTTGCTTTGTGAGCCTTTTAAAACACAATCTTTAAAAGGGAAATTTAGTACCACATTTTGGCTATTTTTAAGAAATTTTTTCTCGCTAACTCCAAGGCCAATTTTGTTTGAAAAACTTGTGTAGCTATGACTAAGCAATCTTAAATCTAAAAAATTTAAAAACTCATCTTTTTTAAAGATTAAAGCCCCATATTGTGCCTGAAAAAATCTCTCTTTATACTCATTTTTAAAGCTTGATTTTACTAGCAAAAACTCCAAAATTCTCTCATCATTGCTAATTGCTAAGCTTCTAGCATTTAAAAGAGTGTTAAAATGCTCTTTAATGTCGCTTATTAAGCTATCTTCTTTTATCATTTTTATCCTTTATCTGATTTTAAAATCTTTGCGAGATTATAATCAAAATTTATTCAAAAATATTTTAAATTTTATAATTAATTGATAATGGAGTGAATTTAGGCCAAGCTTAATAAATTCAAATATCTATAAAATTTAGTTATGAATTTTATCTCGCTTGGCTTGTGCTTTTGGGTTAAAATTAAGATAAATTAGCGTAAATCACAGATCGCCAAATAGCGCTTTTAGATTTTTTAGCCCCTCTTCGTTGTTTATCTGATTTGGCTGGGTGCTTAACTCTTGTAGTTCGATCTCATATTTGGTTAGCATACTTGCTAATCTGATATTGATACCGCTTACGCCGATGGCTTTGGATTTTTGCTCTGGTACCAAAGATACAATAGCCTTATCGCCTTCTATTTTTACAGAGCTTACGATAGCTGGGGCTAAGGCTCTTGCTACAAATATTGATGGCTCATTGCTATACTCGATAGCGTCTATATTTTCGCCATTTAATTCATTGCTTACAGCATTGATCCTAACTCCCTTGACACCTACTGTAGCACCGACTGGATCGATATTTGGGGTGGTTGAGTATAGGGCGATTTTGGCTTTTTTGCCTGGGATTCTAGCACTATTTTGGACGATTACGCCACCATCTTTGATCTCTGGGACTTCAGCTTTTAATAGAGCTTCAAGAAATTTAGGCGAAGTGCGTGATAGCTCGACTTTTATCCCATCTTTTTTATCTAATTTTACACTTTTTATAACACATTTTACCACATCGCCGACTTTGAATTTCTCATCTTTAATGCGGTTTTTCATACTCATCACAGCTCTAATCTCATCTATTTCTATAAAGGTATTTTCATCGCTATCGACTCTTGTTACTGCCCCAAAGACTAGTGAGCCAACCTTGGCATTGTATTTTTCAAAAATTTTCTCTTCTATAAGGCGTTGGATGTGATATTCTATCTCACGGCTTAGCACTCCAGCGGCGCTTCTGCCTAGGTCTTCGATATTTATCTCATAGTTTAAGCTATCACCAATTTCAAGAGTTTTATCAAGCTCTCTAGCCTTATCAAGACTTATAAAATGCTCATTATCTAATCTCTCATCATCTTCATCTACAACTAAAATTTTTTGATATAGAGTTATGTTTTTGCTATTTGGATCTATCGATGCTTCATACTCATATTGATTGCCATAAAGCTTCTTAGCAGCTGATTCAAAAGCCTTTAAAATTCGAGCTTTTACATCATCAATGCTTAAATTTTTCTCATGAGCGATTGACTCAATTATATCTAATATCTTCTCCATAAAACTGCCTTTTGTGATTAATCTGTCAAAATAATAAATTATTGAGATTTAAAATTTGAAAGGCTGGTATTCTATCTTATATTAGCTTTTATAATCTTTAAAATTATTTCTAGCTTATAATTTAAACGAAATTTTATAGCAAATTTGTTATACTAGCAAGTTAAAATCACTCAAAAAAGGATAGATATGGAGTTAAAATTAGCTAGAGCTGAATTAGATACAAAACCAAAAACAATTAGCTTAGAAAAGATAGAGAGCGCAGTGTTAAAAGATGGTGGAAAGATATTTTATTTTGATCGTGATAACTCACATAAGCAGCTTATAGCTTTGGTTGAGTATTTTGAAAATAAGGGCTTGAGTGTATATCATCGCACGGTTAAATACGGCTTAGATGAAAATGATTATATGTATGAGGTACATATACTTTGAGCGCTGAATTTAGTAAAAAAAAGCTATTTATAGAGACTTTGGGATGTGCTATGAATGTCCGTGATAGCGAACATATTATAGCTGAACTTGATGATGAGTATGAGACTACTAGTAAAATTGATGAAGCTGATTTAATACTTATTAATACCTGCTCAGTGCGTGAAAGACCTGTTCATAAGCTTTTTAGCGAGGTTGGCGGATTTGAAAAGGTCAAAAAACCAGGAGCGAAAATAGGTGTTTGTGGCTGTACGGCTAGCCATCTTGGCTCTGATGTATTTAAGCGTGCGCCGTATGTGGATTTTGTCCTTGGTGCTAGAAATGTATCAAAGATCAAAACCGCAGTCAAAACACCTAAATTTGTGAGCGTAGATATCAATCACGATGAGAGCGAGTATGCCTTTGGCGAGTTTCGCACTAGTCCATATAAAAGCTATGTAAATATCATGATAGGATGCGATAAGAAATGCACCTATTGTATAGTCCCACACACTAGGGGCGATGAGCTAAGCATTCCAAAAGATATAATTTTAAATGAGATTAAAAAAGCTACTAATAATGGAGCTAAAGAGATATTTTTGCTAGGGCAAAATGTCAATAACTATGGCAAAAGATTTAGCAATTCTAATGGCCAAAAGATAGATTTTAGTGATCTTTTAAATATGATTAGCCAGATTGATGGCGTGGAGAGAATTCGCTTTACTAGTCCGCATCCACTTCATATGGATGATAAATTTTTACATGAATTTAGCACTAATTCTAAAATTTGTAAATCCATGCATATGCCATTACAAAGTGGTAGTAGCGTGATTTTAAAGGCTATGAAGCGTGGATATACGAAAGAGTGGTTTTTGGATCGGGCTAATAAGCTTAGATCGCTCTGTCCTAGCGTGAGTATATCTACTGATATTATAGTTGGATTTCCTGGTGAGAGTGAAGCTGATTTTGAAGATACGATGGATGTTTTAGAAAAAGTTAGATTTGAGCAAGTTTTTTCGTTTAAATACTCGGCCCGCCCGCTAACTCCAGCGGCAACTATGCCAAATCAGATTGATGATGCTATAGCCGGTGCTAGACTCACTAGATTGCAAAATAGACATAATGAAATTTTAGATGAGATTGTAGCTACTAAGATGGGTGAAATATATAGGGTATATTTCGAAGAGCTTAGGGCTGATGGGATGATAGCAGGTCGAACGGATAATAACTTTTTAGTCCAAGCTAAGGGGAGTGAAGAGCTTTTGGGTAAGTTTGCTAATGTCAAAATCACCCAGCCAAGAAGAATGGTATTAAATGGGCAGATTATTTAAGTCCAAATTCGCTAATAAAATTATAGAAAATTTATTAGTTTTTTTAATGAGGCTTATATATCTAAGCTGTAAGAAAGAATTTATCACTAACACCCTACCAAATAAGCCTGTTGTGATTCTCTTTTGGCATGAAAAGCTTGCTTTTATGCCTTTTATATTTACTAAATGTTGGAATGGGCGAGAAGCAAATGTGATAATATCAGATCACAAAGATGGTCAAATGATAACTGATATTATCGCTCATTTTGGTATCGGCTCTATCCGTGGAAGCTCATCTAAAGGAGCTTTAAGGGCATTTTTATTAGCTATTAAATCCATAAATAACGGCATCGATGTAGCGATCACGCCAGATGGCCCAAGGGGTCCTAGACATAGCATTAGTGATGGCTCAGTGACAATAGCGCAAAAAACTGGAGTAAATATGGTTATTTTGAGCTATAAGGCTAGTAAATTTTGGGAATTTAATAGCTGGGATAAGATGATTTTACCAAAGCCTTTTAGCAAGATAACCTATTATATTAGTGATAGTTTTAGTGTGGATGGATTAGAGATCAATGAGGCTAAGGCATTAATAGCCAAAAAATTTGATGAGGTGGATAGTATAATCTAAATTTAAAGCTAAATTGGCTAAAATTTTTAAAATTTAAGGTTTAATATGTCTGGTTTAATCTCTTGGATTCGTGGATTTTTGACCATTTTGTATGTTAGTGCTATTATCAAAGATGGCAAATGCTATCTTTTTTCACGGGCTATTAAGGGTGATAAAATCTTAAATAGCAGTGAAGCGGTATTTGAGATAGACAATGGAGTGGTGGATTCTAAGCTTATAGATTATCTCAAAAAACGCACAAAACAGTATCATACTCTATATTTTGCTGCTATGTTAAATAGCCCTAAGCAGTGGGCTTTGCCAGCAGTTAGTGCTAGTGAATTTGAAAAATTTAATATAGAATATAACTTAGTTGATAAAGTTAAGCTAGATGGTTGGAGTATCGTGGTGCCTGATAATGAGTTGGAGCTTTTTGAAAACTCATTAGCTGTAAAGCCAGATTTGATCTACTCACCATTTGCTATTTTACACTCTTTAATCAAGGAATCCCCAAAAGATGGGATAACCTTATATCTATTAAATATGGACGATAGTAATACTATTATGATTTTTGATGCTAATAAGATGAAATTTGGCGGATATTTTGATACTAGAAAAGATATTGAAGATTTTAACTATTATGATAAGGCTGTTAGCAAAGAAGAGAGCGCAGATTTGGATAATGTAATAGAAGAGGAGCAAGATAGATTAAGCCAGCTTGATAATTTAGGTGATATTGGCTCATTTGACTCTTTTGATAGTGAGAATTTAGGTAATGGCGAATTCGAAGATATCAACCAAGAAGATATGGAAGTAGCAAGCAAAAATCTAGAAGATAGCGTAAGGGATATTGGCGAGGAGATAACGATAATTAGCAATATCAAACTAGCAATTAATGAGTATTATCATAATAAAATTTATAGCGGAGATTTTATAGAAGAGATTGTAATTTTTGATGGATTGAGCTTGGATAATGAGTTTGTAGTGATGGCTGAAAATGAGCTAATGATAAATACAAAAATTTATAAACACGATATTGATAAGTTATTAAATAATATGATGATAAAAGAGATTAGCGATGAGTTATAGTTTTATCCAGCCTAAAATCAAGCCGATACTATCTATCTTTACCAAAATTTGGCTTTGTGCGATGGCGATTTTGACTGTTTTGTTTATATTTGGGGCTATGTTTGTGAGTATGAGGGTTTATGTGATAAACTCAAATTCCCAAGATCTACAAGCCAAATATGACGAGACATTTAAAGCAATCAAGCAGATAGAAGAAGAGACCAAAATCACTTTGATAAAAAGAGATATGAGCTTAGATATCTATAATAAAAATTTGATTTTAAATAAGAGTTTGATGAATTTATTTAACCTTGTGCCAGATGGAGTAACTCTAAATAGCCTATATTTAGAGGATAATGCTTTGAAAATCAAAGGCGTAACACCGACGCAAGACCACTTCAAACTACTATTTGAAGCACCGCTAAAATCTATATTTAGCATATCTAATACTACATTTTATCAACTTCCTAATGGATGGTATAACTTTGTTAATATTAGCAAGATAAGCACACAGATGGAGAGTGAAATAGATGAGAATAGATAGAAGTTTAGATAACATTGATATCACTAAATTAACGATTTTTAGCCTAATTTTTATTATTTTTATGCTTATTATGGTATTTTCTATAGCGATGCCAACTATTGATAAATACAAACAAGCAAGCGAAATAAATAGCGAAAAAAGGATAAATTTAACCAAAATAGAGCAAATTTATAATGAGAATTTAGCCGCTTATGAGAGTCTTAAATCAGAACACCAAAGAGCCTTAAATGTGCTAAAAAACAGCTTTAATGAGATGAAATTTATCAGCATGGCCGGGAAGTATTTTAGCAATGTTTATCTATCTAGACCTACGATTTTAAATGATGACCCTAGATATATAATTAACCAAGTTAGGGTAAGTGCTAAGATAAAAAATCCGCAAAATTTATATGATTTTATAGAGGATTTAAAGAATTATGATAGTCTAATTAATGTAAATTTCCCTATAGAGATGAAATCCAAAGATGATTATATCGAGACTAGCTTTGTGATAAAAATCTATCAAGAGCGTTGAGTTTATGCGAATTTAGTGATAGATATGGGCGAAGTAGGGGTGGAATCTTTAAAATCCTAAAACGCTCTTTTGTCTTTTTATCCATTGTTGTTTTGATATATGGAGCGATGAAATAGTAGTTTTGGTTTGATGTGATTGCGATTTTATGAGAGATTACGCAGTCATTTTGGGTGCTTAACTCTCTTGTCTTTTGGCTCATCAATACACCTAATTTTTTACAAGCTTGATCTATTAAATTTGATGAATTCAAAGATTTTTGAAGCACAAAAATCTCTCCATCATCATACTCAAACTCACCTAATAATATCTTCGCATCATCTCTTAAAAGTTCAAAACTTCTCTTAACTCCACTAGCAAATTGCGATATAAACTTATCACTAAATTCAGCTCTAATTCTATTTCGTTTAAATTTGAGATTTTGGTTTGAGCTATCTATAAAATATCTTATATTTTTGCTATTTAGATAGTTTAAAATTTCATCACGACTCACCCCTAAAAGTGGACGAAATATCTCTATATCTTTGGTTATATTTTGGAATTTAACTCTTTTTTTGCTCCTAGGCATCATACCAGCTAGCCCCACAGCGCCACTACCTTTGCTTAGTTGCATAAGCAGCCACTCTAAAGAGTCATTGAGTTGATGAGCTAAAATAAGTGCGTCATAATCATACTCACACATAATTTTAGCGAAAAACTCATATCTGATATCTCTAGCACTGTTTTCAAAATTTGAGTTTTCAAGCTTTAAATTTGCCCTATGAATATATAAATTTTTGTGATATTTCTTACATAACTCCTTAGCACTTAGCTCTTCACTTAAGCTAGTAGGGCGAGTTTGATAATTTACCATAGCACAATCAAAGCTCACCCCAGCATCATCTAATAGATAAAATAACGCCGTGCTATCAACTCCATGCGAGAATGCTAGAAGTGGTTTTTTGTTTTGTAAATATTCAAGCTCTAATCGCAAACGATCTGCCCAATCAATTTATCTTTAGCATATTCAGTGATTTGACAATTATAAATTTGTCCAACTTTTGGATTTGGTATTTGGCTATCATTTATTAAAATCTCACCATCAATATCCCTATCCCAAATCACAGCTTTAGCCCCATAAAACATCTCCCCTTCGCTACTTACGCCATTGATTTGGATTTTGATAGTGCGACCAACTAAGCCTTTGAAGCTCTCATCAATTACGGATTTTATGATCTTTTCAATCTTATTTAGCCTTTGTGTGATTATTTTAGGCTCTATTTGCTCCATATCATAAGCTAGGGTATCTTCTTCTTTAGAGTAGGCAAAAGCTGAAATTCTATCAAATTTAAACTCACGCAAAAACTCACAAAGCTCATTAAAATAGCTATCTTTTTCGCCAGGATGGCCTATTATAATCCCAGTTCGCAAAAAGCTATTTGGCGCCGATCTCATCATATTTAAAAGATTTATAATTTTATCTTTATTAGCACCCCTTCGCATTATCTTTAACATCTCATCATTAATATGCTGAATAGGCATATCAAAGTAATTTACAAAGACCTTTGAGTCTATGATTTTTTGTATCAGTCTCTCATTAGTGCTAGTTGGATATAGATACAAAATCCTAGCAGCATTAATCCCATCTATCTTTTCAACCGCATCGATCAAATCAATTAGCCCATCACTCTTGCCACAATCACGCAAAAATGAGCTACTATCTTGAGCGATAAAGCTAAAATCATTATATCCTCTACTAATTAGCTCTTTTATTTCAGCAACTATGCTATCGATATCTCTACTTTTTAACTTGCCTTTAAAGCTTGGAATAGCACAAAAGCTACACTTTTGATTACAACCTTCAGAAATTTTGATATATGCGTGATAGCTTGAGCCGGTGATTACTCTTTTGGTATTTTTAGGTTGTAAATATGTATCGGGACTAAATAAATTTTGCTTTTTAAGGATGATCTCATCAATCCTAGCATAATCCCCCACACCAGTAAATATATCAACTTCAGGAAGCTCACGCATAAGCTCATCACGATATCTTTGCATCAAACAACCTGTCACTACTAAGACGGAATTTGGCTTTTTATAGCTAGCCAACTCCAAAATAGTGCTAATGCTCTCACTCTTGGCATCTTCTATAAAACCACAGGTATTTACTATCATCACATCAGCATCATTTGGATCATCTACTATATCATAAGCGCCCAGCCTACCAAGCATAATCTCACTATCAACTAAATTTTTATTACACCCAAGGGAAACTAAATATAAATTTGCCACATTACACCCACAAATTATCAATTAATCTTGTATTGCCGACATACGCAGCGACCAAAATAATGCTATTGCCTAGCTCTATATTTTGAATTTGCTTTAAGTTTTTATCCACAATTTCGATATAATCTACCTTTAAAGGCTCCAAAATACTACTCATAGATTTTTTAATCTCAATTGAATTTAGCTGATTGGCTTTGATTAGATTACTAGCTTTCATTAATGACCTAGATAGTTTAAGAGCTTGAGCTAGCTCATCATCATTTAGATATGAGTTTCGACTTGATAAGGCTAGTCCATCACTAGATCTTACTATATCAACCCCAATGATATTAATATCCATAAATAGTGATTTTACCATATTTTCAACGATTAAAAGCTGTTGGGTATCTTTTTTACCAAAGTAGGCATTTGTAGGTTTAATAAGATTAAAAAATTTAGTCAAAATAGTACAAACTCCATCAAAATGCCCCGGCCTAGAATGGCCTTCTAACACGCTGCTAAGCTCTTTTGGTGCTATAATCTTTGGCTCATCTTCGCTATAAATTTCATCAACTTCAGGCATAAATACCGCATCAACTTGACACAACTCACAAATTTTGATATCAGCTTCAGGCGTTCTAGGATACCTGTTTAGATCCTCACCGGCTAAAAATTGCGTTGGATTGACAAATATACTTACAATTGTATGATCATTTTGAGTTACGGAGCTTTTGATTAATTCTGCGTGGCCAGCGTGTAACGCCCCCATTGTCGGCACAAAACCTACACTACCAGAGCATTTAGATCTAAACTCACGCAGTTGGGATATGGTTTTTAAAATTTGCATTATACTCTCTTTTGGAATTTTTAATCTGTAATTTTAGCATAAATTTTGAGAAATATTTACCATAAATAATCAAATTTTAACCATATTTTAGATAGAATTTCGCCAAAAATTTAAAGGGCAAAACTTTGGATAATTACGAATATAACGAGCTTTTAAAGAGTTTAAAAATAAAAATTGATAATATCGCTAAGGTTATAAATCCCTCAACCATTGAGTCTAGGCTATCTGAGATTGAGAGTTTAGAGCAAAAGCCAAGCTTTTGGAGTGATATAGAGCTTGCTAGCCAAATCGGCAAAGAGAAAACCAAGCTAAATTCAATGCTAAGCAAATTCCAAAATGCTCAAAATGCTTTAAATGACGCAACCGAGCTATTTGACTTAGCAAATTCAGAAAACGATCTTGATACGATAAATTCGCTATTTGAAGATTCAGAAAATTTAGAAGATTTAATTACAAATTTAGAAGTCTCTATGATGCTTAGCGGCGAAGATGATAATAAAAATGCTATTGTTACTATCCATCCTGGAGCCGGCGGGACTGAGAGCAATGACTGGGCGAGTATGCTTTATAGAATGTATTTGAGATTTTGTGAAAGAGAGGGCTATAAGGTAGAAACCTTGGATTTTCAAGAGGGCGATGAAGCTGGTATTAAAGATGTAAGCTTCATTGTCAAAGGTGAAAATGCGTATGGATATTTAAAGGCTGAAAATGGCATCCATCGTCTTGTTAGAACTAGCCCATTTGATAGTGCAGGACGCCGCCATACAAGCTTTTCAAGTGTAATGGTAAGCCCTGAAGTTGATGATGATATAGCTATAGAGATAGAAGATAAGGATTTAAGGTTAGATTATTACAGAGCTAGTGGGGCAGGTGGTCAGCATGTCAATAAAACAGAGAGCGCAGTCCGCATAACTCACATACCTACAGGTATCGTAGTTCAGTGCCAAAATGATAGAAGTCAGCACAAAAACAAAGCCACAGCTATGAAAATGCTAAAATCAAGGCTTTATGAGCTTGAATTAGAGAGACAAAGAGCCGCTAGCGACTCAGTAGAAAAGAGCGAAATGGGTTGGGGGCATCAAATTCGCTCATATGTCCTATTCCCATATAAACAGGTAAAAGACAATAGAAGTAATATCGCATATTCTCAAGCTGATGCGGTGCTAGATGGCGATATTAAAAAGATTATAGAAGCGGTTTTGATCAGCCAAAAAACACAAAATTAGGGGGATATAATGAGTTTAGAGGTAGTATTAACAGGGCTTGGATATAATGTAAATGAGCCACTTTTGGAGCAGGTTAAAAGGGTTTTATCAGCTTGTGATTTTGATGAAAGAGAGATTGAACATATTATAAATTTACATGAAAAGATCAAGCATTTAGATGGTTTTGTCGCTCTATCTAATAGCGAAGATAAATTTAAAATAAAATGCGAAAGCCAAATACCACAAATCATAGATGAATTCAACGAAATAGTCCAATCATGGGCTAATAAATATAAAATTATAATCAAAAAACTAACCCCAAAAGAGACATATTATATAGTAAGGAGAGAGAGTTGAGAGGCGTTATTGTAGCGATTTTAGCTGGATTTATCCTAGCTGGTTGTTTCCAAAAAACCACGCTCACCACCAAGCCAAAGCAAATAGAGGTGAGCCAAGAACAGATAGAAGCCAAGATAGAGAGCTTTTATAATGAGTGCTCCAAACTTAATAATCCATCAAAATGTAAAAGACTCGTTGATGAAATTTATAAAAGTGGCGACTTTAAAAGCGCTGCAATCGCCTATGATATGATCTGTTATGGATTTCAGTATATTCCTGCTTGTAAGCAACTTGCTGATATGTTTGTCTATGGTGATGGCGTAACAAAAGATATTGATACGGCTATTACAATTTATCAAATCGCTTGTAATAATGGTGAAAATGAGTCTTGCGATTTAGCTAGAAATTTAAGATCGCAAAAGAGCAAAAAATAAATTTAGCCAAAGGGCTAAGCCCTTTATGGCGATTTAGAATTTATCAAATTAAGTTTTTATTGATAAACTCTTTTAAGGCTTTGTTAAGCTCTGATCTTGGTATAGTGAGACTTTGTGCGATTTTGCCTTTAAATTCGCACTCTAGTATAAATGTGAAAATCGATTTAGAATAGATATAAAATCTAAAATCCTCAATGAAAGCTAGATGAAATTTAACCTTTTTGCTAAAGTCAATATCAATAATCATCTCTTGATTATCTAATTTTATTTGCGAAATTCTCTTAGCTAAAGCTATTTTTTCAAAATACTGAAACACCTCCCCGCCACTTTCAGGCACTTCTAAAAAGCTTACAAAGCCTTTTTCATAAGCACTACCACCTAAATTTAGCCAATTTTGATAATATACATTCCAAGATGGCCAAGCAAGCGCACAAAGTTTGTTATTCCAAAAGCGATTATTCTGCCCCCAAGCGTGGATAATAGAGGCATTTTTGCTTTTTACCCAAGAGATATTTCCATAGTAGTTATCATCTAGCTCATAAATTTTTAATCCTTTTTCTAATAAATATAAGGAGAATAAAAATTGATCACCAAGCTTAGCTTCATCAAAAAATTTCTCATTTTCAGCAATAAATTTATAAATAAAATCATAAAATTCATAAGGATTTTTTATATTATCAGTAAAAACGATGATGCCAGTAGAGTAATTTTTGATATCAGCATATTTTGTAGGAGTTAGCTTACCCCCCCCCATAATCATATTAGCAGAGCCCCTAAAACAAGCAACTTCATAGTCTTTGGCTTTTACTTGTTTTAACTCATCAATACCTTTAAGCAAGAGCATATCAAAATCAAGATAAATAATAGTTTCGCACTCATCTAGAAATTTCAAAGCCTCAAATCTAGCATAGCTCATATGAGTGTAGCGATTTAATATATCACTTTGCTTATCAAGATTAAAGTTGGTATTAAATTTTTTAATATTTCTCTTAAAATCATCAATTGTAAAATCTATAAATTTAATATTTGGGGCAATATTTAGCATTATGGATTTATCATTTTGGCTAAATCCATCATTTACAATATAAAATATTATTTGTGAAATATCCATTTTATCCTTTATATTTACAAGCAAAGTGCCTATGGTAAAAGCACTATCTTTAGTAGCAGCGAGTAAAATTCCATATTTCATAAACTTCTCCTTAAAATTGACTTTATTGGTTTCATGAGTGGATTTTTGCTATCCATTACAAAATCTTTTGGATTTGTGATTAATTTTCTAAATAATCTATAAAATTTTAGATGCGAAAATTTGGCTTGTATCGCATTTTTATAGTTTGTATTTTGTAAAATATTTTTAGATTTTATGCCGTTTTTAATCTCATAGATATATGGCTTATATATAGGAGAATTTAATCTATATTTTTGCTTTTCCAAACTATTAAAATTAAAAATTTTTTTACCAAAAAGCACCAAAGAATAAAATTCGATCTTATAAACACTAGTATAAATACGCCCTTTTTCTTTTCTTTCTTTATAATAACTCTTCCCAAAACTATAAAATTCATATCTTAAATAGTGTATAAATCTCAAAGCTTTATCTTCATCAAATTTAAAATTTCCATCTGTTATATTTAATATATGCTCTAAAAGCTCATCTTTGCTCTTGGCTTGTAAATTTAAATTGTCAAATCTGTAAAAAGCATTCGCACAAACTATACAAGGCTTCTTAGCTAAAATCGCATAGAGACCAACTCCAGAATTTAAAGTCAAAACCGCATCGCAAAGCTCCAAAAGGTCTATTAAATTCGCATTATCGTGCGTAAAGATTAGATTATCATAAGCTGTTTTATCTGCATTTAGACTTAAAGGGTGTTTTTTTACCACAAAAGCGATATTTTCTATAGAAAGTTTTTTTGCTACTTCATTTAAAATATTTAAAAAATTATCATAAGAAAATGGCTCATAGGTAAAATGATTAATTACAGAATCATTTTTTACTTGTAAAGGGATGAAAATTATCTTTTTATGTCTTAAGCCAAATTTGCGTCTTAACTCCTCGCTTCCTTGCCTTGCCCCTTGCTTTTCTAAAAAGCTCTTAGCATTTAAAACCTCTTGTATATAAGCAATTGTTTTGCTTTTTTGCTCTTCATTTAATGGCTTATTCCAATTTTTTTCATCATATGAAGTAGAGTCATAGTTAAAGCCTTTTTCATCAAAAAACCAAGAATCAGGCAAAGCACCTCTATCAAAAACAATATAAGGCAGATTATTCGCTCTTAAAAATTTTAAAATTTCAAGCCTTTTGTCATTGCCATGCGAATTTGGAAAAATCAGATGAGTAATATTATTTTTCATCCAAAATTTCATAAAAATTTGAGAATCAAATTTATCATCTTCATTAAAAAATATATACTCTTTGGCTGAAATGAATTTTTCAAAATAAGGCATAATCTCTCTTAAACTTCTATAAACTAAACTATTTTGTGTGAATAACGCCAAAGCGTTGCGATTTTTAGCTTCATTTTCGATTAATGGATCAGGTTCATCATCAAAAATATTATTATAATTTTTAAGCTTTTGATAAAATATCTTATGATTAAGTTCTCTATTGTCTAAATATCCATTTTGATTGGGCTCAATATGCCAAAGATGATAGAGATAAATTCCATGCATACAAGCTTCTTGACCTACTAGTGAAAACAAGGCTCTAAATCCTTTATAATCATTAAAACTCCAGTTTCGATAATCAAATTCTAAATTATCAGGCATTGCTTCAAAACTAGCACAATTTTTTAAAATTCGCATCATCAAATCAAAATCTTCATATCCATGCCCCACAAATCCATTATCATTCCCGCCTAATTCTAAAAATTTAAAACGATTCATTATAAAAGTGCTTGAAGCTGGAGTGATAAATTTGATAAATTTACGCTCATAAATCATATCATCTATAAGCATATTATCCCACAAATCAAAATTGTAATTTTGTAATATTTCACTTCCAAATTCATTTAAAAAGATACAAGGCAAAATTAAAAAAGCGTTAGGATTTTTATCTATCTCTTTTATTTTAATTAATCTTAAAATACTTTCTAAATTTTTTCTACTAATAATACAATCAACATCCAAAGACATTACCACATCACTATTAGCGTTAATGATGCCTAAATTTCTACACCTACCTAAGCAAAAAGCCTTATTTGATTGCTGGATTTCGTCTTTAAAATAGCGATGACCATTGCTTTGAATAAGAGTTTTAAGCTCAGGATGCTCTAATGACGAAAACCCTTCGACAAAAATATATTCAATTAAATCATTTGATCTATACTCATTGGCTTTATTTATTACTCTATCTTTTATATATGGTCTCTCTTTGCTAGTTCCAAAAGGTATTATGATGGATAGTAAGGCCATTTTATTCCTCCGCATTTTTATAGAAGTTGAATTTTTAGTTGATTTTTAAGCGAAAAATAATATTATTAATCAAAATATAGTTCAACTTATTATAATAAGTTGATATAGGGTTACACATTAAGTAATAATAAGAACAACTTATAATAATAAGGTATTTTTTGCTTAGTGAAGAACAAATTTTAAAAGCTTATAAGAAAATAGGTCAAAATGTAGCAAAAGCTAGAAAGGAGCGTAAGATCTCGCAGTTATCTCTATCTTTAGAGATGGGATATAAATCTGTAAGCGTGGTTAGTTTTGCTGAAATTTGTCTAAATGGTGCGCATTTTAATATCGCTCATCTTTTAGAAATATCTAAGATTTTGGGTGTGCCGTTAAATCATCTCTTAGATGGCGTTCAAGAGATAATTGATATGAGTAACATAGAGCAATTAAATTTAGATTATTTAAAATAGTTAAAGATATTTTGGATTTGATAAGTTAGTTTGGTAGAATTTGGGTAAAAAAATGGATTAAAATCAAGCCAAATTTCATACCAAATTTGGCTAAATACTCAACTATTCATAAGCTCCGACAGATAATATTTTTGCCATTCTAGCACTTACAACTTCATCTATAGATAATTTTTCTAACTCTTCAAGTTGATTTCTGATATATTCACCAACTGCTGATATAGCACCATCTTTATCTCTGTGAGCTCCCATTATAGGTTCATCTATCACATCATCGATTAAATTTAGCTCTTTTAAGTCATCGGCTGTGATCTTCATAGCTTTAGTAGCGGCTTCGCTTTTACTAGGATCATTCCACAAAATCGCCGCACAACCCTCTGGTGATATCACAGAAAATACAGAATTTCTCATCATTGCCAAGCGATCAGCAACACCAATAGCAAGAGCACCACCGCTACCACCTTCGCCAATTACAATTGCTATTGTTCTAGTTTTAAGCTCACTAAGCTCAAATAAATTTCTAGCTATAGCTTCACTTTGACCACGCTCTTCAGCGCCAACACCAGGATAAGCGCCCGGAGTATCAATCAAAAATATTACAGGAATTTCAAATTTTTCAGCCAATCTAGCTACACGCAAAGCTTTTCTATAGCCTTCAGGATGAGGCATACCGAAATTTCTCATAATTTTATATTTTGTTCCACGGCCTTTTTGTTCGGCTATGACAATTACCTTTTTATTGCCTATGTAGCCACTATAACAGACAATTGATGGATCATCAGCGTAAGTTCTATCGCCGTGAATTTCATAGCTATCAGTCAGAAGAGCCCTGATATAATCAAGCGCATAAGGGCGATCTGGATGTCTGGCTAAATTTAATCTTTGGAATTCATTTAAATTTTTATATGTTTTTGCTATCTCTTTTTCTAAATTTTTACTTAGTATCTCAATAGCGTGCTCATCGCCTTTAATCTTAGCGTTGGCTATATCCTCATCAATTTGTTGAATACCTTTTTCAAAATCAAGATAGCTAGCCATTATTTTAGCCTTTTGAATATGACTGAGCCGTTAGTTCCACCAAAGCCAAATGAGTTACTCATAACAGCATTTAGTTCAGATTTTCTAGCTGAATTTGGAGTATAATCCAAGTCACACTCAGGCGCTCTATCTGTTTGATTGATAGTAGGTGGGATGATACCTTGATTCATAGCCATGATAGAGATTACCGCTTCTATGGCACCAGCAGCACCTAAGCAGTGGCCTGTTTGACCCTTAGTAGAGCTAATAGCTGGGATATTATCGCCAAATACGGCCTTTATAGCAGCAGTTTCGTTAGCATCATTTGCTGAAGTGGATGTGCCGTGAGCATTGATATAGTCAATTTTGATATCTCCAGCCATTGATAGGGCTTTACTCATGGCTCTTTGTGGGCCATCTAAGCTAGGGCTTGTGATATGGTGTGCGTCTGCACTCTCGCCAAAACCGACTATTTCAGCGTAAATTCTAGCCCCTCTAGCTATAGCACTCTCATACTCTTCTAATATCAATGCTCCAGCACCTTCGCCCATTACAAAGCCATCTCTATTGGCATCAAATGGTCTTGATGCTGCGGCTGGATCGTCATTTCTTGTAGATAGTGCCTTCATAGCGGCAAATCCGCCGATACCTACAGGGCAGATAGCAGACTCAGCACCAATAACTAGCATAGCTTTTGTCTCGCCTATCATAATTGTCTTGGCTGCTTCGCATATAGCGTGAGTTGATGCAGCGCACGCTGTCACACTAGATAAATTTGGACCTTTAAGATTGTGAGCTATGCTAACTAATCCACCAAGCATATTTACCAAAGCAGAAGGGATAAAAAACGGAGATATTTTTCTAGGGCCTTTTTCTAAGCATATATTGGAATTTTTTTCTATATTAGGTAGGCCACCGATACCAGCAGCTGAGCTAACGCCAAATTCACTTGGATCAAAATCTTTAAAATTCGCATCATCCATAGCGTCTTTAGCGGCTTTTAAGCCTAACTGGATAAATCTATCTACCTTTTTTATCTCTTTTGCCTCCATTATAGTAGCTGGATCAAAATCATCTATTTGAGCAGCTATTTGTACTGGAAAATCAGTAGCATCAAATAGGGTTATCTTTTTTACACCTGTTTTGCCATCGCAAATATTTTTAAAAGATACATCTTTATCAAGACCTAGCGCAGTTATCATACCTAAACCAGTTACTACCACTCTTTTCAATGCTACTTCTCCTAAAATTTAAATTTAATCACTTAATATTTTAATTATTTTTTTAGACCTTCAACATAATTTACAACATCTGCGATGCTAATTAGTTTTTCGGCTTCACTATCTGGAATTTCAACATCAAATTTCTCTTCTAAAGCCATAACTAACTCAACAACATCTAATGAATCAGCACCTAAATCTTCTATGATTTTTGACTCCATTTTTACAGCATCAGCTGAAACGCTAAGTTGTTCTACTACAACATCTCTAACTTCGTCAAATATTGCCATAATTTTCTCCTAAAAAATAAAAATGAGTGTAATCTTACTATAATTTGCCTTAAAGTTTGCTACATATATAATCCGCCGTTTATTTTTAGCGTATCGCCGGTAATGTAGCTTGCGTAATCGCTTAATAAAAAGGCCACCGCATTAGCTACCTCACTAGGCTCGCCAAATCTTTTAAGTGGGATATTTGCCGAATAATTTGCTTTGATCTCATCGCTTAATTCACTAGTCATATCAGTAGTGATAAAGCCAGGAGTTACGCTATTAAAACGCACATTTCTACTAGCGCCTTCTTTGGCAAAGCTTTTACTCATTGCTATCATACCACCTTTGCTAGCTGAGTAGTTTGTTTGGCCTGCGTTTCCCATTTCACCAACTATTGAAGCGACATTTACTACAGAGCCAAAGCGTTTTTTACTCATTACTTTTAATGCCTCACGAGAGCCTATAAAAGCACTTTTTAAATTCGCATCAATAACGCTATTAAAGTCATCTACGCTCATTCTAAGAGCTAATTTATCGTTTGTAATTCCGGCGTTATTGACAAGGTAGCTTAACTCGCCATCGCTTTGGACTATTAAATTTATAGCCTCGATAAATTCCGCCTCATTAGTAGCGTCAAATTTCACCACAGCAGCACTACCGCCACCAGCTTCTATCTGGGCTTTTAGAGCATCAGCAATATCGGGATTTGATCTGTAATTTATCCAAACTTTAAGCCCAAAACTAGCCAAAACTTTACAAATTTCAGCACCAATCCCACGACTACCGCCGGTTACTAATACATTTTTTCCGCTAAATTTCATATTTTATCCTTTAAAATAGTGGTTTATCCATAACTTTTGGAATTTCTAAATTCATCAATTTTAATATAGTTGGCGCCACATTGCTTAATCCGCCATACTCTATTTGTGTTACTCCATCGGCAATTATATAGTTAAATACATCAAATGTAGTGTGATTTGTAAGAAGTTCACCGCTACTATCTTTCATAGCTTCGCAGTTGCCATGATCGCTAATTTGCATATATGAGTAGCCATTTTCAATAGCTTTTTTTATCACCTTGCCAAGGCACTCATCCACAGCTTCAACGGCTTTTATAGCGGCATCATAATTGCCCGTGTGGCCGACCATATCGCCATTTGCGTAATTGACAACGATGAAATCAATCCCATTTTCAATCCCATTAAGGACAGCTTGAGTAACTTCATATGCGCTCATTTGTGGCTTTTCATCGTATGTTTTGACCTTTGGACTAGGGATTAAGACTCTTGATTCATTTTCTACTAAATCCTCTTTTCCGCCATTGAAAAAGAAGGTGACATGAGCGTACTTTTCGGTTTCGGCTGTGTGGAGCTGGCGTAGGCCATTTTGAGCTATTACTTCAGCTAAAGTATCTTTAATATCATCATTTTCAAACATTATAGGAAATTTAAATTTATCATCATAATTTGTCATTGTAATTAAATTTTCGCAGATATTTTCACGCTTAAATTCATTAAATTCACTAACAGCCAAAGCAGCACAAATCTCTCTAGCTCTATCATTTCTAAAATTGATAAATATCACTCCATCATCAGCCTTAATCCCGCCAAAATCGACAAAACTAGCAGGCTCTATAAACTCATCAAAAATATCATTATTATATGAATTTTGGATATATTCATCTGGTTTTATGCTCTGGATATTTTGGTTTTTGGCTATTACATCGTAGGCTTGTTTGACTCTATCCCATCTTTTATCCCTATCCATAGCGTAAAATCTACCGCTGATTGTGGCAATGGTAAATTTGTTTTGTAAAGATTTGATAAAATTTAATCCACTTTTTGGGCTTACATCACGACCATCTGTGATAGGGTGAGTATAGACTATCTTGCCCTCATCTAAGCAAATTTGAGCTATCGCATCAAAGTGATTTAGGTGAGAATGAACGCCACCATCGCTATATAGGCCGATTATATGGACTCTTTTTACCTTATTTAATAGCTCTTTTAGAGCTTTATTCTCTTTTAATTCGTTATTTAGTATAGCTTTATCAATTTTAACTAAATTTTGATATAAGATTCTCCCACTTCCTATCGTCATGTGTCCGACTTCGCTATTTCCCATCTGACCATCAGGTAATCCAACTGCTAGGCCGCTGGTTTTAAGATAATTTTTAGCTGCGTTTTTTTCTAGCCACTCATATGTTGGCTTTTTAGCTGCGTTAAAGGCGTTAAATGTATCATTAGGATTGTATCCAATCCCATCGGTTATAACTAGTATAGATTTTTTGCTCATTAGGTTAATTCCTCCTGATTTTAAGCAAATATATAAATTTAGCCCGTAATTTTATCAGTAATTTATAAATATCTATAATTTTTTTGAATTTTTATCCATATTTAACGATTTTTTAGAAAAAAATTTATATAATTGAGCCTTAAAAATTCAATAATCATTTAGGAAATTTGGTGCTTTATTATATTTATGATATTTTTGGGATAAATTTTTTTAGCTATTTGACGGTTAGGGCTCAGATTAGCTTTTTTTTAGCTTTTATTTTAACTCTGTTTTTTATGCCTAAATTTATATCGTGGGCTAGGGCGAAAAACGCCAATCAGCCAATTTATGAGTTAGCTCCCAAAACCCATCAGCAAAAGGGTAAAACCCCTACAATGGGTGGCGTGGTCTTTATAAGTTGTGCTATCGTGGCTACGCTATTTAGTGCGAATTTAAGCAATAGCTTTGTTCTTATCGGACTTTTTGTCTTGGCTGGATTTTGTCTGCTTGGATTTTATGATGATTTTAGCAAGATAGTAGGTAGGCAAAATCACGCTGGGATCACCGCTAGAGTGAAATTTATATTTCAAATTTTATTAGGGGTAGCAACTGCTGGTTTTTTATACTTTTTTAGCTCATTAGATACGATGTTTTATCTGCCTTTTTATAAATACTCAATTTGTGATATATCTATATTTTCTATTGTTTTATGGGTTTTGGTGCTTACTTCTTCTTCTAATGCTGTGAATTTAACTGATGGATTAGATGGGCTTGCTAGTGTGCCTTCGATTTTGGGGCTTGTGACTTTGGGGATTTTTGCTTATTTGATGGGACATGCTGTTTATAGTTCATATTTGTTGTTACCTAAGGTTGTGAATTTAGGCGAGATAGTGATTTTAGTAACTGCTTTGATAGGGGCCTTGCTAGGATTTTTGTGGTTTAATTGCTATCCGGCTGAGGTTTTTATGGGTGATAGTGGTAGCCTTAGTATCGGTGCGTTTATCGGATATATGGGGATTGTGACAAAAAATGAGCTTTTGCTGATAATCATAGGATTTGTCTTTGTCGTCGAGACCCTATCTGTGATTTTACAAGTTAGTAGCTTTAAGATTAGAAAAAAGCGTATATTTTTAATGGCACCTTTACACCACCATTTCGAGATGAAGGGATGGAGCGAAAATAAGATTATTGTGCGGTTTTGGATGATAGCTTTGGTGGCAAATTTGATCGCTTTAATCGCATTAAAATTAAGGTAAAATAATGATAAAATCTCTATTTGGATATGCTAATACAACAAAATCTATCGCCAAAAGCGGTGGCTGGAATATCTATGATGATAAATTTAAAGTAGCTAGTAGCGATGAGTATGGTAATGCTTTGTTACCGATTGATAAATTTGATCCTAATCTTAGTGAATTGGAGATTCCAAGTCCTGGATTTCCGCCATCTCATAAGCTGATAAAATCGGCTAAAAATCTCATAAGCGAGTATGATTATTTTAGAAATTCCACCCCAAAAAGTATTTGGATTAGTGGTACAAATGGCAAGACTACAACGACTAAAATGACTGAGCATCTATTAAGGGATCGTGGGGCAATTATGGGTGGTAATGTGGGAATTGCACTTGGTGATTTAGTGGGCAAGAAGGCTAAAATTTGGATTTTAGAGACTAGCTCTTTTACTATCCATTATACCAAATTTGCCTCTCCTGATATCTATGCGCTTTTGCCTATTAGCGATGATCATATAAGTTGGCATGGTAGTGCTAAAGAGTATGAAAATGCCAAGCTAAAACCGCTATCAATGATGAGAGAAGGTAGCGTGGCTATAGTGCCAAAATGCTATGAAAAGATCAAATCTCACGCTAAGATTATAGGGTATGAAGATGAGATTGATCTGGCTAATAAATTTAATATTGATATTGGTAGGATTGATTTTCGAGTGCCATTTTTGATGGATGCGATTATGGCTTTGGCTATCGAAAATATCATATTTAGCACATTGAGTATAGAACTGTTAAATACATTTATCATTGAGCCGCACAAGCTAGAAGAGTTAAGAGATAGTAAAGGTAGGTTATGGGTAAATGATACCAAAGCTACAAATATCGACGCAACTCTTCAAGCCTTAGCAAGATATAAAGGCGAAAAAATACACATAATACTCGGTGGAGATGATAAGGGCGTAAGTATCAAAAAGGCCATTGTGGCTGCGGTAAATCAAGGGGCTAAGATCTATGCTATAGGCTCAAATTGCGATGAGATAACTAAGATTGCTAAGTCTTTGAATGCGCCAGTATATAATGCTAAGACATTAGAAAACGCTGTAAATTTGATAGATAAAATGATGGAAAAAGATGATGTGGCTTTGTTAAGTCCAGCGTGTGCTAGCTTGGATCAGTTTAGTTCATATGCCCAGCGTGGGGATAAATTTAAAGAGTATATATCACAGATTTTGTAATTTTAATTTTTGTGTTGAATTTTATTTGATTTTAAGCTTTGTTTTAATATAATTTCAACTCACTTTTAAGGTGGTTGGATAGCTCAGTCGGTAGAGCAGCAGACTGAAAATCTGCGTGTCGGCAGTTCGATTCTGCCTCTAACCACCATTTGATATCTTCTATTTATTTAATCTATTTTAAATTTATTATTGGTTTTCTTGACTTATTTTGCTTTATTTTGTATTATAATCGAATTTAATCATTAAATTTGATGATAATGGTTCTAAAATTATAGAAAAAGAGTAAATTATGGAATTAGATGAAAGAACTTTGCCACTTTATCTTCAAAAAGATATTAAAGAGTTTGTAAATTACAAGAATTCAGATATTAATCCTAAACTTAGATTGGATATTTATTGGGGCGAACTCTATGGCTCTATCAATTCCGCACAACATAGTTATGAAATTACAAAAGAAGTCGCAGATTATCTAAGAGATAAATACTTAGGAATATAGTATGGAAGAGATAGATTTTAGCAATTGCCAAAGAAATGCTAGAACTTACAATGGAGCTAATGGTTCTAAAATAGGCATATATTACAATGATGAAAATTATATGCTAAAATTTCCACCAAAACCAAAAAAAAACATAGAGTTGAGTTATGCTAATTCTTGTGTATCAGAATATGTATCTTGTAAAATTTTAAAAACATTAGGTCTGAATTCACAAGATACAATGCTTGGAAAATATAATGATAAAATTGTAGTAGCTTGTAAGGATTTTAGAAAGAAAAATGAATTTTTTTCTGATTTTGCTAGTTTAAAAAATACAATAATAGAAAGCTCAAGCGGTGGCTATGATACTGAATTATCTGATATTTTAGAGACAATTGATACTCAAGAACAATTGAATATTAAAAATGATGAAATAAAACAATTTTTCTGGAATATGTTTATAGCTGATAGTTTGTTGGGTAATTTTGATAGACACAATGGAAACTGGGGATTTTTGATTGATGAAACTGATAATATTCATATGATTGCTCCAATTTACGATTGTGGCTCTTGCTTATATCCACAAGCAGATGAAAATTTGATGAGAAAAATTTTAACAAATAGAGATGAATTAGAGCAAAGAATTTACATATATCCAACTTCAGCCATAAAATATCAAAATGTTAAAATAAATCCGTATCATTTTTTACTGAATACTGATAATTTAGATTGCATAAAGGCATTACGAACAATTACATTTAGAATTGATTTGATAAAAATTAAAGAAATTATAGAAAATACACCTTATATTTCTGATTTACATAAAGAATTTTTATTTACAATAGTTAAAGAACGCAAAAATAAAATTTTAGATGTAGCAGTAGAAAAGCATTTTTCATCTATTAGAAATGAAGAACTATTGCTTGAAGCAATTAATTTTCACGATGGTAAAACATTATTTTCAAATAAAAAATTAAGGAGATAAAATGCTATACAATCCAAATTTTTTAAATAATAGCGTAATTCTCTCTGATAATCAAAAAGAAAAATTAGAATTTTTAGCTAATGAATTTCCATTAAATGATTTTACAAATAATGCTAGATTGATAGATAAAATCTCTTTTGATTTTATCTATTCATCGGCTCAAATTGAAGGAAATACCTATACCAAAGCTGATACCTTAGCACTCATAGAAGATGGAATTACCGCAAATGGCAAAAAATATACAGACGCAAAAATGATTATAAATTTACGCAATTCATTTAATGAAATTATGAGAAATAGTATGGAAGTAAATTTAAATACTATACATTTTTTGCATAGCATCATATCGCAAGATTTAGTTTTAAAACAAAATGAAGGAGCTATGAGAAATGGAAATCTTACTGGCATAACAGGCTCTTCTTATATACCTTTATCTAGCGGTGAAAGATTAAGAGAAGAGCTTAAATTTTTATTTTCACAATATAAAAATTTAACTAATCCTTTTGAAAGAGCTATATATTTACATAACAATTTATGCTATTTACAATACTTTGAAGATTGCAATAAAAGAACCGCAAGAGTTATGCAATTCATTTTATTAAAAAATGACAATATTATGCCTTTAGTGATAATAGATAGTAAAAAAGAAGATTATTCTTTATATCGTTTGACTATGATCGATTATTACGAAACTGGTGATTATACAAAATATATTGAATTTTTCATCAACACTTATAAAAGACAGATGAAATATTTGGATGAAATTAATAGCTTAAACAATGAATGTATTCATAAGCAAACAAGAAAGCAAAAATAATGCTACAACCAGCTAGAAAACCTAAATCAAAATCATTTCTTAGAGAATTCAAAGATGCTATATAATTTAATAGATGTGATATACTAGCTAATTTGAGCTAGCGTTATCCGCTTTTTAAAGATTAAATTAGGTAGAATAGATAAAATCAAAGGCTTAATATAAGAGTTTTTGCTGTATGAATAATATAAATGATACTAAATAACTATATATTTATATTATGGTAAATGGAAGTGGCAAAAGTAGATTGTATATTAATCAGTTTTTAAAAAATAATTTTTATGTTTAAATTTATCTTCTAAATAAATTAAAATTACTTAAGCAAATTCAAAGGCATATAAAGTATAATTTTGCCTATTTAATCAGGAGAAATATATGCAAGGTAGAATATTAAGCGAAGGTGTTTTGAGAGCTGAAGATGGCAAGAGATATACCTTTTCTATGTCAGATATACAAAATTCACAAGGCATTGATGATCTAATTGGCTTAGAAGTGGATTTTGAATTAGAAGATGGAGTTGCAAAGGAGCTTATAGTTTTAAATATTAGACAAAGTTCTTTACAAAATAACTCAAATACGCCAAATTCAGCAACTCAACAAAGAGATTATGACAAATGTGTAGAATTGGACCCCGGTATAAAATCAACATATAAGATATTTCATGGAGTTATACACCAAAACAATGAGAGCATCACATCTAGCACAGAAGGCAAAATCGACACTTCTTGAACAGGTAGCGTAAAAGGCAATATAAAAACGATTTTCCAAAAAACTAATACATTTAAAATAGGGGATAAAACTTTTATTTATCAAAGTAATAATTCTAAATTTTTACTTACAAACCAAAGGCTTTTTGAAGATGGTGATGAAATTAGCGTGATATCAGAGCCAAAACCAATAGCTGGATATTATCATATACATGCTTTAAAAAATCATACTAAGGATTATTTAACCACAAAACATAACTCAACTATAGAAAAGATTGTAGTATGGCTAGTTTTGATTGTATCTATAATGGGACTTCTTGGTAGTATAAAAACTTTTAGTGTTGGGACATTTTTTCTGAGCTTATTTCTTATTTTAGTTGTAATAATTTGTATTTGGATCTTGCCAAAAATTAAAGCATTTGCAAAACTTGTTAAATTTATCGATAACTATAAAGCATAAGCCCTATATCAATCCTTTAATATAGAGCTAAATTAATATTTAGTGATTGCTAGATTTAACTATTAAAATTGATGAAGCTATTATATCACTAATCATAGCATTTTAAGGCTTATAGTCTTTGTGATGTGCTTGATAGATAATTTATAAAATTTCTACATAGTTTTAGACTCAAATTCGCTTAGCTCCTTAGCGGTGCCTAAAAGCATTATAATATCTCCGCTATAGACGATTGTGGTTTGTAAATTTGGCATTATTTCCCAGTTTGAATTTGATTTTTTATATGCTATAACTCTCATATTTTTAGAGATATGTTTGAGCGAATTACCGGCTAAATCATCATCTATTGTAATTTTGACAGCCCTAATAGTGTTAGCTGAGAGATCGAAAATTTCAAAATTTCTTTTTTTGTTGAAAAAATCTTTTACCAATCTTTTGGCGCTCTCTTTTTCAGGATAGATAACCTTTGAAGCGCTAAGTTTAGATAGAATTTGGCCATGGATATTAGAAGTTGCTTTAGCTACGATGGTTTTAACTCCTATATCTTTGAGCGCCATTAGTGTTAGGATGGATTTTTCTACATTATCGCCTATACTTACAATCACGATCTCTACATCGTTAAATCCAGCTTCTTTAAGTGCTAGAGTATTGGTAGAATCTAGTATGTAAGCGCATTTTGGTGAATTTGATATACTTTTTAAGGCCTCTTCATCCTTATCAGCGATGATGACTGCGTGTCCGCTAGCGATGAGCTCATCTGCTACTACAGATCCGAATTTACCAAGCCCTATAACTCCATAACTTATATTTTTCATAACTTACCTTTATAAATATATTTTTCCTTCAGGGAATTTAATATGTGTGCTTTTATCCTCTTTAAAAATAGATAATAAAAAGGCATACACACCAATCCTGCCGCTTAACATCATAATTATAATTATTATTTTACTAGAATCGCTAAATAACGCACAAAGCGAGAGAGTTCCGCTATCTCCTACGGAGATTCCGACTGTAGCAAATGCTGATGATATCTCAAACAGAATATAGATAAAATTAAATTTAGATTCCAACAAAGATATCAAAATCACAGCTATAACTATATAAACAGCTGATCCAACAGTTATAATAAAAGCTCTTGATATGGTCTCTTGTGAAATTTCTTGATTAAAAATCCTTACTCGCCCATTGCGAATACTCCAATAAACATAGAATAAAAGCACCACTAAAGTGGTGATTTGCATTCCGCCAGCCGTCCCGCCAGGTGCGCCGCCAATAACCATAAATAAAGAGCCAAAAAACAAACTCGCATCATGTAAAGCACTCATATCAAGCGTGTTAAATCCAGCCGTTCGGTAGTTGATAGTGGTAAAATATGAGCTTAAAATTTTATCAAAAATAGAGAAGTTACCTATGGAATTTGGGTTAGAATACTCTAAAAGAAAGATAATAAGTGTTGAAAATACAATAAGCGAAATTGTAGCTAGGATTACAACTTTGGTATGCAGGCTTAAATTTTGAATTCTCTTTTTTTGGAAAAAATATAGCTCAACTAAGACAAAGTATCCAAGCCCACCGATAATAATCAAAGATGTTATAATGATATTTATAGCCAAATCATGTTTATAAGGGGTTAAGCCACTTTCAAATATACTAAAACCAGCATTGTTAAAAGCACTAATTGAGTGAAAAACCCCAAACCACAAAGCCTTAGCAAAATTCATCTCAAGCATAAAACGCATAGTAAGGAGTATAGCACCAATTAGCTCAATCAAAAAGACAAAAAGCACGACATTTTTAAAAAATTTAGATATCCCTTCAGTAGATGGATATAGTAAGGACTCTTTTAATAAATTTTTGCCATTAAATCCAAATTTTTTGCGTATTAATATATAGATAAAAAGCCCTATACTCATATATCCCAAACCGCCAATTTGTATTAAGATCAAGATGATTATCTGACCAGCTAAGGTGAAATCCATAGCGGTATTTTTGACTATAAGTCCAGTCATACTAATAGCTGAAGTACTAGTGAAAAAGGCATCGATAAAGCTTATTGGTGCTACACTAGCCCAGCTTGAGTTTAAGATTATAGCTCCTAATAAAGCGATGATGATATAGCCTCATAATAAAATTTTAAATGTATTTCTATCTAAACTAAGTTGTTTCAAAATACTCTTTCTATTTTTGATTTTGAGCGGAAATTGTAGCCTAGCAAAACTTTATTAAAAATAAAAATAGTATTAAATAATTTATTTAAATATTATGTTTAATATAATTTATCAAATTATACCTTTATATATAATAGAATTGATAAAATTTCATATAAAACTGGATTTTATCTTAATATTAATATTAGGTTTATTCTAACTTTGATAAAATATGAACCAAAATTTTTAAGGATAGTTATGCCTAGAATCTTTTTGAGCGCACCATATATGGGCGGTAATGAAGAAAGATATGTAAAAGAGGTCTTTGAGAGTAATTATATAGCGCCACTTGGTGAGTTTGTCGATAGATTTGAGCAAAGTATCAAAGATTATTGTCAAATTTCAAATGCCTTAGCGTTAAATTCAGCCACAGCAGGACTTCATCTAGCACTTCGCACACTTGGGATTAGGGATGGGGATGTTGTTTTGGCTTCTACTTTTACATTTGCAGCAAGTGTAAATCCTATAATGTATGAAAGATGCGAACCAGTTTTTATAGATAGTGATGAGAGCTGGAATTTAAGCCCCAAACTACTCAAACAAGCAATAGCCAAAAGCCCTAAAAAGCCAAAAGCCCTTATATTAACACACCTTTATGGACAAGCGGCTAAGATAGATGAAATTTTAGAAATTTGTAAAAATGAAGATATAAAAGTTATAGAAGATGCGGCTGAGGCTTTAGGTGGATTTTATGATAATAAAGCTCTTGGAACCTTTGGTGATGCTGGGGTTTATAGCTTTAATGGTAATAAGATTATAACCACAAGCGGCGGTGGTATGCTAGTTAGTAATGATGAAAAATTAGTAGCCAAAGCAAGGTATTATAGCACGCAAGCAAGAGAACCACTACTTCATTATGAGCATTTGGATTATGGATATAATTATAGATTGAGTAATGTTTTAGGTGCTATTGGCGTTGGGCAGATGGAGGTTTTAAAAAGCAGGGTAGAGCGAAAAAGGCAGATATTTGATATATACTCAAATTTGCTTAGCGATGTGGCTGAATTTATGCCTGAAATTCCAAATTCATACGGCAATAGATGGCTAACTACGCTTTTATTTAAAGAGAAAAATAGCCATTTAAAAGTGATAGAAGCCTTAAATAAAAATGATATAGAGAGCAGACCATTATGGAAGCCAATGCATCTTCAACCGGTATTTAAAGGGGCTAAATGCCTTGTTGATGGCACTAGCGAAGAGTATTTTTCAAGGGGGATTTGCCTTCCTAGTGGGGCTAATATGAGTGATGAGTTAGTGGAGAAAATCGCTAGTATCGTTAGGAGTGCATTGTGATTATAGCGACAAAAAGGCGTAGAATAGCCTTTTTTTTACTATGTGATGTGATAATATTTGCCCTTAGTATATATTTTGCTTTTTTGCTTAGATTTAGCGGAGATATCCCGGAGATATTTATCCCTGGTATGGTGTATAGTGGTGTGATTTTGATTGTTATTAAAATAGCATTACTTTGGGCGTTTCAAATTTATCGTGTGCCGTGGAGATTTTTTGGTTTAAATGAAGCTAGGAAGATAGTTTTAGCCTCTTTGCTTTGTGCGGGGATATTTTTTGGTATATTTTTATCTTATGAAGAGCTTTTTGCGCCTTTTCCAAGAAGCGTTATTATCATTGATGCTCTATTGTCAGCTATAATGGTTGGTAGTTTGAGAATTTCAAAGCGAGTTTTGCTTGATTTTAAAAAGAGCAAAAATGGCAATCCATGCGTGATTATTGGCTCCACTTCTAAGACTTTACAAATTCTAAAAGGACTAAAAAGTGGTTATGCGAACTACTACGCAGTAGGCGTTGTAGATGGTAGAAATGAGCTTGTGGGAACATATTGTGATGGATATCAAGTAGGCCATAAAGATGAGCTAAAAAGCTATATAGAAGATGGGGTAAAAAGTGCTATAATAGCTCTAACGCTTATGCCAAATGAGCTTAAAGAGCTTTATGATGAGTTAGATACCTTAGGATTTAAAGATATTAAGATATTTTCATTAATAGGACAAAAGAGCGAGGGCATTACTGATATTAGCATCGAAGATCTTCTAGCTAGAAAGCCAAAAGACCTTGATAGTAGTGTGGTTGAGAGTTTTATCGGCGGTAAAAGCGTGATGGTTACTGGCGCTGGTGGGACAATCGGTAGCGAGATATGTAAGCAGTGTTTGAAATTTGGCGCTAAAGAGATAATTATGATAGATCACAGCGAATACAATCTATATCAGATAAATGAAGCCACAAACGCTGATGAGCGTAATCGCTTGATTATGCTAAATATCACGCATAGAGATGAATTTGAGAGTGTATTTGCTAAATTTAAACCATATATTGTGATCCACGCCGCAGCATATAAGCATGTACCACTATGTGAGTTTAACCCTTTGGTTGCGGTGGAGAATAACATACTTGGAACTAAAAATGTAGTAGATTTAGCCAAAAAATATAATACTCATAAAGTGGTATTGATCTCTACAGATAAAGCCGTTAGACCAACTAACATTATGGGAGCGACTAAGAGAGTATGCGAGTTATATGCGTTAAATTCAAATACCAGCTCTACTGAGATTGTGGCAGTGAGATTTGGCAATGTGCTTGGTAGTAGCGGTAGTGTGATACCTAAATTTAAAGCCCAAATCGCAGCCAATGAGCCACTAAGCGTAACTCACCCAGATATCACTAGATATTTTATGTTAGTTAGCGAGGCTTGTCAATTGGTTCTTCAAGCTGCTAGTATAGCTAAAGGCGGTGAGCTTTTTGTCTTAAATATGGGTGAGCCAGTCAAAATTGCCGATATGGCTCAAAGAATGTTAAAATTAAGCTCAAAAGAGCATTTGGGAATCAAATTTATCGGTCTTCGCCCAGGCGAGAAGCTATATGAAGAGTTACTAATCGACCCTAGCGATGTGGCGACTAAATTTGAGAGTATATTTGTAACCACTAGCCAACCATACAATATAGATATCTTAAATTCTCAAATCTCAACTCTAATAAAGAGCCAAAACGATGAAGAGATAGAGGCGAATTTAAAAGCTATAGTCCCAGAGTTTAACCATAATAAAAATTAGGAATTTATCGTGACATTTAAAGAGATTGAAGAGTTTAGTCAGATACGCTATAAAGCGAGAGCCTATCTATGTTATCTATTAACTAGAAATATACCAAATAACCTCCCAGGTGTAAGCGCACAAAGCATTAAAGATGGCTTTGATAAAATCGCTCATGAAGTTGATATTTTCGATGCTTTTTATATCTTGGATAAAAATGGAATTCAACTAGAAAACACTATAAGCCTAGATCCTAAAAACAGCATTGGAGAGGGGATAAATAGAAGCAACAAAGCATATTATTACAGAAGTGTGCGTGAAAAGCGTTGCGTGATGACTGATCCATATCCATCTAGTCTTACTAATCAGCTTTGCGTTACAGCATCAATGCCTATATATGATGATAAAAAAGAGCTAGTTTATGTAGCTTGTATGGATATCGGATTAAGCGAACTTCTATCCATCATCAGCCCTGGATCGGTTGATGGGATATTTGGCAAATTCACAAAGCTTATATACTCGATTTTCTCTTTGGCGCTTTTTGTGATTTCGCTAGTTTTATTTATCCATGGGATAAAAAGTTTTGTATTAAAAAGCTTTAATGAGATTAATATTAGCGAAGTTTTTGAATCTACAATTGTTTTGACCTTAGCTCTTGCTATATTTGATCTTGTCAAAGCGATATTTGAATCTGAGGTTTTAGGTAGGCCAAATCACCATCAAAACGGCGGTAGCAGAACTATGGTGAGATTTATTGGAAGTATTATTATAGCTCTAGCTATTGAGTCTTTGATGCTTGTGTTTAAATTTGCTATTACTGATCCAAGTCAGATAATATATGCTATCTATCTCATCGGTGGGGTAGGGCTTTTGATGGTTGCTTTGAGTTGCTATTTGTTTGTTTTAAAAAGGGGTGGTATTGATAGGGATAATTGATTATGGTGCCGGAAATATCAGAAGCGTCCAAAATGCTCTTGAGTTTGTAGGCGCTAAGAGCGAATTGGTAAGCGACGCAGATAGATTAAAAAGCTATGATAAGTTGCTTTTACCTGGTGTGGGGGCTTTTGGCAAGGCTATGGAGCAGTTAAAATCAAATAATCTTGATAGCGCAATTTTGGAATTCATCTCTAAGGGTAAGCCGTTTTTAGGAATATGCCTTGGGATGCAACTTTTGTTTGATAAAAGCTATGAATTTGGCGAACATAGCGGTTTGGGTGTGATTAAAGGGAGTATTGTAGAGTTTGATAAATCCAAATTTAATGAACATTTAAAAGTCCCACACATGGGCTGGAATAGGGCTAAATTTACAAAACAAAGCAAAATTATAGATGGATTAAAAGATAGTGCTTATCTATATTTTGTCCATTCATATCACGCTGTTTGTGATAATAAATTCGCTCTAGCTTATACAGATTATGGATATGAGTTTGTAAGTGCTGTTGAGTATGAAAATGTCTATGGCTTTCAGCCGCACCCTGAAAAATCTCATGAAAATGGATTGAGAATTATCAAAAATTTTATGGAGTTATAATGGAAAAATATATGGCAATAGACTTAAAAGATGGCAAGGCAGTTAGGCTATCTAAAGGTCTTATGGATAGTGCGAAAATTTACTCAAATGAGCCTTGGGAATTAGCTAAGAAATTTAGCGATGCTGGAGCCAAATGGTTACATATTGTAGATTTAGATGGAGCATTTGCTGGTGATGCGATAAATTTAAAAACAATTGAAAAGATAGTGAGCGCAACAAATTTAAATATACAAATTGGCGGCGGAGTTCGTAATGAAGAGCGCATAAAGAGCTATTTAAGCTCAGGCGTAACTAGATTGATTTTAGGTTCAGTTGCGCTTAAAAATCCTGATTTTGTAAAAGAGATGTCTAGCAAATATAGAATTGTTGTAGGTATCGATGCCAAAGATGGTTTTGTCGCAGTTGAAGGCTGGGCACAAATAAGCCAAATGAGAGCTACGGAATTGGCCAAACTATACGCAGATGCTGGAGTAGAAGCGATCATCGCTACTGATATTAGCAAAGATGGAATGCTTTGTGGCTTGAATTTAGAATTCACTTCATCAATTGCCAAGGCTAGTGGTTTGCCTACAATCGCAAGTGGAGGCGTAGCTAGTTTGGCTGATTTAGAGGCTGCGAGCAAAGCAACAGACATATCTGGCGTGATAATTGGCAAGGCATATTATGAAGGCAAAATCAGCCTTAATGATATTTTTGGAAATAAATTTTAGTTATTAAAGTTATTTTAAATGTAATTTTAGATAAAATACCGCCAAAGTTGAGAAAGGATAGTTAGTGAAGTTATTAGTTGTTGATGATAGCTCTACTATGAGGAGAATTATAAAAAATACATTAGAAAGACTTGGTCATAAGGATGTATTACAAGCAGAGCATGGTGTAGAGGCTTGGGATCTACTTTGCCAAAATCCAGATATTGGTGTCTTGATTACAGACTGGAATATGCCTGAGATGAATGGCCTAGAGCTTGTTAAAAAGGTAAGAGCAGAGTCTAAATATGAGAATATGCCTATTATAATGGTAACTACAGAAGGTGGTAAAGCAGAGGTTATCACAGCATTAAAAGCTGGTGTAAATAACTATATAGTAAAACCCTTTACGCCTCAAGTTCTCAAAGAGAAGCTTGAAGATGTTCTTGGATAATGAAAGATAAATATTACGAATTAAGAGTCTTATCTTCACAAATAGAGCCATTAAAAGATCTCATATTTGAATTTGGATTTACCTGTATAGAAGAGATTGATAATGGTTTTATCATAAGAGATGAAGAGGATCTAAATCATATTAAATGGGGACTTGAAGAGTTTGCTAGTCGTCTAGGTTGTGATATATCTACTGATTTGATAATTAAAGATAATATAGATTGGATTAATGAGTATAAAAAGGGTGTAACTCCGGTTATTGCGGGTGATTTTTACATTAGGCCAAGTTGGGAAAAACCAAAAAGCAGATTAATAGATATCATCATAGATCCAGCTCTTGCCTTTGGATCTGGTCATCATGAGAGTACAAATTCATGTTTAAAATTAATCTCTAAATATTCCAAAGAGTATAAAGATGCCTTAGATGTTGGTTGCGGTAGTGGAATTTTAAGTATAGCTATGGCTAAGCTAGGTTTGAGTGTTTATAGTTGCGATACCGATGAGCTAGCGGTCCAAAGTACGATTGATAACGCTCAAAAAAATATGGTATCCATAAAGCAAATTTGGGTTGGCTCAGTCACAGATAGCAAAGATCGTTATGATGTGGTGGTGGCTAATATTATTGCCGATGTTATACTATTTCTTGCTAATGATCTCAAATCCAAGGTCAAATCCGGCGGTATAATCATACTATCTGGAATTTTAACAAAATATAAAAGCAGAATTACAAATGTCTTTAGCGATTTTGAGTTGGTGGAAAATTTAACTCAAAATGAGTGGGAGAGTTTTGTATTTAAAAATCAAGGAAAATAATGGAAAATAAAAATCAATCAAATGGAAATAATGGTAATTTTTTTAATAAAAATCCTATCTTAGTATTTGCGATTTTTGCGGTTATTATGGTGCTAATCTTTCGCAGTATGAGCCCTGATGATATGGGAATTTCTGGCGGAAATTCAAAAAATATTAGCTATTCAGAGCTTAAATCTTTGATTAAATCAAAGCAGATAAATGAGGTTGTAATCGGTCAAACCACAATCAAAGCTAGTGGAAATTCGCAAACTTATGTAGTTAAAAAGGTAGCAAATGACCAAACTTTAGTGCCACTTTTAGAGGAAAATAACATAAGTTATGGTGCTTATAACGAGAGTAATTGGCTAAGTGATATGATATTTTCTTGGGTTATTCCGGTATTTATTTTCTTTGCTATTTGGATGTTTTTGGCTAGCAGGATGCAAAAAAACATGGGTAGCGGAATTTTAGGCATGGGAAGCAGTAAAAAGCTTATAAATAGCGAAAAACCAAAGGTTAAATTTGATGATGTTGCTGGTGTAGAAGAGGCCAAAGATGAGGTTAAAGAGATTGTAGATTTTCTTAAAAATCCTGAGCGATATATCCGTCTTGGTGCCAAAATTCCAAAAGGGGTATTACTAGTAGGCCCTCCAGGAACAGGTAAAACGTTGCTTGCTAAGGCTGTTGCTGGCGAAGCTGAAGTGCCGTTTTTCTCTGTTTCGGGATCTAGTTTTATAGAGATGTTTGTAGGTGTTGGTGCTAGTAGGGTGAGAGATCTATTCGAAAATGCTAAAAAAGAGGCCCCAGCTATTGTATTTATAGATGAGATCGATGCTATAGGTAAAAGCAGAGCCGCAGGTTCTATGATGGGTGGCAATGACGAGAGAGAACAGACATTAAATCAACTTTTAGCAGAAATGGATGGCTTTGATAGCGATAAGAGTCCAGTAATTGTCCTAGCAGCGACAAACCGCCCAGAAGTTTTGGATGCGGCTCTTTTAAGACCGGGTAGATTTGACCGCCAAGTTTTGGTCGATAAACCTGATTTTAAGGGGCGTGTTGATATCTTAAAGGTACATAGTAAAGAGGTTAAACTCTCAAATGATGTAAATATGGATGAGATAGGTCGCTTAACCGCTGGTCTTGCTGGGGCGGATTTGGCTAACATTATTAATGAAGCCGCTCTTTTAGCCGGTCGCTCTAATAAAACCAAAATTGATCAACAAGATCTAGTAGAAGCAGTAGAAAGAGCAATAGCGGGACTTGAGAAAAAATCTCGCCGCATAAACCCAAAAGAGAAAAAGATAGTCACATATCATGAGTGCGGACACGCCCTTATAGCTGAGACTACAAAGGGTGCTGATAAGGTTACTAAAGTCTCCGTAATCCCAAGAGGTATAGCAGCATTGGGCTATACTCTAAACGCTCCAGAAGAGAATAAATTTTTAATGCAAAAACATGAGCTTATCGCTAAAGTTGATGTCCTTTTAGGTGGTAGAGCCGCTGAGCAGGTATTTATCAAAGAGATTAGCACAGGTGCTAGTAATGACCTTGAGCGTGCTACTGATATTATCAAAGCGATGGTATCAATGTATGGAATGACCGATGTAGCAGGGCTTATGGTTTTAGAAAAACAGCGAAATTTATTTTTAAATGGCGGTCAGTCATTAAAAGATTATAGCGATGATATGGCACAAAAATTAGATGAATTTGTTAAAAACTTCTTAAATGAGAGATATAATGCGGTTGTAAATACTCTTGAGTTATATCGTGGTGCTATAGAGAAGATGGTGGAGTCTTTATATGAAGAAGAGACCATAGAAGGTAGCAAGGTAAGGGCTATTATCAAAGAATTTGAAGAGGCAAATGGCTTACCTACTCGTTTAGTTGACATCGAAGATGATAATTCAGATATCGCAAAGGCAAAAGAGAATTAAAATAGATGGATAATCTAGGAATTATAAGCAAATACGGCTATAAGTGCGTTTTTATCGCTTTTGTACTTTTTGTGTTATCTTGGATTTTTAATTTTTGGCCTTTAATTTTTGGCCTTTTGTTTCTTATCTCGTTGTGGATATATAAAAATCCAGAAAAACTTCCACAAAGTGAAGATCCTAAGGCTATTTTATCACCGATAGATGGGATTGTAGAAGATATTAAAAAATCCAATTATAATGGCCGTGCCTATACTCAAATTCTAATCCGCAATAGAATATTTGATTCTGGTGTGTTGCGTTCTATATGCGATATGGATATTTCTGTGATTAAAAGGCGTAATGGCCTTAATATCCATAGCAGCGACCCAAATTTAAATTTACTAAGCAATAGAGCAACCATAATATCAAAAAATCAAGATTTTATAATTCGCATTAGCACATCAGCGCTAACTTCTAAAATTTATTTAGAGAATTTAAAATATGTTAAATCAGGCCGTAGAATCGGATTTTTAAAAGATGGCAAGGTTGCTATTTTAATGCCTTTAAATACTAGAATCGCTTTTAGTAAAGGTGATAAAATCAAAGCTTGTAGCGTTATAGGTTATATAGATGAATAATAATAAATTGATATATATACTCCCAAATTTATTTACCGCAGGTAGCGCATTTACTGGTATTATTAGTATTTTAGCTAGTTCAAATGGTGAGTTTGGCAAGGCGATATTTTATCTTGTTGTCTCGCTTGTATTAGATGGCTTAGATGGTAGGGTGGCACGACTTACTAAAACTACTTCTAAATTTGGTGTTGAGTTTGATAGTTTGGCTGATTTAGTGGCATTTGGCGTGGCACCTGCTATGCTATTTTATTTTAGCATTGGCAGTGAATTTGGTAGATTTGGCTCACTGATTACGGCTATGTTTGTGGTATTTGGGGCGATTAGATTGGCTAGATTTAATGTCACAACTAATGAGAATGAGCCAAATATGTTTATTGGATTACCGATTCCTACGGCTGCTATTGTGGCAGGATTTTGGATTGGAATTTATAATAAATATGAGTTTATAAAGGGCTATGAGTGGGTATTTTTAGTATTAATGGGGCTACTTTCGATATTGATGGTTTCTAATGTAAGATATCCGAGCTTTAAAAAGGTGGATTTTGGTCGCTCAAAATATATAAAAGCACTTGTTATATTGGTGATCATATTTTCACTTTTATATCTATATCCATTAGAATCAGCCACTGCTTTGATTTCTGTTTATACTATATATGGTATAATTCGTGCGATTTGGGCGAGATTTTTCGCCAAGAATATCAAGATAAAGGAACAAAAATGGTAGCAAATAGTAAAAAAATTTATATATTCATCTATAAGCTCTCTCTCCTTAATCTGCTCTGTAGCTCTTTTTAATTCAAATTTTGTGCGTAAAATATAAAAATATAATAAATTTAAGGATAATAAAATGGATAAAAATAAAATTATAGTTTTTGATACTACTTTAAGAGATGGTGAGCAAAGCCCCGGTGCTTCAATGAATACTGAAGAGAAAATTCAGATCGCACTTCAGTTAGAGAGACTTGGTGTAGATGTGATGGAGGCTGGTTTTGCGGCTGCTAGTCCTGGTGATTTTGATGCTATTAATCAAATTGCCAAACAGGTAAATTCTATCAAAGTAGCTAGTCTTGCTAGAGCTTTGGAGCGTGATATTAAGGCAGCAGCTGATGCTATTGCTCCGGCTAAAAATAAGAGAATTCATACCTTCATAGCCACAAGCCCTATCCATATGGAACACAAGCTTAAAATGAAGCCAGATGAGGTGATTAAAAGAGCTATAGAAGCGGTTCAATATGCTAAAACTCTCGTAGATGATGTTGAGTTTAGTTGCGAAGATGCTGGTAGAAGTGATATTTCATTTTTAAAAGAGATTTGCGATGCAGTAGTGAGCGCAGGTGCTAGAACTTTGAATTTGCCTGATACGGTGGGATTTAGATTGCCTTATGAGATTGCCGATATGGTTAGAGTTATGAGCGAATATATGGGCGATAGAGCCATTATCTCAGTCCATAATCACAATGACCTTGGCTTGGCCGTGGCAAACACTTTAGCAAGTATCAAAGCCGGTGCTAGACAGGTGGAATGTACCATAAATGGATTAGGCGAAAGAGCCGGTAACGCCGCACTTGAAGAGATCGTGATGACCTTAAAGACTAGGTCTGATGAGTTTGATGGCTTATACACAGATATCGTAACTAAAGAAATTTACCCTACTAGTCGCTTAGTAGCCACTATCACAGGTATTGAACCACAACCAAATAAAGCCATCGTAGGCAAAAATGCTTTTGCTCATGAGAGCGGAATTCATCAAGATGGTATGTTAAAATGCGCCCAAACTTACGAAATAATCAAAGCCGAAGATATCGGTGCGAAGAAAAATGCCTTAGTTTTAGGCAAACACAGTGGTCGCCACGCCTTTAAAGATAAGCTTATAAATTTAGGATTTGATCTAAATGATGAAGAGATCAATGAAGCATTTAATAATTTTAAATTGCTTTGCGATAAGAAAAAAGAGATTTTCGATGATGATATTAGAGCGTTAGTTAGTAGTGAAATCATCAAAATTCCTGAAATTTATACTATCGAAAAATTAAGCGCCAACACTTGTAATCTAGGCCACTCAAACGCTGCTATTAGTATTAAATTTAATGATGAGATTATCAGTGAAGCAGCTCTTGGCAATGGCACGGCTGATGCGATATTTAAAGTAATTGATAGGATAAGCAAAGTCGCTGGTGAGTTAAAAGATTATAAGGTTTCAGCCGTATCTCAAGGCAAAGATGCTCTTGCGAAAGTTACAGTTAAAGTAGCATTTGGCTCTGATGAGCCTCCATTTATCGGACATGGCCTTGATATAGATACGATGATGGCAAGCGCCAAAGCCTATGTAAGCGCATTAAATAGCTATCTAAGTATGAAAAAATAAGACAATAATATGAATTTGGCTATGTTCTTAGTCAAATTAGTTTTAATAATTTTTAAGGTTAAAATATTTTTCTAAATATCCGATTTTATTATAAATTTAAAAGGAGAAAAGATGCAAGTAAATAGCACAAATAGCTTAGATTTTTTAAATATCAATCCAAATTCTAAATCTAATATTGATAAAATTAAAGAATCAACTAGCAATATTAACGCAAAAGAGCTAACAAGCGGGTATTATATGCAGTTTATGCAACAAAGCTTTGACTATTCTAATGGCAATTTTAATATGCAAATTGGCCTTACTAGCCTTAGTTTAAATAATCAAAATAACACCGCAAATAGCTTTACTCAAGGCCTAAAAGATCTATTAAATCAAAATATCGGTATCACAGGCTATAGCGGCAAGCCAATCGGTGATTTAACTTCACAAGAGGCAAGCAGCCTAATAAGCGATAATGGATATTTTGGAATAAATAATACCGCAAATCGTATAGCCGACTTTGTCATAAATGGAGCCGGTGGCGATGCCCAGAAGCTAAGAAGCGGTTTAGAAGGGGTCAAAAATGGCTTCGCTCAAGCTGAAGCTATGTGGGGTCAGGCCTTGCCAGATATCTCACAACAAACAATGAATAAAACTCTAGATAGGATTAATCAAGCCCTTATGGAGCTTAGCGGTAATGCTATTAATGTTACTGCGTAGTATATTTTTGGCGTTTTTTGTGTTTTTGGTAGTTGGATGCACAACTACCAAAACCGAAGTCAAATCCACCAAAAACAGCTATATCAAAGGCACCATAACCTCAATTAGCAAGGTTTCTAACGGCTATATATACACTATAGAATCTGTCGATACTAGCAATGGCAAATTATCACAAGCCCAAGGTTTTAGCTCCACAGCGTGTAATGTAGGCGACCTTGTCTATGCTAGATTAGATGGGGCTAAATTTGGTTATTTTGCTATTTTGATTAAGGGATATGAAATCACAACCGAACCAATAATCAAAAGCTACAATCGCAGCAAGAAAAATCTCACCAAAGACACTATCCCAATTGCCGAGAGCATAGAGTTTTAACGCAGATTAAGATAAATTTATTTTACCATAAAATTACCAAAACCAAACTTCTACTGCAAATCAAACTTATTTAACAATTGCGAAAATTTTGCCACAAAGATTATCTTTAGCTCTAGCGAAGTTAAAAAATAGAAGGCTTTTACAGGGGGTTAGGGGTTGTTAAAAGCGAAGCTAAGGTGTTGCTATCCTTCGTAGCGTCGCAAACGATGATTTACATCGTTTTTGCTGTTACGCTACTCATCTGCCAAAAAAGCGCTTTTTATTTTTACCTACTTTTAACGCACGAACAAAGTCCGTGCTAAAGTAGCAAACGCTAAAGTCCCCATAAATGGGGTACCCCTTCCCACTTAAAAAAGAAAAGAAAAATTTAGATTTCTCTCATATTTCAAAAATTTAAATCCGCAAAAAAAGAAATATAAATTTAAAATTCAAATTTCTAAAAAATTTCGGGCAAAGAATTGGGGCGCCCCACGAAGTGGGGCTTTAGGTGGGTCAAGGGCGAATGGGTCACATTCCAAATTTTCGCCACAAAACAACCATTTAAGGTTATTTTGCTATTGCGAAAATTTTATCGCAAAGACTAGCTTTGCTAGTCTGCGAAGTAAAAAATAAAAACCTAAATTCAATCCGCTTGTCGGATGGATAACTTTAGGTGGGTCAAGGGAGTGTAACTCCCTGTCGCAAACGGCGACTTGTTGCCGTGCGAAGTAAAAAATAAAAATAATTTAAACCTGTGCGAAGCACAGATTTAAATTATTGTAACAATCTTAATATATTTTGTTGGACAGCGTTGGCTTGGCTCATGGCGTAGCTACCACTTTGAGCTAGGATATTGAATTTAGAGAAATTTGCACTCTCACTAGCAAAATCCACATCCCTTATCTGACTTTCAGCTGATTTGACATTGACTTGGGTAACTGTGATGTTATTGATAGTTGCTACTAATTGGTTTTGGACTGAACCTAAATCTGCTCTTAGTTTATCCAAAGTTTTTCTAGCTGATTCAGCTACATCCACCATAGCTTGAGCACCACCATAGGTATTTACTCCACCGGCTTGATCTACTTCTTGACCAGCATTAGACGCATTACCATTAAAAAATCCCATTGCTTTAGCTATTGTGGCGCTGATTGTACCAGAGTTCATATATTTTAAATTTACACTTGATTGATTAAATGCTACGGATGCTACACTAGCATTACTTATCGCATTAGCACCGGTAAATACCGCAGAAGCAACAGTCGACATGCCATTTAAACCAACTTTAATATCCCTAGCATCTTGGCGAACAAATGTTAATTGGCCTAAATAAGCAATACCTTGTACCGACCAGTTAGCATCCTTAGCACCAGCAATTGTAAAAGTAGCATCAGAATGAGTATCAATTAATATGGCTCTACCATCTTTAGCCGCTAAAACCAATCTACCATTTTCAACACTAGCTTCTACGCCTGTTTCATCTTTTTTAGCGTTGATGGCTGCGACTAATACTCCATCACTATCGTTGGCTTTTACAGTTACATTACCAATAGTTACGCCATTTATCGTTAAATCATTGATTGTCCCAGCAGCTATTGCTTCAGACATAACTTGAGTATTATTTACAGTTACTTTTACACCAGTTTTATCACTTACGCCATTCATCATTTCAGCGACAGCTTTGTAGCCATCAGTTTTTAAAATAGTTCCAGAAATAGCTTGAAATTCATAACCATTAGGATATCCATCTACACCGCTTAATTTTATAGTTAGCGTTCCAGCAGATATATTACTTACAAGAGAAACATGAGCATTTTGAGTAGTCTCAAACCTAGTATGCCCAATTGTATTTGAGTTTGTAGCACCTATGCTTACTTTAGCTGTTTCATTACTATAAGCACCTATTTGGAAGTTTTTATTAGAGAAGTTACCATTTAATAGTTGTTGGCCATTAAAGCTTGTAGTAGTAGCTATCATATCTAGCTCTTCAAGAAGTCTGCTAATATCATTTTGAAGGGCTCTTCTAGAATCACTATTTTGACCATCTTGGGCTGCTTGGATAGCTTTGGTTTTAATAGTATCTAGTATTTTAATCTGTTCATCCATAGCTTTATCAGCTGTTTGAACTATACCTATTGCGTCATTACCATTAGATATAGCTTGACCTAATGAGTTGGCTTGGCTTTTTAGTGAGTCAGCAATAACTAAGCCAGAAGCATCATCAGCTGCTGTTTGAATTCTAAGGCCTGAACTAAGGCGACCAAGTGAGCTACTAAGTGCTCTATCTGTGATTTGTGAGTTAGCATGAGCATTCATCGCTGCTATGTTAGTGTTGATTCTAAAACTCATATTTTATCCTTATTAAAAGATTTAAGCTTAATCCTTTGCTTAAGCATATTTCATTATATCGCACGAAAGATTAAAATATTAATATGGGGGGGGGAATTCACTAAATTTTTTAAAAAATTTAAAAATTTTTATATAAATTTACCTTTTTGGCTTAAATATCACTTAAATTAATTATATTTTAATGGTTAGTTGTAAGTAATATAATGGTAAAAAATTAAAGAAAAATGGATTAAAATGAATTTGTAATGAGAATGTAATTAAATTTTAGAGAATTTGGAATTTTATTGGTTTTTATAGATTTGTATAGTGAAGAAATTTATTTTTAAATCTATTTTGAGATTTTAATAAAATTTCAAATTTGCTAAAAAAGATTTGGGGCGGATAAATGGGGTACCCCATTTATGGGGACTTTAGTATTTGCTACTTTAGCACGGACTTTGTTCGTGCGTTAAAAGTAGGTAAAAATAAAAAAGCGCTTTTTTGGCAGATGAGTAGCGTAACAGCAAAACGATGTAAATCATCGTTTGCGACGCTACGAAGGATAGCAACACCTTGGCTTCCCCCTTAACAACCCCTAACCCCCTGTAAAAGCCTTTCAATGGGTGGCTTACACCACGGATTTTTATAGGGGTACCCCGCTTGCGGGGCTTTAGTGTTTGCTACTTTAGGCGTGGCTTTGCTACGCTGCTAAAAGTAGATAAAAATAAAAAGCGCTTTTTTGGCAGATGAGTAGCGTAACAGCAAAACGATGTAAATCATCGTTTGCGATGCTACGAATAATAGTAACACAAACTTTCCCCTTAATAACCCCCTAACCCCCTGTAAAAGCCTTTTAAGATTAATTATTCCAAATTTTATCCGTAAAATAACCATTTAAGGTTATTTTACTGTTGCGAAAATTTTGTGCTTCGCACAGATCTAATAATTTTTTAAAACTATAATGAGCGTAAAAAATGAATTTGTTTTGCTTCTTAGTCAAGCTACTTAATAGTGAAATTTGGTCTAAAATTTGCTTGTATTGTGTAAATTCACAATACAAGGCTAAAATATGACAATAGACAATGAACTAACCACAAAATTAATGAATATAGCCACCAATCAAGCTAAATTCGAAAAAAATGGCGAATTTGATGAAATTTTACAAAATTTAGAAGGGATAAAAAACAACTCTAGCGATATAGACTCCGCTATCTCAAATGCCGCCAAAGAAGCAAATAACGATGCTAAATTATTTGCTACATTTGATTTTATGCAAGCTATGAATCAGCTTTTATATGGAAATTTAGATGATAATGAACGATCAAAACTACTAGCCAAAATGGAAAAAATCGCCCAAAGTGTTTAATAGTTTAAAATCTATTTTCTAAATTTATCACTATCAGATGGGCGAAGCGGTGATTTATAGCATTAAATTAAATTAAAAAATTATCTTATCTTTTCATACTCAATCACACTAATTATCCCATTTTCGATCCCCTTATGACAAGCTGCGCAATTTGCTTTGGATTTGATATCGCTCTTTGAAAAGATTTTTTCATCTATTTTTCTATGCTTTTTTATCCAATATGGATTTTGAGTGATGGCGATATTTTGGTCGTTTTGAGCGTATTTTAGTATATTAAATGCTGTTTTATTGCCTTTTTGTTCAGCTGAATTGGATCTTAGGAAATTTAATATCTCTTTGTTTGTCTCTTCATCTACACTAGCATCATCGCCAAAGTGATCTTCTAAATTTGCCATCATAATCTCCCATGATTTTTTAGGCAACAAAAATGGTGCATAGATCATATGGCAGCTACCGCACTCTTTGGCAAATACAGCATTTTGTGCGCTATAATCTACCTTTAAAGCGTGAGATTTTAAGATAAAATTATCTTTATTAAAGATATATAAAAATATTGCGATAATAGCTAAAATCCAGATAAAACAAAATATTTTTTGAGCTAAATTTGCCCTTATACTCTCATCATTTTGGGTGAGCTTATAGCCTGTTATCATAGAATTTACAGAATCATTTTTGTGTATAAACTTATCTATCAAAGCCCCACAAATATGAATAATCGCTACAAACAAAAGGGTATTTGCTGATAACTCGTGGATGGATTTTGTAAATTCAAATTTCGCATAACTATCATATAAAAAAGCGAAAATTCCACTATTTTTATCCAGGCCATAAAGCACCAATCCAGATACCACACAGACAAATCCAATGGCCAATATCATGATAATTGCTATACTTGAAGCGGGATTATGACCGATAAATCTCTCTTTTTTACCCAAAAATGAGCCAAAATAGCTAATTAATCCTTGGAATTTAAAATCGCTAAATTTAGAGTATTTTGTCCCTACAAATCCCCAAACTATCCTAAATACGATCGCCACACCAAATATCACACCAAAAGCAGCGTGAAAATACACCAAATCATCAAATTCGTTAAACACATAAGCAAGAGCAAAGCTAAGTATCAAGGCAAGATGGGAAAATCTCGCCGCAAAACTCCAAATATAGCTTTTAATCACGCCAAACCCCATAATTTGGTATATTCACGCTATCATCGCCGTAGATGCCTTGATCGGCTTTTTTGTGACAGGCTGTGCAGTTAGATAGAGTCTTGACCTCTTTTTGCGTTATCATCCATTTTTCTATCTTTCTATGCTTTTTGATATGATATGGAATTTCAGTTATTGACTTGTATAAAACGCCGTTTTCTAGGGATTTTGTGATTTTCGCACTTCTTTTATAGTTCATCGCATTTTGGCTAGCATTTGCCAAAAGATAGCTAAGAATGCTTTTATTTGTTTCATCATCAATGCTCGCATCACTCCCATAGTGGTTTTCTAAATTTTGCATTATAAACTCCCACGACTGGGTCGGTAAAAGTCCAGGCTGATAGCCGTAATGACAGGTGGCACACTCTTTTTTATATAGCTCATTATCAACCGGCCTTACATCTGGCCCCTTTGCTTCTAAGCTTAAAATCGCTACAAATACAAATAGTAAAAATCTCATTTTTTATCCTTTATTGTTTGATTAGATAGTATAAGACATCGCCCTTTTCTATGGCGGTTCCCTCTCTTAAATAGACATCTTTGAAATTTCTTTTTAGCCATTTTTTCACCTCTTTAACATCGCTTAGCCTAGATGGATTCACACTTGGTGAGAGCGGTGGGATAATTTTGTTAGTGAATATATTGGTAGCTTCTTTTTTGAGGTCGTTACCATGGCAACTTTGGCAAGAAAGCTCTTGAGAATTTTTGCCTATATGCTTGGTTGTGAAGATTTTCTCACCCCTTAAAGCATCAAAATCTTTGAAATTTGGATCTAGCTTTAGAGCCTCGGATTTTAGCTCTGTTATATACTCACTCATAGGTGCATTAAACGAAGTAGCATTGAGCGCATAAGCACACAGACAGACTAGGGCTAATTTTTTCATAATTTCTCCTTAAAATAATAAGGGAATATTATAAATCTAAATTGTTTAGCAGTTGTTAAATTTAAATTTATTTTTATAAAATTAACTAAAAAAGTATTTATAATATTGCTATTAAACTCATTTTTTGGTGATTTCATATGAAATTTCAGATTATACCACAGAGATTGGCCTATGGCTTTAAAGAATAGATAATAAATTATTTTGATTTGTAATGCGATATTGATTTTTACGATGATATGGTTATATCTGAAATTCACCTTGATTTCTTGCTAAATTTAAGTTTTATTGTGCTAGAATTTTCTATTTTTTAAGGTTTTAGTATGCTTGGAGTGTTTAAAAATCTTGCATTTTGGGTTGTTTTAGCAATAGTGCTTGGTATTTTCGTAGGTTATTTTTTTCCGCAAATTGGCATTGATAGTAAATTTGGAATTGACTATTTTATCATGATTTTAAAGTGGATGGTAGGGCCCATTATCTTTCTTACTATTATTGCTGGCATTGTGGGTTTAGAGAGCTTGAAAGACCTTGGAAGTATAGGTTTAAAGGGCTTTATATACTTTGAAGTAGTTAGCACGGTGGCTTTGGCTGTTGGTATTTTAGGTTCGCTATTATTAGAGCCTGGCGTAGGAATGCATTTAGATGCTAACTCCTTTGATCCTAGTAGTGTAGAGAAATTCTCTGGGGCCTCAAAAGATGTAGGCTCGATCTGGTCGATACTAGCAAACGCAGTGCCAAAAACTCCGCTTTTTGCCTATGATGATTTAAGTATGCTTAGCGGATTTGGCTTTGTTTTAGGTGTGTTTAAAAATGCCCTTTTAGCCCTAAGTATCGTTATCACCCCATTTATCAAAGCTAATACACTTCAAGTGCTTTTCATGGCTTTGATTTCAGCAATTGCGTTAAGCTTCGCACCAAAGAAAATTAAAGATTTTTTCATAAAACCTATTGAAAAAGCCCAACACTGGGTGCTAAAAATCCTTAGTATTTTTATGTGGCTTAGCCCTTTAGCGGCGTATTGTGCGATGGCCTATCTCATCGGTAAATTTGGGATTGAGAGTCTCATTGGTATGCTAAGTCTGCTTGGGACTATGCTAGTATCGTGTTTGATATTTATCTTTGTTGTGCTTGGCGTGATTTGCTACTTAGCTAAGGTAAATATATTTAAATTTATGCGCTTTATCGCAAAAGAGGTGCTAGTTGTCTTCGCTACTAGCTCAAGCGAAGTCGCCTTAGCTCCACTTATGAAAAAGCTAGAAAGCGCTGGAATTCACAAAGGCTGCGTCGGCGTAATCACCCCTTTTGGCTACTCTTTTAACCTAGATTGTACAAATATTTATCTATCATCTTGCGTTATATTTTTGGCTCAAGCTTTTGATATAGAGCTTAGTTTTTCACATTTGCTTAGTATTTTACTGATTTTAATGGTTACTAGTAAGGGCGCTGTGGGCGTAACGGGATCTGGATTTGTAGTGTTAGCTGGGACGCTTGGTTCTATGCATGATGTCATATCTGTGGTGACTGTGACGGTGCTACTTGGGGTTGATAAATTTATGAGTGAGATGCGTGCGGTGGGAAATCTCTGTGGCAACGCAGTCGCTTGTCTAATCGTAGGAATCTGGGATAAAAAAATTGATAGAGATAAGTTTAATTATGCTATAAATCACCCTGATGAGTTTGACTTTGAGAGACTTGAGATAAAAAAAAGAGCTTAAATTTAGCAAAATTAAATATTATATATCTAAATTCAGTAAAATTTATATAAAATTTAGATTTAATATAAAATTATTTTATTTAAGGAGATTAGATGAAGGCGATTATTTTAACCGCTCTTAGTGCTAGTATGGTCTTAGCAGCTATCAATATCAACACAGCTAACAAAAATGAGTTAATGGAGCTACCTGGAATTGGTGAAGGTAAGGCAAATGCGATTATCGAATACAGAGCCAAAAACAAATTCAAAACCATAAATGAGATCAAAAATGTCTCTGGAATTGGAGATAAAATATATGAAAATATTAAAGTTGATCTAATAGTAAATGGCCCAACTGATACAAAAAATTTAAAAAGCAAAGATATTAAAAAACCAACAAAAAATGATAAAAAAGAAAAAATAGATAATAACTCTACAAAAGCTAGATAAAATCTCTATGGTTAAATTTAGTTTTGGCTAAATTTAACCAAAATTATATAAATAAGATAAAAATTTATATATTTAGGTTAAAAATTTCTTTATTAATCTTGACAAAGATTAATATTTTTTGTATAATTCAACTTCATTTTTTATTGGCGTCTTGTTAGCTCAGCAGGTAGAGCATCTCCCTTTTAAGGAGGTGGCCGTTGGTTCGAATCCAACACAGGACACCACTTCGGTCGCTTAGCTCAGTTGGTAGAGCGCCACCCTTACAAGGTGGATGTCATAAGTTCGAGTCTTATAGCGACCACCATTTATTCTTAAATTTCAGGTGCGGCGGTAGTTCAGCTGGTTAGAATATCGGCCTGTCACGCCGGAGGTCGCGGGTTCGAGCCCCGTCCGCCGCGCCACAATCGTGTGTCTTGTTAGCTCAGCAGGTAGAGCATCTCCCTTTTAAGGAGGTGGCCGTTGGTTCGAATCCAACACAGGACACCACTTTTTTAGACCCTTTCGTCTAGTCGGCCCAGGACATTGCATTCTCTGTGCAAAAACGCCAAGTTCAAATCTTGCAAGGGTCGCCATATAGTTAGTTTGGTCGCTTAGCTCAGTTGGTAGAGCGCCACCCTTACAAGGTGGATGTCATAAGTTCGAGTCTTATAGCGACCACCATTATTCTTAAATTTTAGGTGCGGCGGTAGTTCAGCTGGTTAGAATATCGGCCTGTCACGCCGGAGGTCGCGGGTTCGAGCCCCGTCCGCCGCGCCACTCTTGATTTGAATTTGATTTTATACTCCTAATAAATAGTGTAAAAAGTTTTAAAGTCAAAAATATATCAATTTCAACTATATAGTTTTGAAAAGATAGGCAAATTTACGCTTATTATGATAATAAAAAATAAATAGATATGAGAATACTTATAAAACACACAATTAGATAAATTTTATAATTTTATTATAATTTTTGTTTTTTAACCTTTTTATAGACTAAAAATAGATCAACTATATAATCAATAGATAGATCTAGTGAAAAAACAACACGCAAGATAATATAGAAAAAATTAAACGCAATACTCCTAAGGCATAATCTTTTATTATAAATCTACTAATGGCTAGCTACCAAAGCAAGAAGACAAAACCATATATAATGCTAACAATTAGAGGTTTTATAGGATCTTGAAGTGGCAAAAGAATCAAGTCTGATAATACTTTTTCCTTGTTTTGTAGGTTATTAAATTTTATTTTTAAAGTAGATAAATCTTCTTTATCTACTTTATCTTGAACGCTTAAAAGAAAGATATTATAATCCATATAAACTCCTGTAGTTGTATTATTATTATTAAGGCGAAAATGCCTTAAGAATCAGTGTTTAATTCTAATTCTACATATACCATACTATCATCAGTGTATCTAGCAGAATAGTTAATCCACGAGTCCCACTTATATGGCTTAGAATTTACAACTCCATTTACTTTTACTTGAGCTTTGCAAAATTGGGTTTTACTCTTTTCATCAGTTAAATCACTCATAAAACTACTATAAGTAAATTTTAACTTTTTACGATCGATTTCAGACAATCTACTAAAATAATTTTCTAAAATTATATCAGTTAAAACATTTTGAACCTCTTTGTCGCCACATTTTGGAATACCGCCACTACAAGCAGTGAAAAATAGTGCTACAGCACCGACAAGCATAAATTTTATATTTAAGTATTTCATCGTTTTCTCCTTTTATTCGCCTAAGCAATATTTAATTAACTCTTCGTCCATGCTAAGATTTATTACTTTTATTTGTAAATTCTGTATATCTTGAGCATTATTAGCAGTAATAGATGAAGCATTAAGAAGTAATCTTTCTTTATCATTTAGATTGTCTAAAACTTCATTTGCCATGCAAGAGCAAAAATCCCTATTTTTTGATTGTTGTTCGCAACTTAGTATAAATGACTTTATAAAAGACTCACTTCCTATATCAGCAAAACATATATTTGCTAAAAAAGTTAGGAAAAATAGAATATTTTTCATTTTACTTTACTCCGTTATTATTTTGATATATTTTATTATTTCATCATTTTTAGCTCCATTTTGGCCTAAGAGATTTCTTAATAAATCTAGGCTGAGTTGTGGAGGAAATATGAGATAAGAGTTGGTTGGAAAACCATTTGATTTTAAACCAATACAAAATTTTTCATCTTCATTTGTATATGCTTCTCCTGCAACAATCTCATAAGTATCTTTATCGTAAAGTAAGGTAGGTTTTACCTTAAAAGGTGCGTATTTTTCACTCATTTTTATCTCCTTAAATTGCAATCACTGCATAAGATTTATAATCTTTTCTAAATTTTGTTTGCGAAGCTTTTTCCCTACTAGAAATAGATCCACAATCCACCAAATCCAAATAACAAGCAATATAGATGCATTGTTAAATGAAAGCTCTATAAAAATATCTAAAATTACCAATCCTAAGCGGATAAAACCAAGCAGCATATCGCCAATCATAAAGCGCGCTACACCAAGATTGCCAAGCAAAAAGTTTCCCACCCAAAATACAAAAGCTGGACTTTTTAATTTTATCTGAGAAAGTTTAGAGATAAAATCCTTTTGTTTATCTTGACTTAAGCTTTCAAATTTATCTTTTAATATTGCAGAAGACACACCATCTTTTGGGAGCTTATCTTGAATGATTAAAAGAACCGAATTAAAATCCATATGATCTACTTTAATAAAAATATGTTGAATCATTCTATATAATTATTTAAATAATATTGAAATATTAAATATATTATTAGTAAATAATTGAATATTTCTAGTGTTTTTAATAAAGAATTTTTGCTGTAAAATCCTTATTTAGTTAAAAATTTAAGGTAAAAAATGGCAAAAAAGAGCAAACGCGATATGGCATATGAGTTAGATATTGATGTTAGCACTTTGTATAATTGGAGAAAGCATAAACCAAATTTATATCGTATTGTTATGCTTGGGTTTAAATTTGATGAACTTTTAGAGAAAAATAGACAAAATTATGAAGAGTTACTTAGACTAAACCAGATGATACAAGACGAGATTGATAAATTTAAATAGAGTAAATCTTAATATAATTTCTTAATATAAAAAAGCTATTAAAAATTAAATTTAAAATTTTGAGCGAATTATCGCCCAAAATTATTTATCGTTTGAATTTAAAAAATCACTAATTAAATTAAGTTGAATATCTACGCTATAATCGCTAGTGCCACCTAGACTTCTTCTAGCTTCTTTGGAGCTTTCTAGTTTTAGCAGCTCTAAAGCGTCAGAATCAATAATAGGCTCTATGCTTTGTAACTCATCCAAACTTAGTTCGCTTAAATCCTTGCCTAAGCTCTCAGCTAGCGCTACGCATTTACCGGTTATGAAATGCGCTTGGCGAAATGGAATTTGCTTTTGTTTGACTAGATAATCAGCCAAATCTGTAGCACTTAAATGGCCTGTTTTACATGCTTTTAGCATATTTTCTTTATTGAATTTAATCTCTTTAATCATCTCATTTAAGATAATTAGAGAATTTTTAGCATTTTTAACGCTATCAAATAGCGGTTCTTTATCCTCTTGCATATCTTTATTATAGGCTAAAGGTAGGGATTTCATCGTGGTTAATAGCGAAATTAGGTTGCCGTAGGCTCGGCCTGTTTTGCCTCTGATTAGCTCGGCTACATCGGGGTTTTTTTTCTGTGGCATTATGCTTGAGCCTGTGCTAAATCTATCGCTAATTGTGATATATCCAAATTCGCTACTACTCCATAAAATTAGCTCTTCGCACATTCTAGATGTGTGGGTAAATATAACGCTAATATTAAAAAGCAATTCAAGCGCAAAATCTCTATCACTCACGCTATCCATAGCATTTGGCGTAATCCCGCTAAATCCGAGCTCTTTTGCCACCATCTCTCTATCGATTGGATGGGGTGTGCCAGCCATTGCGCATGAGCCAAGTGGGCTAAGATTATTTCGCTTATAGCTACTCATCAATCTATCATAGTCTCTAATAAACATAAATCCATAAGCTAAAAGATGATACGAAAGGCTAACAGGTTGTGCGTGTTGAAGATGAGTAAAGCCTGGCATCAGTGTAGATTTATGCTCTTTGGCAATTGAGTGTAGAGTTTTGATAAGATTTAAAAGTAGCTTAGAAATTGCTAAATTTGCTTCAAGAACAAATAGTCTAAAATCAAGAGCGACTTGGTCATTTCGGCTTCTTGCGGTGTGAAGTTTGCCGCCAAATTCAGCTCCGATAATCTGGCTAAGTCTCTTTTCGATCGCCATATGGATATCTTCATCAGCGATATTAAATTTAAACTCACCATTTTCTATTTCGGATTTTATCTGATCTAAACCTTCTAAGATCTTATTAGCAGCTTCATTGTCGATTATATCGCATTTAGATAGCATTTTGGTGTGTGCTTTAGAGCCATTGATATCTTGAGAATATAGCTCCTTGTCAAATTCAATTGACGCATTAAAAGCTTCTAAAAGCTCACTACTAGCTTCGCTAAATCTACCTTGCCACATTTTTTGCATAAAAAATCCTTAATTAAAGTGTAAATATCAGAATAATCCGCCCCAAATCAAAAGGGCGGTTAGGGGTTAATTTGCTGGACCGGCTTTGGCGAATTGGACGCCTTCAGGGACATCTTCATAGCGTTTGAAATTTTTGATAAACATATTTGCTAGATTATCTCTACTTGTGATATACTCATCTTTATTAGGCCAAGTATTAATAGGGTTTAATAAATTTGTTTCAACGCCATCAAGATATTTTGGGATAGCAAGATTGAATTTTTCAAAGTTTTCAAATTCGCATTTTTGTATGCTACCATCTAAAATTGCGTTTATACAAGCACGGGTAGCTTTGATACTCATTCTTTTACCTACGCCATACGCACCGCCGCTCCAGCCGGTATTTACTAGATAGACATTTACTTGATGTTTGTCTATTTTTTCGCCAAGCAATCTAGCATAAACGGTAGGATGAAGTGGCATAAATGGCTCGCCAAAACAAGCTGAAAAAGTAGCTTGAGGTTCGGTGATACCACGCTCGGTACCAGCGACTTTGGCCGTGTAGCCACTTAAGAAATAATACATTGCTTGTTCTTTTGTGAGTTTTGAAACTGGCGGAAGTATCCCAAAAGCATCAGCGGTAAGGAATATTATATTTTTTGGGTGGCCGGCTTTTAGGCTTGGTTCGTGATTTGGAATATGCTCAATAGGGTAGCTTACACGGGTATTTTCTGTTTTTGAGTCATCACTATAATCTACTACGCCATTTTCATCTATACATACATTTTCTAATAGGGCATCTCGTCTGATAGCGGCGTAAATTTCAGGTTCGCTTTTTGGGTCTAGATTGATACATTTAGCGTAGCAACCACCCTCAAAGTTAAATACTCCATCATCATCCCAGCCATGTTCATCATCGCCTATTAAGGCTCTATTTGGGTCTGTGGATAGTGTTGTTTTGCCAGTGCCACTAAGCCCAAAGAATAGGGCTGTATCGCCATCTTTGCCGACATTTGCCGAGCAGTGCATGGAGAGTTTGTTTTCTAATGGTAGCCAGTAATTCATCATAGAAAATATACCCTTTTTCATCTCGCCACCATACCATGTACCGCCGATAACTGCGATATTGTCTTCTATATTAAAGATTACGAAAACTTCTGAATTTAATCCATCTTTTTTATACTCATCATTGAGACATTTACAAGCATTATATACCACAAAATCAGGAGTGAAATCAGCAAGTTCAGACTCGCTTGGGCGGATAAACATATTTTTGACAAAGTGAGCTTGCCATGCTACTTCTGTTACGAATCTTACGCTTTTTCTGCTTGCTAGGCTAGAGCCACAATATGCATCTTGGATATAGATATTTTTGCCACTTAGTTGGGATTTGGCTTTATTAAGTAGCTTATCAAAGGTCTCTTTTGTCATAGGTTGATTAATTTTGCCCCATGCTAAATATTTGTTGCTTGGATCTTGATTTACAAAGTATTTATCTTTAGGGCTGCGACCTGTGAAAATCCCAGTATCTACGCCAAATGTCCCATTGTCTGTAATATAGCCTTCATTATTTGCTTTTTCATGAGCAAAAAGCTCATCATAACTAAGATTATGATAAATCTCTTTAATATTTTTTAAGCCTAACTTATCTAAATCCTTTATCATATTTTTACCTTTTTATAGAATTAAATTTTATTTTCAATTTTAATATTTTTTAGCTTAATATTTGGTTTTATTTAATAAATTTAAATAATAAATTTTATAATTTAGTAAAGCCACCAAATTTGGTGGCTTTAAATTATTTTAGTTTGATTAAGAGTTGTCCATCTTCTACTGTTTGTCCTTGAGAGATAAATATCTCTTCTACTTCGCCATCGATTTCGGCTTTAATTGGAATTTCCATTTTCATAGCTTCTAAGATTACTACGGTTTGTCCAGCTTGGACGCTATCGCCGGTATTTACTAGAATTTTAAATACCCCTGCTGACATAGTGGCTATAATCTCATTTGAAGCGCCGGTTGAGCTTACTACTGCTTTTGATTCGGATTTGCTCTCTTTAGCTTCGCTAGGTTTGGCCGGGGCTATAGTTTTGATACTGAAGTTATCAAAGCCATCTGCGACTTCTACATTGTAGTTGTGGCCATTTACAGTTACGCTAAATTGATTTGAGCTAGATTTTGTGGTTGGTTTTGGCATATCGCTATTTTTGCGTACCATTACTTTGCCTTCGCCTTTTAGATATGCGATGCCTTTTTCTTTACATGCAGCTACTATGAAGATATTTTCTTCTGTTGTCTCTATACCTTCTTTTTCTAAAAGTGATTTTGTGTAGGCTATGGATTTTGTCTCATCTTGATCTGCAATATCTATAGCTGGAGTTGTGGTTGGGTTTAAATTTAATTGTTGAGAAGCAAGCTCTATAATTTTAGAATCAGGGCTAACAGGAGTTTTACCAAAGTATCCTAAAACCATCTTTCCATAACCTTCAGCTATCTTCTTCCAAGGGCCAAATATTACATTATTAAATGCTTGTTGGAAATAAAATTGGCTAACAGGGGTTACGCTAGTGCCATATCCGCCTTTTTCTACTACTTCTCTCATGGCTTTTATCACAGCTGGGAATTTATCTAAGATATTGTTATCTCTCATCATTTGAGTATTAGCCGTAAGTGCGCCGCCTGGCATAGGTGAAAATGGGATTAATGGACTTACTTGAGTTGCTTCAGGTGGCATAAAATAATCTTTTAAGCAATCATGTAAGACATCTTCGTATTTTAAAATTTTATCAACTTCTAAGCCGCCTAGATCATAATCTTTGCCTTTAACCGCATGAAGCATTGTAAGGATATCAGGCTGACTAGTTCCACCGCTAACAGGTGAAGCAGCTAAGTCTATACCATCAACGCCCGCTTCAAGAGCAGCTAAATAACACGCTATGCTCACGCCTGCTGTTTCGTGAGTGTGAAGGCGGATATGGATATTATCACCAACTAATTTTCTAGCCATTTTTATGGTTTGATATACTTTTTCTGGGCTACTAGTGCCACTTGCGTCTTTAAAGCAGATGCTATCAAATTCAATTTCGCTATCTAGAATTTCTCTTAAACATTTTTCATAAAAGGCCGCATCGTGAGCACCAACGCAGTTTGGTGGTAGATCCATCATTGTTACTACGACTTCGTGTTTTAGGCCGTGGTGCTTGATCCTTTGGGCGCTATATTCTAAATTTTTGACATCATTTAGGGCATCAAAGTTGCGAATTGTAGTTGTGCCATGCTTGGCAAATAGCTTTGCGTGAAGATCGACTAGCTCACGGCTACCTGTATCTAAAGTAACTGTATTGACGCCACGAGATAGTGTCTGTAGATTAGCATCTTTACCGGCTACTTCTCTAAATTTATCCATCATCACAAAGGCATCTTCATTGAGATAAAAATATAAGCTTTGAAATCTTGCCCCACCGCCAAATTCAAAGTGATTTATACCAGCGTCTCTAGCAGCACTTACTGCTGGTAAAAAGTCATCCATCAAAACTCTTGCACCAAATACAGATTGGAAACCATCTCTAAAAGTGGTATCCATCACATCGATAAATTTTTTTGCCATATTATTCCTTTTTTTAAATTTAGTTTATAATTTTATAGGCTCCAATTGCCACTATCGCAAGTGGAGCAACATAACGGAGTGTAAAATACCAAATTTCAAACCATCTCCTAGACATAAAACCTGAAAATATAGTAAATAATCCTTCCTTTTTAATAATATATCCAGCAAAAATGCTAAATGTTAAAGCGCCAAGTGGCATTAAGATATTTGAAGTTAGCAAGTCTAATATATCAAAAAACGCTATTGGCTTTTCATTGTTTATAGCTAATGCTGGAATGCTAAAATAGCTACTTGTAACCTCATAGTGTGATAAAATACAAAATATACCTAAAATATATACAAATATTCCAATTATAGATATGGCTTTATTTCTACTTAATTTAAATTCATCTATCAAATATAAAGTAAAAGGCTCTATCATTGAAACGGCTGAGGTAATCCCCGCAAAAAGCAGTGAAGTAAAAAATGCAATCGCAAGAATATTTCCTGCTGCTCCCATTTGAGCAAATAAAGATGTAAGTGATACAAATATAAGCCCAGGCCCATCACTAGCAGGCTGCCCATCTGTAATAGGAATAAATGAGAATACCACAAGTCCCATCATAATGCCTATTAATATATTGATAAAGACAATTGATAGTGTGGATTTAACCAAATTTGTATCATCTGATAAGCTAGCAGCATAAGTAGCTACCGTCCCAACGCCCATTGACATAGAGAAAAATGCCAAGCCTAGGGCTTGTAGTATTAACTCAGGATTTAAAAGTTTGCTAAAATTTGGGATAAAAATAAAGCTTAAAGCTTGAGTGAAGTTGCCACTAGCCAAAATGGCATATACTAAAAGCCCTATAAGCAAGATAAAAAGCGATGGCATCATCCATATATTTAGCTTTTCAATGCCACTTTTAATCCCTTTAGAAACCACATAAAATACGATTAAAAACACAATGCTAAAGCAGACAAATACACTTAAAAATTCATTCTGTATAAGTGAGCTAAATTTGTTAGCGGCATCTTGCGTATTTTGCGGAAGAGTGTCAAAAGATAAAAATATATATCTTAAAATCCATCCTATCACAATCATATAAAATGAAGATATCAAAATCGCAGTTAGCATAAAAAACCCAGCAAATCTCCAAGATTTTTGATTTTTTGGTGCGAGATTTTTGAGTGAATTTACAATATCAGTGCGACCCAATCTACCTATAGAAAGCTCGGCTAAAAAGACCACGACAGCTACTCCAAGAGTGAGAATTATATATAATAATATAAATGCCGAGCCACCATTATTGCCTATCATTGTAGGAAATTTCCACGCATTTCCTAGACCAACAGCACTGCCCGCCATCGCAAGAACAAAGCCAATTTTGGAAAATTTATCTCCCATTTTCTCCCTTGAGCTCAAATATGCTAAGTTTATCAAAATTTTTCTTTTTATATACTTTTTTTTTACATTTTTTTTAATTTCGTTATATTTTTTCCTTTTTTTGTAACTTTTTGAAATTTGCTATTAATATTTTTGCGTTAAAATTGCCTAAATTTAATCAAAAGGATAAGCTATGTTATGCCCAGTTTGTAAAGATGTGAATTTGGTAATGAGCGAAAGAAGTGGAGTAGAGATAGATTATTGTCCAAGTTGTCGTGGTGTATGGCTAGATCGTGGTGAGCTTGATAAAATTATAGAAAGATCAACGCAAAATTCAAGACAAAATGAGTATTTTAGCTCTAAAAGAGAGTATGAAAGACCAGATAGAAGATATGATGATAGAGGCTATCATGATAGGTATTATAAGAAGAAAAAAGAGAGCTTTTTATCAGAGCTTTTTGATTTTTAAATTTAGGAGTAAAGTTGAAAAATTATTCTTTTAGTAGTAGTGGGGGGGGGTAGAGCTATCTTTTGTAGTACCTTGCTATAATGAGAGTATGAATCTAGATAGCTTTTATCTAGAAATTTTAAATCAAATCAATACTATTAATATACAAAATTCTAAACAAATCAGTTGTGAGTTTATATTTATAAACGATGGTAGCACAGATAATACTTTGGAGATTTTAGATAATTTAGCATTAAAAGATAATAGAGTTAGAATTCTAAATTTTTCGAGAAACTTTGGTAAAGAAGCTGCGATCTTAGCTGGACTTCGAGCTAGTAATGCTAAGGCTACTATATTAATCGATGCTGATTTACAAGACCCAGTAGAATTGATCCCTATAATGTATCAAAAATATATAACGCAAAATATAGATATGGTGTGCGTTAGGCGGATAGATAGAAAAGGCGAGAGCAAGATTAGAGCCTTTTTTAGCGATATGTTTTATAAATTCAGCCGTTTGATGAGTGAAATTTCTATCCAAAGTGGTGTTAGGGATTTTCGCTTGATGAGTAAAGAGGTGGTTGAAGCGATTTTGAGCCTTGGCGAGTATCATAGATTTTCTAAAGCGATTTTTGAATGGGTTGGGTTTTCTAAAATTTACTTAGAATATAGCTATATCCCTAGAAATGGCGGAAGTAGTGGATGGAGTTTTTGGAAGCTTTTTAAATACGGAATTGAAGGGTTAATTAGCTTTTCTACTATGCCACTTAGATTAGCTTTTATCTTAGGTTTTATGGCTAGTTTTGGTGCTTTCATCTATATGATTGTTTTGATTATTGATACTTTGATATATGGAAATGCTGTTAGAGGATATCCATCTTTGATGTGTGTGATTATATTTTTTAGTGGTGTTATTTTGATTGTTTTAGGAATTATTGGAGAGTATATAGCTAGGATTTATGAACAGGTAAAAAATCGCCCAAATTATATTTTAAAGGATATGAATGATAAGCAACATTAAATATTTAAATTTATCTATTTTTGGTGGTTTATTTATCATTTTGCTATTTTTAAATTTACTCTATCCGGCTCAAGCAGATGATTATGCCTTGTATCAAAGTGCTTTAAATGGCAATTTTTTATCAACTTATTTTAATTGGAACGCTAGAATTGGCGAAATTTTGTTTTCTGGATATTTGGCTAAATTCGTCTTTAGTCCTATTTTTGATATTATTAACGCATTTATAGGTGTGGCTTTTTTCTTTTTTGGATTTGTGCTTTTATTTGGAAGGGTTATAAAGGATAAAATCGATGTAGCTTTACTTGCTTTTTGGTTTGCTATTTTGGGATTTTTTGGATATTTTGGTTCGATATTTTTATGGGGTGCTGGAAGTGCTAATTATCTATGGGGAGTTACTTTGATTTTTATATTTTGTATTCCTTATAGATTGTTTTGGGATCAAATTTATAATCACACTCAAAAAAGTAGCCATAATTTATGGGTAAATTTAGCCTATTTTGGTTTTGGATTTTTAGCATTTTTGGCTGGTATGGCGAGTGAATTTATCGGAGTTATGATTATTTTTGTTATTATAATTAGCTTTATTTATGCGATATATCATAAAATATCATTACCTCTTTGGCAAATTTGGGGATTTTTTGGTTTTGTGGTTGGCTGGATAACGCTATATTTATCACCTGGAAGTAATAAACGGGTAGAAATTACTAATTTTATGAGTTTGGGTGAGTTTTTTGATTTATCATTTTTAGATAAAATCCTCACGCTAAATCAAGCTTTAAATCATAATTATTCAGATATATTTCTTATTTTTCTTATACTTTTTTCTATATTTTATGTGTTAAAAAATGGGATTAAATTTAGATATTATCACTGGATTATAGCTATTTTATCTATTGGTATTGCTACTGTTTTTACAAAGCATATTTGCGCTGCTTTGGTTTTTGCTTTATTACTATGGATGATGAGAAATTTAGCTATCAAAGATAAATTTTATTATGTTTATATCGCTCTATTTTTGCTTTGGATTTTTATGGGATTTGTGCTTTTTGGGCTAATAGATGGTGTGCCTAGACGGACTAGCGTAGTAAGAGATATAGTTTTGATGGCTATTATCGTTTTAATATTTAAAGACTTATACAACACTTATAGTAAAAAAATTATTATTATAAGTTTTTCTTTGTTTATTTGTAGTGTAGCATTGCTTAGCTATCACACTTATAAGACAAATTTAAGCCAAAAAGCGATTATTAAAGAGATTATAACTCAAAAAGCAACTGGTAAAAGCGATATAGTAATACCAAAAAATTTGATTTATCACTCAACAAAATTTATAGATTTTGGCAATTTGCAAGAGGATTCAAACCACTGGATAAATCAAGTAGTAGCGAAACATTATAATATACAGAGTATTTATATAAAATGAGAGAGATTATCATCTATGCTTTAGTTGGTATAGCAAATACTTTTGTTGGGCTTGGAAGTGTGCTTGCTTTGACATATTTTGGTCTTATTGCTGAGATAGCAAATTTTTTAGGTTATGTGATTGGGATTTGTTTATCATATTTTTTAAATAGCAAATTTACATTTAAATCCAAAATAACAGCTACAAAAGCATTGAAATTTCTCATTTCTATGGGGATTGCTTATTGTTTAAATTTGGGATTTTTGACTATAAGTTATAGGGCATATGATATAGATGTCTATCTGGCTCAATGTCTAGCTGGTGCGATATATACTATTAGCGGATTTTTGCTTTGTAGATATTTTGTTTTTTTAAAATAGATATAATTTGCTTTTTTAAATACAACACAAGGTCAAATATGAGTTACAAAAGATTAAATGAGATATCAAAATCCTTTAAAAATGAGTTAAATCAATTGTATAAAGATATGGATAATCCTATAATTTTACAAGGATTAAAGATAGCAAATTTACCAAATAATAGCCAAACTAAAATAGCTATAACAGATAGAATAGTCTCGCTTAGAACCACAAGTGTAGAAAATGAGTTAAAGAGATTGGGCTTAGATAAAGGCCAAATTAGAGAAGTTAATGCGAATTTATATGATTTTGTAAGCAAATTTTATATAGATAGATTTGCTAAAATGCTTAATCTTGTGAGCCAAGAAGGGCTTTTGAGCGAATTTGAAATGGAGCTTTTATGGAGTGTGCATAGAGTTGGGATCGTGATTACAAATATGCATAAAGTCTGGCAAAGCCATATAATTGATGGGATAAATGATGAGTTTGAAACTAAATTTGATAATATCTCTCAAGCTATGAAATTTATCAATGATAATGAATTGTATCAGCTTAGCGATGGTCTAAAATGCGATAGAGTTTATGGCGCTGTGATAAAAGATATAGATGGATATAAAATGACCCCTTATATGTTGGCATTTCCTAGTGAGTGTGGGGCGGTGGTGAGTGAATTGCAAAACTCTATAAATTCGCTAAAATCTCTAGCTAAAAGCGATCAAGATATGGCATATATAGAGTATTTTGAGGCTTTGAAACTTGCTTTTAGTGAGTGTGAAAATGATAGAGTAATATCAAAATGGCAAGATGCTGAGAGAGCCTGGATGCAAACCCGCTCGGCTATACAGATCGGCCATCCTTTGGAGTATTATGAAGATGCTTATACTCACGCTGTGGCCTTAGAGTGGGATGTGAGATTGAGCGATCAAAGCGGGATTGATGAGGGTGAATTGAAAAATCAGATAAAGGATAGCTTTGATCAAATTTACTCTCAAATAGAGCCTAAAAACTCAAATATGGCTAGTTTGGTCCATTCTAATATCGATAAAACTCAGCTTTATATATGCGCTCCTATGCTCTATTATGGAGCGGAATTTAATGGGCTTTTTTCGGCTCAAGTGGTTCCAAATGATGAGATAGTAAGTGGCGAGTGTGGTAAGAAGATTTTTGCTTTTGTGGATTTTGTCTATCAAAGCTCTAAGGCTAAGCCTTTTATGAAGTTAGCAAGTGAGATTTTTGATAAAGAATTTTTAGATTATGGTCGTGAAATTTTGTTTAATAATGAGAAAATTTGGAAGCAAGTTTATGAAATTTCCACAATCGGGCATGAGTTTGGGCATATATTATTTATGGATAGTGATAGCGAAAATTTGATGAATATTGGCGGGGAATTTAAATTTATAGAAGAGTATAAGGCCACAACGGGTGGGCTAGTTAATTTCTTTTTACATGAAAAAAATGAGCTAATTTTGCCTGTTTTTGCTGAGCTTATTAAGCGAAGTGTAGGGTTGATAGCGTGGCAAAAGGTGCTTGAGACTAGGGCGTATTATTGTGAGGGTTTGATACATTTGACGCTGTTATTTAGGGCTGGGGTGCTTGGGTTTGATGAAAAGAGATTAAGATTAAGCTTTAATCAGCAAAGTTATGAGAAATTCAAAAGCTTAACTTTGGAAAATTATATCGATTTAGCGAGTTACTATACCAAAAAGATAAATGCTAGTGAATTTTTGGCTAAATTCGCATATTTTGATGGAGAAATTTACCTGCCGCATGATGCTGAGGTGGCGAATTTTGTGAAATATTATTATAATAGATATGAAATGATAGGCAATGAAATTGATGAGAGTGGCGAGTGGCAAAAGTGGCAAAATTAATGAAAAATTAAAAGAAAATTATGTATAATTTTGCGTTTTGAATTCTAAGTAGGGAATTTATCCGAACTAATTCAAACAATATTTTTTTAAGGAACTATTATGAAAAAGATTCTTTTTCTTCTTGTAGCTTTAACAGGCTTAGCATTTGGTGCTGATGGCGAACAGATCAAAGCATTTTCAGTTGTAGCTGCTGGTATCGGTCTTGGTGTGGCTGCTCTTGGTGGTGCTATAGGTATGGGCCATACTGCTGCTGCTACTATCTTAGGTACAGCTAGAAACCCAGGTCTTGGCGGCAAACTACTTACTACAATGTTTATCGCTCTTGCGATGATCGAAGCACAAGTTATTTACGCACTTGTTATCGCTCTTATCGCACTTTATGCTAACCCATTTTTAGGTTAATTTTTAGCCCCGTTTTGGGGCTTTTTTGAATTCACTTTTGCGATCATGGTGGAATGGTAGACACGCTATCTTGAGGGGGTAGTGCCGCTACGGTGTGCGAGTTCAAGTCTCGCTGATCGCACCATTTTTATTAAGTTTAGATAAATCTTAAAAATTTTTAAATTATTTATAAATAACGCTACTTAAATTCTCATAATTATTGAAAAGCTTAAAAATTAATTATTATAAGCTAAATTTAGTATTTTTGGATATAATTTTGGATCTTAGGATGGTTATGAGAGCTCTATTTTTACTTATATTTTTGGTAGTTTCTTTGGTGGCAGATTGCGATATATCTAGTGTTGTGAGTTTAGAGCGTGATGGGATAAGTCTTAGAGATAATAGCATTGTAAATCAAAATATACAAGAGTACTATAAAATCAAAACTAGCAAAATCGAATCAAATAAGCAAGTTGCGATATCGATAACGGCGCAATTTGATACCTTAGTTAGCGTGAGTTTCACTAGTGTTACAATGGCGAAATTTGATTATAAAATCTCAAATTCCATCCAAAATAGCCATCTTATTTGTAATAATACTTATCAAAATGATGGCTATAAATCTCAAGATATTATATTAAAAAGTGGAGAAAATCTCTTAATAACCTTTGGTGTGGCTGATATGGGGCTAAGTGATTATGAGTTTGAGTCTGAAATAGCACTAAATATGCTAAGCCCAAGTCAAAACTCAAATAGTTATGAGAGTTTCGGTGAAATTTATACACAGATTATCGGGCGAGAATTTGAAGTGGAATTTCAGACTACTAGCGTTATTAGTGATTTTGAAATTTGGCTTAATAACAGATATAAAATTTATCAATCTAGTACTTTTAGCGGTGGTAAAATCCCACTTATGATTCCAAATTTACCAACGATAGATTATAAAAATTTATATCTTATAGCCAAATACAAAGACCAAAAAGCCAACTCAAAGCAGATTCAATCATCTAAATTTAACGCCAGAGTGGCTAAATTTAAGCTAGAAAATATCCCGCAAAATCCAAAAGGGGGAGTGAAATATAGAGATTTTAAGCTTATTGCTTTAGATTATAATGGCAATGTAGTAACTGGGTATAATGGCTATTTTAGCGGTGATTTTATAGGCCATACCTTAGAAAATTGCGTGGCAAATCTCTCATCTGAGACTATCGAGTTTAAAGATGGGGTAGGGGTGATTAGCACGGATAAAGATGGATTTGTCTATCCTGATATTGGTGTGGCTAGGATTGAGTTTGTAGATAGGCAAAATAGCGATAAAATTCATAAAGGTTGCTTGATAAATAGCTTTACAAATGATCCAAATGAGCTTGGTTTGATAGGTTGCGATGCTGGAATTTCTAAGGATATCGCATATTTTGATTATGATAAAATCGTTCATACAAATACTATTTTTGGCTCCAAATTTGGATTATTTGGGGTTATGGATGAGAATTTAAGCCTTAGTCAATATAGTGATTTTATGGGTGTTAGTGCGAATTTGGAATTTCAGGTTCGCCTAAGCGATAATAGTGTAGCTAAGCTTTTTAGCGCTGGATGTTATGGCGATGATGTGAGTTTTGGTAATTCTAGTAGGCTATCTTTACACGCTTTAAGTGAGTCAAATGATGATCACATATATAAAAGTAGTGAAAATAGCTATACAGTTAGCAAAAATAGCTTCAAAAATGGTATTGCTAAAGCTTGGTTGAAGGTATCTTTACCACGAGAAAAACCGCAAAATCCATATAAAATTCTATCAAGCGATATTGATTTGAATTTAACTCAAAAGCCAAATTTATCGCAAGATTATAGCTATTTATACTATGCTAAGGCTTATGGAGATAAGCTTAGTCAAGCGGTGAATTATCCATATATTGCTAAGATATATTTCGCTATTTTTTGTGATAATGAGTGTCAAAATATAGCTAAAAATAGTAGTGAGTATAGTCCGGTTTTAGATGAAAATATGAGTGGGGTATCTGAGTTAAGGGATTATTTTGTCTTTAAAAATTTTAATATTTCAAAAGATATTGTGAAATTTAATTCTACTCTAAATTCTAGCGATGTGATTGATGGCGTGATGGAAATTGAGATTAATAGTGAGCAAAAGAGCGAATTTGAGATTAATAATACTCATTTTTATGGGGGTGATTTTGTTTGGGTGAGGTTGTTTAAGGATAGCTCTTGGGTAGGCGTGGGGGATTTTGGCGAGGTGATGGGGATACAAAATGGTCAAAATATCCGCTATAATCGCTCTATTGAGTGGTAAAATATTAAATTTTTTTCAATATAATTAGCTTAATAATTAGCTCAATTTAGCAAAGGGTAAGTGATGAAAAAAGTAGTTGTACTATTAAATATGGGCGGTGTTGATGAGCTAGCTCAAGTTAGAGTATTTTTGAAAAATATGTTTAATGATCCATATATTTTAGGGATTAAAAATCGCTATTTAAGAGCCTTTGTAGCTTGGATGATAACTACAATGCGGGTTAAATCAGCCACGCAAAATTATTTGCAATTAGGTGGCAAATCTGCTCTAGGCGATATCACAAGATCGCTAATATCTAAATTAAATGCCAAATTTGGTTCAGATAATCTAATCTTTGATTATGCGATGAATTATACTCCGCCTTTTGCTTTTGATACCTTTAAAAAATATAAAGACGCTGATGAGATAGTGCTATTTCCACTATATCCGCACCACTCTACAACCACAATTCTCTCAAGCCTTAAATCAGCCCAAAAGGCTTTAAGTGATCTTAAAATTGAAGCAAAAGTTAGTATAATAGAGTATTTTTATAATAATACTAAATTCAATAATATCATATGCAATCACATTATCAAAACTCTAGGCGATGATGATGCTACCGGTATTGATCTGATATTTTCGGCGCACTCTTTACCGCAGAAGATTATAGATAATGGGGATTTGTATGAGAAGCATTTAAGGGAGCATGTGGGGATATTAAGCTCTCTTTTAAATAGCCGTGGAGTGAGGTTTAAAAGCATTACTCTAGCCTATCAATCCCGCCTTGGCCCAATCAAATGGCTAGAGCCGAATTTAAGTGAAGTTTTGCCGAATTTAACAAGCAAAAGAGCAATGATATATCCTATTAGCTTTTGTATTGATAACTCTGAGACTGATTTTGAGTTAGCGATTGAGTATAAACATATTGCTGATGAGAGTAAATTTGAGTATTATAATGTGGTAAAAGCGCCAAATGATAGCGACGAATTTGCTCAATTCATCGCTAATAGCATCTAATCAAGCTCTGGATAGGTGCGAAGTAGCAAGGTATAGGCGTGTATGGCACTTTGAGTTCTTATATAATTTCTATCACCGCTTAATAGCAATCTAGATGAGATAACGCCTTGGCAAGAAGCGACTGCTACAAAGACCGTTCCTACTGGTTTTTGCTCGCTACCACCATCAGGGCCAGCTATACCGCTAATAGCTAAGGCGTAATCGGCCTTACTCAAATTCAAAGCACCCCTAGCCATCTCTTCAACACACTGCGCACTAACAGCACCAAAGCTATCTAATGTATCACTATCAACCTTTATCCAGCTATTTTTAATGCTATTTGAGTAGGTCACTAGTGAGCCATCAAATGCCGCACTAACACCAGGAATGCTACCTAACATCGCAGCGCAAATTCCGGCGGTGCAAGATTCTGCGAAGGTGATTTTTTTGTTGTTTTTAATTAATTTTTTAGCGATAAACTCGACTATATTATCAGATGGAATGATTTTGCCGATGAAGAGATTGGCAACGCTATCAATGAAGCTATCTATATGACCATATTTGCTTGCGCTAACTTTAATCTTGGTTAATCCATCGATGATTTGAGTAAGGGCGATATTGACATTATAAGTAGCAGTTAGAGGCTCTAGTAAGATTTGAGCGCTCTCTTTATCAATATCGATTATGTGAAATATCTTTGAGTTTTGCTCATCTTGGGTGAGAATTTCGGGTAGCTCTTTGGTTGGTTCGGCTTTGATTAGGTTTATTTTGGAGTTATTGATACCTATTAAGAAGCTATTTTTGCTAAATTTAATCGCTTGAGATGGCATAAGCGTATCAAACTTAAGCTCAATCGTATCAGCAGTAAGAGTAGCTAAAATCCTGCTAAGTGTGTTAAATCCATTTTCATTAGCACAAATTGTGATATTCTCATAATAATTTATACAATTTTCTATATAAAATGGTAGCTCTTTGTTATTATTTTGGATATATTTCACAGAAGCAAGGGAATCGAATTTTTTCTTATAAGAAGCAAAAAAATAGTCCAAAAATGGAGTATTTATCTGTAAATCTTCGCCTAAGATTATAATTAAATTTTTCATATTTAGCCTTTAATATGTGATTTTAAATTTAGTATAAAAGTTATTGGTTTGATTAGTATTATAAAGCGATAAATCTATATATAGATTTTTGTAAATTTGAGTATTGATATAGTAATTTGTATTGTATCTGCTACTTTCATCTTGATAAAATAGGGTGCCGATTTTGCTATTTTTTAATATTTGAGCGCTGATATTTGATGAGTGCGTACATATGGTTTGCTCATCTGTGGAGTTATCATATATGGCGTTTATGGAGTTAGTGAGTGTTAATATACTTAAATTTAGATTATGTGATACCGAATATATACTAGAAAAGCTATAATCATTTTCATTTTTGTTTAGTGATTGAGTTATATTAAAACTAATATTTTTTATAGCCCAGTGGTTGAATTGAAGGGATTGGATATTGATAAAATCGATATTATTTAATCCGCTATTATCTTTATGATTAAGAGTGTAGCGTGATGTTAATGCTTGGAAATTTTCTATATTTAAGTTTTTATATAGATTATCATTTAAATTTATTGGTGAGAATGAGAGTTGAGTGTTATCTTTGTCTAATTGAGTGCTACTAAGCTCAAAGCTATTTAAGACTACATAGAGCAAAGAAAGCAAGATAACTACTCTCAAATTTAATCCTTAATTGATTTTAAAAGTCCAAATTTGACCTTGCGTTAATATACAAGAGAGCTCTACACTCTCTTATTTTGGTTATTGTTGTTTTCTAGATTTTGCCAATATCATCGCATCAAATATATCAAATAGTTTTAGCGAATACTCTTCAGAAGTTTTAAATTCTTTGATAATTACAGAAGCATTATTGGTAAAGTCTTTACCCGCAAGACTAATAGCGGAGTTGATATATTTATGCACCATACTATGTGGTTCAAGAATTTGACCAAATTCAGGAAGATTGCCAAAGATAGCCTTACCACGATCTTCACACCATTTGCCAAGGCGACACATTGTATGATCTGGCATTTGCTCATAATTTTTAGTGTAAATTTGGTTATAACCATTTGTTTTAAATAGCATATGATCGATTTTGACAAGGCTTGTAAATATATCGTATGAAATATGTTTTGCGTTATCTTCTATATCTTTTGTATTATTTATTAGTAATTCAAATTTAGTTATGAAGCCTTCAATATGCTTATTAGACTCGATAGAGATATTCTCTACTTCTTCGCTTTGAGCAAACATATCACTAGCATTTTGCTTTAATAGATTGATATTCATCTCTACTTCTGCTGTGGCTTTTTGCGTTCTTTCAGCTAGTTTTCTAACTTCATCAGCCACCACAGCAAAGCCTCTACCATGCTCACCAGCACGAGCCGCCTCTATAGCAGCATTTAGCGCTAGAAGATTTGTTTGATCTGATATATCTTTGATTAGATTTATTACATTAGTGATCTCATCAACACTTTTGTGTAGGTTTTCAGCTGCTATGCGAGTTTTGTTGCTTGAGCTTGTGATCTCATTTAGAGAATCTATCAATTTGTTGCTAGAATGGCTTAATTCGGCAATGTTATTTAGATTGAAATCAATTTTATCTATAGATGCACGAGATAGTTCCAGATTTTTCTCTATACCTGATTGGATATTTCTTGAATTTGCTTTTACGCCTTCAATCATACTTTTAGCTATTTCGGTTATTATTTCGCACTCTTTTAGGTTGGTTTGAGAAGCCATAAGCTCTTTTAACTCAGCACGAAGTTTGCTATTTTCAGCATTTCTTGCTTCTAGCTCTTTTTTTAGAGCGACGATTTGCTCCTCATAGTGTGAAGTTTTTTTAGATGAACCAAACATGTATTTTCCTTAATTTTATTTGCTATTCTAAACTCATATTAAGTTAGAAGTTTGATTGATTGATTTAGAATATTATATTATAAAAAGATTTAAAAGTAGATAAAATATCTGATTTCAACAAGATATTGAGTAATTAAAAGATTGAATTTAGTAAATGATTTGGGCGAAAAGCCCAAATTTATCTATGCGTTTGCTTTTGAATTTTTATATTCCATCAAGATATGATAAGCTTCATCTTTGAGTCTTAATTTCTCTTTTTTTAGAGTTTCTAACTCAAATTGATCCATATGCTCACGACCCTCTTCTACATCTAGAATTTGTTGGTCTAGCTCATTATGTTTGTTAAAAACAGCATCAAAGTGGGCATTTTTACCTTTTAATTCTGTGATTAAATCTCTATATTCGTGTAGCATTTACGCTCCTTTTAAATTTAAAATCGCAATATTATACAAAAAAGATACTTAAACCAAGCCAATTTACGATCTATAATCGGCGTTGATTTTGACATATGTATGCCCTAAATCGCATCCATAAGCGGTGAATTCGCCTTCGCCTATACCTAAATCGCATATTATTTGATAGCTATCTTGTTTCATTACATTATGAGCTTTTTGCTCTCTAATCTCATCAAGCTCAGGATTATTGATATCATAAACCAAGATATCATTATAATGTATAACTAGCCTATCTGGATCGCACTCAACTCCGCTAGCACCGATTGTAGAGGCGATTCTACCCCAGTTTGGATCTTCGCCAAAAATCGCCGTTTTAACTAGAAGTGAATTTGAAAGGGCTTTGGCTGCTTTGCTAGCCTCATCGCAATTAGCTGCACCTTTAACCTTAAATGCTACAACCTTAGTGCTACCTTCGCCATCTTTGACTAAATTTAGAGCCATTTCTAGGGTGATCTTATCAAGTGCGAATTTAAACGCTTCTTTATCATAGACTCCGCTTTTGCCTGAACTAAGCAGCATTAAAGTATCATTGGTGCTAGTATCACCATCTACGCTAACAGCATCAAAGCTATGCTTTGTAGTATCATTTAGCAGCTCGTCCATATCGCTTTGCGGGATATTAGCATCAGTTAGAATAAAGCAAAGCATAGTAGCAAATGCAGGATTTATCATACCGGCACCTTTACAGATAGCAGCTATATTAAAGCTTTTATTGTTATCTAATTCAACTCTAAAAGCAATCTCTTTTTTAAAGCTATCAGTAGTCATAATCGCTCTAGCAACTGCGTCGCTATCCCTTTGATTTAGATCAAATTTATCAAATCCGGATTTTATCTTCTCTTGATTTAATCTATAGCCGATTACGCCTGTGGAGCTCATAATTGGATTGATTAATGGAGTTTTGGAATTTAAAGTTTTGAAAATTTCATCAATATCATCTACTCCATTTTTGCCTGTCATTGCGTTAGCATTTTTTGAATTTAAGAGTAAAAAATTTGATTTAAAGCCATTTTCATAGCGTTTGAAGTGGATTATCGGTGCGGCTTGAAATTTGTTTGATGTGAATTTGGCTGAAACCATAAATGGCTCATTTGACCTTATAAATCCTAAATCATTATCGCCATTTGCTTTTAATCCAGTGCTAACACCACCAAAAAAAAATCCATCTACATTTTCAAGGCCATTTTTAAGACTAATTAGATTAAACATACTTTAGCTCCTCTGGTTTGTATTTACTAAAAACTAAACGCTTTGTAGCTCTGATACTCTCAGCTGTACCGATAACTAAGAGCTTTGAGCCGGTGCCAATTAGCGTATCTCCATTTGGCATCGGTATAAATTTACTATTTTGATCTGTGATTCCTACGATATCGGCATTTGTAAGCTTTCTTAGGTGAGTTTCTTTGATTCTTTTAAATCTCATCCACGAAGCCTCAGGAACCTTTATCTCTTCTATATCTATTGGAGAGTCTTTTTTGTATAAAAACTGCTCTAATATATTCTCCATATCTGGTCTAACACTCATAGCTGAAATTCGCTGCGCTACTAGCTTAGATGGGCTAACCACCGAGTCTGCACCTAGCTTAATGAGCTTTTGAGTATCGCTATCATTATCTGAATTTGTCATAATAAAATAGGGCTTTACTCTACCAAGCTCCTTTTCATATAGTCTAACTGTAGCTATCAAAGCGATATTATCAGCGATATTTGGGCTAAGGGTGATTAATCCTTTGGCGCTTGAGAGATGGGATTTTAAGATTGCTGATTGAGTGTGAGGTTCATCAATTATATAATATGGATATTTATAAGTTTCAGCTATTTGAGCTAAATCCTCTTTGCTATCTATAACCACAAATGGAATATGATTTTCCCTAAATTGTCTTGATAATTCAATAGTATAGAGATTGTGATAGCAGATAACGAAGTGATTTTTAAGTCTTGCGATCTTATATATCATACTTCTTTCCTTTAAGATCTTTGTTAAGACTCCTTTTTTGATAACTTCAATTACAAGACCCAAAGAAAATGTAAATAGTCCAAATCCTATGAGTATAAAAAGTATTGTAAAAAGGCGTCCAGCAGTATTAATGTGCGAAACTTCAGTAAAACCAACAGTGGTAAATGTCATTCCGGCTTGATAGATTGCATCAACGAGTGTAAATCCAGTAGTAATCATATAGCCAAGCGTCCCAAAAAGCATCATCAAAACTACAAAAATAATAGGGAGACGAAAGGCTTTTAACTGCTGATAGAGTTCTGTATTTAGATTGTATTCAGGTTTGGACTCATCGGCCCAATTGAGGAATTTCTTAATCTTTTTTATCAAAGACATAAATCCCTCTTTATATGGTTATTTTGATTGTTTTTTCATAGTTCTTAGTGTAGAAGCTGCAACTTTAATCTTTCTAGTTGTTCCATCTTCTAGCGTTACACGCACTGTGCGAAGGTTTGGCATAAATCTTCTTTTTGTTCTGTTGTTAGCGTGGCTTACATTGTTTCCAACCATAGGGCCTTTGCCTGTAATAGCGCATTTTTTTGACATTTTATATCCTTAATTTGTAAAAATTTGGGGTTAATTATATCTAATATAACCCCAAAAATAGCTTAAAAGTAAATTTAAAAAGCTGGGACTATAGAGCCTTTATATTTATTAGCTATAAAATCCTTAACAGCTTGGCTTTGAAGAGCTTTATTGAGTGCTTTTATCTCATCTCTATTTTGGTTACCATCTTTTACAACTAAGATATTGACATATGGGCTATCTTTAGACTCTATAACTATCGCATCTTTTGTAGGGTTTAGGTTGGCATTCATAGCGAAATTTGTATTTATCACGGCGATATCTACATCATCTAAAGTGCGTGGTAAGGTAGCGGCTTCAATCTCTTTGAATTTAAGATTTTTAGGATTTTTGGTTATATCTAATGGAGTGCGTAATTGTGTATTTGTATCTAGCTCAATTAATTTAGCAGAAGCCAAAACATCCAAAGCACGGCTCTCATTTGTAGGGTCATTTGGGATGCTTACAATAGCACCATTTTTTAGCTCGTTTAGAGATTTTATCTTTTTGCTATAAACACCCATTGGCTCTAAATGAACACCAACAGTTTTAACTAGATGAGTGCCTTTATTTTTATTAAATTCATTTAAATATGGGATATGTTGGAAGAAATTAGCATCTAAATCGCCATCTTCAACTGCGATATTAGGTATTACATAGTCATTAAATACTTTGATATCTAGCTCTATGCCGGATTTTTTAAGTTCTGGAGCGATAAATTCAAGTATCTCAGCGTGTGGAATCGGGGTAGCGCCAACTTTTAAAGTCTGAGCAAATACAGAGCTTATAAGGCTTGTCGCAACTAAGCTTATAGCGAGTAGTTTTTTCATGATTATCCTTTGGTGTTAAATTTGGTTTGGTATTATACAAAATGGATTATAAATTTAATATAATGTAAAGGAAATATATGAAAAAAGTCCTATCTATAGCCGGTTCAGACCCATCGGGTGGAGCTGGAATTCAAGCCGATATTAAAACCATAACCGCTCATAAGCTCTATGCCATGGCTGTTATCGTCTCATTGACAGCGCAAAATACTAGAGAAGTTAGCGGAATTTTGGGTTGTTCTAGTGAATTTGTCAAAGCGCAATTAGATGCAGTTTTGAGTGATATTACGCCAGATTCAATTAAGCTAGGAATGCTCTTAAATGCTGATATTATGCGTTCAGTGGCAAAATCTTTAAAAGAGTATGATTGTAAAAATATAGTTTTGGATCCTGTGATGGTAGCGACAAGTGGGGCTAGATTGATGGATGAGAGTGCTGTAAATCTTTATATAGAGGAGCTTATCGGTATGGCTCAAATCGTAACACCAAATTTGCCTGAAGCTAGCATATTAAGCGGTATTGAGATAAAAAATATAGATGATATGCGTTTAGCGGCGATGAAAATTAAGGGTTATGGTTGTGATAGCGTTCTTATAAAGGGTGGTCATGCTATTGGCGATGCGACTGATTTGCTATATAAAGATGGTAAATTTAGTGAATTTAAAGCTGATAGAATAGATACGAAAAATACTCATGGCACCGGATGTACGCTCTCATCGGCTATTGCGTGTAATATCGCAAATGGACTTAGCATAGAAGAGTCTGTGAAAAATGCAAAAGATTATGTAACAAACGCTCTAAAAAGCAATCTATCTATCGGACATGGAAATGGGCCGATAGATCATTGCTGGAATTTGTAAATTTAGTTTAAAATGATCTATACAAAGAGGCCAAAGCCTCTTTGTATCAAGCGTAGATATCTAATCTACCAGCCTTTGCGGCTTCATTTTGGACAAATTGCGTAGGATTGCTAATTGCTGCTGAGCTAGGGCTTTGCATATTATTTGCACCAACTGTGCCATTTAAGATGTTATTCATCGCAGTTTGCTCTACATCCATTGATTTTTTAAGCGCTGAGGTACTCACTGCTAATTGAGTATCAGCACTGCCACTTATACCTGATAACATATTTGACTCCTTAAAACTTAGATATATATAATATCGGATAAAAATTAAATTTTATTACTTTTTTGTTATTTTATATAAAAAATTTCCGCTACTTTGGATTATTTGAACCATTACTATCAAGATAATTACCGTATATGCCATAATATCTGGGCGAAATCTTTGAAATCCATATCTCATAGCTACATCACCAAGGCCACCACCACCAACGGCACCGGCCATAGCGGTAAATCCGATCACAACTATAAGTGTAAGTGTGATAGCATTTATAATGCTTGGCAACGCTTCTATAAATATAACCTTAAATATTATCTGTGTTTTGGTGGCTCCATAACTTAATGCTGCTTCTATAATGCTACTATCTACTTCATTCATCGCATTTTCGATTAATCTAGCGATAAATGGTGCTGAACCGATAGTGAGCGGGACTATGGCTGCTGTCGTGCCAATACTGGTACCAACTATAAATTTAGTTAATGGAAACAAGACAATTATAAGAATTATAAATGGAAAGCTTCTAAGTGTATTGACTGCGATATCTAGAGTATTATAAATAGCTCTATTTGGTTTTAAGCCGTTTTTAGAGGTTATAACTAAGATTATAGCCAGTCCAAGACCTATAATAAAAGCCAAAAGCGTAGATACAAAAGCCATATATAAGGTATCAATCGTGGCTTCAAAAAGCAATTTTGATATCATTTACTCCCCCTTTATAATCTCATATGGAGCGCCTGAATTTTTGATGAATTCTTCTACTTTAAGCTCATATTTTGGTTCTACATTGATAACCAAGCTACCAAGAACGCTACCACCTAGCTTTTCTAATTTTCCCCAAACTATGTTAAAATCAATATCAAGCTCTCTAGCCATATTGGTTATGATACTATGCATTGCTACATTTGGCGGGAAAAAGATTTTGATATTTACGCCAGTATTTGGCAAAATCTCCTCTTCGCCTAGGAAGTTTTTCATATTTTTATTAGGATTTAAAAATAGCTCTACAATTGAGCCTGAATTTGTGATTAAGCCTTGTTCGAGTAAAATAGCTCTATTGGCTATGCTTTTTACAACCTCCATTTCGTGTGTGACTAGCACGATTGTGATGCCAAGGCGCTCATTTATCTCTTTAAGTAGGCTTAAAATTTGCTTTGTGGTGTTTGGATCTAGCGCACTTGTGGCTTCATCGCTTAATAATATTTTTGGGCTAAGCGCTAAAGCCCTAGCTATAGCAACTCTTTGCTTTTGGCCGCCACTTAGCTGACTTGGATAGCTTTTAGATTTATCTTTTAATCCTATTAACTCCAAAAGCTCATCAACACGGATTTTTATAGCTTTTTCATCATAGCCCCACACACGCAGCGGCATAGCGATATTGTCAAAAACCGTTTTTCTACTCATTAAAGCAAAGTGTTGAAATATCATACCGATATCTTTTCTAAGCTCTCTAAGAGCGTTTTCATTTAATGAATTTATCTCACGCCCTAGCACCTTCAAGCTACCACTTTGATAACTCTCAAGCCCATTTATACAGCGTAAAAGTGTGCTCTTGCCAGCACCACTATGACCGACGATAGCGAAGATTTCACCTTTTTTGATATGAGTTGAAATTCCACTTAAAATTTCATTTTTGCCGTAACTTTTGCTTAAATTATTTATTTCTATCATTATTTATCTCTTTTTATATAGGGACTATTGAGTTTTTTCTAGCTGTTTTTGTTAGCGAGTAAAGGCATAAAAGTAAAATTATAGAATACACAAGCGAGCTTGATTTTATTCCATTTACTAAATACTCTTGAAGGTCTTTTACTTCTTTTAGATTATTTATTGTGGTATTTAGCTCATTATTGGTAATATTTATTTCTTTTAGATTTTGTTTTATTAGTTCTTTTGCGTTTATTATTTCTGTATTTGTTATAGTGTTTAAATCTATTATTTCTTTATGTACTCCTGTAAGATTTAAATCTGTGCTATTTTTTAACAAATTTGAAATTTTTATAATCTCACTAACATTTAAATCATTTAGTTTTTTCTCAAAGTAGTTTGTCGATAGTATCTCATCACTTTTAAATACACCTACAAAAGGATTTATCAGCTGTGGTTGTAAATATAATACAAAAGCGACAATACCCCAAACAAAACATTTAAAAACCGGTAAGATCAAATTTTTATATTTTCTTTTACGCAGATATTTTTCTTCTAATGAATATGAAAAAAATATAACTAAACAAAAACAAGTAGAAATTATTGATGGTATAGTTATTTTAAACACATAATTTTTGTCTATATCTAAGATAAAATAAACAATTGATAATAATACTGGAATTGCGCAAAAGCATAAGTACAAGAAAAAAAATAATTGCAATCCCTTCTCTATTTTTATTATTAATAACAATGAAAATGCTATTATGCAAAATAATAATAATAAAAATTTAGCAATTGTGGGAGAATAATTATTTACAAATACAGCCACTAAAGCAAATATAATAAATAAACATAAATATCTAAAAAATGTTATTGGCTCACAATCTTTAAGCATCGAAAACAAAATTATAATTGCTAAGAAAATTAAACCTATATATAGCCAAGAAAAAATACCTTCACTAGTATTCTTGCCAAAAAATCCAGTTTCCCCAAAAAATGTAGCTGTATATATATTCACAAAAAGAAAACTACAAACAGCATAAACGGCTATGCAAAACACAGTAAAATTCAAAATTTTTAAAAAATTCGTATGGTGGTCGCTAGTATTTCTATAAAATCTTAAAAGCAAACTATCTATATAAGTAGAAAAATTTTTATTTTCTTCTTCTAATTCTAACTCCTTACAATATAACTCAGCTTTGTGAAATTTCTGTGCGTCTAGTTGATCGTTTTTTTGTATTAAAATATTTTTGATAGCACGAAAAGAATCTTTTATATTTCTTATTGTTTCTAATTCTTTTTCTGTTTTAATTTTGCCATAAGCTTCTTTTACTATACTTCTTACATCTTCAAATTCTAGGTTGCCGTTTTTTCCCCAAGTAGCATTGTTTATATTTAGAATTCCTTTAAAATCCCCTGGGCTAAAATTTGGTATCACATTAAACTTTGTCCTATAAAAAGATGCTGTCTTTTCAAACACACAAAGATGAAAAGCCGCAAATTCATTAAAATCGCTATCATCAAAATAAACATTATCTTTAAAATGTATCTCTGAAAAATCAAAAAAATTATTGAACGTACAGTGTTTAAAAGAAGCTTTTTTTTCAAAAGTGGATTTACTAAAATCAGCTTTATTATTAAAAGTAAAATTATCAAAATTAACTTCTGCATCAAATACAGAATGTTTAAAAGTTATAATATCATGAAACTTTACTTCTTTAAAACTTAAACTATTATCAGCGGTTTCAATAAATTTACAATTCTCAAAGTTAAGCTGTTTTTTAAACTCACATTCATAGCAAACAATGTTTTTGTTAAATATAGAATGAGTAAAATCTACTTCATCTTCAAATATCACTTTATCAAAGCGGACTTCATCTTTAAATGTCTGTCCTATAAATTCCACTTTATTATGAAAAGTAAAATTTGATATTTTTATTTTTTTTTGATATTCTTTTTCTTCATTTCCACAAAGTTTTAAATCTGATTTATAAACACATTCTTTAAAAGTGTTTTTACTAGCAAATTCTAAAAAATTATCTATATTTTCAAAGCTACATCCCAAAAATTGAGAACTAGATATTATGCTTAAATAATTATTATCAAATACGCAATTTTTAAACTCGCAAGGATTTAAAAATAAAATTTTTTTTAAAAAAATTTTATTTTTAAAAGAACAGTTTTCAAACTTGCCGCCGCAATTTAGAGAAATTTGTATAATATTTTTAAATAAAAGATGGAAATCATCAGGTATTTCTTTAACATCTACTCTGTCATCTATATCATAATATTTTATATTATCATTACCTCCACTTGGTATAATATTTTTAGTCTCTACGCCAAAAATACTAGCTAAATCTTTTTTTTCCATCTTATATTCTTTTATCCTAAATATTTTCCAAACTTTCTAGCTCACTACATACTTTTTCAAATTTAGCTTTTGCGGTGGCTAGGCCCTCTTGATTGGTTTTAAGCACACTTTCAGGGGCATTTGCTACGAATTTTTCATTATTTAGCATATTTTCAAGCTTAGCTATCTCTTTTTCAAGCTTTGATTTTTGTGAGTTTAGTCGTGCTATAATGGCCGTTGTATCCACGCCAGAAAGCGGTATAAAGCTCTCTAAATTCTCGCTCACATCTCTAGCGGAATTAGGGATAATATCTTTTGTTATCTCTACATTTTCACATTTAGCAAGTAGTTTGATAAAGTTTAGGTAGCTAGCGATATCAAGATTGCTATTTAATTTTATAAAGGCTTTTGAGATTTTGGCGTTGCCTTGGTCTATCGTTGCTTTAGCACGGCGAATGCTTATTATGGCTTCGATTATTAGCTCAAATTTAGATATGATAGCTTCATCTATTTTGCTAGCTTTTGGGTATTTAGAGATCATTATGGAGGTAGAATTTTCTAAATTTGTGCCGCTTAATTCGTGATATAGATACTCGCTGATAAAAGGCATAAATGGGCTTAGTAATTTCATACTCTCTTTGAAAATAGAGCCAAGCTCGCTAATTGCGCTCTTATCGGCTTTTGATAGCTCAATCCCCCAATCACAAAACTCATCCCATAGGAATTTATACACCCTATCTGCTGCGTCATTAAATCTATAGCTATCAAGTGCTTTTCTTGTTTCGTTTATAGCGATTTTAAAGCGATTTAGTATATATTTGCCTAGCTCTGTATGCACGGCATTTTCATCAAGATCGCTGAATTTATCTACATTCATACGCAAGAATTTAGTAGCGTTATATAATTTGTTGGTGAAATTTCGGCTTAAAACCATCTGCTCATCGCTCATTCTGACATCACGACCTTGAGCGCATAAGATAGTTAGCGTAAAGCGAAGTATATCGGCTGAATACTCATCGATCATATCTAGTGGGTCTATTATATTTCCGCTTGATTTGCTCATCTTTTTGCCATCTTTGTCTTTGACAAGAGCGTGTAGATATATATCTTTAAAAGGTAGCTCTCCTAAGGCGTTGTTGCTTTGAAACATCATTCTAGCCACCCAGAAAAATAGTATATCAAATCCGGTAATTAGCATGGAATTTGGATAAAATTCGCTTAAATCACTCTCAAGCCACTTCTCATTTTTCAGCGCATTACCATTTCCCCAGCCAAGTGTGCTAAAAGGCCAAAGCCCACTAGAAAACCAAGTATCAAGCACATCGGGGTCTTGGGTGAATTTATCTCCACCACATTTTGGGCATTTGAGTGGTTTTTCATCTTCATCGGCCCACTCATGGCCACATTCGCAGTAAAATACCGGAATTCGGTGTCCCCACCATAATTGACGGCTTATACACCAATCTTTTAACTCTCTCATCCAAGCATTAAAGCTATTTATCCAATGTGATGGGTAGAATTTTGCTCCGCCTTCATTTACACTTTTGATAGCTTCATCGGCGATTTCAGATTTGACAAACCATTGTTTAGAGATATATGGCTCAACTACATTTTTACAGCGGTAGCAATACCCAACTTGGTTTTCGTAATCCTCAATCTTTTCTACAAAGCCCTTGCTTTCTAGCTCGGCTACTACCATATCTCTAGCTTCAAGTCTTTCTAAGCCTTTGAATTTAGCACAATAATCATTTAAAATTCCCTTTTCATCAAAGATTGTTATAAACTCCAAATTATGCCTTTTGCCTACTTCATAGTCGTTTGTATCGTGCGCAGGAGTGACTTTCACGCAGCCAGTCCCAAAGCCCATATCTACATGATTATCGGCTATAATTTTGATTTTACGCTCAATTAGTGGTAAAATCAGCTCTTTGCCTATTAAATTTCTATATCTTTCATCATTTGGATTTACCATTACAGCAGTGTCGCCAAAGTATGTCTCAGGTCTAGTAGTAGCCACCACGATATAGGGACGCTTGTTCGCATCTTTAGCGGAGCTTGAATTTTGCTCGCTTGATGAATTATTTATTCTATCTGCACTCGCAAAATTCTGCGCAACCCCCAAATCTGCTTCGCAATCGCCACCTATCTGGCTATGGTTTGAAGAGCTATTTTCACATAAAAAATATCTCAAATGATATAATTTACCCTTATTTGCTTTATGCTCGACTTCTACATCGCTTAAAGCTCCATCGTGCGTACACCAATTTACCATATAATTTCCACGGATTATAAGCCCTTTATTATACAAGCTTACAAAGGCTTTTCTCACAGCATTTTTAAGCCCCTCATCCATAGTAAATCTCTCTCTACTCCAAGCAGGTGTTATCCCAAGGCGACGCATTTGATAGACGATTTGACCGCCGCTTTTTTCTTTCCATTCCCAGGTTTTTTTAAGGAATTCTTCTCTACCGATTTGCTCTTTTGTAACCCCACTAGCTAGAAGTTGCTTTTCAACTACATTTTGAGTAGCTATCCCAGCGTGGTCAAGTCCTGGCTGCCAAAGAGTTTTATAGCCGTCCATCCTTTTGTATCTTGTAATTATATCTTGTAAAGTAAAGGTAAGCGCATGCCCTATATGTAGGACTCCTGTGACATTTGGCGGTGGCATCATGATACAAAAAGTTTTATTATCTTCTTGAATATTTTTATTCCCATCAATCTCGAAATATCCACGCTCTTCGCAGATTTTATAAAATTTCTCTTCTATTGTTTTTGGATCATAAAATTCAGCCATTTTTTGCCTTTAGTGAAAGATAAAAATGTGCGATTTTAGCTAAATTTATATAAATAAATAATAAAATTTATGAAGCTATAAGCCATTTTAATGGATAATAGCAACTTTGGAATTTTAAATTATGAAAGGATTAAGATGGATTTTCGTATAGAAAAAGACACAATGGGTGAGATCAAGGTGCCTAATGACAAGTATTGGGGAGCTCAAACCGAGAGAAGTTTAGAAAATTTCAAAATCGGCAAAGGCACAATGCCAAGTGAGGTTATAGAGGGTTTTGCCTATCTTAAAAAGGCTTGCGCTATCGTAAATAACAAACTTGGCCGCTTAGATGATGTTAAAACAAAGGCTATTTCTCAAGCTTGCGATGAGGTACTAGCCGGCAAATTAGATGGTAATTTTCCGCTTGTAGTATGGCAAACAGGTAGCGGAACTCAATCAAATATGAATTTAAACGAAGTTATCGCTAACCGCTCTACTGAGATTTTGGGTGAGGATTTTAGAAGTAAAAAGCTAATCCATCCAAATGATGATGTAAATAAAGGTCAAAGCTCAAATGATACTTATCCTACAGCTATGAGAATTGCTTTTGTTTTAGAGCTTCAAAAACAGCTTTTCCCAGCTATTGATAAGCTTTTAGCTACACTTGAAGCAAAGAGCAAAGAGTTTGCTAATATCGTTAAAATCGGTAGAACTCATTTACAAGATGCCACACCTTTAACCTTAGGTCAAGAGTTTAGCGGATATGCTCACATGCTAAAAGCTAGTAAAGATCAAATTCTAGCTACTATTCCATTTTTAGAAGAGCTTGCTATTGGTGGAACAGCTGTAGGAACAGGGCTAAATAGCCATCCAGATTTCAGTCCTATGGTGAGTGAAGTTTTAAATGAGATAACTAAAACTGAGTTTAAATTTAAATCTCATCCAAATAAATTTCACGGCCTTACAAGCCATGATGCTGAAGTATTTTTAAGTGGTGCTTTAAATGGTCTTGGGGCAAATTTAATGAAAATCGCAAATGATATCAGATGGTTAGCAAGTGGCCCAAGATGCGGTATTGGCGAGATAAATATCCCTGAAAACGAGCCAGGAAGCTCTATTATGCCAGGTAAAGTCAATCCTACTCAATGTGAGGCCGTGACCATGGTAGCAGTCCAAGTAGCAGGCAATCATGTAAGCGTAGCAATGGGCGCATCTCAAGGTAATTTTGAGTTAAATGTATTTAAACCAGTTATAACTCACAATATTTTAGAGAGCATTAGATTGCTAAGCGATTCTATGGTTAGCTTTAATGACCATTGCGCTATTGGAATCACCGCAAATGAAGCTAAAATCGATAAACTTCTTCACGAAAGCCTTATGCTTGTAACTGCTCTAAATCCACATATTGGATATGAAAATGCTGCTAAAATAGCTAAAACAGCTCACAAAAATGGCACAACTTTAAAAGAAGAAGCTATAAATTTAGGTCTTTTGACAGCTGCTCAGTTTGATGAGTGGGTAAAACCTGAAGATATGACCGCTCCTAAAAAATAGTAAATTTTTTAAAATCGCATTGCCTATTTTAGGCGGTGCGTTTTGACTTATGAATCTTAAATTTAAAATATTTCAATCCACAATTGCTGTTATGATGGGTTATATACCGCTTGGATTTGCTTTTGGGCTTTATGGCGCTAGCATGGGCTTTGAAAGCTGGGTGATGGGGCTTACTAGTGTTATGGTTTATGCTGGTAGTGTGGAGTTTTTGTTGATTGCTTTTATCGCTAGTGGGGCGAATTTATGGGGTGTGTTTTTTATCTCATTTATGCTAAATTTTAGACATTTTTTCTATACTTTGGGGCTTTTAGATGAGATTAAAAAGCTTAAATTTAGATATTACTTCATCTACGCTTTAAGCGATGAGACCTATGCTTTGATAAAATCACGCAATGATATAGATGATGAAAATCGGGATTTGGTGTTTAATCTAACTGCTTTTTTAAATCAAATTTATTGGGTTTTTAGCGTTATTTTGGGTAGTATTGTAGGCTCAAATTTAAATTTGGATTATAAGGGGATTGAGTTTAGCTTGGCGGCTCTGTTTGGTGTGCTTTCGTATGAGGTTTTTAAACGAGATAAAAATATTAGCGTGGCTTTGCTTGGTTTTGGTATTGGAATTTTGGGGCTTTTTATCTTTCCTTTACACTACTATTTATTTGGTTCATTGATTTTGGCTATGGTGATTTTGATCATATTTAAAAGGCGGTTTTGATGGAGTATTTACCATATATTTTGGCTGGTTGCGTGGCGACTTTGCTTTGTAGATTTTTGCCTTATTTTTTGTTTAAAAAGCGAAGTAACTCTAAAATGCTTAAATATTTAGAGAGTAGAAGCACTCTTGTAATTATGATAATTTTGATGATTTATGCTATAGCTAGTATGAAATTTGATAATATCTGGCTTGGTATGTGTGCGGTGGCTTGTCTGCTTTTAGCAATTACTTTACAAATTTGGCGAAGAAATAGCCTAATAAGCATATCTGTGCCTACTATTTTGTATATTTATATAGCTAATTTTAGTGGTTTATAAGAGTAAAATAAATTAATTTTTTTAATTAAATTTAACTAAGATAAAATAAGTATGATTAACTTTTATTTTTAAAATTTCATATAAAAAAATTAAATTCAATTATAAAATTATAGCAAAAATATGGAATTTGATACTTTTTATATTAAACTATCTTTAAAATTAAAATTTAATTTTGATTTATCAAATTTATTAAGTTAAATGATAGTAAAATAACAGGTAAAGAATTTATTTTAAGATAAATTTAATCTCAATTAAAGGGGAAATTTATGGTAGATAATCATAATATAACCACCATACAAAATAGGCTATCAGAGTTAGCCAAACTTCCAAAAATGAAAGCAAATAGCTCTATTATGGATGTTTTAAACGAACACGGCTTTACTCGTAGAGATTTTATGAAATGGGCTGGAGTGATGACTGCTCTTATGGCCTTGCCGGCTAGTTTTGCACCTATGGTAGCTCAAGCAGCTGAGCTTAGCGATAGATTGCCTGTGATTTGGCTCCATATGGCTGAATGTACCGGCTGTAGCGAGAGCCTTTTAAGAAGTGATGCACCTACAATTGATAGCTTAATATTTGATTATATCAGTTTAGAGTATCATGAAACAGTTATGGCGGCTTCTGGTTGGCAAGCTGAAGAGAATTTAGAACAAGCTATACAAAAGTATAAAGGTAAATATGTCTTAATGGTAGAAGGGGGAATTCCAGATGGTGATAGCGCTTTTTATTTAACAGTAGGCCCAAAAGGCACAACAGGTAGAGAACATGCTATCCACGCTAGTGATAATGCTCTTGCTATCTTTGCTATTGGGACTTGCTCTAGCTTTGGTGGTATCCAAGCTGCAGCCCCAAATCCTACAAACGCAAAACCACTTCACAAAATCACCAATAAACCAGTAATCAATGTCCCAGGCTGTCCGCCAAGTGAGAAAAATATAGTCGGTAATGTCTTAAATTTCTTACTATTTGGCACACTTCCAGCACTTGATGTCTATAATAGACCAAAATGGGCTTATGGGCTTAGAATTCACGATCTTTGCGAGAGAAGAGGGCATTTTGATGCGGGTGAGTTTGTCCAAGAATTTGGCGATGAAGGTGCTAAAAATGGCTATTGCTTATACAAAGTCGGCTGTAAAGGGCCATATACCTTTAATAACTGCTCTAGAGAGAGATTTAATCAACACACTAGTTGGCCTATCCAAGCAGGCCATGGCTGTATCGGCTGCTCTGAGCCTGATTTTTGGGATCAGATGGGGCCATTTGAAGTGCCACTAGGTGATAGATTGTATAACACTGTATTTGATGGACTTGGGGCGGATGCTATAAGCGATAAAATCGGTATAGGTGTCTTAGCAATTACAGGCGTGGCTGTAGCGGCTCATGCGCTTATCGCTACTGCAACAAAAGAGAAGGAGTAAAATATGAGCGAACAAAGAATAGTAGTTGATCCGATAACTAGAATTGAAGGCCACCTTCGTGTAGAGGTGGTTGTGGATGAGAATAATGTAGTTAAAGAAGCTTATAGTGGCTCAACTCTTTGGCGTGGTATTGAGGTGATTGTCAAAGGTAGAGATCCAAGAGATGCTGGTTTTATGACGCAAAGAATTTGCGGTGTTTGTACATTTTCGCACTATAGAGCAGGGATTGAAGCTGTAGAAAATGCTCTTGGTATCGTCCCGCCACTCAATGCCAAACTCACTAGAACGCTTATGAATGCGGCTCTATTTTTACATGATCATCCTGTGCATTTCTATCAACTTCATGCGCTTGATTTTGTAGATGTGGTGAGCGCTTTGAGTGCTGATCCAAAAAAGGCTAGCCAAGAAGCATTTAAATATTGCGATACTCCATATGCATGTGGCGCAGATCAGTTAAAATTAGTTCAAGATAAGGTTAAAAAATTCGTAGAAAAAGGCAACCTTGGGCCATTTGCTAATGCTTATTGGGGGCACTCTACTTATAAATTTAGCCCAGAGCAAAATCTAATAGCCCTTAGCCACTATCTAGAGTGTTTAAGACTTCAAAGAACAATAGCTCAAGCTATGGCGGTATTTGGTGCTAAGCAGCCACACCCACAAAGCCTAACTGTCGGTGGCGTAACTTGTATAATGGATCTACAAGACCCAGCAAGACTAGGTGAATATATGGTGAAATTCCAAGAGATGGCTGATTTTATCAATCGTGCTTATTGGCCGGATTTGGTGATGGCGGCTAAGGCTTATGCTAATGAACCAAGTGTGGTAAATGATGTAGGAACTCCAAATTTATTAACATATCAAGATTTCCAAATTGGTGCTAATGAGTATCTATTTGATGGTGGTTATATCTTAAATGGTGATATATCTAAGGTATTTGAAGTAGATGAGAGTAAAATCACCGAAGAAGCGACTCGCTCATGGTATAAAAACGACGCTCCACTTCACCCTTATGATGGTGATACTACGCCAAATTACACAGGATTTAAAGATGCTAAAACTCTAAATGCTAAGGGCGAAATGGAAGATTCTAAAGTCTTTGATTTAGATGGTAAATATAGCTGGATCAAAGCCCCAAGATATGATAGCTTGCCTATGCAAGTTGGCCCACTAGCAAATATAGTTATAAATTACGCTAAAGGCAATAAAAATGTAGTGCCAGTAGTGGATAAATTCCTAGCTGAAACAGGGCTTCCTGTGAGTGCTGTATTATCAACTTTGGGTAGGACTGCTTGTAGGATGATTGAAGCAAAAATTATCGCTGATAATACCTTAAGGGCTTTTAATAATCTAATTGAGAATTTAAAAATCGATGATAGCACTTGCGCTAAATATCAAATAGATAGCAAAAAAGAGTATAAAGGTAGATTTATCGGTAATGTGCCTCGTGGTATGCTAAGCCACTGGTGTAGGATTAAAAATGGAGTGATTGAGAATTGGCAAGCTGTCGTTCCATCTACTTGGAATGCTAGCCCAAAAGATGCTAAAGGTCAAATGGGTAGCTATGAGGCTTGTTTGATTGGGCTTAAAATCGCTGATTTAAAACAGCCTTTAGAGATAATACGCAAAATTCACTCTTATGATCCTTGTATAGCGTGTGCTGTCCATGTGATGGATACAAAGGGTAATGAATTAAGTAGCTATAAAGTTAATCCGAATTTAATCTAAGGAGCAGATATGAAAAATAGTAAAAAACATATCGCTGATTATGAATTTAGCATAGGATTACGCCTTACGCACTGGATTAGAGCTATATCTATTGTGGTTTTGAGCGTGAGCGGATTTTATCTTGCTTATGTCTTTGTAAGTCCTGCTATAACGGGTGAGCCTATAAATTTTATGAATGCTAAATGGCGTGCTGTGCATCAAATAGCTGGATTTATACTAATAGGTTGTTTTATCTTTAAGACATATCTATTTTTCTTTGATAAACAAAGCCATATAGAAAGAGTGAGTGTAAGGGATTTTCTAAGCCCAAAAATTTGGATAGATCAGATCAAATACTATCTATTTTTAGGCAAACACCCACATATTCAAGGAACCTATAATCCACTACAATTTGCCTCTTATATATTCTTTTATATTGTGCTTTTTGTGATCTGTCTAACTGGCTTGATCTTATATGTCAATGTATATCATGATGGGCTTGGCGGGTTGCTTTATACGCCTATGAGAGTTATTGAGGCTTGGATGGGAGGACTTGCTAATGTGCGTCAAATTCACCATATTGCTATGTGGATTATCTTTATTTTTGTGGTAGTTCATATCTATATGGCTGTATTTAACGCTATAAAAGGCAAAGATGGTGCTATGGATGCGATAATCAGCGGCTACAAATTCCCAAAAGAGAAGTAGATGCGTGTTTTAATCCTAGGAGTAGGAAATGTAATGTTCGCCGACGAAGGTGTCGGCGTTCATTTTGTTAAGATGATTGAGAATAACTTTAAATTTAACTCCAAAGAACATAATTTAAAATTTGTAGATGGCGGTACTTTAGCAAATCATTTAACTCCGATAATGGCTGATAGCGATTATTTAATAGTCGTTGATTGTATCGATGCTGATGGTGGGCAGATAGGAGATGTATATTTCTTTGATTTTGAAGATATGCCAAAGAGTATAAAGTGGTCTGGCTCAGCTCATGAGATTGAGATGCTACAAACCATAGAGATGATGGATTTGGTGGGTGATAGACCAAAGACTAAGATAATTGGCGTGGTACCAAAGAGAGTTGAGCCTATGAGTTTTGAGCTTAGTAGTGAGGTTTTAAATTCATCTGATTTGATGAGTAAAATAATATTAAAAGAGCTAAAATCTCTTGGATTTGAGTATAGCAAGATAGATGACAAAAATTTACAAGATATCGCAAACGAGTGGAAAAAGGAGCAATTTTGATACTTTGCTTTGAATTTAATTGCTCTAATGATGGGGCTATATTAGCATTTTTTTTAGATTTTTGGGCTAAAAAAAGCGCTTTAAAATACTCTATAACCAAAGAGAATAAATCTGTGAAATTATATGTTAAAGGGGACGAAAAAGAGCTTGGTAAATTTAGCGATGAGTTTATATCTAAGGTTCCTAGCTCGATTTTTATCCAAGAGAGCAAGGTGGAATTAGCTGAGAATTTGCCTGATAGTAGCGAGTTTGAGTTTGATTTTAGTTATAAAAATATCACTCCATATTCTTTAGAGAGTGGGGTTAATGAATTTGGATTTGGTATAGATAATGAGATAATAAAGCGTGGTATAGATGATATTTTGGGTGGCAAAAAATTTATCTATGATGGTTATGAGATAGGCAAATTTGATAGCTTTGATGCTGATTATTTAGTGCCTACTAATCTTAAAAATGCTGCTAAGATCTTTGTTTGTGATGAGAAATCCTTAATCGCATTGGCTAGTTTTGAAAAGCCTATAATTAATCTTAAAATTAATGCCATATATCGCTCCAATCATAAAGAGGCGCCACTATATTTTGATATTAGAAGCGCTTGGGATATTAATATTTATGAGATTGCAAAAGCATTAAATGATAAGGGGATTAAATTTTTAGCTATTAAAACTCTAAAAAAAGATATTAAAATTTCATTTTTAGATGAGAGAATTTTGGTTATTGAGAGTGGCGAGTTTTTGAGTGCGAAAAAGCGTGATTATATCAACTCTTTTAGTGATAAAAATTATGCTCTTTTTGGGCTTTGTGTGAGTGAATTAAATTTAGCTAACTCCACTATCGCAAGGGTATTTTTAAGTAAAAATAGCAAAGATTTTATCAAAGTTTATAAAGATAATGATGAGTTTGATATGCTCAAAATTGAGCTACCAAAAAGCTTTGAAGAGATTTGGGATAGGATAGCTGAATTTGATGGTGGGGATAAATTGCTAGCAAATTTCAAAAGCAAATATCCATTACCGCAAGGCAAAATAGATTTTAAAGATAATTTTTATAGTTTATTTATGATTATCGATCAAATTTTGGATTATAAATCTCAAATTTTAAATTACGCTAGGGATTATAGCGGTCTTAAGGGCGTTAGGATCGATTTTAAGATGAGTAGCAAAAGTGAGTTTGACTGGGCTAGGGCTATTAGAAGCACAATGAGCTTTAAGCTAGCTGGGGCTGATAGTAAGAATATCTCTTTTGGTTGCTTGGAGAGTTTGGCCTTTTTCTTAAGTGATTTTGGCGATATACTCAAAGATGAATTAGGCGCTAAAAATATGCTATTTGGCGGTAGTTTGTTTGAAAATCCAGTAATTGCGAATTTGGCTTTGAAGTTTTGTAACTCTAATTACAAAAGCGAATTTAGCGGATGCTATCCACTTGAGATTAGTTAAAATTGAAATTTACGGATTAGTCCAAGGTGTAGGATTTCGCCCTTTTGTCTATCAATTGGCTGTGAATTTGGGCTTAAATGGTAGAGTTTTTAATGATTCTAGTGGAGTCAAAATAGAGCTAAATGGCGACTCAAATTCGGTTGATGAGTTTATAAAATCCCTTAAAACCGAGCTACCGCCACTTGCTAGAATAGATAAAATTGTAGTAAATAATGGTCATAATATATATAATGAATTTAAGATTATTAGCTCTGCTGATAGCTATAAATTTGCCCCTATTTTGCCTGATTTTGCTATTTGTGATGAGTGTAAAAATGAGCTTTTAGATAGTAGTAATTATAGATATAATCATGCTTTTATAAACTGCACAAATTGTGGGCCGAGATTTTCTTTGATTAGGTGTTTGCCTTATGATAGGGCAAATACCACGATGAGTAAATTTAAAATGTGCGATAAGTGCGAAGCTGAATATAAAAATCCGATTAATCGTCGCTATCACGCCCAGCCAATAGCGTGTAAAGCCTGCGGGCCAAAACTACTATATAAAGATATGAGTGGCAATATTTTAAGCAGTGATGAAAATGCGCTAAAAGATTGTATAAATGCGATTAAAAGCGGTAAAATCGTAGCGATTAAGGGTGTTGGCGGATTTCATCTTGTCTGCGATGGCTTAAATCATCAAGCTATATTTGACCTAAGAGCTAGAAAAAATCGCCCTGATAAACCATTTGCCATAATGTGTAAAGATATAGAGATGGCGCAAAAATACGCTTATATAGATGAGTATGAAGCCAAGGTTTTAAGCTCAAATTTAAAGCCAATAGTTTTACTCAAATCTAAAAACAGTCTCCCAGATATAGTGGCTAAAAATATTGATAAAGTTGGTATATTTTTGCCACCGACGCCACTTCATATTCTGCTCTTAAACTCTCTAAATTCGCCCATCATCGCCACAAGTGCCAATCTAAGCAAAGAGCCAATTATAAAAGATTATGATAGTATTAAGGATAAATTAAGCGGGGTTTGTGATTTTGTTTTGGATAATGATAGAGATATTATCAATCCAAGCGATGATAGCATATGCTTTACCCTAGATGAAAAGGCGATATATCTGCGAACTTCAAGAGGGTTAAAGCCATCTATTTTGCCACTAAATTTAAATGGCATCGCCCCTAAGGGCTGCTTTTTAGCACTTGGTGCCTTGATGAAAAATCAATTTGCCATTTATAAAGATGGGTTGATATTTAGCTCTGTTTATATCGGCGATATGGGAAGTGTAGCGACAAAATTAAGATTTGATGAGTTACTAGAGAGCTTTAAGAGTATATATGGGTTTGAGTTTGATTTTGTTTTAGGGGACGCTCATCCGCATTTTGGATTTATAGATGATTTTGCGAAAAGTTATGAAATTCACAGAGTCTATCACCATCACGCTCACGCCTTAAGCGTTATGCTAGAAAATGGCATTAGCGGCGATGTGATAGCGCTTAGCTTTGATGGGACTGGGTATGGGAAGGACTCTACGATTTGGGGTGGAGAGATTTTGAGATGCTCTAAGGGCGAATTTGATAGGATAATGCATTTTGATAGCTTTGATCTAATTGGCGGGGATAAGGCTATTAAAAATATATACTACCTAGCCTACGCAATAGCTAAAAAATACTCTTTAAATTCGCCAAAATTGGATAGATTAATACCTGAAATTCAAAAAGATAATCTAGATAAGATATTAAAAAATCAGATAAATACCATAAAATGTAGCTCTTTGGGTAGGATTTTTGACGCTTTTGCTTCTATAATTTTTGAGCTAAAATCTGTAAGCTATGACGCACAAGCGCCTATGATGGTTGAGTCTTTGTATGATGAGAGCTTGGATGTGGCTTATGAGTTTAGTATAAATGATGGAGTTATCAGCTATGAAGATGCCTTTAAAGGTGCTTTGATAGATGAGCCTAGAATCGCCGCTACAGCATTTATAAATGGATTGGCGAATTTAGCCTTAGATATAGCTAGTATCTATAATTTGCCTATTGTCTTATGTGGCGGAGTGTGGCAAAATAAGGCATTATTAAGAAAAACTATAGATAAATTCAAAAAAAATAATATAGCATATTATCTGCCTATTAATGAGCCTATTAATGATTCTGCCATTGCGATGGGGCAAATTTATTTTGGCTTAAATATGCTTAGATATAATCATAAATTTTAAATTCAAAGGAGAAAATATGTGTAAAGATTGCGGTTGTAGCATGGGAAACCATAGCCATCACGACCATACTCACCATCATGATCATCCAGCTTTAAATGAGAAAAAAACAGTAGAAGTAGTAACCAAAATATTACAAGAAAACGACCACGAAGCTGCTCACAATAGAGCGCATTTAGACGAATATGGGCTATTGTGTGTGAATTTGATGAGTAGTCCGGGAGCTGGGAAAACCACGCTTTTAGAAGCTACTATAAAATCAAGTGGCCTAAGAGTTGGGGTAGTTGAGGGGGATTTAGAGACCAATATGGATGCTAATCGCATTATAAACGCAGGCGGCAAGGCTCATCAGATTAGCACTGGCCAAACTTGTCATTTAGATGCTTTTATGGTGCATAATGGCTTACACCACTTGCCACTTAAAGAGCTTGATTTGGTATTTATAGAAAATGTTGGAAATTTAGTTTGCCCAGCTAGTTATGATGTGGGGGCTCACCTTAATGCTGTCTTAATCAGTGTGCCAGAAGGGAGCGATAAGGTGGCTAAATATCCTGTTATGTTTAGGGCGGCTGATATAGTGGTGATAACGAAAACTTCGCTATTAGAGCATTTTGATTTTGATATCAATGAGGTAAAAAAAGAGGCCAAAAAGCTAAATCCAAAAGTTGATATAATAGAAGTCGATAGCAAAACAGGCCTTGGCATAGATAAGTGGATAAATTATTTAAAAATGAAAAAGGAATTAAAATAATGTGCCTTAGCATACCATCAAAAGTAATATCAATAGATGAGAATAATTTTGCCATTGTTGAAACTCTCGGCGTTAAGCGTGGGGTGAGTTTGGACTTGATAGCTGATCCTGTATCGGTGGGGGATTATGTGCTGATACATGTGGGATTTGCGATGGAGAAGATAGATACCAAATACGCTTTAGAGAGCTTGGAGATTTATAAGCAGATCGCAGATGATATGAATAGTGGCAAAATACCATCTGATGAAGGCGATATGGGCTTAGCAGCGTTGAAGTAGAGATTGATGTTTAAAAGTATTGAGTTATTTGCTGGTGGCGGAGGTATGGCTCTTGGATTAGAAAGAGCCGGTTTTGCTCATATAGGTTTAATAGAAATAGATAAATCATCTGTTAAAACTTTATTGGCAAATAGACCCAATTGGAATGTTATTTGTTATGATATTGCTGAAATTTCATCTTGTGATTTAGAGAGCAAATTTAATATAAAAATCAAAGAGTTGGATCTATTATCTGGTGGATCGCCTTGTCAGAGCTTTAGTTATGCAGGCAAGAGGCTTGGGCTTGAAGATACTAGGGGGACTCTATTTTATCATTATGCTTTGTTTTTAAAAAAATTACAACCTAAGATGTTTTTATTTGAAAATGTCAAGGGGCTTTTAACGCATGATAAAGGCAATACTTTTAAAATTATTTGTGATATTTTTTGCGAACAAGGCTATAATATAGAATATAAAGTGCTAAATGCGCTTGATTATGGTGTAGCGCAAAAAAGAGAGCGTTTGATTGTAGTTGGAATTAGAAAAGATTTGCAAGATAAGGTATTTTTTACTTTTCCTAAAAAGCACGATAAAAAGCTGGTTCTAAGAGATATTTTACAAAATGTCCCAAAAAGCCAGTGCGCTAAATACTCAGAGCAAAAAGAGGCTGTTTTTGCTCTTGTGCCTGCTGGTGGGTATTGGCGTGATATAGATCCAAATATTGCTAAAGCCTATATGAAAACTTGCTGGAATATGGCTGGTGGTAGAACTGGAATTTTAAGGCGACTTAGCTTTGATGAGCCAAGCCTAACTGTGCTTACAACACCGCAAATGAAGCAAACTGACAGGTGCCACCCAAGTGAGATTAGGCCATTTAGTGTAAGAGAAAATGCTAGAATTCAATCCTTTCCAGATGAATGGCAGTTTTGTGGCTCTATGGCAGAACAATACAAGCAAATAGGTAATGCTGTGCCTGTGAATTTGGCTTATGAAATTGGTAAAGAGATAATTAAATCATTAAATGGAGAAACGAAGTGGGGCGAGAGTTTATTTTAGACTTTATATCAAAAACAGACTTTGAAGAACATGTTTTAAAAACTTTAAACGAGTATCAAGAAGTGTTAAAAAGTATTGATTTAAGCAAATTTAATTCAAATATAATCGACCCTATAAAATTGCTTTTTGATAAACATATTTATGTTAAAAGTTATGAAGAAATTATAGCCTTGGAGTTACAAAGACAAAGAGATAAATCAAATAATAACTCTATTGGATATTTTCATCAAAATATTTTTCAGTATATTAAAGGTTGCGAAGTTCCAAAAAGTGGCTGGGATATAGTCTTTAAAGGCGAAAAAAACTCATATTTTGTCGAGCTGAAAAATAAACACAATACCATGAATAGTTCATCAAGTCAAAAGACATTTATGAAAATGCAAAACCATCTTTTAAATTCTAAAAATTCCAAAGATATTTGTGCTCTTGTAGAAGTAATAGCTAAAAAATCAGCAAATGAGCCTTGGATAATAAGTCTTGATGGACAAAGGCAAACTAGCAATGAAAGATTACGCAGAATTTCTATTGATAAATTTTACGAAATTATAACAGGTGATAAATTTGCTTTCAAAAAAATTTGCGAACAATTACCAAAAACTATAGAAAAACTACTAAAGCAAAACCTACATTTGCAACTACAAAAAGATAGCGTTTATAATGAACTTAAAAAGATTGATAAAGATATTTTAACAGCTCTTTATAAGTTAGCATTTAAAACATATGAAGGATTTTAATGGATTTGATAAATAGTTTTAGAGATAAAGATAAGATTTTAGCTTTAAGCCAGATAATCAAGCAAAGAAGCAAAAAGCCATTAAATATTATGGAGATTTGCGGCGGTCATACTCATAGTATAATGAAATTTGGCTTACCACAATTAGTAGGAGAGAATATCAATTTCATCCACGGGCCAGGCTGTCCTGTGTGTATAATGCCTAGAAGTCGCATTGATGAGGCTATAGCGATTGCTAGTATAGATGGGGTGATATTTTGTACCTTAGCTGATATGTTAAGGGTACCAGGGAGTAAAGGCTCTCTATCCGAGCTTAGGGCTGATGGGGCTGATATTAGGGCTTTATACTCGCCACTTGATACAATCACAATAGCCAAAGAAAATCCAGATAAAAAGGTTGTATTTTTTGCTATTGGATTTGAGACCACCACGCCTATGAGTGCAGTGGTGGTAAAACAAGCTGTTGAGTTGAATTTACAAAATCTATTTATACATATAAACCATGTCACAGTCCCAGCACCAGTAAGGGCTATAATGAGTGATAAAGATGTGAAAATAGATGCGTTTTTGGGTCCATCGCATGTGAGTGTGATTACAGGTAGTAAAATTTATGAAGAGCTAGCAAATGAGTTTAAAACGCCTATTGCGGTGAGCGGATTTGAGCCTTTGGATCTTATGGATAGTATATTAAATTTAGTCAATCAGCATGAAAATGGCACCCATAAGGTCTATAATGAGTATGCTAGAGTGGTTAGCAAAGATGGTAATTTAAAGGCCAAAGAGCTAATAGATAGATATTTTCAGCCGTGTGATTTTGAGTGGAGAGGGCTAGGCGTTATCAAAGATAGCGGATTAAGACTAAGAGATGAGTTTAGCTACTTGGATGCTAAAAAATATTTTAATGTAGAAGTAGGCGAATCTAAGGAGTCTAAGGCCTGTATCTGCGGTGAAATTTTGCGTGGCAAGGCTAAGCCGTATGATTGTAAAGTCTTTGGCAAGGTGTGTAATCCGCAAAATCCTATTGGTAGCTGTATGGTAAGTGGCGAGGGCGCTTGTGCGGCGTATTATAAATATAGCAAAAGAGGATAGATGAAAAAGATATTATTAGCTCATGGTGGTGGTGGGCAAGAGATGAATGAACTCATAAATGGGTTGATTTTTAGGATTTTTGATAATGAAATTTTAGCCCAAAGCAATGATAGTGCGATTTTAAATTTAAGTGGTAAAATAGCCTTTAGCACCGATAGCTTCGTAGTAAGCCCTACTAAATTCCCAGGTGGCGATATCGGTAAAATCGCAGTTTGTGGGACGATAAATGACCTAGCAATGGTAGGGGCAAAGCCTAGATATATTAGTTGCGCTTTGATTATAGAAGAGGGGCTTGGTATTGATGAGCTTAAAGAGATCTTAAATAGTATGAAAAGCACGGCTGATGAGGCTGGAGTTAGCATAGTTTGCGGTGATACTAAGGTGGTTAGCAAGGGGAGTTGTGATAAGATTTTTATCAATACTTCAGGTATTGGAGAGATTATCAAAGAGTCTAGAGTGGAGAATTTAAAAAGTGGTGCGAAAATCCTTTTAAGCGGCGATGTAGGTAGGCATGGTGCTGTGATTTTAGCAAATAGAAATGAGCTAAATTTGGATTTGCAAAGCGATTGTAAGCCTTTAAATAATGTAGTTGAAGCGCTTTTAAATGCTAATATCGCTCCTCTTGCTATGAGAGATGCGACTCGTGGCGGACTCTCAGCTGTCTTAAATGAGTGGGCGAAGGCTTGTGGGCGAGATATCAAAATTAGCGAAGATAGTATCGCTGTGAGCGATGAGGTGATGGGAATTTGTGAAATTCTTGGTTTTGAGCCTTATGAGCTTGCTAATGAGGGGACTTTTGTCTTGGCCGTTGAGCCGCAAGATGAGATGAAGGCAGTTGAAATTTTAAAGAAATTTGATCCAAAATCAAATATCATAGGTGAAATTTTAGATAGTAATAAGGCAAATGTGATTATACAAAATAGCTATGGTGCTTCTAGATTTATGGAGCCACCAAAGGGTGAGTTACTACCTAGAATTTGCTAAAAAGGAGATAATATGCACGAATTAGCTATAGTTCAAGAGTTATTTAAGCTTTGTGAAACAAATGCGATGAAACATAAAGCAACAAGAATAACCAAAGTAGAGATTGAAGTAGGTAGATTAAGTGGAGTAGAGGCTCACTACTTGCAAAGTGCCTTTGATGCATTCAAAGCTGATACTATCTGCTCACAAGCCAAACTCATCATCCACCCTAAGGATATAACAATCCAATGTAATGAGTGTGGCGCTCAAAGCATTCTTTTAGAAAATGAATTCCTATGCCCAAAATGCGGCTCAAATTCGCTTGAAGTTATCAGCGGAGAGGATATGTATTTAATGCGCCTTGAGATGGATTAACCCACTAGCTTAGCGATATCATCAGTAGTGTATGGTTGATACAAAATCTCATCACCAAAGCTACTGGCTATATCATCATAGTCGGAGTTATCACTGATGATTATGACTTTAAATCCTTTGGTTTTTTGCCACTGCGTTATCAAATTTATCTCATTGTGTGGTAGTTTTTTGAGTATTTTTGCTTGTATAAATACAAAATCTGGCTGATAACACATATCTATTATATGATTTTTCACACTCTCCCAGCTATATTCTGGCTGCGTAGAGACGCCATAGACGCTAAGATCTGCTAAAAGTGTGAAAAATCCAGTTTGGCTCTCATAGGCTATTATGGCTTTTTTGGGTGTTGTTGGCTTGATGATTAGTGGCTCATCTAGCTTTTGCATTGTTATGTTAAATGAGAAGATTGAGTTATTGGCTTTGGAGCGAAATTCAATCTTTGATCCAAGTAAATTCGCATAATCAGAGGCGATATTAAGGTATTTGTAATTTATATTTTTGCTTTTATTTTCAAGTGATTTTTCTATATCGCTGCTATTTATGCTGGTTGAAGTTTTGATTGAAATTTGATACTCATTTGGATTTTTGGTAGGTTTGAGTGATAGCAAAATGGAGCTATTGCTTACACTTTTATTGACAAAGCATAAAAGATTGTGTGTAGCATTTGTTATGGCTTTGAAATTTGCGTTAAAATATCTAGCTTGTCTTGGCTGATAGCTAAATATTATTGAGTTTTGATTGTGCGCAGCTAAGGTGTGAAGCACTCTAAAGAATAGCCCTATACGCTTGATAAAATCCCCATTTTCGGACTTGTTTTTGAAAAATGTTAAATTTAACTTGGCTAAATTTTTGTTTTGTGTGTGGATTAATTTTTGATTTCTATTTTGGACTGGGCGCTTATTGATAACTATTAGTATCAAAACTAAAAATAGTAAAAAACTAAATGCTATATACTCTTTGGTATCAACCATTTCATCATTTGCTAATAATAAATTTGCTATAAAAATTAAAAATACTACTCTCATCATATCACCAACATTGCATCACCATAAGAGTAAAATTTATACTCTTTTTCTATGGCTTGTTTATAAATTTCTTTGACATTATCTAATCCGACAAAACTCGCTACTAGCATAATTAGCGTTGATTTTGGTAAGTGAAAATTTGTTAGAAGGTAGTTTTGTCTTTTTGGTGGATTAGCAGGGTGTAAAAATAGATCACACAAACCATTTTTAACCCCATTTTTATAAAAATACTCAACACATCTTGTCACAGTTGTCCCCACGCCTAAAATCGCTCTATCGCTATTTATAGCTTGGATTGCTTGATCGCTCATAGAGTAGATTTCGCTATGAATTTTATGCTCTCTAATATCGCTACTCTCAACTGATTTGAAGGTTCCAGCACCGACATGGAGAGTGATATATGAGATATTGTGTTTGGATTTTAAATTCTCTATCATCTCATCACTAAAATGTAAGCTCGCAGTTGGGGCTGCTACGGCGCCACTATTTTTAGCAAATACGCTTTGATACCAAATTTCATCGCTTTTTTCATCATCTCTTTTTATGTATGGCGGGAGTGGAATATGGCCGATTTGATCTAAAATTTGGTATAAATTTGGCGTATCTAATAGCTTATTATCTTTATAAAATTTAACCACTCTATACTCATTTAAAATATCACAAATCTCACAGCTTAGACCATTATCAAATTCCAATACCGATCCAACTTTTATTCGACCTTTGATTAAGGTGCTAAACTTGCCATCGCCTAAAGGCTGATTAAGTAGCAACTCTACAGCCCCGCCGCTACTTTTTTTGCCATAAATTCTAGCTTTTATCACCTTTGTATCATTAAATATGATATCGCAAGGCGGCAAAAATTCCATTAAATTGCCAAATTTAGTGTGAGTTATCTTAGAGTTACTTCGGTCATAGATAAGCAAATTCGCACTCTCTTTGGGTTTAGCTGGCGTTGTAGCGATGAGATGAGAGGGCAACTCATAATCATAGCTACTTAAGGCAAATATATCACTCATCGCCATCTTCTTTTTCTTCATCTTCATTTGATTTTGATGCTGGATTGACTAATTTAGCAATCAAAATCGATAGAGCATAAAGCCCTATTAAAGGGACAGCAAGCATAAATTGACTAAGCACATCAGGCGGAGTCATAATCGCAGCAAAAATAAATATCCCAACAATCGCATATCTAAAAAATCCCTTTAAACTCTCATCGGTTATAACGCCGATTTTAGCTAAGAAAAATGTAATAACAGGAAGCTCAAAGCTAATCCCAAAAGCCACTACAATCTTAGTGAAAAACCCTACATAATCCCCAATGCTAGGGAGTGCTTGAAATAGTGTCCCACCAAAATTTATAAGAAAAGCAAAGCCAACAGGCACTACAAAATAGTAGCAAAACGCAGCCCCTACAATAAACATAATTGTAGCGCTTAGCACAAATGGAATCACATATTTTTTCTCATTTTCATATAGACCTGGGGCTACAAATAGCCAAAATTGCCAAAATATAATTGGCAAAGAGAGTAATAACCCGGCAAAAAACGCCACCTTCATAGCTGTAAAAAACGGCTCAGCAACTTGAGTGAAAATGATATTACTACCATCTGGCAAAACCGCTTTAAGCGGAGCAGTCATAAAATCAAGCAAAGGAGCCCAAAAGTTAAAGCATATAATAAAACATACTATCACAGATATAGTACTTATCAATAGACGCTTTCTAAGCTCGATTAAATGTGGTCTTAAATCTTCAAACATTAGGCCTCTTTTTGAATTTGATCTTTTGATAACTCGTTTGGAGTGGTATTTGTAATTTGTGGATTTGGGGATAAATTTTTTGCTGTTTGCGATCTATCTTGGCTCTGTGTTTCTAGGTCTAATCCGGCGTTTAATTTGTCAATCGGATTTAAATTTGATATCTCATTTTGGATATCAGCAAGGGATTTTTGAGTTGTTTGAGATATGCTATTTACGCTGCTTTTTAACTCATCAAGCTCTTCTAAGGTGAGCTTTTTTCTAACGCCATCTATGCTCGTAGTTAGGCTATCTTTGTATTTTTTGGCATCTTCTTTTAATTCGGCTATCTTAATCTCTTGTTCAAAAGTGCTTTTGGCGCCATTGATTGTCTGTTTAAAAACCTTAAAAAATTTAGCTATATTGACCATCGCACTTGGCAGTTTATCAGGGCCTAAGACTATAACAGCGATAACAGCGATGATGATTATTTCGCTGATTCCCATTCCAAACATAAAAAATCCTAAATTGAAATTTAAGTTGGTATTTTACAATTTTTTTGCTTAATAGATATTGATTTATGTAGTTTGTGTATAAATAAGCCCCATAAGGGGCTTTGGATTATTTGTCTCTTAGACCTAATTCAGCTATTAACTTAGTGTAAGTTTCATATTTGGTAGCTTTTAGGTATTTTAGTAGTCTTTTGCGGCGACCGACTAATTTTAATAGACCTAGTCTTGAGCTAAAATCTTTTTTATTTACTTTTAGGTGTTCAGTAAGCTCTGAAATTCTAGTAGTAAGAAGTGCTATTTGAACTTCTGATGAGCCTGTGTCTCCACTTTTTCTAGCGAATTTCGCAACTATTTGAGCTTTCTTAGCCGTATCTAAAGCCATATTTGACCTCCTGAGCGGTATAAAATTGAGCGGTGATTATATCATAATAAGCCAAAATTTTGCTTAAAAAAGTGGTTAGAATAGTTTATATATTAAATTTGGCGATTTTTAATTAAGTTTTATTTATTTTTTGATAAAATCAACAAATTTTTTATCATTAAAGGTATTATTATGGATTATAAAGATACTCTTTTGTTGCCTGTTACTGACTTTGCTATGCGAGGCAACTTACCGCAAAACGAACCAGCAAGATATGCTAAATGGGATGAAAATAGAGTCTATGAAAAGATGAAAAAATCCAGGCAAAATGCTACTACTAGCTTTAATATCCACGATGGCCCGCCGTATGCTAATGGGCATCTTCATATAGGTCATGCCTTAAATAAAATTTTAAAAGATATAATAGTCAAAACTCACTATTTTTTTGGAGAGAGTGTTAGATATACTCCGGGTTGGGATTGTCATGGATTGCCGATTGAACAGCAAGTAGAGATAAAGCTTGGGGATAAAAAACACAATATGGATAAAGTCGCTATAAGAAGCGAGTGTAGGGAGTGGGCGGCCAAATTTATAGATATCCAAAAGGCTGAATTTAAATCACTTGGGGTTATTGGGGATTGGCAAGATCCATATATGACTATGAAATTTAAATTTGAAGCAAATATATATAGAACTCTATGCGAAGTAGCAAAAAAGGGACTTTTGATAGAGAGAAGCAAGCCGGTATTTTGGAGTTGGGCAGCTAGAAGTGCGCTTGCAGAGGCCGAGGTGGAGTATGCTGATAAAGAAGATTATAGCTTATATGTAGCTTTCAAATTAGACGATGACGCATCTAAAGCGATTGGAATTGATGGGGCTAGGGCGGTTATATGGACGACTACGCCTTGGACTTTGGTGGCTAATCAAGCGATCAGTTTAAATCCAAATGAAATTTATTGCGTTACTAGTGATAAGTTTATTTTTGCTAAGCCTTTACTTGAAGTTTTGGTAGCCCTTGGGCTTACAAATGGGGAGATTATCAAAGAGTTTAATTCTCAAATATTAGAGAATTTAAACGCTATAAATCCACTAAATGGTAGAAAATCCAAATTTATTCTTGGCGAGCATGTTTTGATGGATGGTGGGACTGGGCTAGTTCATACAGCACCAGGGCATGGCGAAGATGACTATTTTGCTAGTCTTAGATATGGTATAGAGGTTATAATGCCTGTTGATGAAGCGGGGCTTTATGATACGACTCTTAAGAGCAAAGGATTGCTACCAAGTGATATTGTAGATGAGTTTATCGGTATGCATATTTTTAAGGCTAATGATAGGATTATCGAGCTTTTGGGTGATGCAGTTATAAAAGTAAGCAAATTTACACATAGCTATCCATTTTGTTGGAGAACGCATAAACCTGTAATTTATAGAGCTACTAAGCAGTGGTTTATCGCTATGGATGAGCCAAAATTAGATGGCAAAACGCTTAGACAAACGGCACTTGAAGCCTTAAATAGCGTGAAATTTTATCCTGAAGCTGGGGTAAAAAGGATAACTTCAATGATAGAAAATCGCCCAGATTGGTGTATTTCACGCCAAAGAGATTGGGGCGTGCCTATAGCGTTTTTTAGAGATAAAGCTACTAAAGAGGTGATATTTGATAGTGAAATTTTAGATCATATTGCTAAAATTTTTGATGAGAAGGGTGCTGATGCGTGGTGGAGTATGAGCATTGAAGAGCTATTGCCAAGTGGATCTAAATTTAAAGCTGATGAATTAGAAAAAGTTATGGATATTTTAGATGTTTGGTTTGATAGTGGCTCTACATGGAATGCTGTGTTAAATAGCGGTGATTACGATGCGGGTGGCTATCAAGCAGATATCTATCTAGAAGGTAGCGATCAGCATAGAGGGTGGTTTCAAAGCTCGCTTTTATTAAGCTGTGCAATAAACCAAAAAGCACCTTATAAAAGTATCTTAACTCATGGATTTACCGTGGATAAAAATGGCGAAAAGATGAGTAAATCTAAAGGCAATGTGATTGCCCCAGATGCGGTGGCTAAGGAATTTGGTGTAGAAATTTTGCGTTTGTGGGTTAGCCTTAGTGATTACTCAAGTGATTTAAAAATTGGCAATGATATCTTAAAACAAGTTGCTGAGCAGTATAGAAAAATTCGAAATACCATAAGATTTTTACTAGCAAATGTAAGTGATTTAAAAGAGCTAAATTATGAATTTGGAATCTTAGATAGATGGATTTTAGCCAAAGCTAGTAGCTGTTTTGATGAGGTTAGTAGCTGTTTTAAAAACTATGAATACTCTAAGGGTTTTAATATTTTATTGAATTTTTTAAGTGGGGATTTGAGCGGAATTTATTTAGATATCTGTAAAGATAGATTATATTGTGACTCTATAGATAGCACTAAAAGAGCTAGCTCGCAAACGGCGATGGTGATTATAACTAAGGCGCTTTTACCGCTTATTGCACCGACTTTGACCTACACGATAGATGAGGCATTAGAGTATGCGCCTAAGATTATTAAGGGTGAAGCTAATGATGTGTTTGATCTAGTATATGAAAAAATTGAATTTGACTCTCAAATAGATGATGGATTGCTTAAAGAGAGCAAGGAGAAATTTAATGAGATAATAGATAATCTCAAAAAAGATAAACTCATAAAATCAACTCTAGAGTTAGAAATCCAAACTAATAGCGACTATATTTTGTCTTTAAATAGCGATGAGATCGCAGATTGGTATATGGTAAGCAAGATTGGAGCATTTAGGATTGGTAGTGATATTTTGGCTGAATTTGTAGTAGGTGATAGTAGATTTGTGATATCTAAATCAGATAAATTCAAATGCCCAAGGTGTTGGAAATTTGCTGCTATTAGCGATGATTATTTATGTGATAGATGTTTTGGGGTGATGAGTGCTAAGTGAGCCAGTAGGAGCTGTGACTATAGTTGTTACTATAGGGATTTTGCTAGGTATAACAGCGGTTGGGATAGTTTTGGTTAATATATATAAGGAGAAAGAGTGATAAGTCTAAAAGAAGCTATAAAGCTAAGTTCTAGCGACCTAGATGGACTTCGTAAAGAGCTAATTGAAAAGATAAAAGCAACTAAAAATATAGGCGCTTATGTAGAGCAACTAACTAATAGCGATATTGATGAGAGTTTCGCTGGCGTACCGATCGCTATTAAAGATAATATTCAAGTCAAAAATTGGAATATTACTAGTTGTTCGAAGATTTTACAAGGTTACAAAGCCCCATATAATGCAACTGTTATAAATAAGCTAATCGCATCAGGACTTGCGCCATTTGGTAGGACAAATATGGATGAGTTTGCTATGGGTAGCACCACTGAAAGCTCATATTATGGTAAAACTCTAAATCCACTTGATCACACTAGAGTTCCAGGCGGAAGTAGTGGTGGAAGCGCAGCGGCCGTAGCAGCCGGTATAGCTATAGCGGCTCTTGGTAGTGATACGGGTGGTAGCATACGCCAACCAGCGGCGTTTTGCGGTTGTGTGGGGTTTAAACCTACATATGGTAGGGTCAGTCGATATGGACTTAGCGCCTATTCTAGTAGCTTAGATCAGATAGGGCCAATTACTCAAAATGTAGAAGATGCGGCTATTTTGTATGATATAATCGCTGGATATGATAAGTTAGATAGTACAAGTGCTAATATCGAATTTAGCGCTACTGCACCCAATTTAAATCCAAATAGAAAATTAAAAATCGCCGTTATCAAAAACTATGTTGATGAGGCTAGTGAGCCTGTTAGAAATGCTCTGAATTTAACTATAGAAAAGCTCAAAAATGCCGGCCATGAGATATGCTATAAAGATTTAGCCAACTCCAAATACAATATAGCAGCTTACTATATCATTGCCACAGCTGAAGCGAGTGCGAATTTGAGTCGTTATGATGGTGTAAGATATGGCAATAGAGCCAAGGCTGATAGCTTAGGGCAGATGTATGCGAATACTAGGGGTGAGGGCTTTGGAGCTGAAGTTCAGCGAAGAATGTTGCTTGGGACCTTTGTTTTATCAAGTGGATATTATGATGCTTACTATATAAAAGCACAAAAAGCAAGAGCATTTATCAAGCGTGAATATGATGATATTTTAAGCGAGGTAGATATAATTTTAATGCCAGTTGCACCATCTGTGGCATATAAATTTGGTGAATTAAAAGATCCTTTGAGTGCGTATTTGAGTGATATTTATACTATTGGGGTGAATTTAGCAGGTTTGCCAGCTATCACTGTGCCAGTAGCAAATGATGAGAATGGACTAAATATCTCAGCTCAATTAGTGGGCGCAGCGTGGCAAGAGCAGGTAGTTTTGGATGCGGCTTTAAGCTTAGAAAATATCATAAAAGGAAAATAGTATGAAAATTGTAAAACGAGCCTTAACATTTGAAGATGTTTTATTAGTCCCACAATACTCTGATATCTTACCAAAACAAGTAGATATCAGATCTAAATTTAGTAAAAATATTGAGTTAAATATACCTGTAGTATCAGCAGCGATGGATACGGTTACAGAGCATAGAACGGCTATTATGATGGCTAGACTTGGCGGGATCGGGGTTATCCATAAAAATATGGATCTAGAATCACAGGTAAAAGAGGTAAAAAAGGTTAAAAAAAGTGAAAGTGGCGTAATAATGGATCCTATATCAATCACCGCTGATGCTAGTATCAAAGATGCTTTGGAGTTAATGAGTGATTATAGAATTTCAGGTGTGCCAGTAATTGATGAAAATAGTGTATTAATAGGGATTTTAACAAATCGTGATTTGAGATTTGAGCATAATTATAGTAAAAAAGTAGGCGAAGTGATGACAAAAGCCCCACTCATCACCGCTCCATCGGGATGTACTTTAGATGATGCACAAAAGATATTTTCTACAAATAAAGTTGAAAAGCTACCTATAGTAGATAAAAATGGTAAATTAGAAGGTTTAATAACCATTAAAGATCTTAAAAAACGCAAAGAGTATCCAAACGCTAATAAAGATAAATTTGGTCGCCTTAGAGTGGCTGCGGCTATAGGAGTTGGTCAAATAGATAGAGCCAAAGCTTTAGCCGAAGCTGGGGTTGATGCTTTGGTGATGGATTCTGCTCATGGCCATAGCAAAGGGATTATAGATACCTTAAAAGAGATTAAATCTCAAATAAGCGGCGTAGATATTGTAGTAGGTAATGTGGCTAATCCAAAAGCTATAATTGATCTGATAAAAGCCGGAGCCGATGGAGTGAAGGTGGGTATTGGACCAGGTTCTATATGTACCACTAGAATTGTAGCAGGAGTTGGGGTGCCTCAAATTACGGCTATTAGTGATTGTGCTGATGCGGCTAAGGAATTTAATATCCCAATCATCGCTGATGGTGGTATAAAATATAGTGGCGATTTTGCCAAGGCTTTAGCAGCTGGTGCTAGCTGCATTATGGTAGGAAGCTTGCTTGCAGGGTGCGATGAGAGTCCAGGTGAGTTAGTAACCTTCCAGGGGCGTCAATATAAGAGTTATAGAGGTATGGGAAGTATCGGAGCTATGACAAGAGGAAGTAGCGATAGATATTTTCAAGAAGGCACCGCTCAAGATAAGCTAGTGCCAGAAGGGATAGAGGGTCGTGTGCCATATGCTGGGACAATCCGTGATGTGATCCATCAGTTAATTGGTGGGCTAAGAAGCTCAATGGGGTATTGTGGTAGTAAGGATATTAAAACCTTCCAAGATAAGGCTGAGTTCGTAGAGATCACAAGTGCAGGGCTAAAAGAGAGCCACGCTCATGATGTTATAATAACTCAAGAAGCACCAAATTATAGAGTAAATTAGTGGAAATATATAGAGCTGTAGAGCATTTTGATGAGCCGTTGCATTTAGAGAGTGGGCGAATTTTAAGCGAATTTGATCTAGCTTATGAGTGTTATGGTAAGTTAAATGAGGATAAGAGCAATGTTATAGTAGTTTGCCACGCACTTACTGGATCGGCTCACGCTGCTGGTATCCATAAGGGAGATAGAAAGCCTGGTTGGTGGGATGGCGTAATAGGTGATAATAAGACGATTGATACTACTAAATATTTTGTGATTTGTGTAAATATTTTGGGTAGTTCATTTGGCTCTACTAATCCTTTAAGCATAGAGCCAAGCACAAAAAAAGAGTATAGACTTCGCTTTCCTGTCCTTGTAATTAGCGATGTGGTTAGGGCGCAGATGAGGCTATTTGATAGGCTAGGAATCAAAGAGGCGCATGCCGTTATCGGTGGGAGCCTTGGGGGTATGCAAGCTTTGTGCTTTGCTATAGAGTTTCCAAATTTTGCCAAAAGAGTGATAATGCTAGCGACTACTTATGCTACTAAGGCTTGGGCTATTGCTTTTAATAAAATTGCGATTGAAGGCATAGTAAAAGATCCAAATTTTAAAGGCGGATACTATGATAAAGATGATATAGAGGCAAATGGCTTAATAGGAATGGCACTTGGTAGAATGGCTGGGCATATTAGCTTTTTAAGTCCTGCTACGATGGATAAAAAATTTGGTAGAAAATATGTAGAAACAGATGGTCTTTATGAGCTTTTAGGAAGGTTTGAAGTCGATAGATATATGGAGTATAATGGCAATAACTTCCCTAAAAGATTTGATCCATTATCATATCTATATGTTATAAAGATGATGAATAACTTTGATTGCACTAGGCATTATGGCTCACTTAATGAGGCTTTAATGCTTACTCGTGCTAGGCTGACATTTATCTCATTTAGTGGGGATATTTTGTTTCCACCAAATTTAATGCTTGAGATGTATGAGGCTTTAGTTAGTATAGGGCAAGGGCATAGAGGTAGATATATATGCGTTGAGAGTGATTATGGGCATGATTCATTTTTAGTAGAGATAGATAAGATAGAAGAGCATATTAAAAGGGCGTTAGATGAGTGAAAATTTTGAAAGTAAGATTGAGAAAATTGAGAAGCTTTTAGAGAGTTTAAATGATGAGAATTTAACTCTTAGCGATAGTGTGAAGTTATATAAAGATGGATTGAAATTAGTCAATGAAGCAAGGGCTATGCTAGAAAATGCTAAGCTTGAGATTACTCAAATAGGAGAAGAGAGTGAGTAGGGTTGCGGCTTTACAGCTACACACTTTGGCTATGAGTGATTCTAGGATTGATCACTACTTAAGCTTAGCAGCTAAGGGTGGGGCTAGCGTGGTTGTGCTTGGTGAGTATGTGATAAATTCGTTTTTTAATGAGATTATCAAGATGCCAAAATCTATGATAAAAGAGCAGAGCGAACACAAAAAAACTAGCCTTTCAGCCATGGCAAATAGGTATAATTTAACGATAATAGCGCCACTTTTACAAATCAAAGGCAAAGAGTGTAAAAAAGTAATAGCTAAATTCAGCCCACAAAGCACAAAATATGAAGAGCAAAATATCTTAATAGACTATCCACACTGGAATGAAGCGAAATTCTACTCTAAAAAAGAGAGCTTTGGGATAATGAGTTTTAGTGTTGATAGGATTAAATTTGGGGTTATTTTTGGCTTTGAGGCGCATTTTGATCGAATTTGGGCTGAAATTGTGGCTAAGAAGATTGATTGCGTGCTATTACCAAGTGCTTGTACGCTCAACTCAAGCAATCGCTGGAATGAGCTTTTAAAGATGAGAGCGCTTACAAATAACCTTTATATCGTGCGTGTAAATAGATTAGGCAAGGCTAAATTTGATGATATTGAGAGTGAATTTTATGGACAAACTATGCTTATAAATCCACATGGGGAGATTGAAAATAGCTTAGATTCTAATGAAGGAATGCTAATGTGCGATATCGATAAAAAGCTAATTCTACAAGCTCGCTCAATATGGAAATTCCGCCAAAAAGCTGAAGCGTTATTAGGATTAAATATATGAAAAAAGTTCATTTCATCGGTATTGGCGGAATTGGAATTTCAGCGATCGCTAGGTTTTTAAAAGAGCGTAATTTTATAATCAGTGGCTCTGATATCGCTGATAGTGCTATAACTAAAGATCTTAGAGCAAGCGGTATGAAAATCACCGTTCCACATTGTAAAAGTGCTATAGAAGATCCTGATTTTGTCGTTTATAGTGCCGCTATTAAGAGTGATAATGTGGAGTTAGTAGAGGCTAGAAAGCGTGGCATTGAGTGCCTATCAAGGAAGGAGGCTTTGCCGTTTATTTTAGAGGGCAAAAGAGTCTTTGCTGTAGCTGGAGCACACGGCAAAAGCACCACTTCGGCTATGTTAGCATCGCTTATGCAAGGTAGTGTTATAATCGGAGCTATAAGTAAGGAATTTGGCTCAAATATGAAGTATGAATCTAGCCAAGATCTGATATTTGAAGCTGATGAGAGTGATAGTAGTTTTTTAAACTCAAATCCATTTTTAGCAGTCGTTACCAACGCCGAGCCAGAGCATATGGAGCATTATGATAATGATATAGAGAAATTTCACGCTGCTTATAAGGGGTTTTTAGAGCGAGCCAAGATTAGGGTTATCAATGCTGAAGATAGCTTTTTAAGCACTATTAAAATGGACGCTATTAGATTAGAAAAGGGCGATATAACCAATCTTCAAATGGTGCTTAGAAATTATGAGCCATATACTAGCTTTCATCTCAAAGGACTTGGCAAATTTGAGGCTTGGGGCATGGGAGAGCATATCGCTGTGGATGCGAGTCTTGCTATTTTGGCTGCTAATTCTATGATCGGGCTAGAAGAGATTAGAGAAAATTTAAAGAAATTTAAAGGTATTAAAAAGCGATTTGATATATTAGTAGCTAATGAGAAATTCGCTCTAATAGACGACTATGGCCACCATCCAACAGAAATTAAAGCAACCTTAAAGAGTGCTAAGGAGTATGCGAAATTGCTAGGTTTGGATAATATCACGGCGATATTTCAACCGCATAGATATTCTAGATTATTAGCAAATTTAGATGGATTTAAAGAGTGTTTTAGCGATGTTGATGAGCTTGTGGTATTGCCTGTTTATGCCGCTGGTGAAGAGCCAAATAATATAGATTTAAAGAGCGAATTTAAGGGCGCTTTATTTGCTGATTATATCAAGCGAAATGGCGATACTATTGAGTTTTTTGATCATTTTGGGGTTAAGCATAGTTTAGCTAGTGGATTGGTTATTGGATTTGGTGCTGGTGATATCAGCTATCAGCTTAGGGGTGAGAGATGAGAATTTTGCTTTTTTTAGTTTTTATCCTTGCTATTTTGATATTTCTTGCTGTGTTTAATGATAAATTAAATTTAAAATCCAAGATATCTATTTTAGCGCTTTGTAGTGCTATATTTTTTGTTGGGTTTTTATACAATAAGATGGATAATCAAAGAAGCATTGATATAAATGAGCTTTTGTATAAATTTAACTCAAAAGAGATTATAAAATGCGGAGATTATAATGTTACGAGTGCGAAATTTAATTATGAATTTGGCACCAGTAGCTTTGTATCTAAAGAGCAAAATGGTATAATAATACCGATAGAAAAATGTTTAAAGGAGAACTAATGTCTATATTATTTGAATCTATTAAAGTTGGTAATTTCACACTTCCAAACCGCATAGCTATGCCACCAATGTGTGTTTATAAGGCTAGGGATTATAGCGGATTGCCACGATGTTTTCATAGATTACACTATCCGGCTAGATCGCTTGGTGGAGTTGGATTTATCATAGTTGAAGCCACAGCGGTATCACCAGAGGGTTGTATATCTAAAAATGATTTAGGATTATGGAGCGATAATCAAATAGAAGCACACGCTAAATTAAACTATGAAATTAAAAAATATACCACTCAAACCACAGCCATACAGCTAGGACACGCCGGAGCTAAGGGGACTTGTGATAATATATTAAGTCCTAGTGGAATATGCTTTAGCCCTGAATACCAGCATCCAAAGGCGCTAAACACTCAAGAAATTTATGAGATTGTAACTAAATTTAAAGATGCCGCTATAAGAGCCAAGGCTGCTAATTATGATATTGTAGAGATACACGCAGCGCATGGGTATTTGATTAGCGAGTTTTTAAGCCCATTAACCAATAAACGAGATGATGAATTTGGCGGAAGTATAGAGAATAGAATGCGACTTCTAAGCTTGATTGCTCAAGAGATTTCACCTATTATCCCATTTGGTGTTCGCATTAGCGCTGATGATTGGGAAGTGGGTGGAAATACCATAGAAGATAGCAAGATTATAGCGAAAAAATGTGCCGATCTTGGTGCTTGCTATATCAGTGTATCGGCCGGTGGCGTGGTATCTAAGCCAAGCCTAGTTCCAGAACTTAAGCCTATGTATCAAGCAGGTTATGCAAAAGCTATTAAAGAGGTGGTAAATATACCAGTTATTGGAGTAGGATTAATCACTACTAAAGAGCAGGGCGAGCAGATGATAGAGGGCGGATACTGCGATATAGTAGCATATGGTAGAGAGCTTTTAAGAAATCCAAATTTTGCCCTATATGCAGCTGCAAGTGAGGGCAAAAACGAGCTTATAGACTTCTCATATCAAAGGGCATTTTAAGTAGTGTTGTGTTAATTTAATTGGCCGTAGGTATTTGTCATTGTCAAGGCATTATTCGTAACGCCTTGACAATCTTTTATAATTTAAAAATTTATTTAACTATATTTGCAAAATTACCATAAAAGCTCAATACTAATATAATAAATGCCACATTTGGTATATACTCAGTTAAGTAAGTTTTAAATTTAGGTTCATTTTTTCGCATTTGGCTAATCGCATAAATTATTATGCATATAACAAATGCAAAAATATTATGCATTATAGAACTCAAATACCAAAAAACATAACTAAACAAACTACCAAAATTCATTTCTATATTACGCTTAAAAAGCCTAAATATTAACATTAAAATACCGCTAGCAACCAAACTAAACCCCAAAGTCAATCCTATTACCAGCATAGAAAATCCCTGTCCTTGGCTCAGATTGATGATATACTCACTTTCTACGCCTAACTCTTTAGCAACACTCCACGGTAGAACTAAGCTCATTATAAAATAATACCCAATATAGATATAAATCCTAGCAACTCCTATTTTAAACTTTTGCACTAGATAAACTAGCACAAAACTAAATAGTGTTAATATAGCACCGATACCCATTTACATATCTTTATTGATTTAATCTTGCGTAATTATCGCAACCCTTTTGTAAACCCATATCACAAGCTTTGCCATAAAGCTCTTTAGCCGTAATATTATTCTGTCTTACCCCGTCACCTGCTTCATATGAAAGTCCAAGCATAACGCAACCTGTAGCATCTCCGCCATTGCAAGCTTTTTGGAAGAGCTGAGCAGCTTTTTTATAATCTTGCCTTACACCTTGACCTTGATCATATAAACCACCAAGAATAACGCAACCCGCAGCATATCCACCATCGCAGGCTTTTTGGTATAGCTGAGCAGCTTTGTGATAATCTTGACTTACACCTTTGCCTTGATAATATAAACCACCAAGAATAACGCAACCCGCAGCATATCCACCATCGCAGGCTTTTTGTAAGAGCTGAGCAGATTTTTTATAATCTTGCCTTACACCTTGACCTTTATAATATAAATCTCCAAGAATACCGCAACTCTCAGCAAATCCACCATCGCAGGCTTTTTGGGAGAGCTGAGCAGATTTTTTATAATCTTGCCTTACACCTTGACCTTTATAATATAAATCTCCAAGAATACCGCAACTCTCAGCAAATCCACCATCGCAGGCTTTTTGGGAGAGCTGAGCAGATTTTTTATAATCTTGTCTTACACCTTGACCTTGATAATATAAATAACTAAGAAGAATACAAGATACCATGTCGCCTTTATTGCAATTAGTTTCTAGTTCTTTTGGATTGAGATTAGAATCTTTAGCTACACCTATGCTAAAAAGCAGCATAATGATTATGGCGATTTTTTTCATGATTTTTCCTTTTAATATAGTATTTTAAGGATTAATTGTAGTGAATTTGAACTTAAGCATTTATATATTCTATCAATAAAATTAATATTTTAGTTAAATTTAATTTTATAAAGGTAGATGAAATTGAAATTTTGCTGATGAATAAAAGAGTAAAAATAAAAAATGATAAACAAAAAATAAAGAATAAAAATAATAAAAAATCCCAAATTCTAATAAATTTGGGATTTTAAAGCCACGCTATTAACGAGAGCGAAAGCTAAATTTATTTATTTTACAGTGGCTAGTTTGCGTCTCATATAGGCGATTTTGCTTTGAAGTGGCAAGTGTTTAGGGCAGTTATCTTCACAGCCTAAAAGACTCATACAACCAAAGACGCCATTATCATCGCCTACTAGCTCATAGAAATCTTCATCGCTTCTATTATCTAGTGGATCGACTTTAAATCTAGCCACACGGTTAAGCCCCACAGCACCGATAAAGTCAGGTCTCATAAGAGCTGTTCCGCAACTTGCTACACAGATACCACACTCGATACAACGATCAAGCTCAAAGGTCTCTTGAGCTGCGTCTGGATCGACTTTTTCTTCCATTTTGCTAATATCAGTAGTGTGATTTGAGTGTATCCAACTCTCAACTCTTTTACTCATATTATTCATCCAATTACCAGTATCAACGCTTAGATCTTTAAGCAGTTTGAAAGCCGGCATAGGCATAAGCTCTATAACGCCACTTGGATAGTCTTTTGTAAGAGTTCTACAAGCTAGTTGTGGGCGACCATTTACGACCATACCGCAGCTTCCACAGATCCCAGCACGACACACAAAGTCAAAGCTAAGACCCAGATCAAATTTTTCACGAATTTGATTTAATGCAATGAAAAGTGTCATACCATCGGTTTCTTCTAGTTCATACTCAGCAAAGTGCGGTTTGCTAACTTTACTTTGAGGATTGTATTTAAATGCTCTAATTTTTATTTTTCTACTCATAGCCTATACCTGCTCTTTCGTTTAATGCTTTGTATTTTGGTTGAAGTTCATAGTGCATTAAAGCATCTTGAATTTCATGTCTATTTTTGCCTTCAGCTTCTAATTTTGCTCTAATGGCATCAACCTCTTCTTGGCGTTTAGCTGATAGTGGATTTTCTATGATATTGCCTTTAGCGCCATATCCACGAAATGCTGGTGGCATCTCCATTTTCATAATATCAAGCTCTTCATACTCTAGTGTTGGGAGTGTATCGCCTTCTTTCCAATATGCTAAAGTTCTCTTACACCAGTTGGCGTCATCTCTTTTTGGATAGTCCTCTCTATAGTGTGCGCCACGACTTTCAGTTCTTTGAAGTGCGCCATAAGCCACACATAGAGCTAGTTTAAGCATTTTAGGCACACGATAAGCCTCTTCAAGCTCAGGATTACCATATAGCTCTTTATTTTCTAATTTTACATTTGTGCTCTCTTTGTATAGCTCTTCTAGCTCTTTTACAGCTTTGGCTAGACCATCGCCAGTTCTAAAGATAGCCACATGTTCCCACATTATATCTTTCATCTTATTTTTAATCTCAAATACATTGTATTTGCCATCTTTGTTGATGAGTTCATTTAGATATTCTTTGCTTTTATTGATAAAGCTTTCTATTGTTTTGGTTTGGATATCTACTTCATTATTATCGCAATACTCAGCGAAATAATCACCGATAATCATACCACTTACTACGGTTTCAGCAACGCTATTTCCACCAAGGCGGTTAAATCCATGCATATCCCAACAAGCTGCTTCACCGCAACTAAATAACCCTTTTAAGGTTTGGCTCTCACCAGTTGGTTTGACACGAATTCCGCCCATTGAGTAGTGTTGCATTGGTAGAATAGGTGCCCAACCTTTTGGACCTTCATCAGCTGGATCTATACCATTGAAAATTTGGCAAATTTCTTGGACATCACGCAAGTTTTTCTCTATATGCTCTCTACCAAGAATGCTAATATCTAGCCAGACATGCTCGCCATAAGGGCTTTTAACCCCTTTACCATTTCTGATATGCTCCATTATACGGCGACTAACGACATCACGGCTAGCTAGCTCTTTTTTCTCTGGTTCATAATCAGGCATAAAGCGGTATCCATCAACATCTCTTAATATCCCACCATCACCACGGCAGCCTTCAGTTAGTAATATACCGCTTGGGACAATTGGAGTTGGGTGGAATTGGACGGCTTCCATATTGCCAAGTCTAGCAATACCAGTCTCAAGAGCGATAGCAGCGCCTGTGCCTTCACAGATTACGGCATTTGTAGTGTGTTTGTAAATTCTGCCATAACCACCAGTTGCGATTAGGGTACCTTTGGCTACATAAGCTGTGATTTCACCAGTTACTAGATCACGTACAATCGCACCATAGCAGCGATTATTTTCATGGATTAGAGCAATAGCTTCTTTGCGGTCATGAATTTCTACATTGCGTTTTAAAGCTTCATTTGCTACGCCAAATAGCATTGTATGGCCAGTAGCATCAGCAGTAAAGCAAGTTCTCCATTTTTTTGTACCGCCAAAGTCACGGCTATGGATTAGACCATGTACGCTCTCTTTTTCATCAATTGTAGTTTTTTGTGCGTTTATGATAGCGCTTCTTTTGCCTTTTGTGATTCTAGTCCAAGGCACGCCCCAACTAGCAAGCTCACGGATCGCTTTAGGTGCGGTTTGGACAAACATTCTAGCAACTTCTTGATCGCATCCCCAGTCGCTACCTTTGACAGTATCAGCAAAATGCACATCTTCATTATCGCCTTCACTCATTTTTGAGTTACCAAGGCTTGCTTGCATACCGCCTTGAGCGGCAGCAGAGTGGCTTCTTTTGACAGGACATAGGCTTAAAACTACAGTGCTAAGACCCTTATCAGCAGCGGCTACAGCAGCTCTTAAACCAGCTAGACCACCGCCGATTACTAATGCATCATAATATTTTACATTCATACTATACTCCTAGTTCATAGCGATTTTAAGAAATGCCCCAAGGCTTAATAGTCCAAGAGCTATAAAGAATACGCTTAAAATCCATTTAGCTTTTTTTAGATTTTTACGAGTTGCTTTGGCATCTTTGCCCTCAAACCATCCCCATTTCACGCATAGTCTGTATAGACCGATACTTCCGTGAAGTTCAACAGCAAAAAGCAATACTAGATAAAATAACCACATAAAATGGCTATAAACACGCTCAGCTGACCCAAGTGTGCCATCAGCTAGTAGGGCGATTTGATCTGAATTTGTGATGATGATGATTAGGTGTGCTGACCCAAGGAAAAACATAATAAACCCAGTACAAGCCTGAATCCACCAAAGTGTTGTATCTTCGTGTTTCATACGAGTGGCGTGAGCACGATAAATTTGCCATTGTCTAAAATTGATAGGCATTTTTCTCATACCAAGCGCAGCATGAGCAAAAAAGATTACAAGCACACAGGCTGCCAAAAAGCTAGTAACATAGCTCATATTTGGGCTATCATACATAAATCTAAGCTCTAAAATATGCACAACTTGATTATAGACATCTTCACCAAATAATATGGTAGATACAAATATCATATGTGCCCACATAAATAGTCCTAGGAATAGCCCAGTTCCACTTTGAATAAGATCGAGTTTTGCAGGAATTCTACTCTTCTTGCGATCCTCGCTTATACCAAGAAACCCTTCGATTTGCTTACTCATAAGCTCCCCTTATAATTTGAAATTTAAACGGATAATTTGTAATTATACATTAGCTAAACTTGATATTAAATTAAATTTATCCATTAATTATAATTATAAAATATCCATTTTTAGGCTTTTGGATTAGCTCTTTAAGGTGCGTATAGTGAAATTTAAGATTAAATTAAAATATATAGATTAAGAATTATAAGATTAAATTTACTCATCCAAAGTTCGCACTATTAGGCTACTTGGTAAATTTAACTCTGTGATAATCTCTATCTCTTTTCTTCTCATCTGGCCATCATCATTTTCGTGGTCAAATCCTAAAATATGCAGTAATCCGTGAATAAAAAGTAGAGCTATCTCTTCATCAATGCTATGCCCTAGCTCATTAGCTTTAGATAGTGCTAAGTCTCTATTTATTACGATTGAGCCGATTGGAAAGTGTGGGATATAGTGGAGCGGAAAGCTTAAAACATCTGTTGTTTTATCTATTTTGCGCTCTTTTAAATTTATTTGATGCATAGCATCACTATCAACTAATAAAAGCTCTATATCAGCAGTTGTGAGCTTGGAGGCGATAATGTCTAAAATCTCTGGGTAAGACTCTTCGCAGATTATCATTTTAATCCTTTAGTTGATAATTCAAATTTAATTAATGTGGCAAGATTTTGCCACATTAAGGTTATTTGTAAGCTTTGATAGCTTTGTCTAAGATATCTTGAGCTTTTTTAGCATCTTCGAAACCTTTGACTTTTACCCATTTGTTTGGTTCAAGCATTTTATATGTTTCAAAGAAATTTTTAATCTTATCAAGCGTGGCTTTTGGTAGGTCATCTATGCTTTTGATACCATCATATCTAGGGTCGATTTTGGTTACTGGGACTGCTAAGAGCTTTTCATCCATACCGCTCTCATCTTCCATTACCAAAACGCCTATTAAGCGACAAGGTATCACGCTACCGGCTTGAAGTGGGTATTCGTTTAAGACTAAAACATCAGCTGGATCACCATCATCAGCTAGAGTTGATGGGATAAATCCATAATTAGCTGGATAAAACATAGCTGAGTATAGCACGCGATCTACCACGACAGCACCGCTATCTTTGTCTATTTCGTATTTGATATTTGATCCATATGGGATCTCGATTACTGCGTTTAGTTTATCTGGGTTATTGCCAGCTTTGATTTTACTTATATCCATAATTTACTCCTTTATCATAGTGTTTAATAAATTTGCCATATCGCTTACGATCTCTTCTATAGTGCGTTCGCCATTGATATTGCGAAGTAGGGATTTGCTACTATAAAAATCTCTAATCTCTTTAAGTGGGGCTAGATAGACTTTCATTCTATTATTAAAGACTTCATCATTATCATCAGCGCCTCTAGCTCTGCCTAATACTCTCTCTCTTGCGACTTGTTCGCTTACATCTACTTCTATAACGCCACTTAGTTTAACATCATTTGTATTTGATAAGACCTTATCAAGCTCTAGCATTTGCTCTACACTTCGTGGATAGCCATCTATTAAAATATACTCTGTAGGGCTGGATTTGATAGCACTAACTATGGTATTTACAACTACATCTAGTGGGACTAGATTGCCTTTAGAGATGAAGCTATCTATCAAGCGACCAAGATCGCTACCGCTAGCGACTTCAGCTCTTAATAGATCGCCTGTTGAGTAGTGGCTAAATTTAGAGTCGTTTTTAGCTATTATGCTAGCGTCTGTAGTCTTTCCGCTGCCTGGGGCGCCTATTATTAAAAATAGCTTTTTCATTATTTTTCCTTTTCTCTTAATCTTAATCCTAAATCTCTTAACTGATGAGTATCTACGCTACTTGGGGCTTGAGTCATTAGACATGAGGCTTTTTGAGTTTTAGGGAATGCTATAACATCTCTTATGCTTGATGAGTTTGTAACTAGCATAATAAGTCTATCTAAGCCTATAGCAAATCCACCATGCGGAGGCGCACCAAAACTAAGCGCATCAAGTAAAAATCCAAATTTCTCTCTTTGTTCGTTTTCATCTATTTTAAGAAGTTTAAAGACCTTTTGTTGGATATCATTTTTGTGAATTCTAATGCTTCCACCGCCAAGCTCAACACCGTTTAAGACAACATCATAAGCGATACTTGTTATATCTTCTAAATTTGGCTCATCTGGGTTATTAGGCATTGTAAATGGATGGTGCATCGCTGAGTAGCTACCATCATCATTTTGCTCAAACATAGGGAAATCTACAACCCATAAAAACTCTAATGATTTTTGATCTATTATACCAAGCTCATTAGCTAAGAAAATTCTAAATCGCCCCATATAATCAAGCACGGTTTTTTTATCTCCGATACCGAAAAATACTACATCACCGATTTTAAGATCTATTCTAGAAACTAGCTCTTTTAGATCGCTTGGATCAAAAAACTTAACTAGTGGCCCTTTTAGGCTAAGTCCATCAAAATTTACGCAGTTATCTTGTCCGGCTGTATCTTTTGGGTCTTTTATTTGGATAAATGCTAAGCCCTTAGCGCCAAATTTACGGACAAATTCTTCAAATCTTTGCATTTGGCGTTTGCTAAATATATTATCTCCATTTGGGACTTTTATAGCTTTGGCTCTATTTTTCTTTGGATCTTGTGCTGGAGTGCTGAAAATTTGATTATTTGATTTAGCGAAGATATCGATTACATCGACCATAGCTAGGTCAAATCTAAGATCTGGCTTATCACTACCATAAAGCTCCATAGCATCTTTATAACTCATTCTTTTAAATGGAATTTGGATATTATGCCCGCAAGCTGCAAATATATCTTTTAACACCTCTTCGCCGACTTTTATCACATCTTCTTGATTGCAAAAGCTCATTTCAACATCAATTTGAGTAAATTCAGGTTGGCGATCAGCTCTTAAATCTTCATCTCTAAAGCACCTTGCGATTTGAAAATACTTATCAAATCCAGCACACATTAATAGCTGTTTAAAGAGCTGTGGGCTTTGTGGTAGGGCGTAGAATTCGCCAGGATGAACACGGCTAGGCACTAGATAATCCCTTGCGCCCTCAGGTGTAGCACGAGTTAGCATAGGGGTTTCAACCTCTAAAAATCCTAATCTATCAAGGGCATTTCTACACGCTATGCTAGCTTTTGAGCGAAGTTGAAATTTGCTTAGGCTATCTTCATTTCTTAAATCCAAAAAGCGATATTTAAGCCTGATATCTTCACCAACGCTATTATCGCCGATTACAAAAGGTAGTGGAGCGCTCTCATTTTCAATGATTAGCTCATCTATTACGACTTCAATCTCGCCGGTTTTTAGCTTTGGATTTACTAGTCCCTCACCCCTAGCTCTTATCTTGCCTTTGGCTCTTAGGACATACTCATCTCTAACTTTTGATGCTATTTCGTGTGCTGATTTGCTGTCTGCTGGATCGCATACAAGCTGGATAATTCCACTTCTATCACGAAGATCTATAAATATAACGCCGCCGTGGTCTCGGTATGAATTTGCCCAACCACATAGACTGACGCTTTTACCGATATCTTGTGCGTCTAAGTCGGTGCAGTAATGACTCCGCATATTAATCCTTTCGTTTGTAAAAAGTGGCAATTATACATTAAATTTTATAAAAATTTTATTAGAAATTTTGACTAGTGAGCGGGTAAAGTTAAATTTCATTTTATTATTATACTTTATATTATATTTTTTTGTGTAGAATTTGGCTTTTAGGGGAGAGTTATGTCTAAAATTCATAAAAATTTAAATATTATAGCAATTACAACTAGAGATCCAATAGAGCAAAAAGATGCGTTATTAAAGATTATAAAGATTATAAAAAGTCGCTCAATTGATGTGATATTTGAGTCTCATGTGGCTCAAAGTATATCATTAGAAGGGTATGAATTTAGTGAGTTAATCAAAAGAGCAAAGGTTATAGTCTCACTTGGTGGTGATGGTAATTTCATAGCTACTTGCAGGAGAGCAGCGCAAAGCGAGGCTTATATATATGGGGTTCATACTGGGCATTTGGGATTTTTGACTGATTCTACCTTGGATGGATTTGGTGGATTTTTAGATCAATTTTTGGCTGGAATTTATGATATTGAGCGTCCATATATGCTTAGGGCAAATTTTAATAAAAATGGTAAAATTACTACCAAACTCGCCTTTAATGATATAGTTTTAATGCGTAAAAAAATAGATACCACTTCGCATATTGATGCTTTTTTAAACTCAAAGTATTTTAATTCATATTTTGGTGATGGGGTGATAATTAGCTCTGCGATGGGTTCCACTGCATATAATATGAGCGCTGGAGGGCCTATTATCCATCCTTTGTGTGATGCTTATAGCGTTACGCCGATATGCTCTCATAGCCTTACTCAAAGGCCACTTGTCTTGCCTAAAGAATTTGGGCTAGAGTTTAGAAGTAATGATGATGTGGTGGTGCTAATAGATGGGCAAGATAGATTGGATTTGATTGAATTTGATAGTGTGGATATCGGCGTGAGCGATATTAGAGTGAATTTGCTAAGGCAAAAGGGGCGGGACTATTTTGGTGTATTAAAAGAGAAATTAAGATGGGGTCAGCAGTGATAGAGAGAATTTATCTTAAAGATTATTTAAGTTTTGATGAATTAGAGCTTAAATTTGGCTCTGGGCTTAGCGTATTTACTGGTGTTAGTGGTGCGGGTAAAAGCGTTTTGATGGGGGCAATTTTAAGCGTTTTTGGCTATAAAGATAGCGATGCTAGGCTCATTGAAGCTGATGTAGAGTGTAAGCTTGGGCTTGATGAGTTTGGGATTGAAGAAGATAGTATAAACTGCTTTAAACTTCTAAAAGATAAGAGCACAAGATACTTTATAAATAACCAATCAATATCGAAAAAAAATCTAAATTTGATCGCTAATCGCCATTTAAAATATCTAAGTGCTAAGGATATTGAGGAGTTTGAAAATTCTAGATTGATTGGAATTTTAGATATTTTAGCTAGTAAAAAATCTAAAAATTATAGTGAAAATTTGGCTAAATTTAAGGAAAAATTTAATGAATTTTTAACTCTTAAAAAGGAGCTTGATAAGATAAATGAAGAGGAAAAAAAGATCGATGAGCTTAAAGAATTTGCTAAATTTGAGATAGAAAAGATCGAGCAGATAAATCCGAAAATAGGCGAATTTGATGAGCTTAACTCTATAAAGAAGCGACTTAGCAAAAAAGATAAGATACAAGAGGCGTGGAGCAAGGCTGAGATGATATTTGCTTATGAAAAAGCAGTAATTGATGCTTTAAATATTAGCGATATTGATAGCGGGTTTTTTAGCGATGCTTTAAATGAGCTTAAAATTGCTAAAAGTAGCGTGGATTTTGATGAATTTGAAGGGCTTGATATAGAAGAGCTTTTAGATCGCATTGAGAGTTTAAATGGGTTGATTAAGCGGTATGGGAGTATAGAAGAGTGCCTAGAGATCTTACAAAAGAGAAAGGCCGAACTAGCTCATTATGAAAATATCGAGTTTCAAAAATCTGATTTGAGTATGAAATTTACTAGGCTTTTAAGCGAATTAGAAAATATCTCAAATACCATCACAAAAGAGCGAAGCAAGTCTGTAAAAGAGCTAGAAACTATGGTAAATGGATACTTAAAAGATCTATATATGGATAGGGTGGATATAAATTTAAATAGCAAAAATATGGATATAAATGGCGCTGATTTGGTAGATATAAATTTAAATAGCTCAAATTTAAAGACTCTAAGTAGCGGAGAGATAAACCGCTTAAGACTTGCATTTATCGCCAGTGAAGCTAAGATTAGCGGTCTTGGGGGCGGGGTTTTGATACTTGATGAGATAGATGCGAATTTAAGTGGCAAGGAGGCTATGAGTATAGCAAATGTGCTTATAGAACTATCAAATTTATATCAAATTTTTGCCATCTCTCATCAGCCACAGCTAAGCTCTAAGGCTCATCATCACTTCTTAGTCCAAAAAGACGCCAAAGGCTCTAGCGTAAAAGAGCTTAATATAGATGAAAGAGTGATGGAGTTATCTCGTATGATAAGTGGAGAGAGTATCACGCAAGAGGCTACTGAATTTGCTAAAAAGCTACTTATTTAATGAGCTTTAAAGTCAAATTTGAGTATAATCGGCGACAAAAATTATGAATTACTGGGGTTATTATGCGTGAGAGGGTTCTTATAGTTGAGGATAATAAATCCTTAGCCAAACTAATAGCTAAAAAGATGAATGCTAATGTAGATATGGATATTGTAGTAGCACACAGTTATGCTGATGCGATAAATATTATTGAAGATAATGATGATTTTTTTATCGCTTTATTGGATCTAAATTTACCTGATGCGCCAGATGGGGAGATTGTAGATTATGTCTTATCTAAAAATATTTTAGCCATTATCCTTACTGGTAGCGTAGATGAGAATTTAAAAAAAATCTTTACTCAAAAAAATATAGTTGATTATGTATTAAAAGATAGCTTAGATGCTATTAATTATATATTTGATACCATAAATAGACTATGTAAAAACCGCAATTATAAAGTTATGATAGTTGAGCCTTCTATGAGTGTTAGAAATCAGTTAAAAGAGATCTTAAATTCGCAACTTTATAAAGTCTTTACCGCAGCTCATGGCGAAGAGGCTCTAAACTATTTAGAAGATAATCCAGATATTAAGCTAGTTTTGACAGCTTATAATATGCCAGTGATTGATGGCTTTGAATTGATGCGTCAAATTCGCCAAACAAAGGATAAAAATCATCTAGGCTTAATCGCAGTAGCTAGTAGCGATAGCGATGTTGCGGCGAAATTTTTGAAAAATGGAGCAAATGATTTCATATCAGTGCCATTTAGTAAAGAAGAGATCATATATAGAGTTGATAGCAATCTAAAAGCTATGCAAGATGAAAACGATATCCAAATGTATAAAAAATATGACCCATTAACCAAGCTATTTAATAGAAGATATTTCTTTGCTTATGCTAAGAGCTTAGCGGCTAAAAATAGCGAATTTGCTATTGCTATTTTGGATATAGATGGTTTAAGAAAGATTAATGCTGAGTTTGGATTTGAGCTTTGTGATAGGGTGATAATACATGTTGCTTCAATCTTAAAAAATGATCTAAAAGGCGTGGTTATAGCTAGATTAAGCGGTGGCGAATTTGGAGTTATCTTAGATAAAATTAGCTTTGATGATACTATAAAGATTATGGCTCAAATCAGATCAAAGATAGCCAATCTCACTATCGCTTCATCTATAACTACTACTATTTCGGTTGGGATTTGTAATTTTGATGGTGATATCAAATTTGACTACGCCATTATGAATGGTTATAAAGCCTTAGAAAAAGCTAAAAAAAGCGGTAAAAATAGGATAGAGATATTATGATTATAGATACACATTGTCATTTAGATGATACTAGATATGATGATGATATAAATAGCGTTATAAAAAATGCTTTGGATAATAAAGTAGATAAGATTATCATCCCCGGAGCCGATATAAACGACTTGCCAAAGGCTGCTAAGATAGCGAATTTAAACTCAAATATCTATTTCGCAGCTGGAGTCCATCCATATGAGATAGATGGATATGATGAGAGCGTGATTCGCAAATTTGCTAAAGATCCAAAATGCGTGGCTATCGGTGAGTGTGGGCTTGATTATTTTAGACTTCCTGATGATAATGTAGATGAGTATAAAAGCAAACAAAAAGATATTTTTATTAGTCAAATCAAGCTTGCTATTGAGTTAAATTTGCCTTTGATTATCCATATTAGAGATGCTAATGAAGATAGCTTGAAGATATTAAAAGAGTATGAAAATAAGCTAGTTGGTGGTGTTTTGCACTGCTTTAATGCTAGTCCTATTTTGCTTGAGCTTAGTAGTAAATTTTATTATGGGATTGGTGGAGTTTTGACATTTAAAAATGCTAAAAAGCTAGTTGAGATTTTACCTAAAATTCCATTAAATAGGCTATTGATCGAAACTGATGCTCCATATCTTACCCCTGAACCACATAGAGGCAAGAGAAATGAGCCAGCATTTACTACCTTTGTAGCTGATAAAATGAGCGATATTTTGGGTATGAGTAGAGATGAGATTGAAGACTTAACTACGCAAAACGCAAGTAGACTATTTGGAATTTAAGGAGAGAGATGAGAGTATTATTAATAGGTTTATTTATAGTTTTTACCTGTAATTATGCATTTGGATTTATGGCTTCAAATGATAATTTTCAAAAAGAGATTAGGATATTAAAAGAGCTTGATATAGATCCAAGATATATCAATGATGAGCATTTATGGCAGCTAAAAAATAGCAGAATCAATGTAACAAAACAAGAATTTATAAACACAATAACAAAAGAGTATAAACACGCCGCTATAATCAAAGATGTATTAAAGCAAAGAGGCGCTCCAAATTCCTTATTATACCTTGCTATTGTAGAGTCTAAACTATCTAATAGAGCTACCAGCGGAGCTAAAGCGGCTGGAATTTGGCAATTTATCCCAAGCACCGCTAAATTACATAATCTAAATGTTGATAAATATGTAGATGAGAGGCGAGATCCAATTCAAGCGACGCACGCTGCGATTGATTATTTAGAGAGATTAAAAGAGAGATTTGGGAAGTGGTATTTGGCAATTTTAGCCTATAATGCCGGTGAGGGCAAGCTAAGTAGAGCCATCAAAGATGCCGGTAGCGATGATATCAAGACGCTACTTGATCCAGAGCGTAAATATCTCTCATTGGAGACTAGAAACTACCTTCGCAAAATTATAATGATGGCGTATGTAGCAAATGATAGCGATTTTTTGATCTCAAAAGATAGCTCAATGCTGAATTCAGCCACATACATAGGTATAGAAAAAATGGAGATTCCAGGCGGGATTAGCCTACTAGACATAGCATCTACCATAGGATTTAGCGTAGAGAAATTAAGCAAATATAATACGCATTTAAGATATAGCTTCACTCCACCAGATAGAGAAAAATACTATATCTATATTCCGACAATCAAAAAAGAGGAGTTTGTAGCCAACTATAAAGTTAGTCAAAAAACTAAAATTTATAATACCAAAAAGGGCGATACATTTGATATAATCGCTAAAAAATTAGATATCAAAGCAAGTGATATAAAAAAATATAATAATATAGATAAAATTCAATCAAATTATAAACTAGCACTCCCATCAAATGCTAAGACAATTTATGAATATCAAGTCAAAAAAGGGGATACGCTAGGTGCTATATCACGCAAATTTGGCGTGGAAGTAGCAGATATAATCAAAGCCAATAGTAAAACAAATATGAAATTAGCAATAGGAGAAAATCTTGTTATACCGCATTAAAATACCATTAATCGCTTTAATAGCGTTAGTTTTTGCTGGTTGTTCTACAACTAGCATTCCATACTACTCAAGCTCGGACTTTCAAAGCACACCAAATACTAGCCAAAGTAGCCAAGAAGCCACGATGAGACCATACACTATCAATGGCAAAACATACTATCCAACAGTAGTTGAAGTAGGCGATAGTGCCACAGGGATAGCAAGTTGGTATGGGCCAAATTTTCATGGTAAAAAGACAAGCAATGGAGAGACTTATAATATGAATTCTCTCACCGCAGCTCACAAAACTCTTCCGATGAATACTATGGTTAAGGTTACAAGCCTAAAAAATGGTAAAACCACAATAGTAAGAATTAACGATAGAGGGCCTTTTGTAGCAGGACGCATTATAGACTTATCAAAAGCAGCCGCTACAGAAATTAGCATGATAGCTGATGGGACGGCACCTGTTAGACTTGAAGTTATCGGATTTTATGGGCAGATTGAAACGCCAGCAAATAAAACTACCAAAACTCACACATACACAGGTGGTAATTTCATGGTACAAATCGGTGCATTTAGACGCTTAGAAGGAGCCAATACCTATAAAACTCAATTTGATAATACAAATGGAATTTACAAAACCGCAGTTCGTGAATATACTTTAAATAATGAGCCTATTTATAGGGTATTTTTAACCGGCTTTAGAAGTGAAGCTGAGGCTCGTGATTTTATATCTAGTGGTCAATTTAAAGGTGCGTTTATAGCTAGAGATTAGGAATTTATGATGATTAAAAAGCATAGAAAAACAAAAGAGACAGATATCACCTTAGAGCTTGAAATTTATGGTAGTGGAAATAGCGATATAAGCACTGGAATTGGCTTTTTTGACCATATGCTTAATGCCCTTGCTAAACACTCGCTAATGGATATTAAACTTCATTGTAATGGTGATTTACATATTGATGATCACCATAGTGTAGAAGATTGTGCTATCGTTTTGGGTCAAGGCCTAAAAGAGGCATTATATCCGCTTGGTAGTGTAGAGAGATATGGTAATAGCGTTGTGGTGATGGATGAAGCGGCGGTGGAGTGTGCCTTGGATCTATCTAATAGAGCGTTTTTAATTTATGAGTCTAAGATGAATCCAAAAATAGGCAATTTTGATAGTGAGCTTGTGGAGGAGTTTTTTAGAGCTTTGGCTATGAATGCCAATATAACCTTACATTTAATAAAGCAAAGAGGCACCAACTCTCATCACATAGCTGAAGCGACATTTAAAGCCTTTGCTGTAGCCTTTCGTAGAGCCGTAGCTAAAAATGATAGAATCGGAATCCCAAGCACTAAAGGGGTCTTATGATAGAGATTATATTTTTAGATGTTGATGGGTGCCTTAGTGATGGTGGAATTTATAAAACCAATTCCGGTGATGAGCTTAAAAGATTTGATGTCAAAGATGGGTTTGCTATCCAGCAGTGGAATCGCATGGGTAAAATCTCAGCTATAATCACCGGTAAAAGCTCTCAAATAGTAGCCGATAGAGCTAAAGAGCTAGAGATCAAATACTGCTTTCAAGGCGTTAGCGATAAACTATCTAAGGCTAAAGAGATTTTGGCCTTAGAAGGACTTAGCTTGGATAATGCTGCTGCTATAGGTGATGACTATAATGATATTAAGCTTTTAAAAAGCGTAGCTCTTAGCTTTGTTCCTAATGATGCGTTTGAAGCTTTAAATCCAGATATAAAACTAACCAAAAATGGCGGTTATGGCGCCGTTAGAGAGATGATAGAGATTATCATTGATAGAGAAAATTTGCGTAGTGAGTGGGTAGGGCGTTGGCTATAAAGATATTCTATTTTGCTGTTGCTATTTTTAGTGTGAGTATAGTAGTATTAATGCTACAAGATCCATACGAAGAGAGCTTTGAAATTAGTAATATGAAAGTGGCAAATATACAAGCTGATGGCGTGGTAAGCTATGAGATAAATGCCACTGATACATATGCTAAATTTATCTCAAGTAGCGTAATAGCCTATGATGATTATAATCAATTTATCAACCCAGATGTAACCTTCATCCAAAATGATAAGCACAATATAAATGCCAAAGAAGCTATATATAAAGATGATAATATTACATTTATCAATGATGTTAGATATATGAATTTAGTTACAAATTTAAGATATAACTCAAATGAGATTATATATGATAACGCTAATAAAATTTTATTAAGCAATATGCCATTTGAACTCTTACAAAATAGCGATAAGATATTAGGCGATAGCATAATATATCAGTTAGATAGCAATGAGATTATGGCAAAAGGAGTTAAGGGTTGGTTTTACAAATAGTTAGAACTTTTGTAGTTGTGGTGACTATGTTTAGTATATTAAACGCAAATCAAATAGAGGTTATCGCTGATAATTTTTATGCTAATGAGAAGGCTGGATTTGGCGAGCTCGTGGGTAATGTGCTGATAAAAAAGGGCAAAAGCGATACTCTAAAAGCAAATAGAGTTAAAATATATTTTGATAACAATCGCCAACCATATAAATATGAGGCCATTGATGATGCTAAATTCGCTATATTATTAAATGGTAAAAATTATAATGGTAGTGGCAACTTGCTAACATACGAGCCAAAAACGCAAATTTATACCCTAAAAGGTAATGCCTTTTTACATGAGATTGATAGTGATAAAAAGGTATTTGGCGATGAGATTATAGTTGATCAATTAAAGGGAATTTATAATGTCAAAAGCAAAAATAAAGAGCCGGTTAAATTTATATTTCAGGTAGATGAGAGATGAGAATTATTAGTGCTAAATTTTTGCTATCGGCTCAAGGGATTGATGATTCGCCGGAATTTGGCATTAGTGAAGTGGCGTTTTTGGGGCGTAGCAATGTCGGCAAAAGCTCTATTATCAATGCCTTAACCAACCATAATGGCCTAGCCAAATCTAGCTCAACTCCAGGCAAAACTCAGCTGATAAACTACTTTGAAGTAATCATAGATAATGATGGTGAGAAAATTCCACTTATATTTGTAGATCTTCCAGGATTTGGCTATGCTAAGGTGAGTAAAAGCATGCAAAATGCTTGGCAACAAAATTTAGATAAATATCTTAGGGAAAGGCTTAGTATTAAGGCTTTTGTGCATTTGATAGATTCTAGGCATGCTCAGCTGAAAAAAGATGAAAATTTGGGGTTGTATTTAGATGAGTTTATCAGAGCTGATCAAAGTGTATTAAATATATACACAAAATCAGATAAGCTAAATCAAAGCCAAAAATCACAAGTTTTAAAGATTGACCCAACTGCTATTTTGGTTTCTAGCAGTAAAAAAACAGGCATAGATAAAGCCACAAAAGCTATATATAACGCAGTATTTGGTGTAAAAAATGATAGAGTATAAAAAAGCAAGATTAAAAGATATAAAAAATATGCAAATTTTAGTCCGCCCAGAGGTAGAAAATGGCGTAATTTTGCCTAGAAGTGATGATGAGATAGCTACAAATATCCGCTCATATACACTCGCATTTGATGGTGATAGACTAGTTGGCTATAGTGCGCTTCATATACATGCTTCGAATTTAGCTGAGGTTAGAAGCTTGATAGTGGATTTTGATTATAGGGGCAAAGGAGTTGGAAGTGGGCTAGTAAATGCCCTTTTAGATGAGGCTAAAAAGCTTGAGATAACGCAGGTTTTTACCCTTACTTATAGGAGTGGATTTTTTAAGAATTTGGGATTTATAGAAATTTCGAAAGAGAAGTTACCAGCACAAAAAATTTGGGCTGATTGTATCAAATGTAAGCACTTTCCGATATGCAACGAAATAGCCTTAATCCGCAATCTCTAAGATTTAATCTATTTTGTATATTTATTGTAATATATGAGATATTTAGCATTACTACTACATTTTTGCCACCATTGATTGGGATATTTTTCACCTATTTGGTGATTTTAAAAGATGAGATAGATAGAACTCTTGGGACAAAGGATAAGAGATGGTATCTTAGTTTTGCTTTTTTGATTTTTGCTGAGCAGTTAAATGGATTTGAGTTTTGCTCTGTGGTTTTGGCTTGGATATTTTTTTATTACTTTATGAATGATTGGCTAAAAACAAATATAAAATGGAGAAAACTACTAATCACTATATATATTTTTTCAGGCTATATCTTTACTCTTGCTATGAGTAATATCGTCTTATATGTGCTAAATCAACCTAGAATGAAGCTTGATTATGAGTATCTGCTCTATGCTATTATAGAGTCTTTGATTGCTCTTGTGATATTTCGGGGGCGAATTTTATGAGAATGACTATTGTCTATGGAGTTATAACCTTTGTTTGGATTATTTTGCTTACTAGGGTGTATTATTTAAGTATTAAATCAAATGAATATTATGAGCAAATCGCTGAAAAAAACGCTATAAAAACAGAATATATAGCACCAGTTAGGGGGCAAATTTTAGATAGAAATGGCAAGCCACTAGCTGTTAATAAACTTGGATTTGAGATATCGATTAAGCCTCATCTTAGGCGAAATATTGATATTTTAGATGAAGAGATAGAGTTTATAATATCAGTTTTCCCAGATTTAAATGCTACTAAACTCAAAAGAGAGTATATCAAAAATGACTCGCCATACTTTCAAGATTTTGTAAATATTGTGAATTTTTTGGATTATGATAGGGTGTTGCCACATTTTGCTAGGCTGAATTTGCGTGATAATATAGATGTAAGGCCAGTATCCATACGCCACTATCCATTTGGGGATTTAGCTAGCCATGTTATTGGCTATGTAGGTAGAGCGAATTTAAAAGATATAGAGATAAATCCTATATCTAAGCTTACAAATTATACAGGTAGAAGTGGAGTAGAGCGGTATTATAATGAAATTTTACAAGGCGTAGAAGGTCAAAAAATCACCAAAGTAACCGCTCTAAATAAGATAGTAGAAGAAGTAGGATATATCAAGCCAAGTAGTATTGATATCGCTCTTACTATAGATTTGGAGTTGCAAAAATATCTATATGAGGCTTTCGATAGACCAGCAGGTGCGGTGATCGTGATGGATGCTTTGGATGGGTCTATTTTGGCTGCGGCTAGTCTGCCTGAGTATGATCTAAATCAGTTTGTAACAGGAATTAGCCAAAGCGATTGGAATGAGATGATGAATAGCCCAGAGCATCCATTTACAAATAAGCTAGTAAATGCCCTTTATCCACCAGGAAGTGTCGTGAAAATGGCAATGGGGATGGCGTTTTTCGAAAGTGGCAAGATATCGCCTACTACGAAGTTGCTTTGTGATCCATATTTTGAATTAGGTGATAGAAAATTTAGAAATTGGAAAAATTATGGCTCTGAGATGATGACTATAGTAGAGGCGTTGCGTGATAGCTGTGATACATATTTTTATAGGGGAGCTTATAATGTCGGTATAGATATTATGGCGCCTGTGCTTAGGCGATATGGTTTTGGGGTTAAAACAGGCGTGGATTTACCAAATGAATATATCGGCATAGTCCCTGATATCCAGTGGAAAAAAAATAGATTAAATCAACCTTGGTATCAAGGCGATACCATAAATACAAGCATAGGTCAAGGTAGCTTCTTAGCTACACCAATGCAAGTAGCTAGAGATACGGCGATATTTGCTATGGGATATGATGTTACACCGCATTTTCTTAGTAGTATTAATAACCTTAAACAAGATTGGGTAGGCAGTGATATTCTTAGCCAAAAGGAAAAATCAGCCTTAAAATATATAAGAGAAGGGATGCATGCTGTGGCTAATATCCCAGGTGGAACGGGCTTTAGGGTATTAAGCCCTTCGAAAGTAACAATCGCAGCCAAATCCGGAACCGCTCAAGTCGTAGGAATTAGTCAAGAGGATAAAGAGAGAATCAAAGAGGCTAACATGGAGTATTATGAGCGATCACACGCTTGGATGACGGGGTATGCACCGTATGAAAATCCTAGATATGTTGTAACTGTATTAGTAGAGCACGGCGCAAGCGGTGGTGGCGCAGCTGGGCCGATACTAGCTAGGATATTTGACAAGCTAGCTGATATGGGCTATATAGATGAGAAATATCACAAAAAACGCAAATAAAATATGGATTGAATTTAATATTTTTGAGTTATTTTGGATTGTGTTTTAATTACTTTAATATGGTGATTTTAAGGTAAAATTCGATATAAAATTTTAAATTTAGATTGAATTTTATATAAATTTAAGTAATTTTTATATATAATTCCAACTTCAATTCAAGTGGGTTTATAGCTCAGTTGGTTAGAGCATCCGGCTCATAACCGGATGGCCCCAGGTTCGAGTCCTGGTAAACCCACCATTAATATCTTATATCTATTCAAATCCTTTTTTATTTATTCAATTTTATTGCCTATTTTTCATACTTGGAGAGGGTTTTTTATTGCTGTTTTTTCTCAATTGATTTTGAAAAAATACTATTAATTCTCAAAAAATTTTACTACTAATTAAGTCACTACTATTTTAATAAGTCACTATTAAAGGAGTTATTATGGCTAATATTTCAAAGGCTTGTTTGAGCGATAAGGATATCGAGCTTTTAGAGATAAGAGATAAAAGATATTTTGCTGTCGTGGGAAATCCTAAGGAGCTTGAAATTTATATTAATCCTAAAGGAAGCAAGGTTTTTTCAATTACTATTTATGACAAATATGGCAAAAAACATAAATACAAATTAGAAGAGTTTAGAGTTGGAATTTATAATGTGCTTAAGGCTAGGAGAGATGCCATTAAGCTACTAAATAAATTTGATGAGTTAGGAAAGGATTTTAATCTATTAAATGGAGTTAAAAAGCATACATATAAAGAGCTATTTATAAAGTATATGGATAAAAAAATTAAGATAGATGGCGTCAGTAAAGATTATGCTAAAAGAATAACCTTAGTACACGAAAAATACATAATTCCAGCAATTGGAAATAAAAATATCAAAGAGATTAAATATGAAGATTTGGTTGAGATATTAAACAATATTTTTAATCCTAATAATCCTAATAAAAGCAGATTAGAAACTATTTATAGACTTATTTCTGTTATGAAAAATGTATTTGCAATCGCTATAAAAAGCAGATATATCAGTTATGATCCAACTTTTGGACTAAGAGACGAATATCCTAGCTTGGCTAGTTTTTATCTAAAAAATAATATAGATAGTAGATTACCATCTTTAATAGATTTAGACTTGTATTTTAATTGAAATCTCTAAATTTTAGACTCAAATATGATTAAAACTATATAGTTTAAAATAGCTCAAATAATGATAATTTATCAGTATTATAAAATCGATATAATTTGATTTAAGAATTTTGGAATTTAATTTCGCAGATTTAGTGGGTCAAATACCATTAATCTGCGAATTTCATAGTATGAAAGATAGTTTAAACTTTATCTTTTATAAGCGCTCTCGCCGTGTAGGCTAGCATCTAGACCTAGGCTCTCATGCTCACTATCTACACGAAGCGGGGTAAAATATGATATAACCTTAAATATCACAAAGCTTATAATAGCCGAAATCCCAAAGCAAACCACAACTCCCATAATCTGCTCTAAAAGCAAATGCGGATTAAAGCTTACAAATAATCCTTCAAATTCAATGCTAGGATTTATCTCCTTAGTAGCAAATAGCCCCACACATAAAGCGCCCCATATACCGCCAAATCCATGCAGTGAAAAGGCGTCTAATGAGTCATCTAGTTTGAGCTTGTATTTGATAACTATCAATCCCCAAAAACAGACAATAGCTGTGCTAGCGCCGATTATTATACTAGCTGCTATGCCTACATATCCGCAACCTGGTGTGATACCTACAAGTCCAGCTACTAAGCCACTTAAAGAGCCTAATATGCTAGGTTTTTGTTTGTTTAAAATTTCCATAAATATCCAAGCTATATATCCACTAGAAGCTGAAATAATAGTAACTATAAAGGCATTTACGGCGATTTCATCTACCTTTCCAGCGCTACCTGAGTTAAATCCTAACCAACCTATAAATAGCAAAATACCACCTAAAAAGGCATAAGGTATAGAGTGGGCTTGCTCACTGATATGTGCTATCTCTTTTCTAGCACCCACCATCAAAACGCCGATTAACCCAGCTGTCCCCGCACTGATATGAACGACACCGCCACCAGCGAAATCTAGCCCACCACGAGTTAGTAAAAATCCTTGCTCATCCCAGATCATATGAGCCAAAATAGCATAGACCAAAATACTCCAAAAGATCAAAAATATCGCTAAAACACTAAGCTTTACACGCCCAACAAGCGATCCTGTGATAACAGCACTTGCTATTAGGGCAAACATCATTTGATATATCACATTTAGAAGTTGCGGGACTCCATTGGCATTTACGCCATTAACGCCATTTAAAAAAGCAGCCGAAAGATCACCTATAATACCAAGGTAGTCACCCTCATAAGCTAATGAAAAGCCAACAAATATCCAAGTAAATGATACTAATCCAAAGACTATGAAGCAATTCATTATAGTATTTAATGCGTTTTTAGCCTGAACTAGCCCAGAATAAAACATTGCTAGTGATGGAGTCATTAGCAAAACCAATAGCGAACAAAGCATTATAAATAGGGTGTTTATCGCATCCATTTATACTCCTTTTTTAAAAAATATTTGGCATAATATCAAAAACTCTATAAAAATTTACTTAATTAAGAAATTTTTAATATAAATTTTATGAGATAATTTAAAATTTACTCTAAATTCAATTTTGATTTTCATATATTTGGATATAAAAATTTAATTTTTTGACAAATTTCAAATTTTGGAACGCACATTGCTTATACCCCATCGAACTTTTAATTTTTTAAGAAAAGGACTTAAAGATGAGTTTTAGAATTAACACAAACATAGCAGCCTTAAATGCGCATGCTAACTCTGTAGTAAATGATAGGGCGCTTACCAATTCTCTTGGTCGCCTTAGCTCTGGTCTTAGGATCCAAACAGCAGCCGATGATGCCTCTGGTATGTCGATCGCTGATAGTTTGCGTAGCCAAGCCAACTCATTAGGTCAAGCTATCTCAAACGCAAATGACGCTGTAGGTATCATCCAAACAGCTGATAAAGCTATGGATGAACAGATTAAAATACTAGATACTATTAAAACCAAAGCTATCCAAGCAGCCCAAGATGGTCAAAATAGTGATTCTAGAAGAGCTCTTCAAAATGATATCTCAAGACTTCTTGAAGAGCTAGATATGATAGCTACTACTACAAGCTTTAATGGCCAACAACTCTTAAATGGTAACTTCTCTAATAAAAACTTCCAAATAGGTGCTTATAGTAATGAAACAGCTAAGGTAAGCATAGGTGCTACAAACTCAAATACAATTGGGCATACTAGGTTTGAGACTACGAATAATGCTAGATTTTCTACAATTTCAACGCTTTCTGGTGCTATCGTAAAATTAAGTGGTATTGATGGTTACCCTGGCGGTTATGAATTTCAAAAAATAGATAATGAAGCATTTAAAAAAGAAGGCTACAAAGCTGTAGCCGAAATGATGAACGGCGTAAGCGATTTAACTGGTGTAAAGGTAAATGTAAATAATACCCAAGTTTTTAGTAACGCTGTATCTGCTGGGTCTATCAAAAATCTTATTATAAATGGAATTACTATAGGTGATATCGCTGTAAAAGCTAATGATAGCGATAATGTATTAATAGGAGCAATCAACGCTAAAAAAGATGAAACCGGCGTAGAAGCTAGCTTACAAAATGGCCATCTGGTTTTAGCGGCTAAGGATGGTAGAGCTATTAGAATAAACATATTATCTGGTGCGAGCTTCATGGGCGGTTATTCTGCCGGAACAAGCCTTGCATATTCTGATGGTGGTGCGGTGCTTTTAGGTCAAATGACTTTTGTTCGCCAAGATGCTAGGGATATTAAAATAGGTTTAAATAATTTATCTATTATATCAGGTATGTCCGCAGCTCCTATTACAGAGGCTTCTGTTGCTTCAGTAACTTATAATCAAGCTAGTGTGAATTTGAAATATATGAATTCAGGCACAATTAGCTCAACTCTAGCTAAGGCAATGGGATTTTTCGATGGTGGTGCCTCAAATGCTGCTGGATGGGGCGATCAAGCTGGCGGGGTAAATAGCTATGGTGGTGCTCAAGCTATGGTGGATGTGGCTGAATCAGCTAGAAAATCACTAGATAAGATTAGAGCTGATCTTGGTTCAGTCCAAAATCAATTGATCGCAACGATAAATAACATCACAGTTACCCAAGTCAATGTCAAATCGGCTGAAAGTCAGATAAGGGATGTGGATTTTGCTAGTGAGAGTGCGACATTCTCTAAATACAATATCCTAGCTCAAAGTGGTAGCTACGCCATGAGCCAAGCTAACGCAGTTCAACAAAATATCTTAAAGCTACTACAATAAAGTAGCTAAGCCTATAAAGCAGTTATTTGAATTTAATCTTTGCTTTATATGGCTTTATGTTTATATGATACTTAGAATTTCGAATTCAACTCTGCTTGCGGTGTGCGGTCGTTAGTAGAGTTTTGTAATCAACTCGCACAAAACTCATTAAACTTTACAAGTCCTTTTTACCCCTAGGAGACTGGGGGTAGAGTATCTTGTATTCTTAAATTTTTTAAATTCGGCTATAATTAAGAGATAAAATTAAAAAGAGTTAGCAATGGATATATTAAAACTTATAGGTAGAGATGAGCCGCTTTTTGGCTTGGATATAGAGAATTTAAATAGTGATTTAAAAGATATTATAAATAGATCAAAATTCCTAGTAGTGGGTGGTGCTGGGAGTATCGGTCAAGCGGTGGTAAAAGAGATTTTTGCTAGAGAGCCAAAGCTGCTTGATGTAGTAGATATCAGTGAAAATAATCTAGTAGAATTGGTGCGTGATATCAGAAGTAGCTATGGCTATATCGGTGGTGAGTTTGCTACATATGCTATTGATGCTGGATCGCAGATATTTGCTAAGCTTATAGATTCTAAAGAGTATGATTATGTGCTGAATTTAAGTGCTTTAAAGCATGTAAGAAGCGAAAAAGACCCATATACTCTAATGAGATTAATCCAAACAAATATATTTAATAGCGATGAGATTATGAAGCGATCAAAGCGCTATTTTACTGTTAGTAGTGATAAGGCGGCTAATCCTGTTAATATGATGGGTGCTAGTAAGAGAATTATGGAGATGTTTGCTTTCATGCGTTCAAGCTTAACGCCTGTTAGTATGGCTAGATTTGCTAATGTGGCTTTTAGCGATGGGAGTTTGCTCTATGGATTTGAACAAAGAATCAAGAAAATTCAGCCAATAGTAGCGCCAAATGATGTCCGCAGATACTTCATCACGCCTAAAGAGAGTGGGGAGCTATGCTTATTGAGTGCGATATTTGGGGGTAATAGGGAGATATTTTTTCCTAAATTGGATGAGAAGTTAAATTTGATTAAATTTAGTGATATAGCGGTGAAATATCTAAGATTTAAAGGGTATGAACCATATATCTGTCAAGATGAGAATGAAGCTAGAGCAAAGGCTAAAGAGCTAGCCAAAATCGGCCGTTGGGCCTGTCTATTTAGCGGTAGTGATACGACTGGGGAGAAGGATTATGAGGAGTTTTATACCGGTGATGAGAGATTGAATTTGGATAAATTTGAAAGTATTGGCGTGATAGAAAATGATATGGATATAAATAGCGATAGATTGCGTGAATTTGAGCTAAATATAAAAGATATGATGGGTAATTTGAAATTTGATAAAAATGCGATTTTGGCAGAATTTATGAGAGTTTTACCGGAGTTTAATCATATAGAAAAAGGTAGATATCTAGATGGAAAAATGTAATCAAAAGATAGTTGAGTTTATCCAAAATGAGTATAAAACGCAAAATATCGCCTTACATGAACCACGATTTATAGGTAATGAGATAGAGTATTTAAAGCAGTGTATTGATAGTGGATTTGTCTCTAGTGTGGGGGAGTTTGTAGTAGGTGTAGAAAGAGATATGGCTAGGATAACAGGAGCTAAATATGCTGTGGCTATGTGTAGTGGCACAGCGGCACTACATATAGCGTTGATATGTGCTGGAGTGGGGGCTGATGATGAGGTGATAACGCAGCCTTTGAGCTTTGTGGCTACGGCAAATGCGATTAGTTATACTGGGGCTAGGGCTATTTTTGTCGATGTGGATATGGATACAATGGGGATGAGCCCATATAGTTTGAGTAAATTTTTAGATAAAAATTGTATCAAAAAAGATGGCAAATGCTACAATAAAATTAGTAAGAAATTTATATCAGCTTGCGTGCCTATGCATACATTTGGTATGATGTGTAAGATAGATGAAATAGCTCAAATTTGCGATATTTGGGGGATAAATTTAGTTGAAGATAGTGCTGAAAGCTTAGGTAGTGTGTATAAGGGCACTCATAGTGGGAGATTTGGCCTTGCGGGGGTATTTTCTTTTAATGGTAATAAGATAGCTACAAGCGGTGGTGGCGGTATGTTAATAAGCGATGATGAGAATGTAGCTAAACTAGCTAGACACCTAAGCACCACCGCCAAAATCCCGCATCCATATGAGTATAATCACGATTATATCGCATATAATTATAGAATGCCAAATTTAAACGCTGCTTTATTGAAGGCTCAATTGGAGAATTTGAATTTATTTCTAAGCAAAAAGCGAGATTTAGCCAAAAGATATGCGAAATTTTTTGATAGTATTGGGGTTAAATTTATTAGTGAGCCTGTGGATTGCCTTAGTAATTACTGGCTTATGGGAGTTATCATGGATGATAGAAAAAGCCGTGATGAGCTACTAAAATATGCTAATGAAAGATCTGTTATGATGCGACCGGCGTGGAGATTGCTAAGTGAGTTAGAAATTTATAAAGACTCTATAAAAGATGAAAATAAAAATGCCAAATATCTAGTTGATAGGATTGTTAATATCCCTAGTAGCGTGGTGATTTAGGGTGAATTTGGTATTTTGATACAAAGCATTATTAAAATTTAAATTTATTTTTCTATTTTTAGCTAAAAAATAACCAAATTTAGCTAGAATTGATTAAAATTTTTAAAAGGGTAACTTTATGATATATAAAATTTTAATTGCCAATCGTGGCGAAATAGCTGTTAGAATCGTTAGAGCGTGTAAAGATTTACATATCAAAAATGTAGCTATCTATACTGAACCTGATAAAGACTCTTTACATGTCAAAGTCGCTGATGAGGCATATGAGATTGGTAAAGATCCGATAAAAGGATATTTGGACGCTACTAGAATTGTCGAAGTGGCTAAGGCGTGTGGCGCAGATGCGATACATCCGGGTTATGGATTTTTAAGTGAAAATTATGAATTTGCTAAGATGGTAGAAGATGCGGGGCTGACATTTATAGGGCCAAAATCTGAAGTAATTTTAAAAATGGGAAATAAAAATATTGCTAGAAATTTAATGCATAAAAATGGTATCCCAGTCGTACCAGGGACTGAAGCACTAAATAAAGAGAGCATAGAAACCATAAAATTAGAAGCTGAAAAAATCGGCTATCCAGTTATATTAAAAGCTAGTGGCGGCGGCGGTGGTCGTGGCATTAGAGAGGTGTGGGATCCAGCGGATTTAGAAAGTAGCTATGAGAGTTGTAAAAGAGAAGCTAAGGCGTTTTTTAATAACGATGAGGTCTTTATGGAAAAACTCATTGTCAAGCCTAGACATATTGAGTTTCAAATTCTAGGTGATAATTATGGCAATCTAATCCACCTTTGTGAGCGAGATTGCTCTATCCAAAGACGCCACCAAAAGGTTATTGAGATAGCGCCTTGTCCTACTATCAGCGAGGATTTGCGTAAAAGAATGGGTGTAGCAGCGGTTGCGGCGGCTAAGGCTGTTGGATATACTAATGCGGGGACAATTGAGTTTTTATTAGATGATTATAATAACTTCTATTTTATGGAGATGAATACTAGAATTCAAGTCGAACACGGCGTAACCGAAGAGATAGTAGGAGTTGATCTAATCTCTAGGCAAATTCGCATTGCTTCAGGCGAGATACTAGATATAGAACAAACCGAAGTTAAACCACAAGGCGTGGCGATAGAAGCTAGGATTACCGCTGAAAATGTATGGAAAAATTTCACTCCAAGCCCAGGTAAAATCACAGGCTATTTCCCAGCTTTGGGGCCAGGCGTGAGGGTGGATAGCCATATGTATCAAGGATACTCTATACCGCCATTTTATGATTCACTTGTAGCTAAGCTTATTGTCAAGGCTAGAAGCTATGATTTAGCGGTTAGTAAGCTTGAGAGAGCATTGGATGAATTTACTATTGAAGGGGTTAGGACTACGCTGCCTTTCTTGCTTGCGATATCTAAAAGAAGACATTTTAGACGCGGATTTTTCGATACTAGCTATATAGAAGAGAGACTTCAAGATATCTTAGAAAATACCCACGATAGCAACCAAGAGAATAAAGAAGAAGTAATCGCAGCCATAGCAGCGGCGATCCAAAAGGTTAAATCTAGCAGAGAAAATGGGTAAAATATGGATTTTTTAGATAGTTTAAAAGAGATAAAAGGCAATATGCTAAAAGAGCAACAACCGCCAAAACCAAAACCAAAACCAAATCCAAATAGAGATGAATTCAAAGATATTTTTACTAGTGATGAAGAGACCCCAGCTGATAAAGAGGCTAGATTGAGAGATGAATTTATGGAATTCATCAAATATTCGGATATTAAAAAGCTTGACTGAGATTGAGTTTAGCACCCTAGATACGCCGTGTGCGTATCTAGCAGGGAAGAGATCTAGAAGTAGCTACAAATATATATTTGATGCCTCATTTGCTTATAACTCTACTTTGGTAGAGCATGGTTATAGGAGATTTGGCAAATACTTTTCTAAGCCTATTTGCGATGGATGTAGTGAGTGTAAAAGCCTAAGAATTGACGCTGAAAAATTCAAATTCACCAAAAGCCTAAGGCGAGTAATCAGCAAAAATAATAAAGCCAATATAGAAGTTATAATCGTTCGTCCGCATATAAGCAATAATCATATAAAATTATATGAAAAATATCACAAATTTATGCAAAATAAGCGTGGTTGGGAATTCCATCCGATGAGTTATGAGAGGTATTATAGTGTATATGTTGAAGGGGCTGGTGAGTTTGGCTTTGAGGTGGATTATTATGATGGGGATAGGCTAATTTGTGTTGATTTAATCGATATTACTCTTGATGGGATTAGCTCTATTTATTGCTTTTGGGATACGGATTATTCATATTTGAGCCTTGGGAAATACTCACTTTTAAATCAAATTTTATTAGCCAAATCTTATAAATTGCCTTGGATATATCTAGGATTTTATGTCAAAGGTTGTGAGAGTTTGGAGTATAAAAGCGATTATAAACCATATCAAATTTTACAAGATTATAGCGAGTTAGATGAGTTAGCAGTTTGGCTTGATGATTGAATTTGATGGAACATAATTTGCTTCAAAAGCCAAAAATAAATCGATAGGACTTGAAATGGAGATTACACAGACATTAGAGTCAATTACTATTGTTACTGATGATTGTGATTTATATCTAAATCTTATCTACAAAATTCGCCAAAGTTTTGCTAATGTGATTGGGACTCGTGATAGAATCATTATATTTTATAGTGAAAATGAGCTAATCCAGCGTAAATATCTGCTTAAATTTATAGCAAATTTATATAGAAAAACTGTTGGTAGCGGGGTTGAGTTTTGGCTAACTCATCATAAAAATATTAAGCTAATATACAAAAATCCAACCTCACTTCAAGTATTGATAGATATAGATATTAAATTTGAAGATTGTAGGGTGTTATTTGATCTTAAAAATAGTGAAGAGCTATTTGCTAAATACCTTATGCGTGGATTTAATGACAAAAATTGCGACTATTTTCCACGCCAAAATTGGCTATTTTTTACTCCGCATAGCCAAAAAGATATAGATACGCTCTCAAATATCATAAATATCAAAGAGCATTTAAAATATATAGTAAATTTTAACTATAATCAAGATGAATTTGAGCTTTTTAAACGCAGATTTAATGCTTTAAATTCCAAAGAGTATAAACGGCGATTTTCTATGCTAGCATCGCTTTTAGAAGATCATTTTCACACTCTTGGGTGCGATGTTGGTGATGATTATGAGACTGTTAGGGCTAGTTATTTAAACTTAACTAAAATGTATCACCCAGATAGACAGATATCGCTATCTGAAGAAACAAAAAGAGAATACACAGATAAATTCCAAAAAATCGGCTTAGCTTATGAGGCCTTAAAGCCATATTTTCAAGAGCAAAAGAATTTTATAAACTCACAAGGATAAAGATGAAATTAGGCGTAAATATCGATCACATAGCTATACTTAGAGAAGCTAGAAAGGTAAATGACCCAGATATATTAAATGCGATGTATGTTGCTACCCTTGCAGGAGCTGATCAGATCACTATCCATCTTCGTGAAGATCGCAGACATATAGATGATATCGATGCGAAAAATATTATTAGATTATCTAGTATTGCTGTGAATTTAGAGTGTGCGACGGCGATTACTGATATAGTTTTGGAGTTAGGGCCAAATCGAGCTACCATAGTCCCAGAAAAACGCCAAGAGCTAACCACAGAAGGTGGTCTAAATCTCTCTAGCGCTGAATTGCCATCATCTATTAAGGCTATGCTAGAAGCTAATATTGAAGTATCGCTATTTATAGATCCAAATTTAGATGATATCAAAGCAGCCAAAGAGCTAGGAGTAAGCACAATTGAGCTACATACTGGAAACTTTGCTAATGCGTATTTAATGGCATTTTCTAACCTTTCTAAAACCAAATTTAGCATTAAATCCTTAGAAAAACAAAATATCAAAGAGATATTTGAAATTGAGTTAAATAGACTTAAAAGTGCTGCGAAATTCGCTAAAAATTTAGGCTTAAATGTCGCAGCCGGACATGGGCTAAACTACCAAAATGTAGGATATATCGCTAAAATTCCAGAGATTTTTGAGCTAAATATTGGCCAAAGTATAGTGGCTAGATCGGTATTTACAGGCTTAAATCAAGCTATAAAAGATATGAAAAGGCTAATCAATGAAGCCTAAAATCGCAATTAGTGTTGGTGATATCAATGGAGTTGGGATCGAGATTGCGCTAAAAAGCCATGATGAGATAAGCAAAATTTGTAATCCTTTATATTTCATAAACTCAAATTTATTAAATCGTGCCTCAAAGCTCTTAAATATCGATATTCCAAAGGATTTTAATATATATGAGTGCGGGGTAGATTTTGAGATAAAACCAGGTAAAGTAAGCAAAAAAAGTGGAAAATTCTCATTTATTAGCTTTGACAATGCTCTAAATTTCACCGCCAAAGGCAATGCAGATGCGCTTGTAACCTTACCTATCAATAAAGAGAGTTGGAAAAGAGCCAAAATCCCATATAAAGGGCATACGGACGCACTTGGCAAATATTTTAATCGTGATGCGATTATGATGCTTGGGTGTGATGAGCTATATGTGGCGTTATTTAGCGATCATGTGCCTTTAAAAGCCGTTAGCAAAAAGATTAAATTCAAAGCCTTAAAGCGATTTTTGCTTGATTTTTATGCCTCTACTAAATTTGAAAAAGTCGGAGTTTTGGGCTTTAATCCTCACGCTAGTGATAATGGAACTATCGGCGGAAAAGAGGAGATAGAGATTAGGATGGCAATCGAAGCTACAAACGCAAGCTTAAAAAAGGAGATTTTCACAGGCCCCCTTGTGCCTGATGCGGCATTTACACCAAATGCTCTTAAATCTACCAATCGCTTAGTAGCACTCTATCACGATGTAGGTTTAGCACCGCTAAAAGCGTTATATTTCGATCGCTCTATCAATGTAAGCTTAAATTTGCCAATCATCCGCACAAGCGTAGATCACGGCACCGCTTTTGATATCGCATATCAGCTAAAAGCCGATACGCAAAGTTATATACAATCTATTAAATTTGCTCTAAATTCAGTGAAAATTTAAGGCTAAAAAGTTAAAATAAAATTATAACAAAAATCAAATAAGGGGTCTTGCTTGAGTAGGGATAATGTATTTGCGGCTACGCTTTTTGCGATTTCGTTGGTGGTCTTTTTTTTATGGGGTTATGGTTATATAGATGGTCATCATCTACTGCTTTTTATCTTAGCTAGTGTTTTTGGTCTATTTATGGCGTTTAATATCGGTGGCAACGATGTCGCAAACGCATTTGGTACTAGCGTAGGAGCCAAGACTCTCACTATCAAACAAGCACTTATAATAGCTGCTGTATTTGAGCTAAGTGGCGCTGTATTTGCTGGAGCGGAGGTTACAAATACTATTAGAAGTGGCATTGTCATACTACCAAATAATGGCGATATCAATCCTATGATTTTTGCTGCTGTTATGCTATCTGCTCTTATGAGTGCTGGAATTTGGCTATTTATAGCTACCAAAAAGGGACTTCCAGTATCAACTACTCATGCTATTGTAGGCGGGATCGTGGGTTCAGCCCTTATGATGGGATATATATATTATAATAATGGCAATACCTTAGAGATGGTTAAATGGAGCTCAATTGGTAGTATAGTGCTTAGCTGGGTGATATCACCGGTTATGGGCGGAGTGATAGCTTATATTGTATTTGGATATATCAAGACCAAGATTATCACCCCTAGTGCCGAGCTACAAGCCCAAATCAAAGCTATAAAAGCACAAAAGAGAAGTTTCAAAGAAAATTATATAAGCGAACTATCTAATAAAAGCGAAGCCGAGCAAATCCAAGAGCTTAGAAATATCGCTATTAGCGATGATGAAGAGGGCGTTAGTAGTAGCCCATTTAGAGAGAGGATGAAAGAGTATAAAAAAGAAGAGAAGTTAATAGACGCTATAAGATATATGAGACTCCATATTCCTATTTTGGCCGCTATTACTGCTATGATTATCTCATCTACTCTATTATTTAAGGGTTTAAAGCATATGAATTTGAATTTCAGCACCATTGAGACTATCTGGATATTGTGTGTTATCGGTACGGTGGCTTATTTGGTGAGTTTTTCTATCGTAAATATGATGAAAAAGGATAACCCACAAAAGGGTATAAATAGAATTTTTGGTTGGTTTCAGATATTTACTGCTTCGGCATTTGCCTTTTCTCATGGGGCAAATGATATAGCAAACGCAATTGGCCCATTTGCTGCGGTATTAGATGTGCTTAAAAGTAGCTCTATTAATAGCACGGCTACTATCCCAACTGTGGCTATGGTTACATTTGGGGTGGCGCTTGTAGTTGGGCTGTGGTTTTTAGGTAAAGAGGTTATAACTACGGTTGGGAGTAAGCTTACAGAGATTTTGCCTACGACTGGATTTAGCGCTGAGTTATCAGCAAGTATAGTTATATTAATCGCTACTAAAATGGGATTACCTATTAGCTCTACTCATGTTTTGATAGGAGCAGTGCTTGGTATTGGATTATATAATCGCAATGCTAATTGGGGAATGCTAAAACCAATTGGATTAGCATGGATTATCACCTTGCCTGTTGCTATGATAGGCTCTGCTATTGGATTTGTGATTATCACTAAGATATTGGGATTTTAAACCTATATTTGCAAGATTAAATCTTGCAAATATATCAATTCGGAACGCTATTTGCTTAATTAGCTTATAATTTTCTTAAAGGAGAGAGAAAATGCGTATCACGAATCAACTTATGAATTTCAATAATATATATAACTACCAAAAAAACTCAACCTCTTTATATCAATCCCATCAAGCCTTTAGCTCAGGGCTTAAAATCCAGCACTCTTATGAAGGGAGTGCGATCTATGTAGATGCGGCTAGATTGGAGTATGAGGGAAATTTGCTTAAACAAGTAGAGACTACCACCTTAAAAGCGACTGAATTTTCTAAAAATAGCGACCAAGCTTTAAATGACTTTGTATCTAAACTAACTGAATTTAAAACCAAACTTATCCAAGCTGCTAATGATATCCACGATGCCACATCTAGAAATGCTATCGCTAATGACTTAGAGGGGATTAAACAAAATTTAATTGATATCGCTAATACCACTATAAATGGCCAATACCTATTCTCAGGCACCGCTCTTGACACTATGCCTATCGATACTCTAGGCAATTACCATGGCAATGGTGAAACTATAAGCGCCGTTATCGGCACTAGTCAAACTGCGAAGTATAATATAGATGGGGAGTCTTTGTTTTTAGGTTCGGATAATGACTATAATAAAATTATTACAACAAATGTAAATTTGATTAACCACTATAATAGATTAGAAAATCCAGATGATCCAGTTAAATATGTAGAACTCACAGATGATCTAAGGGATCTAATCGGCGAAAATTATAGAAGCGAAGAGTTTAATAAAGCAAACCCACCTAAAACTGATGATTTTAGCATTGATAAATTAGGCAATGATTATAATACCACATTTTTCTTACAAGGTAGAAAGCCAGATGGCACTACCTTCGCTACTAAGATCACTATGACCCCAGACTCATCAATCCAAAGTTTATTAGATAATATCGGTTACGCACTAGGTAACGATAGAGATGATAAGAACAAAGTAGTAGAAGTAACGATGAATAACAGCGGTCAAATCGAGATCAAAGATATAAGAAATGGCAATCAAATGACCGAGCTTCATCTCTTTGGTCTAACACCACAGAAATCGACAGAAAAATACAATGTAGGTGGCTTTGAGATTAATATCGACCCAGCCACTTCAGCAAATTATAAGGTAACTACAACAAAAGATGCTAATGGCAATACAGAAATTAGCGCTACAAACATTAATAACAATCAAACTTACACTATAAGTGTAAATGCTCAAAATCAATTACAAGTTACTACAAATAATAATACAACCGTTATCCAAAATGTCAATAACCCATCAGCTTTAAATTTAAATGATTTAGGTAATAATGGTATTGATGCAAATGACTTTACCCAATTTGACCCAAATGACGCAGATCAAGTAAGAAATATGTCTAGCACTAATGTAAGGGATAAGGATGGCTCTTGGGTGAGTGTGAGTGATTTAAGCGATTTAGCCACGATAGAAGAGAATGTCAAAAATGGTAAAGTTTATCTAACTGAATTTATCAAAAGTAGCTTCAATGATATACTAGGAGTCAAAAATGACGCCACAGACTATAATAAACTACAATTTGAAAAAAATGATAATATCCTTACAGGCTCAGTCTCACAAGTAGTCAAAGGCACAAACGAATTTGCCACAGATGCAACCAAGATAAAAGATGTCGCCGGAGCGGGATTACAAGATAATGAAGATAGTAATATCACAATGCAGATCAAATCTAAAAATGGTAAATATTATCAAGTTAAGATAGATTTTAGCGATCCGCTCTCAGCTAGTGATCCTAAGGCCACGCAACTTACCATCACCGAAACCAACGCCGATGGAACGCCGATAATTCCGCAAGGTGGCCCAGTCTATCAAGGCAACATAATGCTAGGCAAGTATAATGAAATGACTAAGGTCACAGATGGAGTAGTAACTCAAGCCGATGATATAAGCTATAAACAGCTAAATGATATAGTAGCTATGGTAGCAGCGGGTAACTTGCCAGATGATAGAGTAGGTAATCAAGTAGCAAAAAATTTAAGTGATCAAAATTTATTTCCAGGTGTAACAATTAATAATGCTAATGATCTTAAAACAAGATTAAAAACCAATGTTAATGACCCCGCTACAGAAGCTATAATAGATCAAGCAGTAGATCAAGCAGTAGCCGGATTAAATTTTCCATTACAAGGAGATGTTAAACAAGAAGCCCTAGGCAAGGTAAAAGATCTTATAATTAATAACACAGATTATGCTACGGCTAGATTTGAAGCTTATAATAAAGCTGTAGATGCTGCTAATGCTAGTGTAAATGTAGAGCTAAACTACAGAGGCCAAATGCAAATCACAGACAAAAGCGCAACCGTATCAAATATAGAAATTTCTATTTTTGAGACTTTTAGTGCTAATAAACCTGAATTTGGTAAAGAGGCTAACTCCACAGTCGCAGGGTCGCTATTTAATTTTAATGCTAATAATATGATTAGTATCGATGAGCCAAGTGTGGATATATTTAAAGATTTAGATGATATGATCCAAGCTGTAAGAGATGGTAGCTACAGGGGAAATCCAGATGGTAACAATGCTAGAACTACCGGTATCCAAGGCGCTCTAAAAAGAATAGATCATATCCAAGACCATGTCAATAAACTCCACACACAAATTGGCTCATATACCAATGTCTTAGAGAGCTCAGGGACTAGAGCTAGTATGCTCTATGTCAATATAGAAAGTGTAAAAACTGATATTGTCGGTGCTGACTTGGGTGAGAGTATGCTGATTTATAAACAATATCTATTACAATTTGAAGCCATGCTACAAACTTCAGCTATGATAGGCAAAATCAGCTTACTAAACTATATGTAGAGAGCTTATCGGTATAGGCAAATGGTTTTGTAAATTTAAATTTAATTTAATGTAATTAAACTATATATAACCATAATTTTGCTATAATCCTCAGATTTTTATTAAGGATTTTGCGATTTTGCGAGAGATTTTGCTTGTTGTGGCTGTCTGTGTGCTTGTCTATATCGGTGTAGCGACTATCGTTCCAAATGCCTCTTTTGTGGGGAGTTATGGCGGTGTTTTGGGCTGGTATAATACAAGATTATTTGGCTATGTGTCATATTTTTATCCATTTATTTTGCTATATCCTGTTTATGGGCTATATAAATCGGCTAAATTTAACCTAAAAATAGCTGGGAATATCATCGGTGGGATAATGCTATTTTACTCATTTTTGCTATTTTGTTCTATGTTTGAGCCGATGGCTGGCGGTGTGATTGGCGGATTTAGCTCTGAAGCTCTTAGGAGTGTGATCGGTAGTGCTGGGACATTTATTTTTATTTTAATGATATTTTTTATCGCTTGTGGGCTTACATTTGATGATAGATTAGATGTGATGATTAAAAATGCTTTTGTAACTAAAACTAAATTTAACCAAACAAAAGAGCCAAAAGAGCCAAAAGTGGATAAAATTACCAAGATTAAAAACCAAAATAGTGATGAGATTACGATAAATTCAAAGAAAAGTAGCGATGAGATTTTAAGCTTAAAAGATGAAAGCCTAGATAATGAAATAACTCAAAATACCCAGTCAAATGCTAATTTAGATAGCCAAATTACTCAAGAGTCAAAAGATGATTTAGATGAGAATTTAGATTCTCATGAGCCGATATCTACGCCAAGTGGCGCTATTATCCTTAATGAAGTGGCTGAAAATAAAGAGCTTTTAAATCAGATAGAAAAGGGCAAAATAGAAAAGCCAAAAGATTTTAAACTACCAACGCTTGATTTTTTAAAGGATCCACCGAAGCGAAGTAAGAGCATAAATGAAGCTGAAATTGACCAAAAAATCGCTGATTTATTAGATAAATTAAGAAGATTTAAGATAGATGGAGATGTGGTGCGAACATACTCTGGGCCTGTGGTAACGACTTTTGAGTTTAAGCCCGCAGTTCATGTCAAGGTAAGCAAAATTTTGACCCTACAAGATGATTTGGCGATGGCTCTTAAAGCTCAAACTATTAGAATTCAAGCCCCAATCCCTGGCAAAGATGTAGTTGGGATAGAGATTCCAAATAAAAATATAGAGACTATATATCTAAAAGAGATATTACAAAGCGATATCTATAAAAATGCCAAAAGCGAGCTTACCTTAGCACTTGGCAAGGATATCGTAGGCGATCCATTTATAACTGACCTTAAAAAATTACCACACCTTTTAATCGCTGGAACCACAGGAAGTGGCAAAAGTGTTGGGATCAATGCGATGGTTTTAAGCCTTTTGTATCGTAATTCACCTAAAACTCTGCGCCTTATAATGATAGATCCTAAGATGCTTGAGTTTAGTATGTATAATGATATACCGCACTTGCTAACTCCAGTTATAACTGAGCCTAAAAAGGCCATAGCGGTCTTAGCGAATTTGGTTGCTGAAATGGAGCGTAGATATAGGATAATGAGCCAAACTCGCACAAAAAATATAGAGAGCTACAACGAAAAAATGAAAAAAGAAGGCGGTGAGACCTTGCCTTTTATAGTAGTTATAATAGATGAGTTGGCTGATCTTATGATGACAAGCGGCAAGGATGTGGAGTTTCATATCGGTCGCTTGGCTCAAATGGCTAGGGCTAGTGGAATTCATCTAATAGTAGCAACACAACGCCCAAGTGTAGATGTAGTAACTGGACTTATAAAGGCGAATTTACCAAGTCGCATAAGCTATAGAGTAGGGCAAAAAATCGATAGCAAGGTTATCTTAGATCAGATGGGAGCAGAGAGTTTGCTAGGGCGTGGAGATATGCTCTTTACACCACCTGGAAGCCCTGGAGTAGTCAGGCTACATGCGCCATTTGCTAGTGAAGAGGAGATTGATCATATAGCCGAGTTTTTAAAAGCTCAAGAGAGTGTAGTTTATCAAGAGAGCTTTTTAAAAGATGATAGCTCTAGTGGCGGTGGAAGTGGTGAGTTTAGTGGTGAGATAGATGAGCTTTATGATGAGGCTAAAGCGATAGTTTTAAGTGAAGAGAAGACCTCTATTAGCTACTTACAAAGGCGGTTAAAAGTAGGCTATAATAGAGCCGCTAGTATAGTAGAGCAGTTAGAGCAAAATGGAGTTTTAACCCCACCAAATGCCAAAGGGCAAAGGGAGATAATTCGTTAAATTTATTTATGGAGTGTAATTTGATATTTGATGATATTTTTGGCGGTGAGCCACGGGATAAATTTTTTGATATAGTCTATAATGCTAATCGAAATATAGTAGAAAATGAGATAGAAAATCTCTTTATCGAGCTTGTAGCTTTAAGAGAATTAGCTGAGAGTAGCGGGATTACTCAAACGCAAATAGATAGCTTTAAAGCCCTAAATCCACAAGCTATAAAAGATGGATTAAATGATATTTATATCGATATCACAGGGAAAATTTTAACTCAAAATGAGTAGATTGGCTCTTTGGTTTTTGCCGTTTTTTTGTGTTGGTATGCTTTTTGGTGTAGCACCAAAATGGACGCATCATAAGGAATTTATCCTTAAAAAAGATGAAAAAGCCAAGGTGATATTGATAGATAGACTTCACTTGATTCGTGATGAATTTGAGTTTTCATGGACGCTTTATGATAATACAAATTTAGTTGTACATACCAAATTTAGAAATTACCCACGACAGATAGTGCTTAGTCTTAGAAGGGGATTAGAGATGTATCATCAGCCTATTCTTGCTTTTATCAAAAATCCGCTTAATGATAGCGTGGATTTGTATTTGAATTTCAAAGAGTATAGAAGTTATGATGGTACGGTGGTTTTTGATACATATATAATGGATAAGACCTCTAGAGTGGAGATAGAGTATATACCAGATAGATAGGATGGGTTATGGTTGATAAGATTTTATATGAATTCATTAAAGATTGTGGCTACCAAAGAGCGCTTGATATGTTTGAAAATATCAGTAGTGGCAAGAAATTAAGAAGCAAATTGATCTTAAAAATAGCCGGAGAAAATCAAATTTCACTGAAACTTTGTGCGGTGATAGAGCTTATACATCTAGCAAGTTTATTACACGATGATGTTATAGATGACTCTACTATTAGGCGTGGTAAGCCTAGTATAAATGCGCTTTTTGGCTCTAAAAACGCAATAATGCTAGGTGATATCTTATACTCTAAGGGCTTTTATGAGATTGTAAGCTTAAATCCGCAAATTGCCAAAATCATCTCAAAAGCGGTTTTAGATCTTAGTATTGGCGAGATGATGGATGTGGATCTTGGGAGTAAATTTAGCCCAAATTTAGATGAATATCTAAAAATGATAGAGCTTAAAACGGCAGTCTTGATAGAAGCAGCAGCAAGGAGTGCGGCTATAATCGCCAAATTAGACGAGAGTGCGTATTCTATATATGGTAAAAATTTAGGCCTAGCGTTTCAGATAGTTGATGATATTTTGGATATTGTATCAGATGAGAATAAGCTTGGCAAACCAGCCTTTAATGACTATAAAGAGGGTAAAACTACTCTTCCATATATTTTTTTATATAATGCTTTAAACGCAGATGACAAAGAGATATTAAAAGGCCTTTGGGGTAAAGATCTAGATGATGGGCAGATTAGATGGATTAAGGATAAATTTAGCGAATTTAACATAGTTGAAAAATCCAAAGAATTTGCCAAAGAGCTTGGCTATAAAGCCATATCATCAGTGAGCGATGAGAGTCTAAGAGAGATAGTATCAAGTATGATAGATAGGGAGTTTTAATGCATTATATAAGTATTAGCTTTACGCATAAAAATACAGATATTAGTATCAGAGAGAAGCTATCATTTGCTGATGAGAGTCGCAAAAAAGAGATATTAAGACTATTAAGCGCCAATGAAAAAATCATAGAATCCATGGTGCTAAGCACCTGTAATAGAGTAGAAGTTTTTGCGTATGTAGCTGATATAAAAGAGTGTGTTAGGCATATTTTAAACTCAATATCTATTTTAACTCTTGTGCCATATGAGGCTTTGGAGCTTAGGGCTGATATATATGAAGATGATGGGGCTATCCACCATCTATTTGCCGTGGCTAGCTCACTTGATAGTCTTGTAATTGGCGAAACGCAGATAGCAGGTCAGTTAAAAGAGGCTTTTAAATTTGCTTATGATAATGGAAATTGCGGTGATAATGTCAGCTACGCTATACATTTTGCTTTTAAATGTGCTTCTAAAATTAGAGCCGCAACGACAATTAGCAAAAATCCCGTATCAGTCTCAAGTGTAGCAGTAGCAAAAGCCAAAGAGATATATGGCAATCTAGGTGGAATGAGTGCTGTAGTAGTGGGTGCTGGTCAGATGAGTGCCTTAGCATGTAAGCATCTTATTCACTCTAAGGTCAATGTAATTATAGTAAATAGAGATATCAATAGAGCTAAAAATTTAGCTAGTGAGCTAGGTGAGCTTGCTAGCGTGGCTGAATTTAGCAGATTAAAAGAGCTTATCAATAGATATCAACTCATATTTAGTGCCACGGGCGCCAATGAGCCTATAATAACTGATGAGATTATAGAGTCAGTTGAGTTTAATAGATATTTTTTCGATATCGCTGTGCCAAGGGATATTGATTTGAGTTATAGAGATAATATATCAGTTTATGCTGTTGATGACTTAGAAAGTATAGTAAAAAGCAATATCATGCTAAGAGAAGAGCAAGCTAGCACGGCATATGCAATCGTAGGTGCGATGACTAGCGAGTTTTTCAAGTGGCGCTCATCACAAAATAGCACGCCAGCTATAAAAGCCCTTAGATTTAAAGCTAAGAATATAGCTGAATTAGAGATAGAAAAAGCGATCAAAAAAGGCTATATCAAACGCTGTGATGAAAATGAGGCTAGAAAGCTAGTTCATCAAGTTTTCAAGGCATTTTTACACACACCAACTATGCGTTTAAAAGATAAAAATAGCGATGAGGTACTTGGTGTGCTTGAGTATCTATTTGATATTAAAATTGATAAAATAGAATTAAAAGAGGAAGAGTAGATGAAATTTACCAAATTATATATCCCAACACTAAAAGAGGCGCCAAAAGACGCAACCTTGCCTAGCCATCAGTTTTTGCTTAGGGCTGGATTTATCCAACAAACTGGTAGTGGGCTTTATAACTTCTTACCACTTGGCAAAAGGGTTTTAAGAAAGATAGAAAATATCATTAGAGATGAGATGGATAAAGCTGGAGCAAATGAAGTATCTATGAGTTTTGTCGTGCCTAGTGAATTATGGAAGCAAAGTGGGAGATTTTTTAAATTTGGAAGTGAGCTTTTAAGATTAAATGATAGAAAAGGCAATGACTATATCTTAGGGCCAACGCATGAAGAGAGCGTGGTGGATATGGTGCGTGGAAGAGTAAATAGCTATAAGCAACTACCTTTGAATTTATATCAAATTGGATTAAAATTTAGAGATGAGGCAAGGCCTAGATTTGGGCTTTTGAGATGTCGTGAGTTTATAATGAAAGATAGCTATAGTTTTCATTCTAGTTATGAAGATTTAAAGCGTGAGTTTGATCTTATGCAAGAGACTTATAGCAAGATTTTTACTAGACTTGGGCTAAATTTTAGATGCGTTGAAGCTGATAGTGGCGCAATTGGTGGAAGCGGAAGTAAAGAATTTATGGTATTAGCTGATAATGGCGAAGATGATATATTGATAAGTGATAGCTCAGATTACGCTGCTAATATAGAAGCGGCCAAAAGAGCTAAGCGAACTTGTGAGCTAGAGCGCCCTAAGAGCAATGGAATGCTTAAATTTCATACGCCTAATTGTAGCACTATCGCAAGTGTGAGTGAGTTTTTTAAAGTTGATCCATTTTATACTATTAAGGCTGTTATCAAAAAAGCTATATATGAAGATAGAAGCGAAGTTGTGATATTTTTTCTAAGGGGAGATGATGAACTTCAAGAGACTAAGGCCTTAAATGCTTGTGGGGCATTAGAGCTATTAGACGCTGATGAAAAGGATATTAGCGAAGCTAAATTAGTAGCTGGATATTGCGGGCCAATCGGGCTACCTGAGGGGGTGAATTTCTATATTGATAGTGAGCTTGATGGCGAATATGAGATGATTTGCGGAGCAAATCAAAAAGATTATCACGCTATTGGCGTAAGCATTATAAATTTCAATAAAGATAGATTTAAGGATTTAGTAGCTATCAAAGATGGGGATAAAGCCCTTGATGGTGGGAGATTGAGCCTTACAAAAGGGATTGAAGTCGGCCATATATTTCAATTAGGCGATAGGTATTCAGCAGCGATGGATGCTACATTTTTAGATGAAAATGGCAAGGCAAAGCCGTTTATAATGGGTTGTTATGGTATAGGAGTGAGTAGGTTAGAAGCTGTGATTATAGAGTCTAGCCATGATGATAAGGGATGCGTATGGAAAAAAGAGTGCGCTCCATTTAGCGTCCATATCATAGTATCAAATTTCAAAGATGAAGCCCAAGCTAAATTCGCCCTAGAGCTTGAAAATAGCCTTGAAAATGCTCAAATAGAGGTGCTTTTAGATGATAGGGATGAGAGATTTGGGGTTAAGATGGCGGATTTTGAGCTGATTGGTAATCCATTTGGTGTGGTTGTAGGTAAGGGGCTTTCAAATGGCGAAGTCGAGTTAATAATCCGTGATGGATTAATAAAAGAAAAGATCGCAAGTAGCGATATTTTAGCTAGATTAAAAGAGCTTGTATGATTAGAATTTCTTTACTTCCTTATATATTTTTAGAGATAGTTTTGGTGGTTTTATATATATTGGAATTTGGATTTTTGAGCTTTTTTGTTGAGATTTTTCTTAGTGCTATTATCGGTGTGATTTTGTTATTTAATTATGGATTTTCAAATTTATTTAACAATATAAATTATTTTAATATTAGAGATATTTTTGGTAGTTTGAGCCTAGCTATTGGAGGATTTGCTCTTATAATTCCTGGAATGTTAAGCGATATTTTTGGTTTAGTTGTGATTTTGATCGCTTTGGGATTGAAGCTTTATTCTAAATTTGGTGGCACTAAATATAGTGATCAAACCTATCAATCTAAATATGATGATGAGATAATAGATGTAGAGATTATAGAGGAGAGGGATTATGAATATAAGAATCGCAAGTAGAAATAGTGCCTTAGCACTTTGGCAGACATATCACATTAGAGATCTATTATTTGCCCTTGGGCATAGCGTTGAGATTATCACTATGAAAACCAAAGGCGATGTGATCTTAGATACACCATTAGCTAAGATTGGTGGCAAGGGGTTATTTACTAAAGAGCTAGAAAACGCTATGTTAGAAGGTAGAGCAGATATCGCAGTCCATAGCCTAAAAGATGTCCCTACAACATTTCCAAATGGCCTTAAACTAGCTTGTGTGTGTAGCAGAGAAGATGTCAGTGACGCTATGCTAAGTATGAAATTTAAAAGCTTTCATGAACTTCCAAATAACGCTAAAATAGGCACTACATCCTTGCGTAGGCGAATGCAACTTCTAGCCCTTAGACCTGATCTTGATATCATCTCACTTCGTGGAAATGTAAATTCTAGAATCTCCAAGCTTAGAGATGGCGAATTTGATGCTATTATACTTGCTGTAGCAGGGATAAATAGATTGAATTTATCCAAAGAGGTAAATTATATCTCACCTCTTAATACCATAGCAGCGATGGGACAGGGTGCTTTGGGTATTGAGGCTATAGATAGAAGCGATATTTTAGAGGCTATTGAGTTTTTAAATGATGAAAAAAGCGTGATAGAGACGACTATTGAGAGGGCATTTGTCCATAAACTAAATGGCGGATGTCAAGCTCCAATTGGTGTAAATGCTAGTTTAAATGGCGATAAAATCATAGTTAAGGCTATTTTAGGCACCCCAGATGGGAAGGAAATTTTAAGAGATGAAAGGCTCTTTGATAAGAGTGATTATAAGGTAGCAGGCGATATTTTGGCTGATGAGTTTATAAATAAAGGAGCTAAGGAGATTTTGGCTAGGGCTGAAGAGATAGCAAGTCGAATTTGAGTAATAAAATAATTTTATTTTAAGGAAAAATTATTTTAAAAATGTTTATTTATATTTAATATAATCGCAAACTAATTTTTTTAGTGAGGGCATTTATGGGTATTATTCATAAATTATTTTTTAGTATGGGCTCAGCTGTTGTATTTTTCTTGATTTTTGCGTTTGCTAGTGGTGCTGCGACAATTATTGAGAGCGTTTATAATACACAAACTGCTTGGGCTTTGGTCTATGGTGCTGGATGGTTTGCGTTAATTCAGCTGATTTTGGGGGTGAATTTAGTTTATAATATCTATGAATATAAACTTTTTAAGCTTAAAAAACTCCCCGCTTTTATATTTCATTTAAGCTTTTTATTTATCTTAGTTGGTGCTGGTATCACGAGATATTTTGGTTTTGAAGGGCATATGAGTATCCGTGAAAACGATAGTAGCAACGAGATAAGAACAATGCAAAGCTATATTCAAATGATCTCAAGCGATGGTAATAATACCTACACAGTATCTGAGCCAAAGTATATATCTAGTACTATTGGAAATGATTTTAATCTAAGACTCAATATCCATGATAAATTGGCCACTTTGAAATATAAAGATTTTACCTCAAATGCTACGCCAGCTTGGATCGATAGTCCTAATGGTGAGGCGGTTTTGGAGCTTATGTTTTCTGATGAAAGTAATAGCGAGTCAGTCACTATGAAACTTGGGGATAAATTTGAAGTTGGCGATATGAGCTTTAGCTTTGGTGCCAAACCTACAAAATCCAAATATATCCAAATTTATATTAAAGATAGTAAATTTTATATAAAAACCAATCAAGATATAAGCTATATGGTGATGAGCGATATGAGTAAAGGCGAATTACCAAAAGATAAAGAAGTTGAATTTGCGGGGCTTAGATTATATAGCATTGGTGGTGTGAATTTCGCACCTAGAACGATGAAGGTAAGTGCTATAAAAGGTGTGAAAAAAGCCGGCGAAAATGTAGTTGGAGCAGATACTATCATAGCAACCCTAAGCTATAATAACGATAGCAAAGATGTTGCGATATTGAGCAATTACCCGCCTGAAGCAGTGGAGGTCGGCGGACAGAAATTCTATGTAGCGTGGTCACCGATGGCTATAACCTTGCCATTTAGTATCTATCTAAAAGATTTTGAGTTAGCTAGATATCCTGGATCAAACTCACCAATGAGTTATAGCAGTGATGTAGTCGTAGAAGATGGGGATTTTAAGATGGATTATAGAATTTATATGAATAATGTGCTGGATTATAAGGGGTATAGATTTTTCCAAAGTAGCTATGATGCTGATGAAGGTGGTACTATCTTATCAGTCAATAGCGATCCGGGCAAATGGCCTACATATATTGGATATTTCTTATTAACTTTAGGACTTTTATTAAATATCTTTAATCCAAATTCTAGATTTAGAAAACTTGCTAAGGCTGTCAATGAAGCAAATACCAAAGCAATCTGTGCTATTTTGGTTGCTGGGATAGCGATTTTTGGGGCTAATAAAAGTTACGCTCTATCAATGCCACAAATCCCGCAAAGCCATCTTGATAAGGTATCAACTCTAATTATCCAAGGTCCAGATGGTAGAATGAAGCCTTTTGATACAATGGCACATGAAATTTTAAATAAAATTTATCGCAGTGATAAGTTTCAATCTATGAATCCTAATGCTGTATTTTTATCTATGATGGCAAATTCAGAGAGTTGGCGATCAGTGCCGATAATCAAAATTAGCGATGATGAGTTAAAGAAGATTTTAGGAATTCCAAAAAGTCAAAAATATGCTAGTTTTGATGATTTCTTTGGCCCTAATAAAGATGGTCAAATCGAGTATAAATTGATTAAATTCACAGAACTTGCTAATCGCAAAGCGCCAGCTACAAGGGGGCTTTTTGATAAAGATGTCTTAAAAGCTGATGAGAAGTTAAATATTCTTTATATGGTATTTATAGGCGAGATGTTTAGAGTAATACCTAAAATTGATGATTTTAACAACACTTGGCTAAGCCCAGGTGGGGCACTTATGGAGCTTAGCGGTGAAGAAGCTTCAAATGTCGCTATAATGTTACAAAGATACTTCACTGCTGTTTTAGAATCTCAAGATAGTGGAGATTGGAGTAAAGCTGATGAAGCCATAGAAGCTATCAAAGCTTATCAAGCTGAATTTGGCTCATCTGTAATGCCTACTAGTGATAGAGTGAGTTTGGAATTATTATTTAATAAATATAAAATATTTCAAAATTTAACCCCTGTTTATCTCTTAGCTGGTTTGACGCTTTTAGCGGTGGTATTTGTCAAAATGCTACGCCCTAGAGTTAGGATAAATTTAATCTTTAAAATTGCCTATTGGGTCAATATCTTAGCATTTATCGCTCACACTATCGGTATGGGACTTAGATGGTATATCGCAGAGCATGCGCCTTGGAGTGATGGATATGAGAGCTTGGTATTTATCGCTTGGTGTTTGGCATTTAGCGGGACAATGTTTGCTAGAAGTTCGGCTATATCACTAGCTTTGACATCTATTTTAGCCGGAGTTACTCTATTTGTAGCTCATCTTAGTTGGCTAGATCCACAAATTACAAATTTAGTGCCGGTTTTAAAAAGTTATTGGCTTACAATCCATGTAAGTGTAATAACAGCTAGTTATGGATTTTTAGGGCTTTGCGCTCTTCTTGGGCTATTTACTTTGGTTTTATTTGCACTTCAAGGCAAAAATGAGAATAAAGAGCTTACTAGAAATATAATTGAAGCTACTAGAATCAATGAAATGGCGATGATTTTAGGTCTTAGCTTGCTTGTTGTAGGTAACTTCTTAGGCGGTGTCTGGGCTAATGAGAGTTGGGGAAGATACTGGGGCTGGGATAGCAAGGAGACTTGGGCTTTGGTTAGCATTTTAGTCTATGCGGCTGTAGTTCATATGAGATTTATACCAAAAGTAAATTCACAATACGCCTTCGCTGTGGCATCTATGTTTGCTTATAGTGCGATTATAATGACCTATTTTGGAGTGAATTTCTATTTAGTTGGTATGCATAGTTATGCGGCTGGTGACGCTGTGCCTGTGCCAAATTTCGTTTGGATTGGCGTGCTTGTGATGATTATTGTAAGTTTGCTTGCTTATCGCAATAGAAGGTATAGTGTTAGATTATAGTTTGCTTAGGAGGATCTGTTGAACGAGAGCATTATATTTAATGAGAATTTTGTATTTATTGCGATGGTCATTGTGGCCATCGTTTTGGGTATTGTAGGGGTTATAGTTGTTAAATCTTTGAAAAAAGAGAAAAAACCCCAAAAAGCACCACCAACACAAACTAACAATGATTCTAATATCACATTAGAAGATCTTATCATCATTGTTTCAGATAAAAAATCAAGCAAAGAAGAGATAGCAAAAGCGGTTTTGTATTTTGTCAAGAAATTTCCATTTCCGCCTAAAACAAATGGCCGTGTTCCATCTAATGCGATTGCGTATCTTAAATTTGTTTCACTTGTGGCAGGACATAAAAAATCAGATGCCAAACTAATCTCATATATGACAAATGAGCTTGATAAATCAAATTTTGACTACATTAGTGAGATTGAACAATACAAAAATATCGGACTTCGCTCACGCATGTAATCTTAAAATTAGCTATTAAATTTGTATAAATTTAATAGCTAATTTATCTTAATTTAAATTTTTATATCTAGAAAATTTAAAATATACTAAAAGATAAAATCTAAGTTATTTTTTACTACTAAATTTTTATTTTTTTTGGTAGAATAATCAAAAATTTTTTTTAAAGGATGAAAATGGGCTTTTTTGAACAATACAATAGCGCCAAAGATGAACGCGCAAAACTTGGTATTCCACCACTTCCACTTACTAAAGAGCAGACAAAAGAGGTATGCGAATTACTTAAATCATCTGCTAGTGCTGAACTTGTTGATTTGTTAGCAAATCGTGTCAATCCAGGCGTTGATGACGCAGCTAAGGTTAAAGCTGAGTTTTTAAATGAGATTATAAATCACGGCTTAAATTGTAGTTTGATTAGCAAAATTGATGCTGTAAAAATGCTTGAGCCAATGCTTGGCGGATATAGCGTTATAGTGCTTGTGGCTACTCTTAGAAGTAGTGATGAGAGTGTAGCAAAAGCTGCAGCTGATGTATTAAAAAATACAATTTTTGTTCATGATTACTTCAATGATGTAGCACACCTTGCTAAAGAGGGAAACAAATTTGCTGCTGAAGTTATCAAAAGTTGGGCAAATGCTGAGTGGTTTAAATCTAGAGATGATATCCCTGAAAAGATCGAGGCTATAGTATTTAAAGTCCCAGGCGAGACTAATACTGATGATCTAAGTCCAGCTAGTGAGGCATTTAGCCGCTCAGATATACCACTTCACGCAAATGCTATGTTAATGAAACGCCAACCAGGTAGTTTAGAAAAAATTGCCGAGCTTAAAAAAAGCGGTCGTGAAGTTGTCTATGTAGGTGATGTAGTTGGAACAGGTAGCTCAAGAAAGAGCGGTATCAACTCAATTCAATGGCATATAGGTCGTGAAATTCCAGGAATTCCAAACAAAAAAACAGGTGGCGTAATCCTAGGTAGCATTATCGCTCCAATATTCTTTAACACTGCTGAAGATAGTGGTGCTTTACCAATTATTGTAAATGTAGATGGCTTAGAAACCGGTGATGAGATTGAAATTTACCCACACAAAGGCGAAATAGTAAAAGATGGTAAAGTGATAAAAACTTTCAAACTTGAGCCAAATACTCTAAAAGATGAAGTAAAAGCCGGTGGTAGAATTCCACTAATCATAGCTAGAAGCCTATGTGCTAAGGCTAGGGCAGAGTTAGATTTAGGTAGTGAAGATATCTTTACTAAACCAGCACAACCAGCAAGTGATGATAGCGCAGGTTACACTCTAGCACAAAAAATGGTCGGCCGTGCTTGTGGCTTAGATGGTGTTCGCCCAGGTATGTATGTAGAGCCTATCACTCTAACAGTAGGTAGCCAAGATACAACAGGTCCAATGACAAGAGATGAGATAAAAGAGCTTGCAAGTCTTGGATTTTCAGCTGATTTTGTATTACAAAGCTTCTGTCACACAGCAGCTTATCCAAAACCAACAGACGCTTTAATGCATAAAACTTTACCAGATTTTATGATTAGTCGTGGTGGTGTGAGCTTAAAACCAGGTGATGGCGTTATTCACTCATGGTTAAATAGAATGGTTTTACCTGATTCAGTAGGAACAGGTGGGGACTCTCATACTCGTTTCCCTATCGGTATAAGCTTCCCAGCAGGTAGTGGTCTAGTGGCTTTTGCGGCGGTTTTAGGCTCAATGCCATTAAATATGCCAGAGTCAGTTTTGGTAAGATTTAGCGGTAAGATGCAACCGGGCATAACTCTAAGAGATCTAGTAAATGCTATCCCATATTACGCTATCAAAAAAGGTCTTTTAACAGTAGAGAAAAAAGGCAAAATAAATGTATTTGCCGGTAAAGTGCTTGAGATTGAAGGCTTACCAGATCTTAAAGTAGAACAAGCATTTGAATTAAGCGACGCAAGTGCTGAAAGAAGTGCCGCAGCATGTGCTATCGCTCTAAATAAAGAGCCTGTAATAGAGTATCTAAAATCCAATATAACCCTAATTGACGCTATGATAGAAGCAGGATATGGCAGTGATAAAACTTTAGCTCGTCGCCGTGATAAGATGAAAAAATGGCTAGAAAATCCAGAGCTATTACAAGCTGATAAAAATGCGAAATACCACACTATAATTGAGATCAATATGGATGAGATCACTGAACCGATTTTGGCGTGTCCAAATGACCCAGATGATGTGGCTACTCTAAGTGAAATTCTAAATGATCCAAAACGCCCTAAAAATATAGATGAAGTTTTCGTAGGTAGCTGTATGACAAATATCGGCCATTATAGAGCTTTAAGCGAAGTCTTAAAAGGCGAAGGTCAAGTGCCTACTAGATTATGGGTTGTTCCACCTACAAAAATGGATGAAGCCCAATTAAGAGCCGAGGGTAGATACTCACTATTTGGTGCAGTCGGTGCTAGGACAGAGGTACCAGGATGCTCACTATGTATGGGTAACCAAGCTAGAGTCGCTGATAATGCTATAGTATTCTCAACCTCTACAAGAAACTTTGATAATCGTATGGGTATGGGCGCTCAAGTTTATCTAGGTTCTGCTGAGCTTGCAGCGGTGTGTGCTATGCTAGGAAGACTTCCAAGTGTAGAAGAGTATATGAAAATTGTCCCAGCTAAACTTGCTGGTAAAGAAGCTGAAATTTATAAATATCTAAATTTCAATCTAATTGATAATTATAAATTAGAAGATTAATTATACTCGCTTAAAATCTAAGCCCTATAATTTTGATAGGGCTTAGCTATTTAACTTAAATTATTTAAAATTTAGTTAGAATTTAATCTAAATAGATTTATCACTTTTAAATTTAATCTTTAAATTCAATCACTCTTTAAATCCTACAACGCCCATTTACTCTACAAGCCCAAGTCGCAAAGCTAATGCGTGATAGATATAATCTTCATAAAGCTTGTGAAATTTAGCCTTATTATCGCTTGGTTTAAACGCTTCATCGCTGTTTTTTAGCGTTTGGGAGTTTTGAAATTTATATTTAGAGTTATTAAAATTTGGATAAATTCCATCACTATCGGCCCAAACATTTATATGCATAGCAAACTCAAATCTCTCATCACTAGGCTTAGAGAGCATATTTTTACCACCTATATTTAGGTATTTTGTCTCATTTAAACTAAGATTGTATAGAGTTGGAAATATATCTTTGTGCGAGCCGATTCTATCTTTGTCATAATAGATATTATTTTGTAAATTTTGTGGTATATATAGATAAAATGGCACACTAATCCCAAAAGCTATCTCATTTTTATAATCAAATTTATACTCTCTATTAGCATGATCGCCTGAAGCAGCTACTATGATATTATCTTTAAATTTACTATTTTTGATATTGTTTAGATACTCTCCAAAGGCGTTATTAGCATATTTATAGGCACTCAAAAGTGCTTTATAGTCAGTAGCATATCTATCAATCTCAGAGCTATTTAGATCTAAATTTAATTGGCTTTTGTCATTGTGTAGATATGGTGGGTGATTAGATATGGTAAGCGATATTATGAGTGTTGGGGTTGTGGCGTTATCTAAGATCTCGTAAATCTTATTATACATATACTCATCTTTGATTCCGTAAGGGTGTTTAGAGGTATTTGCGGTTGGATATTGGTTTATAAGTATTGTTTCATCTACTATATCATCTACGCCTTGAGCTTTTAAAAAGTAATTTATATTATACCAAGCAGAATTCCCCGCATAAGCAAAAACCACTCTATAGCCAGCTTTTTTATAGATATCAATAACTGATAAAGGTAGCTTAGTCTTTTGAAATTTGCTACTTGTGAGATTGATTATAGGGCTTTGAAATAGTATTCTATTTAAGCTATCTATTGTCCCGTTAGTTGATGGCAAAAATCTTTTGAATACAAAATCGCTTTGAAAATGGCTATATAATGAGCCTAAAAGAAGCTTTTCTAATCTCTCATCCTCTTGTAATAACCCAAGCCCAAAACTCTCCATAAGGTTAAAATGTATATGCATTTTAGCGTGATTTGGATTTTGAGAAGTTGTGTTAAATAGTGGAAATAAGCTCTTTTCAAACTCTTTGATTCTACTCATCTTTACAGATGGGAAATTGGCTTGATTTTTATACTCTTTTATCGCCCAAGATAGTGCCATAATAGGATTAGTAGAGATTTCATTAAATGGCTTAAATGTGCTAAATTGATATGTAGAGGCTCTAAGTGCGTTATAGCTTACATGTCCTCTTAAAGCAACGATATATCCATAAATCAAGATGATATTACAAATTATCAATACCCAAAGCGGTTTGGTGTTTTTAGGGAATTTGAGATTTAAAATTTTTTTATTTAAATATATAGAAAAAATAGCGAAAACCACCGCAGATATAACTATCAAAACCACCGGATAATCTCTATAAATAATGGATAATAAAGCCAAGGTATCATCATCTTTAAGCCCAAATATAAACATATCAATCTTATTTTGATAAATTTGATAATAGTAGTAGTTGATAAATGCGAAAATAGCCACGATAAATGACACAATGGCTATATAAATGCTAGAGATAATTTGATAAAATTTGGCTAAATTTAATCTGATAAATCCACCCAAATAGCTAAGAAATCCACATAAAAATATAGGCAAAAATATAGCACTAAAAGTCCGCATATCATGCCCAAGCCCATGCCAAAATACCCCCCCCCAATCATCAATATCACGCTCAATTAGGTTATATAGCATCACCGCTCTCATAAGAGCAAAGATAGCCATATATATGGCTGTAAAGATGAGAATTTGGGCTATGATTTTTCGCATTAATTTCCTTAAATTTGCTATTTTAATTTGGTATTTTACAATATTTTTATTAAATTTTAGATAGACTTATGGCTTTAAAATTTATTTGAGTGATGATAATGCAAAGATACAAAACAAGACAAATTCAAGTAGGCAGTGTAAAGATAGGTGGCGACGCTCCTATCAGTGTTCAGTCAATGACATTTTCTAAAACAAGAGATGTAGCTGGTACTTTAGAGCAGATTAACCGCTTATATTTTGCGGGGTGCGATATAGTGCGGTGTGCTGTCTTTAATAAAGATGATATAGAAGGGCTTAGGCAGGTTAAAAAAGATAGCCCACTGCCGATCGTGGCTGATATACACTTTAACCATCTTTATGCCTTGGCTGTGGCTGAATTTGTAGATGCTATTAGGATAAATCCGGGTAATATCGGTGGTAAAGAGAAGATTAAAAAGGTGGTAAATGCTTGTAAAGAGCGAAATTTGCCTATAAGAATTGGTGTAAATAGCGGTAGCTTAGAAGAGCAGTTTGAGCAAAAATATGGCAGAAGCGTCAAAGCTATGGTGGAGAGTGCTTTGTATAATATTAAGCTTTTAGAAGATTTTGATTTTAGAGATATTGCTGTGAGTTTAAAAAGCAGTGATACGGCAAACACAATGGCAGCATATAGAGCGTTGCGTCCAATGGTGGATTATCCATTCCATTTAGGGGTTACAGAAGCTGGAACGACATTTCACGCTACGATAAAATCAGCTATAGCGCTTGGTGGGCTTTTGATGGAGGGGATCGGTGATACTATGAGAGTTAGTATCACAGGAGAGCTTGAAGAGGAGATTAGAGTAGCTAAGGCAATTTTACAAGATAGCGGAGTCCAAAAAAGTGGATTAAATATCATCTCATGTCCTACATGTGGTAGGCTCCAAAGCGATTTAGTAAGCGCTATAAAGATAGTAGAAGAGAAGACCGCTCACATAACCGCACCATTAAATATAAGCGTAATGGGCTGTATAGTAAATGCTATTGGAGAGGCCAAAGGAGCCGATGTGGCTATCGCTTTTGGCAAGGGAAATGGGCTTATAATGCGTCATGGAGAGGTGGTAGCTAGACTGCCTGAATCACAATTGGTAGATAGGTTTTTAGAAGAGATTGATGATGAATTGAAGGCTAGAAATGGATAATATAAGCTCGAATTTATATGATTTGGATATGGAGCGCTCGATATTGAGTGCGATACTATTTGAGCAAGATAATTTGGGTGAAATTTATGATATTATCAGCCCAAAAGATTTCTATTTAAAAGCTCATGAAGATATATTTGCAGCTATGCAAAGTTGCTTAAATAGTGATGATCCAGTAGATATAGCCTTTGTTAAAAAGCATTTGGGGATTAAATTTAATGAAGAGGTTTTTAATAGCGTTTTAACTACAAATTCAATCCTAGATATCAAAAAATACGCCACAGAACTTAAAGAATTTTCAATCAAAAGATCGCTAGTCAAAGTAGCAAATCAAATTCCATCTAAGGTAAATGAAAATAAGCTTGGCCGTGATATGGTAGATGATATTAGTAGTGAGATCTATGCACTTGTAGATGGCACTAGCAATGGAGTTGTTAAAAATGCCAAAGATATTATAATTGAGCTAGTTGAGGAGCTAAATAAACAAAAATTAGCCAAAGATCATGAAGTTGTGGGATTGGATACTGGATTTAGGGGATTAAATGAAAGGACAAAAGGGTTTAAAGATGGCGATTTAGTAGTGATCGCAGCTAGACCGGGGATGGGTAAGACGGCTTTTGTTTTGAACTTAGTCCAAAAGGTTTTAGATCAGAATTTAGGTGTGGTATTTTTCTCTTTAGAGATGCCAGCAACTCAATTAATGCTAAGAATGCTAAGTGCTAAAACATCTATTGCTTTACAAAATATCATGGCATCTGATATGGATAATGATGAGATAGAAAGGCTAAATAGCGCTTGTGATGCAATGAGCGGGAAAAAGCTCTTTGTCTATGATAGTGGCAACGCTACAATCCATCAAGTCAGAACACAAATGAGAAAGCTCAAAAGCTCACACCCAGAGATAAAATTATGCGTAATAGATTATATAGGTTTGATGACAAACTCATCAGCATATAGCGATAGGCACTTGCAAATCGCAGAGATTTCAAGGGGATTAAAGCTCTTAGCTAGGGAGTTAAATTTGCCTGTCGTGGCACTTTCTCAGCTCAATAGAAGCTTAGAATCAAGAGCAAACAAACGACCAATGTTAAGCGATTTAAGAGAATCAGGAGCGATAGAACAAGACGCTGATACTATACTCTTTGTATATAGAAATGAAGTATATTTAGAACAAGAAGAGAAAGAAAAAGAGCAAAAAGCCAAGCTAGAAGGCAAAGAGTATAAATCGCAATTTAAAAAAAATAAGCTAGAAGAGAGCGCAGAGATAATAATCGGTAAAAATAGAAATGGCCCAACAGGCACGATAGAGCTAGTATTTCAGCCAACCTTTACCCGCTTTGTAGAAAAACATGAAAATTATCCCGTAGAGAGTGTAACTTTCGAAGGTTAAATTCGCTTTATTCACATAATTTTATTTAAATTCACAATTATGCTTAAAATAAGATAAATCAAATTTATCAATACTTTAAGCTTAAAGTGTGAATTTATGGTATTTTGATGAGATTTTCACATTGTGAAAAAGCGGTGAATAACTTTTGAAATTTAGTTTTCTTAAATCTATCCTTAGAATACTTAAGATTAAATTTAGTATAATACAAAAAAGCAAAGGATATATATGCAAGATTATGATAAAGATATTGAAGCTAGGGATTTTCAAGAGTTTCAAAAGATCCTAGAAGCAAGAATCAAAAGCGAGCCTACACCATCAATTTTTACTAAAAATATTGTAGCGTTGAGTGCTATAAATTTTAGATTAGCTAAGGCGGTTTATGATTTAGAGACTAATAGGAAATTTGATGTATTTGCCGGTAAGACAAATTTGGATATAAATATCATTAACACAGAGCTAAAAGAGCCTATTTATGCCAAGTCTCCAGCTGAACATACTAAGGCAATGTTGGATGAGTTTAAAGCCAAATACGCTCTTTATCCATCGCTATTTTTCTTTGGTCTTGGTAATGGTAACTTCTATGCTAAATTGCTACAAAATCAAACTCATGAAAAGATCATTGTATTTGAGCCAGAGATTGAGATTATATTTATCGCATTTAATCTTTGTGATTTTGGTGCTGATATATTTCATGAGAGATTTATTGTGGCTCATCCAAGCTATTTTAGGGATGGGCAGATAGAGCTTATTTGTCATTTTGAAGCGGTTATAGCTAATATTAGAAATTATAATTTTCATATATATAGCGATTATTATGCGAAAAATTATGGCGATATAGCTCAAAAAATTAACCAAAAAATCATAGAATCATCATCTAAAGTTATCTTAAATTCCGGCAATGACGCATATGATAATCTACTAGGGATCAAGCATGTTATATATAATTTACCAAATGTATATAGTAGCTTACAACTAAAAGATATAATTGATCTTAATATTAGCAAAAATAAAACCGCCATCATCGCATCTACCGGTCCTAGTTTAAATAAACAGATTGAGCTTTTAAAAAAGGTTGCCCCACACGCATTAATCCTTATCCCAGATGCATCTTATCATGTCTTAAAGCTACATGGTATTAAGCCTGATTTTGTCACTACGATGGAGAGAGTAGAGAAGACTAGTGAGTTTTTTCAAAGCCAGCCAAGCGAATTTGATAATGATATAGTATTTATGGCAGCATCTCTAACTCATCCCCAAACTAGCAAAAATTTAGAAGGGCGAAATCGCACTTACGCTCATAGGCCAATTAGATTTGAATTTTTATTAAAAGATGATATCCCATTTATGTCTAGAGGTCCTAGCTCGGCACACTTTGCTTTTGATATGGCTCTTAGACTTAAATGCGAAAGAATTATATTTATCGGTCAAGACCTTGCATTTGGCAAAGATGGAGCTAGCCATGCTAAGGGGAATATGTTTGAAAACTACATAAAAGAAGATGGCACCATAACCATAAACCCAAATGCTAGACAAAGACCACAAACAGCTATCGCATATGGCGGAGTAGGCGAGGTTAAAAGCACTGATGTTTGGAATTTCTTTCGTGGGTATTTTGAGTCTATGATGGAGCCAGTTCATCATGATTATAAGGTAAAAGTATATAACGCCACAGAAGGCGGAGCTAGAATTCACGGAATGATAGAAAAGCCTTTTAGTGAGTTAGTAGATGAAATTTTAGCCGAGAACACTGCAAAAAGCATTATAATACCTAAACCAGTTGGCCTACAATCAGCCAAATCCAAGATAAAATCGCAAAAAGAGCTTATAGAGAGCTTTATCAAATATGGCTTAGAAAAGCAAAAGCTATGCGAAGAGCTATTTAAAAAGATTAGTAAAGCCGTAGAGAGTGCTAATAGAGATATCGAGCGTGGTAAAGAGCCGTATTATCCTAAATTTTATGAGTTAAAAGAGAGAATTGATAGATTTAAAAACAATCTAAAAAATGATGAGATATTTGACGCTGGATACTACCATGTAGCAAATAATTTTTGCCTACACCAAGAGATGGAATTTGGTGAATTAATGGTGCGACCAGAGAATAATAAAAATGATAAAGATAAGAAAATTTTTGAGTATGTCAGACAGCATGGGTATTATTTCTTTAGCCTTGCTGGTATGATGGAAGCGACTAGGGATACAATGAGCGAATCGCTTAAGTCTTGGGATGTAGAGCTTATATCTTAGCTCTACACAGCTCTTTTAAAAAGCACTCATCGCATTTGGGCTTTATAGCTTTACAAGTGTAGCGACCATGTAATACCATAGCTTGATGAAGTGTGTTTAAATTCGTTTTAAATGCCTTTACTAGATCTATCTCTGTAGCTTGCGGGGTTTTAGCAGTGCTTAGCCCAAGCCTATGCGATACCCTAAAAACATGAGTATCCACAGCCATTAAATTTGCCTCTTGATACTCTATCAATACTACATGAGCAGTCTTTTGTCCCACGCCTGCTAGCTTGACTAAGCTCTTTTCATCAAGTGGAATTTCACCATTAAAATCACTCATAACTGAATTTGCCATCTTGATTAAATTCACAGCTTTGTTATTAAAAAAACTACAACTATTTATAAGGAGTTTTAGGCTCATTAGATTAGCATTTGCCAAGGCTTTTATATCTGGATACTCTCTAAAAAGCGCCGGAGTTATCAAATTCACTCTCTTATCAGTACATTGCGCTGATAGCATCACAGCCACTAAAAGCTCATATAAATTACGAAAATGTAGCTCCGTCTTCGCACCACTAAAATGCTCTAAAAATAGAGCCTTAATCCTATCTATATCTCTTTTACTTCTCATCTCAAAATTATAACAAAATATAAAAAATATAATCTAAATTCAATAATATATAATCAAATTTAAGATATAATACCCAACTTATTTTAAAAATTTAACACAAGGAAAAGAGATGAAAAAAGGTCTATTTCTAGCTCTTAGCTTAGCAGCTAGTATGAGTCTAAACGCAGCGGTGCTTGCTAGTGTAAATGGTAAAGATATCAAAGAAGAAGATTTGGCTCCTTTATTAGGTGCTCACGGCAGTGATTTTAACAAAATCCCAGAGCAGATGAAAAAACAGCTAATAGAGATGGCTATCAATGGCGAATTAATCCTAGAACAAGCTAAAAAAGATGGAATAGATAAAACAAAAGAGTATAAAGATGCTTTGAAATTTAGCGAAGATAATGTATTAAGAAATGTATGGACACAAAACGAATATAAAAAAATCAAAATATCAAACGCTGATGTAAAGGCATTTTATGAAAAAAACAAAGACACAATTTTTGTAAGCCCAGCACAAGTCAAAGCAAAACATATCCTAGTAGGAACACAAAAAGAAGCTGAAGATATAATCGCTCAATTAAAAGGGCTAAAAGGTGATGCTTTGACATCTAAATTTAGTGAATTAGCTAAAACTAAATCAATAGATAGAGGAAGTGCTGCTAATGGTGGTGAGCTAGGTTGGTTTGATGAGTCAAGAATGGTGCCAGCATTTAGCAAGGCTGCTTTTGGCTTAAAAAATGGAGCAATTACTATAAAACCAGTTAAAAGCGAATTTGGCTATCATGTAATCTTAAAAGAGGATTCAAAAGCTAAAACCACAGTAGCTTACGATAAGGTTAAAAACAACATTGAAGAGCAGTTAAGAGCTGAAAAATTCAGAGGTGTAATGCAAGATAAAATGGATAAGTTAAGACAAGGCGCAAAGATAGAATACAAATAATAGGGGTATGATATGGGAGTAATGGATATCGTAAAACCTGGAGTAGTTTGGGGTGATGACCTTAGCAAATTATATGATTATGCTAAGAGCGAGGGCTTTGCTATTCCGGCGGTTAATGTCGTAGGAAGCCACTCTGTAAATGCCGTTATGGAAGCAGCCAAAATAGCAAATTCACCTGTAATTATACAATTTAGCAATGGTGGAGCAAGCTATTACGCTGGTAAATCATGCCCAAATAGCGATGTTTTAGGTGCGATAGCAGGGGCTAAGCATGTCCATTTATTGGCACAAGCTTATGGTGTTGCTGTGATTTTACACACTGATCACGCCGCTAGAAAGCTATTGCCATGGATAGATGCTTTGATCCAAGCTAGTCGTGAAAATATCAAAAATTGCGGTGTGCCGCTATTTAGCTCTCATATGCTTGATCTTAGCGAAGAGCCTTTGGATGAAAATATCGCAACTTGCCAAGAGTATTTAAAGAGTTTAAGTAGCCTTGGAATTGCACTTGAAATAGAGCTTGGCGTAACAGGTGGAGAAGAAGATGGAGTGGATAACACAAATGTAGATAATGCACTTTTATACACTCAACCCGAAGATGTAGCCTTAGCTTATGAAACTCTTGGGGCTATAAGTGATAAATTTAGCATTGCTGCTAGTTTTGGTAATGTCCATGGAGTCTATAAACCTGGTAATGTCGTGCTTAGACCAGAGATATTAAAAAATTCTCAAGAGTATATCAAGGCCAAATTCAACACAACTGACAATAAACCAGTAAATTTCGTATTTCATGGCGGTAGCGGTAGTGAGCTTGCTGATATCAAAGCAGCTGTGAGCTATGGCGTGATTAAGATGAATATCGATACTGATACTCAATGGGCTTTTTGGGATGGTGTGCGTGAATATGAAGCGAAAAATCATAGCTATTTACAAGGCCAAATTGGCAATCCAGAAGGTAGTGATAAGCCAAACAAGAAGTATTATGATCCTAGAAAATGGCTAAGATACGGCGAAGAAAGTATGGTAAAAAGGCTATTAGAAGCTTACGAAAATCTCAATTGTATGAATAAAAATTAAACTATTTAGCCAAAGATATCTTTGGCTAAATTTCATTAATCTTAGCTATTTTTGATGGTTAAGATTAGTGTAAATTAAAAGGAAGTTTAGATGGAAAAAGAGAGCGAACTAGGCGAGATATCTCTACCAGAAGATGGAAATAGGCAGAGTAAATTAGTATATTTTAAGATAGTTTTATTGCCAGTTTTGATTTATGTGGCTTGCTTGCTCTGTTATTTTGGAGTTATTAAGCTTGATATGGGACTTGATATTGTCGTGATTATGGGAGTTATGCTTGTGATTGCGTTGATTTTTGCTAGGCATAGTGCTGAGCTTGGGTGCTGTTTGTTTGAGCAAAAAAAGGATCTATTTAAAAAAGAGCTAAAAAACTACATTATCAAAACCCTTCTTACAATTGGCAAAGATAGAAAATCCAATGGTAGCTTCGATCAATTTGCTTTGAAATATTCAAAAGATGTTAGAAATGACAATTACGCCTCTGTAGCAACTGGGGTATTCCCTATGCTTGGGGTGTTTGGGACATTTATAAGCATTGCTATATCTATGCCAACGCTTAGCTCGGCTGATATTTTAGCTTTAGAAGGTGAGATTACAAAGCTATTTGCAGGGATTGGAAGTTCGTTTTATATCTGTGCTTATGGTATATTTTTGGCTCTTTGGTGGATATTTTTTGAGAGATTTGGTATTAGTAGATTTGAAAAGCTAATCGCCAGACAAAAAAACGCCACAATACCATTTTTTTGGACTTCAGAAGAGATACAGCAAAGATATATGCAAGAGACCTTAGGTAGCTTTGAAAAAATTGGCGTGATATTTGATTATGTTAGCAAACAGGAGTTTTTTAAAGAGTTAGATAATGTTATAGAGAGAAAATTTGATAATTTCACCAAACTTCTCAAAACAGAAGAAGACGCCGTCAAAGTAAGCAGTGAGCATATCAAACAGACAATGGGAATGCTTATTAAATCTCAAAGAGATCAAAAAGATATGATTAAAATTCACGCAGAAATTATCAATGTTTTAAATTTATTTAATAGCAATATAAAAGAGCTACAAATTAAATGGAGCGAAAACTATACAAGATTACAAAGTATCAGCGATGAGCGTGTAGCAAGACTCGATAAAAGTGTCAATGATTTGGGTATGAATATTAGTAAATTTGAGCGCTCATTAGAGGAATTTAGTATCAATATACTTGAAAAACAGCAACTCGCTCTTGATGGATTTAAGGTAGCTATGATAGATGGAATGCAGGCATTTAGATATGTTTTTGATGAAGAGAGCACTACTAAGGACAATAGCTCAGCTATCGTAGAAGAGCTGAAAAAAAGCATTCAAGAGATCGATAACGAAGCAAATATCGCCCTTGAAAAGCTAGAAAATAGCGATTATGAATCTCTATCAAAATCTATTGAAAATAGCCAAGACGAGAATAAAACCGTCAATGAGAAGAATGATTAATGAAAATTGATATATCAAATGATGAAAAATCCAGCTTTTGGCTAAGCTTTGCTGGGTTGATGACGGGGCTGTTTTTTCTATTTGTGCTAGTAGTTGGAGTCGTGGTAGTAAGATACTCTATCTTTGCTTCTGAACTTCTATATCTACAAAAGGATTTAAACGAAAATATCACCTCTTTAAACGCTGCTAATAAAGAGCTAAAAAACAAACACGATAGTATAAATGAATTTGTAAATAAGCTCAAAGCAAACCCCGACGCCGCTACTTTGGATAAGCTTTATAAAAATTTAAATCAAGAACTAGCCAAATCCACAACCACCATAAATAGTAGCTTAGATGTTATTAGCCTAAAAAACGATGAATTGATAACTCAAATCTATACTCAAGATGAGCAAATCAGTAATCTAAAAATCGAAATAGAACAAAAAGATAGCGAGATAGAGATACTTCAAAAAGATCTACAATCTACGAAACAAAGCCTAGAAACCTACACTAAAATCAGAGAAAATATAGGAATCTCTCTACAAAGCAAATTAGGCTCTATAGCCAAAATAGATCCCAAAAATGCCGAAGTTACCATGAGTGCGGCTAAGATTTTTAATATTAATTCCACAGCTATTAGAGATGATGCTAAATTTGATTTAAGGCGAATTTTTAAGGTATATTTCGATTATATTCTCTCGCCAGATATCGCTAAAAATATTGATAAAATCATTATCGAATGCCACACAGATAGTGATGGAGGATATCTACATAATCTAGAATTATCACAAAAAAGAGCCTTAGAGATTATGAAATTTGCCTACGCAACCTACAAAGACTCAAATTTAAGCAAATATCTCATCGCAGTTGGTAAAAGCAATAGCGAAATAGTATTAAAAGATGGTGTAGAAGACCCTGTAGCCAGCTTTAGAGTTAAGATTAAATTTGATTTAAAAGACTCTCAATACTTTATTGAACAGGTTTTGAATTAGTGTGAAAATTGAGCCGATATATTTTAAAGGGCGTAGATTTTGGATTTTAAGAGATGATCTGATAAGAGGCGAATTTAATGGCAATAAAGCTAGAAAGCTTGCCTATTTTTTGAATTTAAATCCTATAAATAGATTTATCTCACACGGCTCAAGTCAGTCAAATGCTATGTACTCCATAAGCGTTTTAGCCAAGATGCGTGGGGTTAAATTTCTATATTTCACTCATCATATTTGTGATTTTTTGCTTAAAAATCCTTGCGGAAACTACGCCGCAGCATTAAAAAATGGTATGGAGATCCACCTTAGCGATAATCCCTCTCAATCAGCAAAAAATGAGTGTAAATATAGCCAAGATATCTTTATCCCAGAGGGCGTAGCGATGAGCGAAGCCGAGCTTGGATTTAAAGAGCAAGCTAAGATAATTATGGATTTTGCCAAAAAAAATGGCATAAAATTTGATATATTTTTGCCTAGCGGGACAGGGTGTAGTGCGGCATTTTTGGCAAAAAATTTAGATGATATGGCGGTTTGGACAACGCCTTGTGTAGGTGATAGCGACTATCTTAAAAGAGAGATTTTATCACTTGATCCATTTAGCAAGGTTAATATCCTAAATCCGCCCAAAAAATATCATTTTGGTAAAATTTATGCTGAAATTTATGCGATATATAAAGAGCTTTTAGATAGCTGTGGTGTGGAGTTTGAGCTATTGTATGATGGGGTTGGGTGGCTTACTTTGATGGCGAATTTAGATATATTTAAAGGCGAAATTCTCTATATCCATCAAGGCGGAATGCTGGGCAATATCACGCTTTTGGATAGATATAGGCGTAAATTTGATATGTGAGTTTATATTTAGTTATTTTATTTTTGATATAATCTCTTAATTAAATAAGCTAAAATAAGGAGGAATAATCTAATATAATTGATAATTTTTATCAATTATAATTGTAAAAAAATTGAAATTTAAAGATTTAAAAGGTGTAAAATCAAGCCTTTGCTAAAATATTTTTGATAATTAAAATCAAAATAAGCTTAAATTTATGATAGTTTTTTTATAATAACAATTATCAAAATATTATAAAGGCAAAAAATGTCAGTATTAGTAATAGGCGCAGATGAGATAGCACCGATTAGGGCAGTTTTACAAGGTTTAGGCGTTAGCAAGATAGAGCATTGGGATGCAAGAAACGAAAATAGAGTAAATCGCAAGCCCATACCTCAAGAGGTAGAATGCGTTGTAATGCTAACTAGTTTTTTAAATCATAACACGATGAAAAAGATAAAAACTCAAGCCAAAAAACGCAATATCAAGCTAGTTTGCGCTAAAAGAAGCGTGAGTTGTGTGTATTGCGAATATTGTAAAGTTTTTGGCTTAGATCGTGAATTTAAATGTGAAAGGTAAATATGACAGCAGTAATTTTTGGTAGTTCAATGGGAAACGCAGAAGAAGCAGCGAATAAAATCGCAGCAAATTTAGGCATCGATACAGTTTTAAATATATCTGAGACTTCAGCAGATGAGATCAATGGATTTGATAAATTAATAATCGGCTCATCAACTTGGGGAAGCGGTGATTTACAAGATGATATGGATGCTTTTGACTTTTCTGAGCTAAACTTAAGTGGCAAAACAGTTGCTTTATTTGGCGTTGGCGATAGCTCTAGCTATGATGATACATATTGCGATGCTTTGGGTATTTTGTTTGAAAAATGCACAGAATTAGGCGCAAATATCGTAGGTGCTACAGAGGCTCCAAAATATGATTTTAAAGAGTCAAGAGCAGCTAGAGATGGCGGATTTGTGGGCTTGGCGCTTGATTTTGATAATTATGGCGATGAAGTTGATTCTAGAATTTCAAATTGGTGCGACCAAATCAGAGCAAATTTTAGCTAATTTTTGATACAATTACGCAAAAATTATAAAGGAAATAATATGCCATTACTTGATAGTTTTTGCGTAGATCATACTATTATGAACGCCCCAGGCGTTAGACTTGCTAAGGTGATGAAAACCCCAAAAGGCGATGATATCAGTGTTTTTGATTTGAGATTTTGTAAGCCAAATGTAGATATCTTGCCGGAGCGTGGGATTCACACGCTAGAGCATCTTTTTGCGGGTTTTATGAGAGATCATCTAAATTCAAATAGTGTTGAAATCATAGATATATCGCCGATGGGTTGTAGAACCGGATTTTATATGAGTCTCATCGGAACACCTAAAATAGATGATGTTATAGAAGCTTGGCGACTATCTATGAATGATATCCTATCTGTAAAAAGCCAAAGCGATATCCCGGAATTAAATAAATTTCAATGTGGAACATACAAAATGCACTCACTAGATGAAGCCAAAGAGATAGCACAAAATATCTTAAATTCAACCATCAGCCACATTGATAATGAAGCTATAAAATTAGATCTTAATAAAATTAAGTAATCTCTAATTTCACATTCATCTCTTTTTAGATAGGCATCTAAACGGAGATGAAGCTTAAATACAAAATCAAACTTAAAAGAAGCAAATGAAATTATCAAATTTATTGCCATTTTTGGCCGAAAATCAAAAAGATTTTAAAGCGCATTTTGCGATTGGGGGAGGGGATAGCAAAGACGCCAAACTACCTCTAAAAATATTTTTAAATGGAAAATTCAACGACGATCAAGACCTCCAAACCCAAAAAACTTTGAACGAAAATATATACTTTCTTTTTGCTATTTAAAAAAAGATGAATGGCTATTTGTAGGCATTTATGAGAGTTTAGGCACTTCTGGCATAGTAACGCAAAATGGCAAAGAGTATCACAAATACAACACAAGGCTAACCGATATCAGCGCTGAATTTATAGGTAAGCTCGTAGTTGGCTTCAAAAAAGATTTCCGCCAAAGCTACCCAAATCTTGAAACATGCCTAGATAATTTAGAGGTTTTAGAGTTCAAAAGAGAGGTTTTAAAAGTAGAATTCCCAGGCTATGATAGTGTCAATGTAACTTGGAGCGAGCTAGAATCTCTCATCAAAACAACCGCTTGGAAAACAGCCTTGGAAAATCAAAAAGCTGTGTACCTAGTAGTAGATACCAAAACTGGAAAAAAATATGTTGGCTCAGCATATGGCAATGATATGCTACTTGGGCGTTGGCATAACTATATAGCAAATGGGCATGGCGGCAATAAGCTTTTAAAGCCGCTAGATTTTGAGTATATAAAAGAAAACTTTAAATATTCAATTTTAGAGATTTTTAAATCTAGCGTAGATGATGAAATAATAAGAAATAGAGAAAGCTTTTGGAAAGAAGTTTTATTAACTCGCACAGAGTTTGGATATAACGACAATTAAACACTCTCAAGCTAGAATTTAAAATTATTTTAATTCTAGCCCACCATACCACCTCATAGTAAAATATAAAATATTAGGATAAAAACTATTAACTAAACATAGTTTTAATTATTTGTTTAACTTTTGTAGTTTTTTTGTTATCTAAATTAGCGATTTTTTCTATAAATCTTTCTGTGCTAACAGGATTTTATTTGATCACAAAGAATTCTAGCCTTTTAGCAAAGCTTTGACATATCTCAACTAATAATCTTGCTATCATTTATAGACTTTATCAAAAGGCAATTTCAAAACCAAAATACTCTAATATATTTTTGGAATTCTAATTTTTTTAGATGGGCCAATTTTAAATAATATTTGTCATTACTAAATTTATTTTAATATATTTCAAAGAAATATAAGCAATAAATATGCTAAATTAATAAATCCTAGAATTCTAGATTAAACAAACCCAGAATTCTAGATAATTTAAAGAATTTAAAAAACCTTTAAAAACCCAAAGGGCTTTTAAAGATTAAAATGGATTAAAACTCAAATTATAGATTAGAATTCAAATTTAACATTTGCTATACCATTGATACCTTGGCGTTTTCCCATATGTCCAAAGGCACCTAGATCTACACTAAAGCCTTTATTGTTATCGATAGTTACACCAGCTTCTAGCATAGTAGATGCACCTCTTAGCGTAGGTGAATCCACAGCAAATCCAGCCGCATACACATCCCCACTACCTTCAAACTCATAATCCAAAGCCACCCCAGCATAAGGCGTGATTTTGAAGTTATCTTTAGGGTCTAAATCTAGCTTATATCTACTACCAGTTAGTAGCCTATGAGACTCGACAGCTTCAAATACATATGGTATATGCATAATCTCTATCTCATCACCAGCTAAGCGAGTATATAGATATTTAGCATATAACTCAATAGCTTTATCATCTTTTCTAAACTCATATCCAGCACCCAGATGATAGCCAATGTAGTTTGTATTCATATGATATTTAGCATGATTTCCAAAGCCATCATTCATATGGATATTCTCATATCTATTGTAGTTTCTACCATATCTAAAAGAGGCTTCTACATATGGTCTAGAGCTTAGAATGCTACCAAAGTCATATCTAGCTAGCAAACCAGCACCGATATATCTACTATCACCATCACCTCTTATCTCGCCATTACCAAAGTCATTATATGTGCTATACCAGTTTTTACCCATTTCGATAAAAGGCCCTATAGTTAGTTTGCCATCATCAGTATATTTACCAGCAGCCGCACCAACTATTAGGCTAATACCAGTTGATCTGACATAAGAGCCAGTTTTTATCTTGCTTGATCCACCCATTGAAGAGCCAAATGGAGCTACCACAGCAGTTCCAGCACCAGCATTAGCCATATTTACATAAGTAGAAGCAGCAGCAGACTCTATACCTTTACCAGCGGTATTTTCAGAAGCTATAGATATAGTGGCCGCACCAGCTACTAGACCTTCACTTATAGTTTTTGTCTCAGGTGTTATGCCTGTTATTTTTGCTTCAGCAGGTTTGGTAAGGTCGCTTTTATCTATCTCTACTTTATAGGTTACTGCACCACCTTTTACGGCAGTTACATCTACACTATTTGCTTCGCCTTCGATTTTAGCATTGCCCTGTGTTTGAAATAGTTTTAGCGTATCACCATGATTGAAGTTATCTTTTACTTTTAGTTCAGCGCTAATAGTAGTGCCACCTACATCTATTGAGCCATTTGGGCCGATAGTTACAGCCGCATCACCAGCACCTAGATTGCCTACTGCTATATTGATGTTTTGAGCACCATTGGTTTTACCTCCTAGGGTTACAGGGTTTTTGGTATTTATATTTAGGGTATTTCCACTACCACCATTACTAGCGATATCACCTACTTGGATATTACCAGTTACTTTAGTAAGGTCGCCTGATAGGGTTATTGTGTTGTTGCTACCTTGAACCTTTTGTGTTGCTTCATTATAACCACCATAGATATTACCATCTACATTGCCATTAGCAGTTATTTGGTTGCCACTAGTTTGGCCATTAGTATCGTTAGTTTGACCACCGATGATATCTCCTTGGGTATTACCATCTATATTTATAATGTTATTACCAGCTGAACCATTTTCAGTTTTACCACCGATTACATCACCGCCTACACTACCAGCGACACTTATATTATTGTTTTCAGCACCGGTTTTACCATCACCACCAGTTACATTACCACCTACACTTCCGCCGATGGTTATATCGTTTTTATTTGCGGTGCCTTGGGCGCTTTGGCCACCAGTTACATTGCCTGTTACGCTTCCAGTTATGTTTATATTGTTATCACCAGCATCAGTGTTACCTATACCACCGATTACATCACCACCTACGCTACCACCGATGATAATACCATTTTTATTTGCGGCACCGGCATCGCTTTGGCCACCGATTATTGCTCCGGTGCTATTTCCACTGATTAATATATTATTATCACTAGCGCCAGTTTGGCCATCACCACCAGTTATATTGCCAGTGGAATTTCCACCGATGGTTATATCGTTTTTAGTTGCGCTGCCGGCCTCGCTTTGGCCACCGATTATTGCTCCGGTGCTATCTCCACTGATTGCAATATTATTATCACTAGCGCCAGTTTGACCTTCACCACCAGTTATATTGCCAGTGGAATCTCCACCGATGGTTATATCGTTGTTATTTGCGGTGCCTTGGGCACTTTGGCCGCCGATTACATTACTATCTACACTACCACCTACACTTATGTTGTTATTATCAGCGCCGGTTTGGCCGATACTACCAGTTATATTGCCAGTGGCATTTCCGCCGATGATAATGTCGTTGTTATTTGCGCTGCCTTGGGCACTTTGGCCACCGATTACTGCTCCAGCGCTATCTCCACTGATTAATATATTATTATTACTAGCGTCAGTTTGACCGATACCACCAGTTATACTAGTATTAGCACTTACACTACCAGCGATATTTAATTCGTTATTATTTGCAGTGCCTTGAGAGCTTGTAGCGCCAGTAATCTGTGTAACTTGTGATATATTGGCATTTTGGCCTATGGTTATTTTATTGGAATTTGCTGTGCCATCTGCGTGAAAACTTTCACCACCAGTTATTGTTCCTCTTATTTGGGCGGTGCCATCTATGATTACTTCGTTACTATTTGCCTCTCTCGGGCCACTATTACTATGTTGACTTCCGCCACCTGTGATATCACCAGTTACCACAGCAGTGCCACGGATCACTACGCTATTTTCATTGGCTATGCCGTTAGTTACTATGTTTCCGCCTAAGATTTGGCCATTAGTTACTGTGGCTGAGTCTATTATTACCTTATTTTTTGATGCTTCACCAGTATGTGACTCTCCGGCATAAACATTGCTACTTACTGTGGCACCTTCGTTGATCGTTACGCTATTTTCATTTGCTGTGCCTTCTCCAGCAGTCCAGCCACCAGCGATTATATTACGGCTTGTTACTTGTGTATTTGCTCCAGAGATTGTTACGCTATTACCACTTGTGCTGCTAGTGGCATTAGGAACATTAGCTTTCCCGCCAACTATATAATATGCATCAAGCACTGACCCACCAGATATTATTAGTGTATTGTTATCAGCTTTCCCATCTCTTACGCTACCAGCAAATGTGCTTTTTTGGTTGCCTTGAGTAATTCGAGTTCCATTGTCTATAATTAGGGTTTTTCCAATAGAATCACCACCAGGATTATGCCAAGGGGTGAGACCATCATTTATTGTTCCGCCGCTGTTTATGGTACATGTGTTGCCGCCACTTTCTGTACCATATGGGCAAGCAGCTGATAAATTGACAGAGCATAAGATACTAATTGTAATTGATGAGAGTAGGATTTTGGAGTTATTCATTTTACACTCCTTTTAGAAAAAATAGGGGGGGGGTAGTAGCGGAATTTGCTACTATAGTAGCTATAGCGCCTTTCATTTTTTCTCCTTATTTGATAAAATTTAGGCGGAATTGTATAAAAAATTTACTTATTTTTAAATTAAATATAAAAAATTTATTTTTTGATAAGTATTAAAAGACAATTTTTTCTATTTGAATTTAAAATCTTTTATTTGATTTTATGGGTGATAGTAAATAAAATGAGATATGGAAATTTAAATTTAAAATATAGATTTGAATTTTTGTGATTGGATTTTTGTTTTTAATATTTTTATGGATATTTTAGCAATTTGTGAAAGTTTAAGAAAAGTATTGAAATGTAGCAATGGTGCCTGAGGTCGGACTCGAACCGACACAGGGTTGCCCCTACTAGATTTTGAGTCTAGCGCGTCTACCAGTTTCACCACTCAGGCTTAAAAATAGCAAAATTATAGCTAAATTTAGATTAAAATATTATAAATTTAGCTACATCCACTCTAAAACTTGGGTTATTTCTTTGGCTACGAATGTTTTTATAGGGTAGTTTTCTAGCGGTTTGTTTGGGGTGATGGCATTTTTGAATTTTTGAAATACGGCTTCTTTTAGTCTTGCGTCAAGATTGAAAATCTCCCTTATTTCGCCATTTAAGCTAAGCTCTCCGATAAATATGCTCTCTTTAGATATGGGGCGATTACGAAAGCTAGATATTATCGCAGCTACCACGGCTAAATCGCAAGCGGTTTCATTGATCTTGACACCGCCAGTTACATTGATAAATACATCGTAATGGCCAAGAGGGATTTCTAATTTACGCTCCAAAAGTGCTAATATCATATCTAAGCGATTTTTGTCAAAGCCGGTTGAGCTTCTTTTGGGGTAGTTGCTTTCACAGACTAGGGCTTGGATTTCGACTACTAGGGCACGACTTCCTTCCATTGTAACTGTGATGGCTGATCCGCTAACGGCATTGCCACGGGTAAAAAATTTATTGCTAATATCTTTGGCACTTATTAGGCCGTTGCTACGCATCTCGAATATTCCAACTTCGCTTGTGGTGCCAAAGCGGTTTTTTATCCCTCTTAATATGCGAAGTTCTTTGCTACTATCGCCTTCAAAATATAGCACCACATCAACCATATGCTCTAAAATTCTAGGTCCAGCGATGGAGCCTTCTTTGGTTATATGGCCGATGATAAATATAGCTATATCCTCTTTTTTGGCTAGTCGCATAAGCTCAAAGGTGATCTCTCTAACTTGTGAAATTGAGCCGGGTGCTGAGCTGATCTTGTCACTATATAGGGTTTGGATAGAGTCTATGATGATGGTATCATAACGATTTTTAGCCAGTTGGGCTAATATAGATGAGAGATCAATCTCTGTTAATAAAAATAGATTATCGCTATTTGCGTTTAATCTATCGGCTCTTAGCTTGATTTGGCTCGTGCTCTCTTCTCCGCTTACATATAGAACTTTTTGGTTGGTGTTTGCCAAATTTGAAGCGATTTTGAGTAGTAGGGTGGATTTGCCTATTCCAGGGCTTCCACCGATAAGTACAAGTGAGCCACTCACTATGCCACCACCTAAGACAAGGTCTAGCTCATCATCTTTGGTTGATATGCGTTTGATTTGTTCTATTTGAATTTGAGATATGGGGGTGGCGTTTTTGGTGGTTTTGGATAGTTTGGCTAGCTCTTGGCTGACTTTTATCTGTTCGCTACTAAGCTCGATAAAGCTCTCCCACGCTCCGCATTGCGGGCATTTGCCCATCCATTTGCTCTGTTGATTGCCACAGGCTTCGCACTCAAAGATAGTTTTTGATTTTGCCATTTTAGTCTAAAAATATAGCATCGCAGATAGTATCTACAAACTCTTTTGGATCAAATTTAATAAGATCATCTTTGCTCTCGCCAACACCGATGTATAAAATAGGCAACTCAAGCTCCCTAGCGATCCCAAAGAGCGCACCACCCTTAGCCGTGCCATCTAGCTTGGTTATGATAACTCCATTAACCTTTATAATCTCATTAAAAGCCTTAGCTTGAGCGACTCCAGCGCTACCTTGGGTGCCATCTAATATTAGAATTTTTTGATGTGGGGCGCCATCTAGGGCTTTATGGCTAATTCTAGAAATTTTCTCTAATTCGCTAGCTAAATTCTTTTGATTTTGCAGTCTTCCAGCTGTATCGATAATCGCATAATCAATGCCTTTAGCCACAGCAGAGCTAATGGTATCATAAGCCACAGCGGCTGGGTCGTGGCCTTGATTTGATGCGATTATAGGGAGTTCAAGCTTATTAGCCCATTGGCGTAGTTGCTCGATTGCCCCAGCTCTAAATGTATCACTAGCGCCTAAAATTACGCTTTTTGAGTTGGATTTAAATAAATTTGCTAATTTTGCTATTGTGGTTGTCTTGCCAGCGCCATTAACCCCTAAAATCATCATTACAAATGGCTTTGCTTCTACACTTTCATTATCATACATAAAATATGTTTGCATAACTCTAGCTAGATCGGCCCTATCTACAATATCTCTAGGCGGTAGATAGTAGATAATCTCTTGAGCGATCTCATAAGGCACATCGGCTTCTAATAGTAGCTCTTCTAGGATATCTTTGGTTATTTTTTTATCTTTTGGCTTGGATGATTTGAAGGTGTTAAGGGTCTTTTCTAAGCCTTTTTTAAGAAAACTAAACATTATTTAATCACCTTTTTAATATCATTTTCAAGCATCTCAATCGGCACTAATCCATTATAAGATGCGGCGAATTTGCCATTTGGATGATATAAGATACTAAATGGAATTCCGACAACGCCGCCAAGAGATGAGATGAGATATTGATTTGCGTTTGAGTAGGCTAGCGGGTAATTGATGTTTAATAGCTCTTTGAATTCATTGGCTTGTTCTAGGCTTAATTCATCAATTGAGATGCCGATTATTTGGAGTTTGTCTTGGTATTTCTCTTGAAGTGTGGTGAGATAAGGGATTTCAACTTTACAAGGCGGACACCAAGTCGCAAAGAAATTTAAAAATACCGCTTTATCTTTGATATCGATATCATATCCATTATCTTTTTTTTGCATTTTTAGCTCGCTACCATCGTTTAATTTTAAGGTAAATGGTTTTGAGTAGTCATTTTGGATCACTGAAGGTGAGCTAGATTGCTCTTGATTTGAGCTTGAAGTGCTATCACAGCCTGCGAATATAGCTATCAAAATTGCTATAAAAAAGATTTTGAAATTCATCATATTTCCTAATTTTTTGGTAAAATGCCAAAATTATACTAAATAAAGATTAATATTATGATTAAATTTGATAAAGAAAAATATAGAAAAATAGCTAAAACAGCTTTAAAAAAAGAGTCCAAGCGACTTGCTAGTTGCTATAAAAATAGATTAAATTTTGATATTTTAAAGCTTATTAAGCTATATAAAGTTAAGAATTTGCTTATTTTCATTCCGATGGCAACAGAGCCAAATTTGATAAAACTTAGGCGAAAAATATCAAAAAATTGCACAATATTTGTCCCATTTATGGTAGATAAAAGTTTAAAAATGGTAAAATTGCGATTACCCTTTTTTGTGTCTAAATTTGGTATTAGAGAAGCTATGGATTCAAATGCTTATAAAAAAGATATAGATATGGCTATCGTACCAGTTATCGCAATGGATACAAAAATGGCTAGAGTAGGGCATGGAGCTGGATTTTATGATAGGTTTTTTGCTAATCTAGGTTATAGGCCGGTTGTTGTGTTTGTGAGTATAAAAGATATGTATATTGATGATAAAATTTGTGATAAGCATGATATTTGTGCTGACTTTTATATCACGCCTACTAAAAAATATATAAAAAAGGTATGTTATGATAGAGATGTCGTTAATAGGGCTAGGAGGTTTGATTTTCGGAGCTGGCGGTGGATGGCTAATATCTAAAAAGATAAATGACGCCAATTATACTATACTAGTAGAACAGGCCAAAGCCAAAGCCAAAGCTATTGAATTTGAAGCCGAAAGTGTGCTTAAAGATGCTAGAGTTAAGGTGAGTGAGGCTGAATTTGAAGCTAAAAAAAGATATGAAGAAAAGGGCAGCAAACTTCAAAAAGAGTATAACCAAAAATTTGATGAAATAAGCAAAAAAGAGCAAAATTTGCTCTTTGAAAAAGAGAGTTTAAACAATGCTAAAAGCGATTTAGAACAGAGTCAAAATATAGCTAAAGCTTTGTATGAAGAGGGTTTGAGCTTAAAAAACAACTATCAAACAAAGATAGATGAAGTGCTAAAAACTATGGAGCGTATAGCTGGTTTAACTCAAGAAGAGGCTAGGGATTTGGTCTTAAAAAAAGTTGAAGAGAAAAGCCGTGCCGATATCGCTCATATCGTTAGAAAATACGAAGAAGAGGCAAAAAGAGAAGCTAAGAAAAAGGCAAATTATATCTTAGCTCAAGCCACTAGTAGATTTGCTGGGGAGTTTGCTGCTGAGAGATTGATTAATGTAGTTGATATCAAAAATGATGAGTTAAAAGGTCGCATCATCGGCAAAGAAGGGCGAAATATCAAAACTCTTGAAATGGTGCTTGGCGTGGATATCATAATCGATGATACGCCCCATGCTATCGTGCTTTCTAGCTTTAATCTCTATCGCCGAGCTATCGCTACAAGGGTTATTGAGCTTTTGGTTGAAGATGGGAGAATTCAACCTGCTAGAATAGAAGAAATCCATCAAAAAGTTTGCGAAGAATTTGAAGCTAGTATCTTAGAAGAGGGCGAAAATATCTTGATTGATTTAGGAATTACAAAGGTTCATCCTGAAATTGTCAAATTGATAGGCAAGATGAAATTTAGAGCTAGTTATGGTCAAAATGCCTTAGCTCATAGCCTAGAAGTCGCTCACCTAGCAGGTATTATCGCAGCTGAAACTGGCGGAGATGAGAAGCTAGCTATTAGAGCTGGTATTTTACACGATATTGGCAAAGCCTTAACGCACGAATACCAAGGTAGCCATGTGGATTTAGGGGCTGAAATTTGTAAGCGATACAAGGAGCATCCGGTTGTAATCAATGCTATTTATGCTCATCACGGACATGAAGAAGCCTTAAGCGTAGAGTGCGCAGCAGTTTGTGCTGCTGATGCCTTGTCTGCGGCACGCCCTGGAGCTAGAAGAGAGGTGCTTGAGAGTTTCTTAAAAAGAGTTGAAGAGATAGAAAATATCGCAAATTCAAAAGAAGGAATCAAAAACGCCTACGCTATAAATGCGGGTCGTGAGATTAGGGTTATTGCTAATGCGGAGTTAGTCAATGATGATGAAGCGGTGCTTTTAGCTAAAGAGATTGCTGAAGAGATAGAGAGCAAAATGCAATATCCGGGCGAAATCAAAGTCAATGTAATACGAGAAGTAAGAGCTGTAGAATACGCAAAATAGGGGTAAAAATGAGAAAGATTATCTGGCTGATTTTTCTTAGTTTAGGTTTGTATGGTGGTGATGAGAGACTTTTAGATAGCTCAAATGCCTATAATATCGTAAATAGAACAAACAAAATTTCACCATCAATTATCACAAACGCATCTGCTATTATAGTATTTCCTACATTTGTCAAAGCCGGTTTTATCCTAGGAGCAACTGTCGGTCGTGGTGTGATGATAGTGCGCGATGAGAACACAAATGAGTTTATAGATGATAGAATTACATATCACCAAAATAGCGTTTGGAGCGTGGTGCCAGTAAGGCTAGGTGGTGCGACTATCGGATTGCAAGTAGGATATGAGAATAATTTTATTGTAATGTATCTAATGAATAGAGGGATAATAAAAGATATTTACGATAATAAATTTACATTAAATGCTAGCACATCAGTTAGCTTTATGGATCATAGTGCAAATATCGGAACTATGAGCGATATCGGCCTTAGCGATATATATGTATTTACTAATAATAGTGGCTTTTTTGCTGGGGCAAACTTAGGCGGATCTGTGATAACTGTCGATGATAAGATTAAAGTCGATCCAAATTCATATGGTTATAAGCAGTTAATACAGGCTATATCGGTGATAAGATAATGCAAGATATATTGACAAATCTCTCTACTTATGGATATTTAATACTATTTTTATATAGCTTAGGTGGTGGAATGATCGCTATCATAGGTGCTGGGTTGCTTAGCTTTGAAGGTAGTATGAGCTTAAGCCTATCTATAGCTATTGCCGCAGTGGCAAATTTCATCGGCGATATGATTTTGGTATATATGGGTAGGTATAATAAAAGCTCGGTAATGCCATATTTCAAATCGCATAAAAGAAAATTAGCCCTAGCTCAAATTCTATTTAAAAAATATGGCGATAAGATTATTTTTATTAAAAAATATATTTACGGATTAAAAACCCTAGTCCCACTCGCCATAGGATTAACCAAATATAGCTTAGTTAAATTCGCTATCATAAACGCTATTTGTGCTATTATATGGGCAGTTAGCCTCGGGTTGCTTAGCTATTATGCTGGTGAGTTTATATCTCAGTTGGCTCTGTATTTTGGCGATAAAAGCTATATTATTCCGCTATTTTTATTTGTTTTATTGGCTCTTATATGGTTGTATTTTAGCTGGGCTACCAAAAAGCGATAATGGATGAGAAAATTTCTATTTTTAATTCTATTTTTTTTAATTTTACTATCTGGATTGCATGGATATGCCTACATATACTCAAATCATATAATAAATTTAGTGATAACCACTCTTAAAAATAGAGAATTTAAAATAGATAAAATTACCAAAACTAACTCCATCTTTTCTACAAATTTAAATTTCGATCTCATCTATAAGGATTTTAATCTAAATTTAAATATTCTTAGCAAACATAGTGCTATTTCTATATTTAATGGTATTGAAATGATCGGAAATATTGATGATTTTAGCCAAAAGCACCTAGCCAAATTCAGGCTCAATATCCCAATAAATAGCCAAAATATCAATCTTAAAGCCGATATATCGCCAATTAAATTTATAGAAAATCACAGCTTTTTAGAGTTGTTTGATACCTATATCGAAGCTAAAATGGATTTTGAGAAAATTTATTTGATAAAGGCTAAATTAGATAAAGCCAAGTTGAAATTGGGCGATATCAGCTCTAAGGTTGATGGAATTAAATTTGATATCAAATACACCGATGGAGTGAGCTTTAGCGACCTTAATCTGTATAGCTCAAATAATCTAAAACTAAATATTAAAAATTTAAACACAAATATAAATTTTATCAATATCACAGCTAAGGGTATCAATCTCAACGCCCAAACCACCAGCACAAATCTCACAGATATCAATACAAATTTATCAGCAAAATCTATAATAATAAATGGAGCAATCCTAAAAGATATAAATTCTCAAATTCGCTTAAAAAATATAGACCCAAACAGCTATAAAAATTTTGACATCAAAACCAATAATGATATAAATCAACCAATGTTAATTATTGATAATCTTAGTATAAATGATCTTTTAGAGCTTAAATTAAATTTATTGATAAATCCTGAAAATAGTTTTAAAAGCTTAAATTTGGATGGAGAAATCATAGCTTACAAATCAATTTCTAGCTTAATTAATCTTGAATTTATATCAATATATGAGAAATTTTTAATCAATAATGGAATTCTTATACCGCTCAATCAAGGTTATATATCTAAATTTAAATCAAACCCACAAAACAGTGAGCTAATTTTTAACAATTCAGTCAAATTTAGTGATATTTTAGAAGAATTTTAAAAAAAAATCAACTTTTTTAAAATACCACCCATTATTTAAGCATACATTAAGTATAACTCTTATATAATTCCAGCTCACGAATTAAGAAACCATCTTACCACACTTCAAAGGTTGGATAAATCATATCTTAATCGTCTGTTTTGTTTTTTAATTTTATAATGTTAAACTATCTTTTATAGTCAATCTTTGAAATCTAAACAAGTGATCGATTGAGCCAAGCAATTTTAATTATTTAAATTATTAATTGCTAATTTAATAGTTACAAACAATTAAGTTTTTAGATTAAAACTTCATAATAAAGATCTTGCTTTACTATTTTGTAAAGTATTTTTTTATGGAGAGTTTGATCCTGGCTCAGAGTGAACGCTGGCGGCGTGCCTAATACATGCAAGTCGAACGGACAAGTAAGAGCTTGCTCTTATGAGTTAGTGGCGCACGGGTGAGTAATGTATAGTTAATCTGCCCTATGCTGGAGGACAACAGTTAGAAATGACTGCTAATACTCCATACTCCTTCTTAACACAAGTTAAGTTGGGAAAGTTTTTTCGGCATAGGATGAGACTATATTGTATCAGCTAGTTGGTGAGGTAATGGCTCACCAAGGCTATGACGCATAACTGGTCTGAGAGGATGATCAGTCACACTGGAACTGAGACACGGTCCAGACTCCTACGGGAGGCAGCAGTAGGGAATATTGCTCAATGGGGGAAACCCTGAAGCAGCAACGCCGCGTGGAGGATGACACTTTTCGGAGCGTAAACTCCTTTTCTTAGGGAAGAAATTTGACGGTACCTAAGGAATAAGCACCGGCTAACTCCGTGCCAGCAGCCGCGGTAATACGGAGGGTGCAAGCGTTACTCGGAATCACTGGGCGTAAAGGACGCGTAGGCGGATTATCAAGTCTTTTGTGAAATCTAATGGCTCAACCATTAAACTGCTTGAGAAACTGATAATCTAGAGTGAGGGAGAGGCAGATGGAATTGGTGGTGTAGGGGTAAAATCCGTAGAGATCACCAGGAATACCCATTGCGAAGGCGATCTGCTAGAACTCAACTGACGCTAATGCGTGAAAGCGTGGGGAGCAAACAGGATTAGATACCCTGGTAGTCCACGCCCTAAACGATGTATACTAGTTGTTGCTGTGCTAGTCATGGCAGTAATGCACCTAACGGATTAAGTATACCGCCTGGGGAGTACGGTCGCAAGATTAAAACTCAAAGGAATAGACGGGGACCCGCACAAGCGGTGGAGCATGTGGTTTAATTCGATGATACGCGAAGAACCTTACCTGGGCTTGATATCCTAAGAACCTCTTAGAGATAAGAGGGTGCTAGCTTGCTAGAACTTAGTGACAGGTGCTGCACGGCTGTCGTCAGCTCGTGTCGTGAGATGTTCGGTTAAGTCCGGCAACGAGCGCAACCCACGTATTTAGTTGCTAACAGTTTGGCTGAGCACTCTAAATATACTGCCTTCGTAAGGAGGAGGAAGGTGTGGACGACGTCAAGTCATCATGGCCCTTATGCCCAGGGCGACACACGTGCTACAATGGCATATACAATGAGACGCAATATCGTGAGATGGAGCAAATCTATAAAATATGTCCCAGTTCGGATTGTTCTCTGCAACTCGAGAGCATGAAGCCGGAATCGCTAGTAATCGTAGATCAGCCATGCTACGGTGAATACGTTCCCGGGTCTTGTACTCACCGCCCGTCACACCATGGGAGTTGATTTCACTCGAAGTCGGAATGCTAAACTAGCTACCGCCCACAGTGGAATCAGCGACTGGGGTGAAGTCGTAACAAGGTAACCGTAGGAGAACCTGCGGTTGGATCACCTCCTTTCTAGAGTACAAAGTGATAATCTCACAATTATCACTTCAATATATCTCAATCACACTTGTTTAGGTTTGAGAGATTGACAAGGGGAATTAGCTCAGCTGGGAGAGCGCCTGCTTTGCACGCAGGAGGTCAGCGGTTCGATCCCGCTATTCTCCACCATAGTTTAAATTTAAAAGATAGCAATAATATAAATTTATTAATCAAAGTCTAATCAGAGAGTTTATTTTAAACTTTCTGATTAGACTTTAGTCTAAAGTTACTTAAATTACCATTGTTAAAAGTCACAATCAAGTTTTAATATTTAAAACAATTTTACAGGACTTGTTAGAGCTTTGAATTTAGTTTAATTTCAAATATTCTATATCAAACACTGTTATCCCAATAATATAAAAGATATAGTTTATAAATATTAACTTCACAAGCTATTAAGCTTTAAAACTTACTTAATAGTAGTTAATACTTTCCGTCTTATTAAATTTAAATTCAAATATTATAAATCTAATAGCCATATCTTTAATAAAAGAAAAGAGTAGTAAAAAATCTAGTAAAATCTAGTAAAAATCTTCTTTATATTTTAAGATTAGCTATCTATTTTTATCTTTAACAAGGAAGTGATGCGAATTAGAATATCAATAATCTAATTAAAAAAAGGTAAGCTACTAAGAGCAAATGGTGGATGCCTTGGCTAGTAGAGGCGATGAAAGACGTGCCAGGCTGCGATAAGTCTCGGGGAGCCGTCAAGGGGCTTTGATCCGGGAATTTCTGAATGGGGCAACCCAGTATATAGTGATATATACTACCGCAATGCGGAGCGAACGTTGGGAATTGAAACATCTTAGTACCAACAGGAAAAGAAATCAAACGAGATTACGCTAGTAGCGGCGAGCGAAAGCGTAAGAGGGCAAACCACTAGCTTGCTAGTGGGGTTGTAGGACTGCAATATAGACTTAAACAATCTAATAGAATAAGTTGGAAAGCTTAAGCATAGAGGGTGATACTCCCGTATATGAAAGTGCGTTTATACTTAGCAGTATCCTGAGTAGGGCGGGACACGTGTAATCCTGTCTGAAGCTGGGTAGACCACTATCCAACCCTAAATACTACTACTAGACCGATAGTGCACAAGTACCGTGAGGGAAAGGTGAAAAGAACTGAGGTGATCAGAGTGAAATAGAACCTGAAACCATTTGCTTACAATCATTCAGAGCCCTATGATTTATCAGGGTGATGGACTGCCTTTTGCATAATGAGCCTGCGAGTTGTGGTGTCTGGCGAGGTTAAGGAAACCCGGAGCCGTAGCGAAAGCGAGTCTTAATAGGGCGTATAGTCAGATGCTGCAGACCCGAAACGATGTGATCTATCCATGAGCAGGTTGAAACTGGTGTAAGAGCCAGTGGAGGACCGAACAGACGGCCGTTGAAAAGGCTCCTGATGACTTGTGGATAGGGGTGAAAGGCCAATCAAACATCGTGATAGCTGGTTCTCTCCGAAATATATTTAGGTATAGCGTTGTGTAGTAACTTTGTGAGGTAGAGCACTGAATGGGCTAGGGCATACACCAATGTACCAAACCCTATCAAACTCCGAATGCGCAAAGTGTAATCACAGCAGTCAGGCGGCGAGTGATAAAATCCGTCGTCGAGAGGGGAACAACCCAGACTAACAGCTAAGGTCCCTAAATCTCATTTAAGTGGAAAACGATGTGGAGTTACTGAAACAACCAGGAGGTTGGCTTAGAAGCAGCCATCCTTTAAAGAAAGCGTAATAGCTCACTGGTCTAGTGATTCTGCGCGGAAAATATAACGGGGCTAAAATGAGTACCGAAGCTTTAGACTTGCACTTAATTCTGATTATAAATTTGGCTATGAGCTTTTAAGTTATATTTCTCATAATTTAATTGTACTCATATAAATTAAATTATGAGAAAATAGTTTAGCTAAAATAATTAGAAGTAGTTAGAATTAAGTGCAAGTGGTAGGAGAGCGTTCTATTCAGCGTTGAAGGTATACCGGTAAGGAGTGCTGGAGCGGATAGAAGTGAGCATGCAGGCATGAGTAGCGATAAAAGGGGTGAGAATCCCCTTCGCCGTAAACCCAAGGTTTCCTACGCGATGCTCGTCATCGTAGGGTTAGTCGGGTCCTAAGCAAAGTCCGAAAGGGGTATGCGATGGAAAATTGGTTAATATTCCAATACCAATTATTATGTGCGATGGAAGGACGCTTAAAGTTAATGGAGCTAGCGGATGGAAGTGCTAGTCTAAGGGCGTAGGTTGAGTTATAGGCAAATCCGTAACTCTCTATCCGAGACCTCAAAGGCTCTTGACGCTCTTCGGAGTAGATGGAGAATCCATGATACTATCGAGCCAAGAAAAGTTTCTAAGTTTAGTAATAATTGCCCGTACCGTAAACCGACACAGGTGGGTGGGATGAGTATTCTAAGGCGCGTGGAAGAACTCTCTTTAAGGAACTCTGCAAAATAGCACCGTATCTTCGGTATAAGGTGTGCCTAACTTTGTATTAAGATTTACTCCTAAAGCATTGAAGGTTACAACAAAGAGTCCCTCCCGACTGTTTACCATAAACACAGCACTCTGCTAACTCGTAAGAGGATGTATAGGGTGTGACGCCTGCCCGGTGCTCGAAGGTTAATTGATGGGGTTAGCATTAGCGAAGCTCTTGATCGAAGCCCGAGTAAACGGCGGCCGTAACTATAACGGTCCTAAGGTAGCGAAATTCCTTGTCGGTTAAATACCGACCTGCATGAATGGCGTAACGAGATGGGAGCTGTCTCAAAGAGGGATCCAGTGAAATTGTAGTGGAGGTGAAAATTCCTCCTACCCGCGGCAAGACGGAGAGACCCCGTGGACCTTTACTACAGCTTGACACTGCTATTTGGATAAAGATGCGCAGGATAGGTGGGAGGCTTTGATCCATAGACTCTGGTTTATGGTGAGCCATTGTTGAGATACCACTCTTCTTTATTTGGGTAGCTAACTAGCCTAAGTTATCCTTAGGTAGGACAATGTCTGGTGGGTAGTTTGACTGGGGCGGTCGCCTCCCAAAGTGTAACGGAGGCTTACAAAGGTTGGCTCAGAACGGTTGGAAATCGTTCGTAGAGTATAAAGGCATAAGCCAGCTTAACTGCGAGACGTACATGTCAAGCAGAGACGAAAGTCGGTCTTAGTGATCCGGTGGTTCTGTGTGGAAGGGCCATCGCTCAAAGGATAAAAGGTACCCCGGGGATAACAGGCTGATCTCCCCCAAGAGCTCACATCGACGGGGAGGTTTGGCACCTCGATGTCGGCTCATCGCATCCTGGGGCTGGAGCAGGTCCCAAGGGTATGGCTGTTCGCCATTTAAAGCGGTACGCGAGCTGGGTTCAGAACGTCGTGAGACAGTTCGGTCCCTATCTGCCGTGGGCGTAAGAAGATTGAGGAGAGTTGACCCTAGTACGAGAGGACCGGGTTGAACCAGCCACTGGTGTATCAGTTGTTCTGCCAAGAGCATCGCTGAGTAGCTAAGCTGGGATGTGATAAGAGCTGAAAGCATCTAAGCTCGAAGCCAACTCCAAGATGAATCTTCTTTTAAGAGCTCTAGTAGACTACTAGTTTGATAGGCTGGGTGTGTAATGGATGAGAGTCCTTTAGCTGACCAGTACTAATAGCTCGTTTGCTTATCTTATAAGCATCACTTCCTTGTTAAGGATAAAATATAATCCTTTTAGGTTTTTAGAATATTTTTAGATATTAAACTTAGTGATTTTTAGCTTTAATACTCTAAGCAGTGTTAAATAAGATATCATCTTTTCTGATATGATATTTTATTTAACACTGCTCGTGGCTATACATGATTAGGAAACGCCTTGCTCCATCTCGAACCAAGAAGCTAAGCTTTTCATGGCCGATGATACTCTCCCTTACTGGGATGCTGGAAAAGTAGGTTGCTGCGAGCTTTGTTAAAATCTTTTTAATATTCTTTCTTTTTATCTCTTAATCCTCTTTTATGGAATTATTTATAGATTAATCTTTTTAAATTGTTAAACTATTTATGATTACTGTAGTTTTAAAAGATTTTTTATATTTATTTATATTTATTTATATTTATTTATATTTATTTATATTTATTTATATTTATTTATATTTATTTATATTTATTTATATTCCCAGATTTAATGTTTGTATGCTTTTGAATATATCTTTATTATCTTTATTATCTTTATTATCTTTATTATCTTTATTATCTTTATTATCTTTATTATCTTTATTATCTTTATTATCTTTATTATCTGCCCCAGGCTTTTGAATTTTTAACTTTATACTCTTAATAGGAGATTTGGTTATAAATAATTAATGTTATGATATGATATGATATGATATGATATGATAGGGTGTTTAATATACCATTATGAAACTTTATAATAGCTCTATTTTTATTAGTGATTTAGGTATAGATATATGAAATTGGTATGTTATTAAATAGTTTTTTTATGTTTATTTTTTTAAATTAATATATTGTAATTACTTTTATTTGTGTTATTATTTATCTTTTTATTAAAATTTCTTTATTTGCCTCGCTTATCTAAGTTATTTAAATTTTAATATTAGCAATCAAATAACTTTTTTATTTATCATAGAGTTATTTTATTATTGATTTAAAAAAGATATGTGTATCTACTAAGTAATTTTATAAATTTTAATTTTAGCTTAAATATATTAGATTTTATAATTGAGCTGTAGGTGGCGTATGAAAAATTAAAGAAAAAAAGGATTAAAAAGAATTTATAATTGTAATATAATTAAATTTTTGAGGTTGTGAGGGATTTTTGGTTGATTTGGGGAGATTGCGATTTAAAAAAGAGATAGAGTACTGAAAAAGAGTAGTGGAATGTGTGATGATTATTTTTTGTGTTTTTTTTGGGGGGGGGTGTTGGTTTGTGATGGTAGTTAAACTTACATTACTTGTAAAATGATTTTTATTAAAACTTAAAAGAGCTTTAAGAAAAATCATTTTTAGAATAATAGAAATTTAAATTTCTCTCATATTTCAAAAAATTTAAATCCATAAAAAAGAAATATAAATTTAAAATTCAAATTTCTAAAAAATTTCGGGTAAAGAATTGGGGCGCCCCGCTTGCGGGGCTTTAGTTTGATTAAACTTTTCTAAAGTTTATTGCAAAGACTAGCTTTGCTAGTCTGCGAAGTAAAATCTGCGCCCAGCGCAGCAACTTTGAAAGGCTTTTACAGGGGGTTAGGGGTTGTTAAGGGGTAAGCCAAGGTGTTGCTATCCTTCGTAGCGTCGCAAACGATGATTTACATCGTTTTTGCTGTTACGCTACTCATCTGCCAAAAAAGCGCTTTTTATTTTTACCTACTTTTAACGCACGAACAAAGTCCGTGCTAAAGTAGCAAACACTAAAGTCCCCATAAATGGGGTACCCCTTCCCACTTAAAAAAGAAAAGAAAAATTTAAATTTCTCTCATATTTCAAAAAATTTAAATCCATAAAAAAGAAATATAAATTTAAAATTCAAATTTCTAAAAAATTTCGGGCAAAGAATTGGGGCGCCCCGCTTGCGGGGCTTTAGTTTGATTAAACTTTTCTAAAGTTTATTGCAAAGACTAGCTTTGCTAGTCTGCGAAGTAAAATCTGCGCCCAGCGCAGCAACTTTGAAAGGCTTTTACAGGGGGTTAGGGGTTGTTAAGGGGTAAGCCAAGGTGTTGCTATCCTTCGTAGCGTCGCAAACGATGATTTACATCGTTTTTGCTGTTACGCTACTCATCTGCCAAAAAAGCGCTTTTTATTTTTACCTACTTTTAACGCACGAACAAAGTCCGTGCTAAAGTAGCAAACACTAAAGTCCCCATAAATGGGGTACCCCTTCCCACTTAAAAAAGAAAAGAAAAATTTAAATTTCTCTCATATTTCAAAAAATTTAAATCCATAAAAAAGAAATATAAATTTAAAATTCAAATTTCTAAAAAATTTCGGGCAAAGAATTGGGGCGCCCCGCTTGCGGGGCTTTAGTTTGATTAAACTTTTCTAAAGTTTATCGCAAAGACTAGCTTTGCTAGTTTGCGAAGTAAAAGATAATTTAATTTAAGTGGGAAGGGGAGCGCTTTTTTGGCAGCCGCTACCCCTTCCCCCTTAACAACCCCTAACCCCCTGGAAAAGCCTTTCAATGGGTGGCTTCGCCACGGATTTTATAGGGGTAGTTCATTTTTACTTCGCAGCTGAGCTAAGCCCAGCTTTACGACATGGAGTTACACTCCCTTGACCCACCTAAAGCCCCGCAAGCGGGGTACCCCATTTATGGGACTTTAGTGCGGGGTCAAAAGGATGGTGCTTTCCGCAAACGGCGACTTGTTGCCGTGCGAAGTAAAAAAATTTAAATTATTGTAACAATCTTAAAATATTTTGTTGGACGGCGTTGGCTTGGCTCATGGCGTAGCTACCACTTTGAGCTAGGATATTGAATTTAGAGAAATTCGCACTCTCACTAGCAAAATCCACATCCCTTATCTGACTTTCAGCTGATTTGACATTGACTTGGGTAACTGTGATGTTATTGATAGTTGCTACTAATTGGTTTTGGACTGAGCCTAGATCTGCTCTTAGTTTATCCAAAGTTTTTCTAGCTGATTCTGCTACATCCACCATAGCTTGAGCACCACCATAGGTATTTACCCCACCGGCTTGATCTACTTGCTGACCTGCATCAGAAGCTCCGCCATTGAAAAATCCCATTGCTTTAGCTATCGTGGCACTAATTGTTCCAGCATTCATATATTTTAAATTTACACTAGCTTGATTGTAGGCATTTGAAGCTACAGAAGCCTTGCTTATTGCTGCGTTTGAACTAAATACTGTAGAAGCAACAGTCGACATACCATTTAAGCCTATTTTAATATCCCTAGCATCTTGGCGGACAAAAGTTAATTGACCTAAATAAATTACGCCACCTGTACTAAATGCGGTTTCTTTACCACCTGCATTACTTAATCCACCAGCGGAATTTGTATCTACTGTTATAGCTCTACCATCTTTAGCTGCTAAGACTAGTCTTCCGTTATCTAAACTAGCTTCTACGCCTGTTTCATCCTTTTTAGCATTGATCGCTGCGATTAAGGTATTATCGCTATCATTTGCTTTAAATGTTACATTTCCGATTGTAACACCATTGATTTTTAAATCATTAATTGTACCACCAGCTATTGCCGCGGACATAACTTGAGTATTATTTACATTTACTTTTACACCAGTTTTATCACTTACACCATTCATCATTTCAGCTACAGCTTTGTAACCTTCTGATTTTAGAGTATCCGCATCTATAGCTTGAAATTCATAGCCATTAGGATAACCATCAACACCACTGAGTTTTATTGTCAAAGTATCGCCAGTTGAGATTAGCGACACCACAGATACATAAGTATTCAAAGTAGTCTCAAACCTCGTATGCCCTATAGTATTTGAATTTGTAGCCCCTATACTTACCTTAGCAGTTTCATTGCTATAAGCACCTATTTGGAAGTTTTTATTACTAAAGTTACCATTTAGTAGTTGTTGTCCATTAAAGCTTGTAGTAGTAGCTATCATATCTAGCTCTTCAAGAAGTCTGCTAATATCATTTTGAAGGGCTCTTCTAGAATCACTATTTTGACCATCTTGAGCTGCTTGGATAGCTTTGGTTTTAATAGTATCTAGTATTTTAATCTGTTCATCCATAGCTTTATCAGCTGTTTGAACTATACCTATTGCGTCATTACCATTAGATATAGCTTGACCTAATGAGTTGGCTTGGCTTTTTAGTGAGTCAGCAATAACTAAGCCAGAAGCATCATCAGCTGCTGTTTGAATTCTAAGGCCTGAACTAAGGCGACCAAGTGAGCTACTAAGTGCTCTATCTGTGATTTGTGAGTTAGCATGAGCATTCATCGCTGCTATGTTAGTGTTGATTCTAAAACTCATATTTTATCCTTATTAAAAGATTTAAGCTTAATCCTTTGCTTAAGCATATTTCATTATATCGCACGAAAGATTAAAATATTAATATGGGGGGGGGAATTCACTAAATTTTTTAAAAAATTTAAAAATTTTTATATAAATTTACCTTTTTGGCTTAAATATCACTTAAATTAATTATATTTTAATGGTTAGTTGTAAGTAATATAATGGTAAAAAATTAAAGAAAAATGGATTAAAATGAATTTGTAATGAGAATGTAATTAAATTTGAGAAAATTTGAATTTTATTGGTTTTTATAGATTTGTATAGTGAAGAAATTTATTTTTAAATCTATTTTGAGATTTTAATAAAAATCATTTTTAGAATAATAGAAATTTAAATATTCTTTATTTAAGCTTTAAATTTTTGCTAATATTTTTAATTTATGAAATATTATGTGAATTTGGTAATTTAAATTTATTTTTTAGTTGTTTGTGAGTTTAAATATTAGAGAAATTTTGACTTTGCTAGAGCTAAAGTCTGTATTTGTGATGAAGTTGATAAAATTTAAAATATTAAAGATATTTCTTTTTTAAGTGGGAAGGGGAGTGCTTTTTTGGCAGATGAGTGGCGTAACAGCAAAAACGATGTAAATCATCGTTTGCGACGCTACGAAAGATAGCAACACCTTGGCTTCCCCCTTAACAACCCCTAACCCCCTGTAAAAGCCTTTCAATGGGTGGCTTACACCACGGATTTTTATAGGGGTACCCCGCTTGCGGGGCTTTAGTGTTTGCTACTTTAGGCGTGGCTTTGCTACGCTGCTAAAAGTAGGTAAAAATAAAAAGCGCTTTTTTGGCAGTTGAGTAGCGTAACAGCAAAAACGATGTAAATCATCCTTTGCGACGCTACGAAGGATAGCAACACCTTAGCTTCGCTTTTAACAACCCCTAACCCCCTGTAAAAGCCTTCTATTTCTAACTTCGCAGGTTAGCAAAGCCGACCTTTGCGATGAATGGCTACGCCCTTTCTAAAGCTTTGCTTTCTCTTTGAGAAAACCCCTAAAGCCCCGCAAGTGGGGTATCCTATTGCTGCGCTTCGCACAGATTTATACCATTTTTATTAAAACTCTTCGAGCTTTAATAAAAATGATTTTATGGATAATGGGAATTTAAATATTCTTTATTTAAGCTTTAAATTTTGCTATCGACATAGTCGCTCATAACTGGTGTTAAGCCGGCATTTTTGATAGCGATTTTCATTTGATTGACATCTCTATTATCGCTTATTTCAAATTGTCCATCGCCCTTGCTTTCATCATCTTTGCCACCGTGTTCGCCGATAGCTACGCTTACTCCGGCTGAGACTTTAGTAACGCCAAGAGCTATGGCATGATCTCTAAAATACGCACTCTCACGGCTACTAAGCGTTATATTGGCGTATGGTAAAAACAGCCTATAAGCAGCGATCACTTGTAATAAGGCTCGTTCGGTTACATCTCGTGGGTTTATCTTGTTATTATTGATAATCGGTCTTAGGCGTGGGACGGAGATGGAAATTTCTGCGTGAGGATATTTGGCTTGGATTAAGGATGCATGAAGAGCGGTTGCCATAGCATCTTTGCGCCAGTCATCGATCCCAAGAAGCGCCGCAAATGCCACGCCACGCATACCGCCTATTAATGCTCTTTCTTGAGCGTTAAATCTATATGGAAAGACTCTTTTGTTGCCGTATAGATGAATTTTGCCATATTTTATAGGGTTATAAGTCTCTTGAAAAACGGTTACAAAATCTACGCCATTATCATGTAAAATAGCGTATTCATCACTATTTAATGGATAAATTTCAACGCCAACTATATCAAAATATTTTTTAGCTAATCTACAAGCGTTTGCGATATAATTTAGCGGTGTTTTGGTTTGGGATTCGCCTGTTAGGATGAGTATCTCTTTTAATCCGGTTTTAGCGATATTTTCTAGCTCTTTGATGATATCATTTTCGTCTAATTGCGCTCTTTTGATATCATTACCCACTTTAAATCCGCAATAAACGCAGTTATTATCGCAGTGATTGGCTATGTATTGCGGGGTGAAAAGATAGATATTTTTACCGAAATATCGCTCTTTGGTGGCTTTGGATTTGGCTACTATCTCTTCAAGAAAATTATCAGCTACTGGGCTTAAAAGGGCTTGAAGATCTGTTAAATTTAGATTATCTTTATCTAAGGCTTTTTGGACATCAAAGGCACTGAATTTATCAAAATCCACATTTTGGCGTTCATTTAAAACCCTTAGCATTATATCGCTTTTGATCTGCTCTTGCGATGGTAGATAATCCATTGGGTCTGTTTTTTGTATGAATTTCATCTATTGTCCTAAAAATCCAGTTAGTGGCGAGCTAGCTTGAGCGGTATTTATAACTCTACCAAATTTAGCTAGATAGGCGTCTCTACCGGCTATAACGGCGTTTTTAAAGGCTCTTGCCATGGCTTTGATATCACCAGCTGTGGCAATAGCGGTATTTACCATCACAGCAGCGCAACCCATCTCCATAGCCTCACATGCTTGGCTAGGGCGACCGATACCGGCATCTACGATGATTGGTAGGTCTATTTCATCTATTAAAATTTGGATTATATCTTTATTGCTTAGGCCTTTATTTGATCCGATTGGTGCGGCTAAGGGCATGATGGCTGCTGCGCCGGCGTTTGCCATATCTCTAGCAGCGACTAGGTCTGGCATCATATAAGCAAGTGGGATAAAGCCATCACTAGCTAAAAGCTCAACGGCTTTTAATGTTTGATAGTTATCAGGTAGTAGGAATTTGCTATCTCTAATTACTTCTATTTTTATCATATCGCCACAGCCAAGCTCTCTACCTAAACGGGCGATTCTAAGGGCTTCACTAGCGTCTCTAGCACCACTTGTGTTTGGTAGTAGGGTGATATTTTGGGGGATAAATTTGGTTATGCTTATATCGCTATCTTTATTTACTCTGCGGATTGCTAGGGTGATGATTTGAGCGTTTGCTTCTTCTATACAAGCGGTGATTAGCTCGGGGTCAAATTTGCCACTTCCCATAATAAATCTAGAATCAAATAGCCTTCCGCCTAAATTTAGTTTATCCATTATCTTTTACTCGCTTTATTAAAATATCTAAAATTTGATTTGCTTGTTTCATAGCACAGATACCGACCCTTGGAGCCATAAGGCCATTTCCTATGCTTGCAGCACTTTTTAAATCTCCGCAGATATAGAGGTTTTTGGCCATTTGGATTGTTTTGATATCATCGCTTCTACCATATCCTGCCATACCGCTTGCGGCGACTATAATTTTGTTTTTGAGATTGTTTATAAGCATAGCTTTGGCTTTAGGATTATCAAAGCATTCAGCCACTATATCGTAGTTTTGAAATACTAAATTTATATTGTTTTCATCTAGTTTTACGGTCTCTATCTCTACGCTTACAAATGGATTAATTTTGGCGATTATATCTGCTAGGGCTTGGGTTTTGTATTTGCCAAGGTCATCTATGAAGTATTGTTGGCGATTTAAATTTGATGGATCTACGGTATCGAAATCAACTAATTTTAAAGAGCTTACCCCAACTCTAGCTAAGGCTATAGCCACGCTACTACCAAGGCCGCCAAGCCCAGCTATACCGACTTTAGCACTATCAAGAGCGATATTTACCTCAGGGCTATTTCTAGCTCTCATCATCTCTTTTAAGCACTCTTTTGGCGGAAGCTCGCCTTTGTTTATAAAAACTACGCTATCACCATCGCTTAGCTCTAAATCATCATTAGTAGCAAAGCCTTTATATATGGTAATCACGCTATCATCAAAGCCAAGCTCTGTTCGCAACTGAGAAAGTGTGTTGGAATTTACATTTTTTGTGATTGAATTTACTATTATCTGTTTCATAGGTGTGATTATAGCCAAAAAAGACAAAATAGCTATTAAATGCCTATTAAAATTTATAAAATTTAAACTAATGATTATAAAAATTTGGCTAGAATTCTCGCCTTATTATTGATTTAAGGCTAAAATTATGTTTGATTCTATATTTAGAGAGTATGATATAAGAGGAATTTACCAAAAAGATTTAAATGAGCAAAGTGTCAAAGCAATAGGAATATGCCTTGGCAATGTGATGAAAAGCCGTGGAGTAAAGAGTGTAAGCGTAGGATATGATGCTAGGGTTTCGGCTAGGGATTTATTTGGGTATTTAGTGAGTGGATTTAATGCGGCTGGGCTTGAGATTTATGATATTGGGATGTTGCCTACGCCGGTTGGATATTTTAGTGTTTTTACGGATAAATTTGATGCTAATGTGATGATAACTGGTAGCCATAATCCAAAGGAGTATAATGGATTTAAGATTACGATTAAAAAAGATAGCTATTTTGGTGATGATTTACAAGCTTTAAAAGATGCCGTTAATAAATTTATAGCTAGTGGTGGAGTGGTTGAAGATAATTTTAGTGCTATTAAATTTGATATTTTAAGCTCATATGTGGATTTTTATGCTAAGGAATTTTCGCATCTCAAAGGGCTAAAGACAAAGATTATTTGCGATGCGGGAAATGGTGTAGCGGGTATAACTCTAATGCCTATAGCTAAGGCGCTTGGGCTGGAGTTTAATGTGCTATACCCAGAGCCTGATGGAGAGTTTCCAAATCACCATCCAGATCCTAGTGAAGAGAAGAATATAAAAGAGCTAAAAGAGGCTTTGAAAAATGGCTATGATATTGGGTTTGGATTTGATGGGGATGCTGATAGGATAGCGGTTTTAACGCCAAAACGCACGATAAAAGGGGATGATTTAGCCTATTTATATGCTAAAAATATGAAAAATCCTAGGGTTTTAGGCGAGGTCAAATGTAGTCAAAATATGTATGATGAGATAGATAAAATCGGTAAAAGCTTCATGGGCAAAACCGGTCATAGCAATATCAAAAAAGCTATGAAAGAGCTAAATATTGATATGGCGGCTGAGGTGAGTGGGCATATATTTTTCAAAGAGAGATTTTTTGGTTTTGATGATGGTGTATATGCGATGATAAGGGTGCTTGAGCTAATAGCAAATGGATTTGATTTGGATGGGGAGTTAGATAAATTACCTAAGCTATATTCAACCGATGAGATGAAGATAAAAGCCGATGATGAGAGTAAATTTAAGATTATAGAGGCGTTAAAAATTGAGTTAAATAGAGCTAATAATGGGCTACCAAAGATAGTTGATATTATCGATATTGATGGGGTGAGAATTAAATTTGAAAATGGCTGGGGATTAGTAAGAGCGTCTAATACAACTCCTGTGATAGTCACTAGATTTGAAGCAAATTCAGAGCAAAATATGCTAGAAATTCAAAATGGCGTGATAGCTTTGGTAGATAAAATTATGGCTAATATCAATGCGTAGGGCTTTGTGTATTATAAGTGGCGGTATGGATAGCGCAGTAGCAGCTAGTATCGCTAAGAGTGAGGGCTATGAGATTGTGGGGTTACATTTTGATTACCATCAAAGAACAATGCTAAAAGAGCGTGAGTGCTTTGATAAAATTTGCGATGATTTAGGGGTTGTAGATAGAATCGTGATTAATGCTGATTTTATAGCTAGTGTTGGTGGGAATTCTCTCACTGATAAAAGCATTGAAATTCCAAAAAACTCACTAAATGATAAGGAGTTGCCAAATACCTATGTTGCCTTTAGAAATGGGATTTTTATCTCTATTGGTGCGAGTGTGGCTCAGGTGCGAAATTGCGAGGCTATATATATGGGACTAGTAGAGGCTGATAGTAGTGGCTATCCAGATTGTCGGCTTGAGTTTTTAAAAGCGATGAATAGAGCGGTGAATTTAGGTACTGGATGTGAGTTTGTCTTTAAAGCACCTTTAATTGGGTTATCAAAATCGCAAATAGTCTCTAAGGCCTATGAACTTGGTGTGAATCTAGCTAATACTTGGAGTTGCTATGAGAGCGGGGAGGCTGCTTGTGGGGAGTGCGATAGCTGTCTATTAAGACTAAAAGGGTTTAGAGATAGTGGCAAAATCGACCCTATAGAGTATAAAAAAATTAAATTTAAGGATTAAGATATGTATCGTTTTGCGCCATCGCCAACAGGTGATATGCATATTGGGAATTTGAGAGTTGCTATATTAAATTATATATCTTCACTTCAAGATAAGAGTGGCTTTATACTTCGTATAGAAGATACTGATAAAGAGAGAAATATAGAGGGCAAAGATAAAGAGATAATGGAGATTTTAAAGAAATTTGGGATTAAATGGGATACCCTTTATTATCAAAGCCAAAATCTTAAATTTCATCAAGAGTTTGGGGCTAAGCTTTTAATAGATAAGAAGGCTTTTTTGTGTTTTTGTGATGATGAGGCACTAGAAAAAAAGAGAGAAGAAGCCGCTAGAAATGGCGTAGCATATAGATATGATGGGAGTTGTGAAAACTTAAGCGATGAAGAGATTTTAAACAATCCACGCCCAGCGGCTTTGAGGCTAAAAGCACCTAAAACAACACAAAAATTCACAGACAAAATCAAAGGCGAGATAGTGTTTGAGCCTGAAAATATAGATAGCTTTGTGCTATTAAGAGCTGATAAAACTCCTACATATAACTTCGCTTGTGCGATTGATGATATGCTTGAGGGTGTAACTATGATAATTAGGGGAGAAGATCATGTAAGCAATACTCCAAAGCAAAATTTGATTAGAGAAGCCCTAGGATATACTCAAGAGATAAGCTACGCTCACTTGCCTATAATCCTAAATATGGATGGTAAAAAGATGAGCAAAAGGGATAATAGCTCTTCTGTTAGTTATCTTTTGGATAAGGGTTATATGCCTGAGGCGATAGCAAATTATCTAATATTAATAGGCAATAAAACGCCGTGTGAAATCTTTACTATTCAAGAGGCTGCTAGTTGGTTTGATATAAGCAATATTTCACGCTCGCCAGCTAAATTTAGCGAAGAAAAGCTCGCTCAAATCAATAGAGAGCATATCAAACTCGCTAGTGATGATAGACTAGTTGAGCTTGGATTTAGCTCGCCAGATTTAGCTAGATTCTATACTCAAGAAAGTAGCTTAATCCCTGAAATAATAGCCAAAATTGACGCTATTAACTCAGCCAAAATCATCCCACCACAATGGCAAAAAGAGGCTGATGAGATAAGAAAAGTTATCTTAAATATGCAAATTCCACATAGCTTTGATGAGCTTAAAATTGTGATATCTGATGAGACAAATTTAAAAGGCAAATCGCTATTTATGCCACTTAGATTGCTTTTAACGGGCGCTGAGCATGGCCCAGAACTTAAAGATCTATATCCATTGATAAGATCTGATATTAAGGAGATTGTAGCTAGATGACGCATTTTATTATTTCGGTAGTTGATATTTTGGATATGGTGATAAGGGCTTATATATTTGTCATTATCGCAGCGGCGCTTATAAGTTGGGTTAGACCTGATCCGTTTAATCCTATTGTCCAGTTGCTATATCGCCTTAGCGCCCCAGCGTATAATCTCATAAGAAAGCTTAGAATTCCAACGATCTTTGGTGGGATCGATATAGCGCCTATTATAATACTTCTTGGTTTGGAGTTTATAAGTAGATTTGTATTAGGATATATCCGTGCGTTGGCTTATCAAATTTAGTCTGTTTGTGATATTGTTAGCTTTTCCACTTTGGGCGGAGGTGCTAAGTTATGAGCAGTTAAAAGTAGCGCCAAAAGGTTTGGCAAAGGATTATTATATCTATAGATTTGCTACAGAAAATAGAGCTAATAAGGCTCAACTAAAAAATCTTAGAACTCAAATTTATCGCTATCAAGGGAGTATTAGAGAGTTTTTTGATAAGAAATTAGGCGTCATACAAAAAAGATTAGATGAGTGTGTCAAATATAATTTTAGCAATATTCATAAAGCAGATGCTACTTGCCAAAATACGCTTCTTAGTATTAAATTTCTAAAATCTCTAACCCCAGCTCAAAGGGCGGATTTGGCTAAGAGATTAAAGGATACAAAATCTAAATTTTATAATTTTGTCCAAGGATTTAGCAAGGATGACCCACTAGCATACTATATGAAGATAGGTGATACTATAGGGTATTTTAAATACTATTTTAGCGCTAAAAATAGAGATGAGTTTTTAAAGCGATATAAATTCACTCAAGCTTTAGTAGTAAATAGCCTTACGCATTGGCAGTTTAAATCAATCGTCCAAGATTCAATAATAGGTAAAAAAAATAATGAGCTTAGAAAAGGATGGCTAGATATAGATCCAAGCGTCCTTAATGGCGAGATAGCCTTTTTGTTTGGTTTAAATGCTATATTGTTTCATGAAGATGAAAAGGCGGTTAAATTTTTTGAAATAGCAGCTAAGAGATCTAAATTTGCTAGTAATATAGACAACGCAAATTTCTGGATATATCTAATCACAAAAGATAAAAATATATTAAAAACTATAGCTAATAGCGCTGATATCAATATTTATAGCCTTTATGCTAGGGAATTTAGCAGTAGCGAAAAGATCAAAATCGCAGTGCCTAATCCACCTACTAAAGAGTTATTAAAGTATGATTATACCGATCCATTTACTTGGCAAAGGACTAGAAATAAAGTAGCTAATATGCCTAATTCTGAGCTTATCTCTTATGCTTCGAGATTTTATACTCAAAGCACTCTTGGAGAGTATAGCTATATAATGGAGAAGGCTCACAACTACAAAATTCACTTCTATCCTATGCCATTTATGGAGCATATCGGTACTGATGATGTAAAGCGTCAAGCGTTGATTTTGGCTCTTGCTAGGCAAGAGAGTAGATTTGTCCCTAGTGCGATATCTACTTCATACGCTCTTGGGATGATGCAATTTATGCCGTTTTTGGCTAGAGATGTAGCGAGTAAGCTTGGGATTAGCGGATTTGATATTGATGATATGTTTAAGCCAGAAATTGCCTATAAATTTGCGAATTTCCATTTAGATTATTTAGAAAATTATCTATATAATCCGCTATTTATAGCATATGCTTATAATGGCGGGATCGGCTTTACTAAGCGTATGTTGCTTCGTGGGGATCTATTTAATCGTAAGAGTGAATATAGCAGATATGAGCCATTTTTGTCTATGGATTTGGTGCCATATGCTGAGAGTAGAATATATGGTAAAAAGGTTTTAGCAAACTATATAATCTATCTAGCGGCTTTAGGTCAAAGCACTAAGATATCGAGATTTTTAGATAATGTTTTGATACCTGAGTTGAGTGATAAATTTAGAGATAAGGTGAGTTTTTAGCTCACCTTATTTGGTATTCCAATATAGCGATCTAGCGACTTTTTGGAATTTTAAATTTGCTGTAGAGTTGTTATCTAAGGATATATTTAGATCTAATACATTTGTCTCTTGGGCTGTTAGGCTGACTTTATAGTGATTGCTCCAAGGCATATTTATCGATGTTAGGCTAGTTAATTTGTCATTTGGGCTTAGCTTTTGGATTAAGGCCGGGTGTGAGTTGATATTAATAGAAATTGGCGAGATATGAGTTGGATAGATAGATACTATAAAGATATCGCTACCTTCAAATTCAGTGACGAATTCGCCTTGATATATTGGATTTAGGTATGTAGCTACTAGCAAGATTCCATCTTTGTCATATTTTTGTGTATAAGCTAATAGCTCATTTTTAAGATTGGCTTGTGAGTGTAAAGAGCTTTTGCCCCAGCAACCAGCAAAAAGTATAGCTATAAAGATTAAAAATAGATTTTTCAATATTTTGCTCCTTTTTTGTCAAATTATACCATTTATATGTTTAATCTTTAAATTGTATTGTATTTATTTAATTAAAATATATTTTGAATTTATCTTATAATTTACTTTAAAAAATCAATAGTAATTTAAGTTGAATTTAGATATATTTAAATATTTTAAGTCTTAAAAATATAATAAATGGAGAGTAATATGGAAAATTTATATGATGTAATAGTCATAGGCGGTGGGCCATTTGGTATAGCTTCAGTCGTTGAGGCTAAAAGAGCGGGATTTGCTAATGTTTTGTTATTAGAAAAGGGTGATAATCACTCTCAAACTATACGCAAATTTTATAAAGATGGCAAAAGAGTAGATAAGGTCTATAAAGGCCTTGATAGCGAGACTAAAGGTAGCGTGGAGTTCTTTGATGGGACTAAAGAAAGCACGCTAAATTACTTTGATAAATTGCTAGATGAAGGCCAGATTGAAGCTATATTTAATGCTGAGGTTGAAGGGGTTAAGCCTTATGGCGATAATCTATTAGTAAGCACAGCAAAAGGGGTGTTTAAAGCTAAAAATGTAATGGTAGGAATCGGCAGAATGGGCAAACCAAATAAGCCAGAATATAAAATTCCACCATCACTAATCCAAGTTGTAAATTATAATCTAAATAATTGTAATTGCGGTGAGAAGATCATCGTAGTAGGTGGGGGAAATTCAGCGGCTGAGTATGCGGTGGATCTGAGTGGCTGTAATGAAGTAACGCTAAATTACAGAAGATCTACATTTACAAGATTAAATGATATAAATTTAGCCGCTGTAGAAGATAGCGTTAAAAATGGCAAATTAACCTTAAAATTAGGCGTTGATATCACAGGGATAGAAAATGACAATGGCAAGGTATCTGTAAATTACAGCGATGGCAGTGTCGAAATATATGATAGAATCATCTACGCAATTGGCGGCTCAACTCCGGTTGATTTTTTACAAAAATGTGGCATAGAGCTTGATAGTGATACTAAGCCTATTGTAGATGAGAATTTACAAACAAATGTTAAAGGGCTATTTGTCGGTGGTGATATCGCTAGTAAAAATGGTGCTAGTATAGTCTCAGCACTCAATCATGCGCATAAAATTATCAATTATATAGTAAATAACAAGGCGTAATTGTGGTTAAAATTTGGTATTTGTTGTTTGGTGCGTTGCTAATTGGTTGTAGCGATGATAGGGTAGTTAGCTTTGATGATTTGAATTCTAGCGAAAGAGATAAATATATCTTAAAATCAAAATATGAAGCTTTGTGGGACTACTTTTCGTGGCTAGAAATTCGTGGCAATGATATCCAAAGTGATATACTACAAATACCAAATGACCCAGAGATGATTAAGCAAAATTTAGAAATCGCCATAAATGATAATAGGGTGTTGCTTAGTGATAATGCCCAGCTAATTAGGCAAAATTTGGAATTAGCCAAAGAGATAGAGAGCCAAAAAATAGCCCTATTAAATGCTGACAAAAATGCCCAAAACGCATACAACGAAGCGATCAAATCATCACAAGAGCAACATTATGAAAATGTATCAGAGCTAACTAAAAAGATCAATGAACTCCAAGTAGATAGCGTAGAGAGTATCAAAAGATATGAACAAAAGATAGTTGATTTAGAAAATAATATCGATAAATTAAAAGGCGAGCTAGAAAGATCTAAAATTTCAGCTCAAGAGCAGATCAAAAATAGCGCTATAAAAGAGAGAGAAGAGAATTTAGCTCTACAAAATAGCAATAAAAAATTAAATGATGAGATAAATGCCCTAAAAGCTCAAAATTCTAAATCCAACACCGAGCTAAATAAGAGTATCATTGCTAAAGATAAAGAGATTGAGTCTTTAAAAAGTCAGATAAATAGCAAAAGCGATGAGCTAAATAGGCTTATGCACTCCCAAACAGCAGCTCTAATAGAGCTACAAAATCAAAATGCCAAAGCAGTAGATGAGCTAAAATCCGAGCTTGATAGACAAAGAAATGAGTATTTTGCTGAGATAAATGACAAAAATGATCAGATAAAAAAGCTAAATTTAACTATAAAAAATTTGAATAATCAAAGAGATGAAGAGCTAAAAAATATTGAAAATCAAATTTCAAATAACTACAAAAAAACTCAAGAGGCAAAAGAAAAAAAGCTAAAAAATGAGTATGAAAATAGCCTAAAAGATCTAAATATGATAGTAGCTGGGCTAAATGCTAAGCTAATCAATCAAGAAATAGAGCATAAAAAAGAGATTAAATCCAAAGAAAAAGAGTATCAAGACTCTATCTTGGATTTAAGAAAAAGAGTTGAATTTAACGCTATTGATGCTAATAAAAGCATACAAAAAATTAATAATTTAGAAAAAATTTCAAGAGATAAAGATATAGAGATAAAAGAGCTAAAATCTCAAATTCTAAGCCTAAAAAGCGATATGAATAATAGCAAAAAATTGGCTAATTATGAGCTATTAAACTCCAAAATCACAGACTTAGAGATCAAAAATCGTGAGCTAAACTCAAAGATATTCACCATAATCCAAAGCGCCAAAGATAAAATAGAATCAACCCAAAAAACCTACATAAAAGAGCTAGAAAACCAAAAAAAATATTATGAAGAGATGATAAAAAATATCAAAACTCAAGAGATTAATAGAGATAGCAATGGGTGAGCTTGAGCTTTATCAGCTTGAAAATGGGTATAGATATAATAGCGATACTCTCTTTTTGTATGATTTTATCACGGATAGGATTAGGGGTGAGATTTTAGATGTTGGGTGCGGATGTGGGGTTTTGGGTCTTTTGGTGGCTCGTGATAATGGTGTAAGATTGAATGGGATTGATATTGAACCATTAAATATAGAGATTAGCAAGCATAATTCTAGAGTAAATAGTATTTTGGGGAATTTTATGATTGGGGATTTTGCTGAGTTTAGAAGTGAAATTAAATTTGATTTTATCATCTCTAATCCACCATTTTACCACTCAAATGTGATTAAGAGTCCAAACTCTCATATAGCAAAATCTAGATACTCAAATTCGCTTAGCTTAGAGCAGTTTTTGGCTAGTTGTAATCGCAATTTAAAGCCAAAAGGGGTTTTGTATTTTTGTTATGATGCGAAACAGATTAGAGATATTTTGGTTTTGTTTGATAAATTTAAGCTTAATTTAACTAAGATGAAATTTGTATATCCTAAAATCAATCAAAATGCTAAAATTGTATTGATAGAGGCCAAAAAGAGTAGTAAATCTATGTGCGAGATTTTACCACCTTTGGTGGTTTTTGATAAAGATGAATTTAGCATAGAGACAAAAGAGATTTTTAAAAGAGCAAATACTTTAAGTAAGGTTTATAAGTGATAAGGCAAGATGGGTTTAATTATGAGTTTGACTCTAGCAAATGCGATGAGTGCGGTGGAAAGTGCTGTGTTGGCGAGAGTGGGTATATATGGATTAGTGAAGATGAGATTAGAAGTTTGGGTGAGTATTTGGGGTATAAAACTGAGCTGATTAAAGAGATATTTTTAGATAAATTTGGCAATAGATATAGTATCAAAGAAAAGCCATATAAGGGCGGTTTTGCTTGTATATTTTTCGATGAGAAAAATAAGAATTGCTCAATATATGAGTATAGGCCAAATCAGTGTAGAAGCTTTCCATTTTGGGAACATTTTAAGAGAAATTTTAAAGAGCTGGAGAGAGAATGTATTGGCGTAAAGCAGTTGTAGCTTTGAGCTTTTTCTTATGTGGCTGTGGCGGTATGGTTCAAAATTTAAGCCCGGTGAGTGATGTTAAATTTGATAGTGATTTAGAGATAATCAATGCCTATTTAATGGTAGAAGATGGCGAGGTTGCTAAGGCTAGTGAGATATTTTATACCCTTTATCAAAAGAGTGCTAATAGCGCCTTTTTAAATGAAGCTGCAAAGCTAGCTCTAATCTCAAGGTCAAATTCGCTTTATAAAATAATAGGCGAGTTAAAAGGCGATGAAAATGAGATTATAAGATTAAAGATAGATTATGCTCTATCGATTTATGAGCTTGAAGAGGCCAAAAAACTGGCTTTAAAACTAATAAAAATGGATAAAAGTAGCCAAAATTATATATTGTTAGCTAGTATATATGCCTTTGAAGATAACCAAAAAAAATCAATCGAGCTATATAAAAAAGCCTATGAGATAGACCAAAGCGAAGATAATATGATACGAGTCGCTACTATATTTAATAACTTTTTAGGCGATAGCAAGAGTGCGATTAGTATAGCAAATGATTGGGTTTTGAAAAATGGTTGTGCTAATAAGGCTTGTTATCTGTTGTTGGATTTATACTCAAATTTGGCTGATTTTGATAATATGATTAGGATATATGAGAAATTATATTTAGAAAATGAATCTACTCAATACCTAGTTAGCGCCCTTGATGTGTTGTTTTATAAAGAGGATTATAAGGGGGCTAGGGAGCTACTTAAAAAATATGATTTTAATGATGATTTACTAGCTCAAGTCTATATCCAGCTTGGTGAGTATAAGGAGGCTTATGATATTAGTTTAAGGCTATTTGAGCTTACAAAAAATATAGAGTATAAAGCCAAAATGGCGATATATAAGTATGAATTTAGCAAAACAAAAGAGATAGATCTTATCATTAAATTATTTGAAGAGTCTGTTTATAAGCTTGAAAATCCTGTCTTTTATAACTATTATGGTTATTTGCTAATTGACCATGATATCGATATTGCTAAGGGGTTAGAGCTTGTATTAAAAGCTTATGAGATAGATCCTAAATCAGCTTATATCATAGACTCAATAGCTTGGGGATATTATAAGCTTAAAAAGTGCGATATGGCTATTGATTGGATAGAAAAAATCGGCGCAGAGTATTTGAAGCAGGATGAATTCAAATCTCATTATAATAAGATTACAAAGTGTATAAAAGGCAAAAAATGATATTAAATAAGATTATTGATAGAACCAAATTTGATCTTGAGAAGCAAAAACAGAAGCTACCATTTAATATATTACAAAAAGCCCTAAGCTACTCACGCAGCCCACTTGATCCGCTTAAAAGCCTTAAAGATGGGATAAATATCATAGCTGAAGTTAAAAAGGCAAGTCCTAGCAAGGGAGTTATAAGGGATGATTTTGATCCACTGCAAATAGCTTTGGAGTATGAAAGAGCCGGAGCGTGGGCGATAAGTGTTTTATGTGAGCCACACTATTTTTTAGGTAGTATTGAGTATTTGGGATTGGTGCGTAGATTTGTGAATTTGCCTTTGCTTAGAAAGGATTTTATCATAGATAGATATCAGATTGCTCAAGCTAGAATTTATGGTGCGGATATGATTTTGCTAATTGCGAAGGCCTTAGATACAAAGAGCTTAATAGAGTTATCAAATTATGCTAATGAGTTAAATTTAACCGTATTAATGGAAATTCACGATGAAGAAGATTTAGAAAAAGCTTTACAAACTAATGCTAAACTTATAGGGATAAATCATAGAAATTTAAAAACCTTTGATATGGATATGGAGCTTAGCTTAAAATTAAAAGAGCTTATACCATCAGATAGAGTGGTGGTAGCTGAGAGTGGATTATACTCATATAATCAGATTTTGAGCTTAAATCAAAATGGCATTAGGGGATTTTTGATAGGTGAGCATTTTATGCGTCAAGATGATATATACCAAGCGGTAATGGATATAAGGGGTGTTAAATGATAGATGAGTTTGCGCCGTGGAGAGCGGAGTATTTTTCTAGGCCAAAGGATTGTGAATGTGTCTTTTGTAAGATTGCTAATGAGAATAGAGATAGTGAGAATTTTATGCTATTTAGGGCTAAAAATTGCTTTGGTTTGATGAATAGATATCCATATACCTTGGGCGAATTTATGGTAATTCCATATGAGCATATAGATAGTATTGAGAGTTTAGATACTCAAATTTGGTTAGAGATGAGTCAAATAGTCCAAATCGGTGTAGATGTATTAAAGAGAGTTTTAAATGCTAATGGAGTCAATATCGGTATGAATTTAGGCGCAGCAGCTGGCGCTGGGATAGCTGAGCATATACACTATCATCTTGTCCCAAGATGGCAAAGAGATACAAATTTCATTACAACTATAGGATATACTAGAGTTCATGGAGTTCCGTTTATGGAGCAATTTAAGAGCTTAAAAGATGAATTTCAAAGGCTAAGTTGTGAAAATACTATTTTCGCCAAGTGAGAGCAAAAAGCCAACACTAAATCCGCTTAAATCGGCTTTGATAGCTATAAATTGTGATAGAGATGAAATTTTAAATAGATATTATGAAATTTTAAATAGCAAAGATGAGAGAGCTTTAAGCGAGATTTTTGGGATTAAAGAGTCTAAAGAGATTGATAAAATAGCGAATTTATCAGCCCAAAATCTCTATCACAAGGCTGTGCTTTTGTATGATGGCGTGGCGTATGATGCTTTGGATTATCCAAGTTTAGATGAAAAATCAGCTAGATATATTGATGAGAATTTATTGATATTTTCTAATCTTTATGGGGTGTTAAGGGCTGGGGATTATGTTAGATTTTATAAGCTTAAACAAGGTCAAATGATAGGTGATATAGATAGTGTGAAGTATTATAAAACTAGGCTTAATACCGCTTTAGATGAGTTATTGGGTGGCGATGAGATATTAGATCTTAGGGCTGGATATTATGATAAATTCTACTCTATTAAATCCCCATATACAACTATGAAATTCCTAAAAAATGGTAGAGCTATCAGCCACTTTGCTAAGCATTATCGGGGGATTATTTTGCGTTATTTGGCGTTAAATGGGGCTAAGAGTTTTGATGAGTTGATGGAGATTAAATTTCCAAATTTAAATTTATTAAATATTATAAAGACAAAATTAAAAATCGAGTTAATTTTTGAAATTAATGGTGATTAAGATTAAGTTGTTTAAAATAGAGTATAATTTTGTGAATTCAAGGAGATGTTTATGAAAATTTTATATAGCAATCAAGCAAATTTTAAAGATGAGTTTAACTCATTAGTCAATCGCTCAAATATGGATATACAAAGCGTAATGCCAATTGTAAATGGTATTATAAATGAGATTAAAGCCCATGGCGATGAGGCATTAAAAGCCCAAATAGCTAAATTTGATAAGTGGGAAGTAAAAGATAATCTAGCTATAAGCACTGATGAGATGAAAAGTGCTTATGAAGCTTTAGATAGTGAGCTTAAAAACGCCTTAGAAGTAGCATATAAAAGGATAAAATCTTACCACGAAAAACAGGTAGAAAAGTCATGGATAGACTTTGAGCCTAGCGGTGCGCTCTTAGGTCAAAAGGTAACGCCCGTAGATAGAGCAGGGCTATATATCCCAGGTGGCAAAGCCGCATATCCTAGCTCATTGATTATGAATGCAGTCCCAGCTATAGTAGCAGGGGTGAAGGATATAGTGGTTTGTACTCCCGCTGTTGGTGGTGTGGTTAATTCTTTATTGCTTGGTGCTATGCATCTTTTAGGTATCAAAAATGCCTATAAAGTAGGTGGCGCTAGTGCTATAGCGGCTATGGCGTATGGGACTAAGAGTATTAAAAAAGTTGATGTAATTACTGGTCCTGGTAATATCTTTGTCGCAACGGCTAAAAAGATGGTTTATGGTGATGTCAATATAGATATGATAGCAGGCCCAAGCGAAATAGGCGTGATAGCTGATGAGAGTGCTAATCCTACTCATATAGCTATCGATCTATTAAGCCAAGCTGAACACGATGAGATAGCTAGTAGCTTTTTAATTACTTTTAGTGATGAGTTTGCCACTAAGGTTAATAGTGAAATTCAAAGATTATTGCCAAATTTAAAAAGATATGAGATAGCCAAAGCAAGTATAGATAATAAAGCTGCTATAATCGTCGCTCGTGATATGGATGAGTGTGTGGAATTGATGAATGAGTTGGCTGTGGAGCATTTAGAGATAGCGTGTGATAATGCGTATGAGTATCTACCACGCATCAAGCACGCTGGGGCGATATTTTTAGGCCATTATACTCCTGAAGCGATAGGAGACTATCTAGCTGGGCCAAATCACACGCTACCAACAGGTGGTAGCGCTAGATTTTTCTCACCTTTAAGCGTGAGTAATTTCATCAAAAAAAGCTCTATAATTTCGATGAACAAAAGAGCAATTGATGAGCTTAGCAAGGCTTGTATGGCTCTAGCTGATGCTGAGGGGCTAGAGGCTCATAAGCTTTCTGTGGAGTTTAGGGTTTAAATTTTTAGCTATCATGCGTGGCTTGGATATTGATATAGTCATGCTTGATAGCGCCACCATCTAGCCAAAAGTGGTTTTTTTCTATAGATATTATTTTTAAACCAGCCTTTTTCATAAGCTCTGTAATCATATCTAAATCATAAAATGTAAAAATCAACCCCCTATGAGTTGGCTCTGTAATCTCATAAATATTTTCGCCTAAAGGCTTTGCGTCGATTTTTAAGCTATCATCTTTGCTAATGAAATTTATAAGCATTTTGCCATTTGGATTTAGATGAGATTTGAGTGAGTTTAAAAGATTTAAAACTATATTTGGTGTATATAAATATGCTATCTCCCAAAGAAGTATCGCATCAACTCTAATATCTTTTAAAATTTCATTAATATCTCTATTTTTATTACTATATAGCTCTAGTGTGGCGCCACGGCTATTTATGATCGGCTCTAATCTACTTTTGGCTAGATTAAGTGGCTTTTGATTTAGGTCAATGCCTATTAATCTAGTAGCACCAGCCTTGCTAAAACACTCTAAATGCCTACCATTAGCACAGCCAAAATCAAGCACGCTTTTAAATTTATTCTTAAAAGCAAATCGCACAACAAACTCACTAGGATAAATTCTATCTCCGCTTAATATCAAATCTTCCCAAAAATCAAAATGCTCTTTATAATCATTTACGCTATTTTTCATTAAATTCCTTTTAAATTTTAGTTTAAATTTTTTTGGCTTCTATGATATGCCATGAGTTTATAATCTTGCCATTATCAGTAGTAAATCTCTCGCTATCTATGCTTATAATCTCTAAATTCACACCCCTATAAATCTCTTTTATATCATCTAAATTTGGGATATAATATAGCATTCCTTTATGGCTATCACGCTCAATTATAAATGTATCTTTAGCTATCTCTTTGCCATCGCCATATAGTGAGTCATCTTGTGCTCTCCAATTAGCTATCACCTTGCCATTTGGCTTTAATATTTTAGCAAATTGTTTAAAAATCTCACTTGTCATATAATAAGCATTAGTAAGGGTTATCCCCCAGCAAACTACGCAATCTAACTCATCTTTTATTAGCTCGTTTAATTTTTTGTTTTGATTATTTTGATATAACTCGCATTTGATATTATATTTTTGACATCTTTGCTGAGCTATATCTAGCACTGAACGGTTATAATCTACGCCAATTATATGCTCTAGTCCAGCCCTAGCTATCATCTCTAAGTGCCTTCCATCACCGCAGCCAAAATCCAATATACTATTAAAATCTCTTTTATTAGCATAGATATAGCGAGTCAAATACTCATTTGGGTATAGTAGCATTGAGTTAGATATATGTTGTTCCCATAATTTATATGAGTGCTCTTGAGCTTTTATTATCTCATCCATCTATTTTCCTTTTAAAATTTGATATTAATTTTTGTGTGTTTATGAGTGATTGCTCCTTTGAGTTGGTTTGTATTATCGCATAGCCTCTATCCATTATGGTAGAGCCATCTATAACTTTTGGTAGTGTCGAATTAATTTCGCACCTATAATCTACAATCCCTAAGCTATCTTTAAGCAAGTCAAAATCGGCCGCTATCCAGTCGCCTTCAAAATCAAAATAGCGTATTATTGTATTTTTTCTAAATTTTGGTTTGAAGTTATATGGTAGATTTAGGCTTTTATTTATCCACTCTTTTGTAGGATTTATCCCAGTTGTAATCTCTATAAATTTACTTAGATAATGCCCGCTTGGGCGAGTAGATAGCTCTATGATAAATGCTCTATTATCTTTGATTATTATATCAGCGTGTAATAAACAATTATCTATATTTAATTTGGTTATAACCTTTTGGATATAGCTACTAATGGATGGTATTTCATCTATGCTAATATACCCTATAGCTTGTCTATATGGGAGTGGGGTTAATAGCTTTTGTCTTGATAAGATATGATGAAATTCGCCATTGATAATAACAGCGTCAATCCCATACTCTAAGCCATCTATAAACTCTTCGATTAAAAAATCCATTTTAGTAAATTTAATATTTTTAGCGATATTTTTAAGCTCATCAAGATTAGAAATAACCATCGTATCTTTGCTACCACTGCCAAATCTTGGCTTGATTATTAGTGGAAATTTAAGCTTATTGTGATTTAAATTTGGATCAAATATATCAAATTTTATATCTCTTAAAGAGCCTAACCCCCCCCCATTATCTACTAAAGCACTAGCAAATTTGAGCTTATCAGAGCAAATATCAGCGATTTTATAGCCAAAACCATCTAAATGATAATACTCATTTAAAGCACCTATACTAACAATAGATCGCCCGATAGGCACAGGTAAAATTAAGCTTGGAGTTAGTCCATCTCTTTTTAATTTAGAGATTATAAGCTCTGGTTTTGTGATATCAACTATATATGAAATATCGGCTTCTTTTAACCCTAAGGCACTTTCATCTCCATCAAATGCCACAACCTTTAAGCCAAGATTTTTAGCGTATCTTATAGCTATCAAGCTCTCAATACTAGCTCCGATTACTAGGGCGATTTTATTTTGGATATTCAAATTTTGCCTTTTGGATTTTTGCGAAATTATAGCAAAAATCGGTTAAATTTAGATTATTCTTATATTATTTATAATATTAGTAATAATTATCAAAATTTAAATAACTTTAATATTTTATTTGCTACAATTCTGTTTTTAATAATCATTATCAAGGATAAATTTATGTTCAATAGATTTTTTTCAGTAGCTGCTGCTACTGCTTTAGGTCTTAGTCTATCTAATGCTAATGAGAGTGCGGTATTAGATAAATCTGTTGTTTCAGCGAGCGGATTTGCTCAAAGTATCAAAGACGCCCCAGCGACAATTAGCATTATCGATGGCGATGAAATTCAAAATCGCCCCATAAGAGACCTAGGTGATATCGTCCAAGATGTCCCAGGAGTTAGCACCGAGATTAGCAAAACCGGCTCTTCAGCTATAAAAATGCGTGGTATGGCTAGTAAATATACCCTGATATTAGTAGATGGCAAACGAATCAATATGGATGCGGCCTTTGATGGTAATGGATTTGACTCTACTAGCGGATTTTTGCCTCCGGTTTCTATGATAGAAAAAGTTGAGATAATCCGTGGCCCAGCATCGCTCATATATGGTTCAGATGCGATGGGTGGGGTTATCACAATATAATTACTAAAAAAAGCGCCGATAAAGCATCAGCGACAATCTCTTTAGAGTCAAGACTCCAAGAGCACCACGATACTTGGGGTAATATGTATGGATTAAATGGCAATGTATTTGCTCCGCTTGGCAATGGCATTACTCTTAGTTTGCGCGGGAAGTATTATGATAGTGATAAAAATGAATTCCTTAAAAAAGATATCCCAGGATATACATATCCCGACGGTAGTAACAACCCATACACCTCTCACAGTCCAACTGCGTATGTAAATTACTCATTAGGTGGTAAGATCAATTATGATATTGATGGGGCAAATTCAGTATATTTAGATAGCGAATATGGATTCCAACGCTTAGGGACGCTAAATACTAGTAGCTCTCAAATAACAGGAGTAAGAGAGTATCACAAATACGATAACTCAATCGGGCATAGCGGTGAATACTCATGGGGTAAGACAAACTCATATATCCAATACGCCCTAACAGAAAGAATACCACACATAATAGCAAATGTCGGCGATGAAAAGGGTGAGAAAAACAGAGCAAATAGGGTAAAATATGATAATCTAATTTTTAGTAATCAAAATATGCTAGATTTTGATTATGGCTCTTATGGCTCATTGATTTTGAATTTTGGTCCATATTTATCATTTGAAAGCTTAGATAATCATCAAACAAATTATAGCGCCGATCAATATACAATTGCCGGATATGCTGAGGGTGAATATCTATTTAACGAGTATATTAGCTCTACTTTAGGTGGTAGGGTAAATCACATAGAGACTTATGGGACATTTTTTAACCCAAGATTTTATCTAAATTTATATCCAACTCAAGATTTGACATTTAAATTTGGTATTAGTAGCGGTCTTAAAGCGCCAGATTTAGGTAATAGATATGATGGGTATTATAGCTCTCGTGACACTGCAGATCAATACGGCAATAATGGATTAGATGTAGAAAGAACCCTAAGCTATGAGATAAGCACCATATATGAGTGGATATGGGCTGATATCAGCGCAACTGCGTTTTATACACAATTTAGCGATGCTATCTCAACTCAAACTTATGAGAGTGGTCAGCAATTGCCAAATGGATATGGAAATTGTGGTGCCTATGGTGGGAATACTTGCTCAATATATGAAAATGTCGATAAAGCTATATCAAAAGGCTTTGAGCTAGGTATCCAGTCTAAGGCGCTTTTTGAAAATATAATCCCAAGGGGAATTTACGCTGATTTCTCATATGGATATACTAAAACAGAGAAAAAAGCGGACAAGATAAGGGCAAAGCTCTAAATGATATCTCACTTCACAATCTATCTACTAAGCTCTCATATAAAGCCAAAAGTTGGGATACATACCTTAGATGGAGCGCAAAGCTAAAAACCCCAACAGACAATGCTAATGTCGCTAACTCCGGCGTGGGGGATTATTTTAAAGATATGCATGTTGTGGATTTGGGTGCTAATTATAAATTTAGCAATGGCATTACAATTGGTGCTGTGATAAATAACTTGCTTGATGAGAATTTTGTAGATTATGTAACTTACCAAGGCACTAGGGGATTATCATACACAAATCAATATCAAAGAATGATCCCAGGTAGAAATATATGGCTAAATGTAAGGGCGAATTTTTAAGGTAAATTTCAATACTTTAATAGTAAAATTTACTTAAAAGTTAATCAAAGGAGTATGAGATGAAAATAAATGACTACTCAAATAGTATGCAAAATTACTATTTAAACAACGCTCAAAATAGTGCTAATAAAGCCTTAGATAATATCTCAGCAAATCGTGCTATTAGCGGTAGTGATAGTGCTAATATGGTTATCGCTAATGCGCTTTTAAGTAACGCTAACGCCATCTCTCAAGGCGTTAGCAATGCAAATGACGCAATTGGGGTTTTACAAATCGCTGATGGAGCATTACAAAATTTAACAAATGGGGCTGATAGATTGAATGAGCTTTCGATTCGCTCAACTAGCCTAGCGATGGATAGCAACGCAAGATCAGCTATCACAAGCGAAGCCGAAGCGCTCAAAACCTCTATGCAAGATACCTTGAACTCAACTAGCTTTAATGGTAATAATATCTTTGGCTCAACTCTGAATTTTCAAACTGGTAGCTCTGTAACTACAATATCGCTAAATAGTCCAAATATTAGCTCAATTGATATTAGCTCTCAAGATAGCATAGCTGCTTTTAGAGATAGCGTTAATGCTATGAGAGCTGACATTGGTAGTACTCAGCAAGGTCTTTTGAGTAATATTAATGCTAGTATCACAGCGGCAAATTCAGCCAAAGCTAGTGAATCACAGCTGCAAAATAACGATGTAGTAAAAAATTTAAGTGATTTAAATAACGCAAATTTACAGCTCAATAGCACGACTTTGGCGGCTGCTCACAATATGAGCTTATTAGCTCAACAAGTTTCATCGCTACTAAGATAAGCAAGATAGCCATTTTGGCTATCTTATATCATATATTCTATATTTTCTATTTCGCCATTAATTAGCTTATATATTATAGATTTTAGCTCAAAATATTTTGGAGTATTTGGGGTAAATTTAGGATTTTTGATCTCTTTTATTATCTCGCCATTGTGTAAAATAACTATCTTATCACCTAAAAGTATAGCCTCATCAATATCATGAGTGACAAATATAACTTGCTTATTTTTAGTTAATTCTTTAAGCTCGGTTTGTAAATTTGCTCTAACAACTGGGTCTAAAGCACTAAAAGGCTCATCTAAAAATAGCACCTGCGGATCAAGAGCTAAAGCCCTAGCTATCGCTACTCTTTGGCATTGACCGCCACTTAATGAGTGGGGATATTTTTTAGATATATTTCCAAGTCCAACTAAGCTAAGATATTTTTTTGATATCTTATCAATCTGATTTTTATCTTTTATCCCAGAGCATTTAAGAGCGAATTTGATATTGTCTTCTGCGTTTAGCCATGGCATTAGTGAGTAGTGTTGCATTATTATTTGGCGATCTTTGGAGCTTGGGATTTGATTTTTGAACTCAGAATTATCAAATTTAATGCTCCCACCATCGAAACTTTCAAGAGAGCTTAATATCTTCAAAATCGTGCTTTTGCCACTCCCACTAGCTCCTAAAAGAACACAAAATTCGCCATTTTCAACACGCAAATTTATATCGTGTAAAACGCAAATATCCTTAAAAGATTTTTTTAAATTGCTAATTTCTATCATAGCCATACTTCCTTGATACTACTTTTTCTATATAACCAAATAGAGCATTGATAATCATACCTATTATACCGATAGTTATGATAGTGGCTATTAAGATATCGATTCTAAGCTGATTTCTGCTATCTATGATGATATATCCAAGACCAGTTTGAGCCCCTAGCATCTCGCCAACAACTAAATTTATCCATGCCAAAGCTGCAGCTAATTTAAGGCTAGATATCAAAGATAAAAAGCTAGATGGAAATATAACGCTTTTTAAGATTTGCCACCTTGATGCGCCAAAGTTTTTAGCCACGATAATTAGCTCACTTGGAACATCTCTAATAGCTTTTGTAGAGAGCAAAACCATAGGGAAAAATACAGAATAAGCTATGATAAATATAGTTGGCAAATCGCCAATACCAAATATTATTAAAACCATAGGAACCCACGCTATAGGCGAAATAGGGCGTAAAAGGTTAAATAGCGGATCAAAGGCGCTAGCAAATTTGGGATTAAACCCAAATATAAAGCCAACAAAAACACCAAAAATCACACCCAAAATAAGCCCAATACCATATCTATATAGCGAATCTATAATTCCAATTTGTAAGCTATTATTATCTATTATTAGCCTAAATGCGTCTAAAACTTGCATAGGCGATGGAATTAGCTCAGAGCTAAATATATGCCATATTAATATAGCAAAAGCTAAAACTATACTTTGATAAATATATTTCATACTTGCTCCACTAAATAACTATCTATATCTAAATTTTTTAGCCCATCATTTGCTAAATTTTGAGATATCAAAAACTCTTTTAGGTTTATTAGATCTTCTTTATTTATCTTTAAATCGCTATATGATACGATTTTTTCACCGATTATTTTATTTATAATATCTGTATCTTGAGCTAAAATTTTTGATCCTATAATAGCAGCTTCACTATGGTTTTTTTCTATAAAATTTGCTGCTAATTTAAATGCTTTAGTTAGCTGATTTGCTACTTTGGAATTTGCTAACTCGCTAGAATAATTAAGCAAACAGCAGATGTGATTAGGCGTGATATCTTTGCTTAATATCAAATTTCTAGCTCCCCTTTGGACGCCAAGCTTACCAAAAGGTTCAGCAACGATATATCCATCAATTCTATTTGTTAGCAAGGCAAAAGGCATCTCAGTAGGTGCCATATCTACTAAATTTACTTTTATATTATTCTTGCTTAAAAGCTTGTGTAAGATATAGTAGTGGCTAGAAAATCTAGATGGAATTGCTATATTTTTGCCTTCTAATTCATTGATTGTCTTAATGCTGTTATTTACCACCAAAGATGAGCCGTTTTTGTGTGCGGCCATAATGGCTTTGATATCTACGCCACTACCTCTTAGCATAAGCCCAAGCGGAGCTAATAGAAACGCCCCATCAACTGCTTTAGCCCTTAGAGCCTCGCTCAAATCCGCCCAATTAGCAAATTTAATAGGAACAATATCAAACTCATCACTACTAAAGATATCTTTAGCGATTATAATCAAATGATCGCAAATCGGCAGATATCCTATCTTAATACCTTTTTTAAATTTAGAATTTGCCACACTCTTAGTCGCACTAAGAGCCAAAAAACCAGCTAAAAATCCAAGTGCATATCTTCTATTCATATCTTATCCTTTTTATAATTTTTCTCGCCATGATTTTATGCAGCCACGCCCAGCTTCTACTTGAGCTATCTCTTTTAAAAGGTGCTTTATGCTAGGAGTTACTATAAGGACGAAATTGCCCTCTCTTTGGAGTCTTGCTACATGAGACTTCTCAAAATACCCCTTAGTACCACAAAACAACACCGCAGCGCTCGTGACTTTTTGAGTTAGTAGTGAGCCATTTAACCTAGCTTTTAAAACCCTAATTGGCTCTATGTTTTCTATATTTTCTGATATAAGCTTAATCTCATTTAAAAGATTGTTAAATTCGCTTTTTAACTCATCTAAATTTATATTTAGATATGAGTTTATATCAGCGTGAGTTTTGTTTGATTTTTCTATCTCATCTAAGGCTGCTTTTATGATTCCAGCTGCTATGCCTGTTTGTAAGAGTATAAATCCAGGGGTTATTTTGATTAGATACTCATAGATATTAGTGGCTAAGATATCGCTACTAGCTAAAAAATAATCTTTTATAGCCACGCTTTTTGTAGCTGAGCCCTCAAGTGCGGCGTATTTGATATTTGATTTTAAAGTAGCATTTTTGCCAACTCTTATTACGCCCATTACAGGCTTATCATCTTCATCTAAGGCTATAGCGCCAAATACGCTATCTTCAGTGATATTTGATACCCATGGTAGATTGCCATTTATGATATATCCGCCATCAGTTTTTTGTGCTTTGAGATGATTTTTCTCAATCCCAGCAAAGGCCTTCATAGGATTTGATAGTGCTGTTCCACCTAGAATTTCACCACTATATAGTTTTGGTAATAGCTCGTTTTTTAGCTCTTGATTATCGCTATTTATTAAGTAGTAGATAATCGCAAATTGGCACCACATGCAAAATCCACTAGTTCCACAAATATTTGAAATTTTCGCTATATTTTCTATAGCTTTGTATATATCGCTTCTAGTTTTTAAAACAGCGAAATCACCATTTTGAGCTATCTGTTTTAATAACTCTTTTGGGTAAATTCCATCTTTATCTATGGAGTGTGCTAATTTTTCTAATTGTTGTAGTGCCATTTTGCATCCTTTTATTTAACTTCTAAATTTACATTTCTAAGCAAGGTATTTGCAACCGGTGAATATTTTAAAGCGTGAGCTATTAGTGCGTCTTGTTTAGCCTTATCAGCGTTGCTTTCTAATATCACATTTACTCTTACATCTGTAAAGCCAAGTGGCTTTTCGCTTAGATCGCCAGTTCCCCAAACTGCAGTTATATTAAGGTCTCCCTCAAGCTCAACTTCAAGTTTAGTAATAACTATATTTTGAGCGATTGCGTTTGCGTGGATTCCTACTGCTATACAACTTCCAAGAGCAGCTAAAACAGCTTCGCTAGGATTTGGTGCGGTATCTTCTCCAAGTAGTGTAGGTGGCTCATCTACTATGTATGCAGGTAGATTTCTTATATAGTTTGAGTGGCGAAACTTGCCCTCTGCGACTGTGCGACATTTAAGTGTCTTGATAACATCTGGATTCTCTTTTCCGGCTTTGATTAGAGCCTCTAGACCAGCTTTGTCAATTGGATCTAGTCTAGTGCATGAATTTATAGCACAATTTGCCATATTTTTCTCCTTGTATTAAAATATAGTAAAAAGATATATTAATCTTTTGATAGCGAAATTATACCAATAAACTAGGTATTTGTCAATATAAAGTATTTAAATATATATTTAAATTATATAAATTTAATTTAATTTACAAAATCAAATTTATACCAAAACTCCCATAAAATGGATAGATTTAAGCCAAAATTAGTATAATTGAGCTTTAAATTATTTTTTGCGAGATTTTATGGAAGAGCTGTTTGAGAAGTTGGATTTAAGCGAGTATTTGAGTGCGTATAATGAATTTTTAGCTAGGCCTAAATCGCTTTTTATAAGTGGAGATAGCAGGGCAAATTATGAAAAAATAGAAGAGATTTCATCTCTAAATTTAAAAAGCCCAAAAGAGATAGCAAATTTAGATGATGCCTTGATGAGAGTATCTAAACAAGCTGTTTTACATATCAGCGAGATATATGAATTTAGCAAGATTATAGAGTATTTTAACTACCTAAAATCGCAAAATTTCGGTGATAAAATGCGTGGATATCTAGATAAGATTGAAATTCCATCTAGTATTGATAAAATTTGTGAGTATTTTGATGAAAATGGGGAGTTTAAAGAGAGCATTGATGAGCGTTTAATATCTATAAACGAAGCTTATAAAAACAAAAAAAAGCAGATAGATGAGAGCTTAAAAAAGCTTATTTATACCAAGCATTTAAGCCCATATCTAGTCGATACTCAAATTCACTATATCAACTCAAATGAAGCTCTTTTGGTGCGTGGTGGATTTAATCACGCTTTAAAAGGCACAGTGATAGCTAGAAGTAGTGGTGGATACTTCTATGTTTTGCCTGATATTGTCAGTAAATTAAAGAGCGAACAGAGCGATCTAATGGATAAAAAAGAGGAGATTTTGTTTGAGCATGCTAAGATAATTAGCGCTATTTTTCATAAAAATTTACCATTTTTGAAATTTATAAATTCATCTTTTGATTATATAGATAGCTTGATTGCTAGGGTGAGCTTTGCTAAGAGCAGGGATTATAACTTTGTTTTAGCTAACTCTAGTAAGGATATAATTTTGAGCGAATTTGCCCATCCAGCACTTAAAAATCCAAAGCGTATTAGCGTGGATTTTCGTGGTAAAATTCTCTTAATCACTGGGGTAAATGCCGGTGGTAAAAGTATGCTATTAAAGAGTATATTAAGTGCGGCATTACTAGCTAAATATCTACTTCCTATGAGCATAAATAGCGCTAAATCTAGCATCGGTAGCTTTAAAGAGTTTGAGGCTATAATAGAAGATCCGCAAAATTCCAAAAATGATATATCCACCTTTGCTGGTAGAATGCTAGGATTTTCTAAAATTTTAGGCAAAAAGCAGATTTTAATCGGTGTAGATGAGATAGAGCTAGGAACGGACTTTGAAGAGGCAGCTAGTCTATATAGCGTGTTGCTAACTTCAATGATGAGTAGCGATATCAAAATGGTTATAACCACTCACCACAAACGACTTGCTATGCTATTAGCTAAAAATAGCGAAGTTGAGCTGATAGCCGCACTATATGATGAGCAAAATTCACGCCCTAAATATGAGTTTTTAAAGGGCATTATAGGTAAATCTTATGCCTTTGAGACTGCTAGTAGATATGGAATTCCAGCTAATCTTGTAGCAAGTGCTAAGAGCGCTTATGGCGATGATAAAGAGAATTTAAATGAGATGATATCTAAGGCTTTGAATTTAGAATTAGAGCTAAAATTAAAACTTAAAAGCACAGAAGAAAAAGAGCTAAAATTAGACGAGCTATTAAAGGATTTAAAAGAGGCTAAAATCAGAGCCGATGAGACGCTAAGAGCGAGATTAAGCTCATTAGAAACTGAATTTTACAAAGCTATAAATGAGGCCAAAAGAGGGATAAATCTCAAAGATACAAAAGAGAAACAAAGAAGCCTAAATAACGCAAATTCCATAGCAAAATCTATCCAAAAACCTACGGTTTTAAGTGAGCCAATAGAGCTAAAAGTAGGTGATAGAGTTAAATATGATAAGATTAAAGGCGTGGTCTTAAGCCTTAGTAAAAATGATGCTATTATAGATAGCAATGGAGTTAATTTAAGAGTGCCAATATCGCTTTTAAAGCCTACTAATCAAAGCTCATTAAATAACCAAAAAAGCATAAATATAAGCCTATCTCGCCCAAACTCTGCTAGCGTGATGATAGATCTTCATGGGCTTAGGAGCGATGAGGCGATTGAAAAATTAGATAAATTTATCTCTGATGCCTTGATAGCGGGATTTGATGAGGTTTTAATAAAGCATGGTATCGGCACAGGCAAGCTAGCGTATGCCGTAAAAGAGTTTTTAAAATCCCATCCAAGTGTTAAAGCCTTCAAAGATGGGGCGCCAAGCGAGGGTGGATTTGGTAGCAAAGTGGTGAAATTATGATAGATAGTATTGGAGGATTTTTAAGCGGTGCTATTTTGGGTTTTGGTGCGGCGGTGCCTATTGGGCCTGTAAATATCTTGATTATGAGTTATGCTTTGATTAAATTTCGCCTTGGGCTAGCTATTGGTCTAGGGGCGATGGCTGTAGATGTAGGCTATCTTTTGGCTATTAATTTTGGTCTTTTGAAATTTAGCCAAAATGAGATATTAACTCAAATTTTAGCTATTTTTGGGGCGCTATTTTTGTTATATATCGCATATTTGACATTAAAAAGCGCTAAGAGTTTAGCTAGGCAAAAAACTGGATTATCAGGGGGATTTTGGAGCTGTTTTATTAAAGGGGCTTTAATGAATATTTTAAATCCATATATAATTGGCTTTTGGCTCTCTGTTAGCGGTGTGGTGATGATAGTGTGATTATGGGATTTACTGGGTTGGTTGTTAGTATAGTGAGTTGGGTGGTGTTTTTGTCTTTTATAGTTAGTCGCTCACGCAAATTTATAGGGGCAAAAACTCAAATGGCATTTGCATATATCTCGGCGATTTTGATGGCGGGATTTGCTATTATGCTGATATTTAATACATTTTTAAAGGGTTAAAATGGAAGTTATAGAGCTTTTAAAAGAGCTATTGAAATTTAGAAGTATCACACCAGATGATGATGGTGCTATGAATTACATCACGCTACTTATGAGCGAGTTTGATGCTAAGCTTTTGGATATTAATGGGGTTAAGAATTTAATCCTTAGTAAAAAATTTGGCGATGGGGTGAATTTATGCTTTGCTGGGCATATCGATGTAGTCCCACCAGGAGATGGGTGGAGCAGTGATCCATTTGAGCCAGAGCAAAAAGATGGATATATCTATGCTAGAGGCACTCAAGATATGAAAAGTGGAGTAGCAGCGATATTACAAGCGTGTAAGGATGCTAGGGAATTTAATGGGAGTTTGACTATTATTTTGACAAGCGATGAAGAGGGCGATGGAATTTACGGAACCAAAGAGGCGTTAAAGTATCTACAAGATAATAACTCTTTGCCTGATTTTGCTATTGTGGCCGAGCCTACATCTACTAATAAAATTGGTGATATGATAAAGATAGGTCGCCGTGGCTCTATCAATGGTGTTATTAAAGTTAAGGGCATTCAAGGTCATGCGGCTTATCCATCTAAATGTATCAATCCAATCCATCAAATAAGCCAAATTTTGCCTAAATTTGCTGGATATGATATGGATGCTGGAAGTAGATATTTTGATCCTTCAAAGATAGTAATTACCGATATTAGAGGCGGTATGGAAGTTTGTAATGTAACGCCAAGTGAGCTTAAAATAATGTTTAATATTAGAAATTCAGATCAAACTAATTATGAAGCCGTGAAGAGGTATTGTGATGAGATTTTTAGTTCGGTTGATTATGAGCTAACCCTAAAAGAGAGTTCAAAGCCATTTTTGACAGATGCGAATTCTAAAATTGTTACGAATTTGATAGATAGCATTAATAGAATTTGCTGGGTTAGGCCTGAGCTTAGCACGACTGGTGGGACAAGTGATGCTAGGTATTTTGCGGCTTTTGGTGTGCCTGTGGTGGAATTTGGTGTGGTAAATGATAGAATTCACGCTGTTGATGAGAGAGTGAGCATAGATGAAGTAGTGAAGCTTTATGAGGTTTTTAGCGATTTGATACGCTATTTTAAATAAATTTATAATTTCATTTTTTAAGATTTTTTTGGCTAAAATTATGAGAAATTCAAAAAGGATATAACATTAAAAGATTGGCTGTAGCTTTTAGCGGAGCTAGTGGAAGTGGCAAGACAACGCTCATATCTAAGGTGGCAAAAGAGCTTATATCTCGTGGATTTAAGGTTGCGATAACAAAGCACGATCCAGGCGATAAAGCAAAATTTGATTATCCTGGCAAGGATAGCTATATATATAGTAGTATTGGCGCAGATGTCGCAGTAGTAAGCCCAAATAGAACATCAATTTTTTTACAAAGTGGGCTATTTGGTGGTAAAGATAGGATAAACTCACAATCACACAGAGATAAAAATGAGAAATTTGAGCCAAATTTGGATAATTTTGATAGTGAGCTAGAGATTTTAGCGGCTCATTTTGGTGAGTTTGATTATTTGATAATTGAGGGCTTAAAGAGCTTAAAACTTCCTAGAATTACTATATTTAGAGATGAGGTTATAGATGATTTTATCCCATTTAGCGATGCTTTTGCTAGTAATGTTGAGTTTGATGCTTGTGGGGATAAATTTGGTCTTGAAGATATAGATGGAATTATAAAATGGATAGATAAAAACGCAAAAAAGGTGTAAAATGAAAGAGATTATAAAAGCAGTTGAAGGGATCGCTATAGAGATTAGCGAACTACTAAAATATGGTGATTTTAGCTATGCCCAAAGCTCAAATTCCACAGGTGATACTCAATTAAAGCTTGATATTTTAAGTGATGAGATAATAGAAAATAGATTGAAAAAACTTAGCAATATCAAAGCTATAATCAGCGAAGAAAAAGAGTCTATTTTAGAGATAAACTCAAATGCAGATTATATCATAGCTTATGATCCACTTGATGGTAGTAGTTTGGTGGATGTGAATTTCGCTGTTGGATCGATATTTGGGATTTATAAAGGCTCTTTGGATGCTAGGAGTTTAGTAGGGGCGATTTATGTAGTTTATGGCCCAAGGCTTGAGATGGTAGTGTGCGATGATAGTGTGAGATTATTTAGGTTAAATAGAGATAATGAGTTTAAATTTATCAAAAATTTAGAGCTAAAAGACAAAGGCAAGATAAATGCCACAGGTGGCACACAAAAAGGCTGGAGCGACTCTCATAGAGCTATGATAAAATCGCTATTTGATGATGGCTATAGGCTTAGATATAGTGGCGCTATGGTAAGCGATCTTCATCAAGTTTTGCTAAAAGGCGGTGGGCTATTTAGCTATCCAGCTACACCTGATGCACCAAATGGCAAGCTTAGGGTTGCTTTTGAGGTTTTACCATTTGCCTATATATATGAAAAGGCCGGTGGTGCCACAACTGATGGGGTAAATGACAGCTTATTAGATATCAAAATTGAAAAGACTCACCAAACTACGCCTTGTTATTTTGGGTCTAAATTTGAGATTGATAGAGTCAAAAATGGCTGAAATTACCGAATTTAGCGCTATTGATGAGCTAGAATCCAAAAAGATAGCGTTAAAAAATTGTATCGCTCAAAACTCATCTGGAGATAGCTGCTCAAAGTGCCAACGAGTCTTTGGCTGTGATAGGATTAAGGAGTTTGTAATTTTACAATTTGATATTGCCACAGCTAGGCTCAAAGATTGCCAAAAGGCAAATAATCTAAGTAGTTGTATGGATTGTGATAGGATTTTTGAGTGCGATATAAGGGAAAATTATGTCAAATCCACATATGAAAAGATGAATGAGGGCCGTGGCGGTCAATTTGATTTTTAACAAATTTAAAGGAAGATGATGAAAAAATTTATAACCACACCAATATATTATGTCAATGATGTCCCACATATCGGACACGCTTATACTACGATAATCTGCGATACCTTGGCTAGATTTTATCGCTTAAGGGGCGATGATGTCTTTTTTCTTACAGGGACTGATGAGCATGGCCAAAAGATAGAAGAGGCAGCTAAGGCTAGAGGCAAAAGCCCAAAAGAGTACGCAGATGAGATAAGTGCGAAATTCAAGGCCCTATGGGATGAGTTTGGTATAAGCTATGATCACTTCATACGCACAACTGATGAGTATCACAAGCTAACTAGCCAAAATGTCTTTACTAAAATGCTTAAAAATGGAGATATCTATAAGGGCGAGTATGAGGGTAGCTATTGCGTGAGTTGTGAGAGCTTTTTTGCTGCTAATCAGCTAATAGATGATGAGTGCTGTCCTGATTGTGGTAAAAAGACTAGGTTGGTAAAAGAGGAGAGTTACTTTTTTGCTCTATCAAAATACCAAGATAGATTGTTAAAATGGTATGAAAATGACAAATGCGTCCTACCAAAAGGCAAGAAAAATGAGGTTATAAGCTTTGTAAAAGGCGGTCTAAAAGATCTATCTATCACTAGAACCAGCTTTGAGTGGGGGATTAAACTACCAAAAGAGCTAAATGAACCAAAACATGTGATGTATGTATGGCTAGATGCGTTGGTAAATTATCTCTCAGCCTTAGGATATACTAGAGATGAAGAGAGAATGGAGTATTGGAATAACACCTTACATATAGTTGGTAAGGATATTTTGCGTTTTCATGCGGTCTATTGGCCGGCATTTTTGATGAGTCTTGACTTGCCTTTACCTGTAAGCGTAGCAGCGCATGGATGGTGGACTAGAGATGGGGTTAAGATGAGTAAGAGCCTTGGGAATGTGGTAAATCCAAAAGAGGTGGCCGATACTTATGGATTAGAGGCGTTTAGGTATTTTCTATTAAGAGAGGTGCCGTTTGGTCAAGATGGGGATTTTTCACAAAGAGCCTTGATAGATCGTATAAATAGCGAATTGAGCAATGATTTAGGGAATTTGCTAAGTAGAATAGTGGGTATGAGTTCTAAATATTGCGATAATATAATTGACTCAACAAATGTAAATAAATTTTATTCTAATGAGCTTGAGAGTGCTAAAATTCATATAAATCAAGCATTAATTAGTCTAGATGAAATTTCGCCAAATAGATATTTAGAGGAGCTTTGGAAGGTTTTAAATATAGCAAATGCCACTATCGCTAAATATGAGCCTTGGAATTTGGTGAAAAATAATAAATTTGATGAAGCAAATGCCTTGGTGGCATTGGTGGCAAATATTTTGGCTAGGGTTGCTATTTTGCTAAGTCCAGCTATGCCACAAACTGCTCAAAAAATAGCCGATACTTTGGAATTTGAAATCAATACAAATAGCTATAATGAGCTAATAATAAACTCAAATTTAATCAACTTCAAAGCCAACGCCACAACTCCTCTATTTGCCAAGATAGAACACGAGCTGATGGCACCAGCACCGGTGGCTAAGATCGATGAGATTAAATCAAAAGATGAAGAGATTAAAATTGATGATTTTAAAAAGTGTGTTATAAAGATAGGAACTATCTTAGAATGCGATAATATCGAAGGTAGTGATAAATTGCTTAAATTTAAAATTGATTTAGGAGAAGAGAAGCCAAGACAGATTATCAGCGGTATAGCTAAGTATTATGAGCCAAAAAGCCTAATAGGCAAACAAGTTTGTGTCTTAGCTAATTTAAAACCAGCTAAGATATTTAAGCATTTAAGCGAAGGCATGATTCTTAGCGCTGAAGATGGGAGCCTAACCCTTCTAGGCACTCACGCAAGTGTAAAAAATGGAGCAATTGTAGGATAGATGAGAATAGAAAACCTAACCACGCTATTAAATGGCGAATTAAAAAATAGCCCAAAAATCAGTATGATAAATGGATTTTGTCTAGATCCAAATTTGGTTAAAGTTGGTATGGCTTATTTTGCTCTAAATGCGACTATAGAAGACGCATTGCTTGCTATCAAAAGTGGAGCTTATGCTATTATCACTGATTTGAGCTTAAATAGCAAAGATGATGAAATAGCAATAATTAAAGTTGATAGTGTGGTTATGGCGATGATAAGATTGATGAGATTTCTCTCAGCACAAAAAGAGTTAAATTTCGTCCATCTTACAAAGTTACAAAGCTCGATTTTGGAGTGTCTATATCGCCCAAAATCCTTATGTTTGCTTAGTTGCGATCTAAATCAAGCTTTTATGCAGATCATAGAAGCTGATAATAACGCATATATGATGAGTATTGATGAGACAATGATAGATAAGTTGAGCTTTTCTTACTCTAGCTTAAATGATGATAGTTTGAGTGATTTACACTATAATTTGATAGATAATGGATCGCTATTTTACACTACAATTTTGTTTAAAGATAATTATTATAGTGATCTGAAATTCCCAAATATATTCATCAAAGATTTAGTAAATATAATGAGCTTTTTCGATCGTTGTGGCGTGGGATTTCGTGTTTGTAGCTTTGAGGCATTTAGCCATTTTAGGGCGATTTTTGTGGATAGATTTTTTAATATCCAAGAATTTGGTCAAAGTCATAGAGCTATAATTTGCGAGAGTGATGAGGATCTTTTTAGGTTTGAAGCAAGTAGTTTAAGAGCGAAATTTGATGATGTGATTATCTGCGTAAAAGCTGGTAGTAGCGTGGCTTTTATGGCTGATTTTATATATAAAGATATATCTGAAATTAAAAAACTAGGCGAGTTTAGATATGCTTTAATCTTAGAAAATTTCGAGAGTTTAGAGGCAATTTTGACTCAAGATATTAAAGAGCCAACTCTATTTTAAAAGGAGCAAATATGGAGATACCGGTATTAAATTTAAGTGAGCTTGATAGTAATAGGGATAAATTTATATCTGATTTAAAGGCAGCATTTACTACTTTTGGGACTTGCTATTTGATAAATCACGGCATTGATTTGGAGCTTTGTAAGGATCTACAAAGGCTTAGCAAGGAGTTTTTTGCTCTAAGTTTAGAAGAGAAAGAAGAGATATCAATGCTTAAATCGCCGCAATTTAGAGGCTACTCAAAAGAGGGTGGAGAATATACAGCTGGTAGCAAGGATTATAGAGAGCAAATCGACGCTGGTAGCGATAAAGAGGCTTTAAATTGGGATGAGAGCTCACCTATTTGGATGAGAATTCAAGGCCCAAATCTCTTTCCAAAGCAGATTCCACAGCTAAGGGATAAATTTAATGTGTGGTTTGACCAAACTAGTAAGGCTACACTCAAACTTCTTAAAGGTTTTGCTATGGCTTTGGAGCTGCCTGAAGACTCTTTTGATAAGCTTTATGGAGAGAATTCCTACGCACACGCTAAATTACTTAGGTATCCACCGGCATTTGATGGCAATACCCAAGGTGTTGGCTCTCATAAAGATGGGGGACTAATTACCTTTGTTTTACAAGATAGTGAATCTGGCTTACAAGGATTATTAAATGGCGAGTGGATCGATGTGCCACCGATGGAGGGATCTGTGGTGGTAAATATCGGTGAGTTTTTGGAGCTTGCTACAAATGGCTATCTAAAAGCAACAATCCATAGGGTAAATTTAACCCCTAATGAGAGATTTTCTATAGCGTATTTTTTGGGTGTTCAGCTTGATAAGGATATACCGATTTTAGATCTTCCTAACCATCTTAAAAAAGAGAGCACAGGGGTAGATACAGATCCTAAAAATCCACTTCTTAGAAATGTAGCTCAAAACTATTTTAAAAGAATGATAAGATCTCACCCCGATGTGGCTATGGCTCATCATAAAGATTTGGTGGAGAAATTTAGCTTTTAAATTTGAGCTATTTAGATGATTGAATTTAGTCAAATTTCAAGGCGTATAAAATGCGAAAATTATAATAAATAGATAAATTTTTTATAATTTTAGCATTAATGCTTCTATTTAAAGAATAAATTTAGCTATTTTATAGTTTAATAATAAAAATTATTATTTGGATATTGATATGGAATTTGAACTCACTCAGATATTATATGCGTTTTTGTTGACTCTTTTTGCTGGATTTTCTACTTCTATTGGTGCGGTTATAGCGTTTTTTAGTAAAAAAGATGATTTTAGGCTACTTAGTGTTGGTTTAGGATTTAGTGCTGGGGTGATGATATATATCTCATTTATGGAGATTTTGCCAAATTCTATGCGTGAGTTTGCGAAGATTTATGATAGCAAAAATGCTGAATTTATCGGACTTATAGCTTTTTTTGTTGGAATTTTATTGACTGCTTTGATAGATAAGTTTATCCCAAGTGATTTAAATCCACACGAGCCTAAAGATAGCCTTGATGAGTTGAAATTTTGCCCTTTGCCTAGCCACAATGAACCACGCCCAACATACCATCCGGGCATAAGTAGCTTAGGATTAAAACGCTTAAAGCGAACAGGGATTATCACTGCTTTTGCTATAACCTTACACAACTTTCCAGAAGGCTTTGCGACCTTTGTTAGTAGTATTGAGTCTCTTAGCTTTGGATTGGTGATAGCAGTGGCTGTGGCACTACACAATATCCCTGAGGGGCTAGCTGTATCATTGCCAATTTATCACGCTACAAATGATAAAAAACGAGCCTTTGCTTACTCATGCTTATCTGGGCTTGCTGAGCCGATAGGGGCAATTATCGGAGCGATTATTTTAATGCCTTTTATCAATGATAGTGTGATGGCTATTGTCTTTGGTGTGGTGGCGGGGATTATGGTATTTATCAGTTTTGATGAGCTTTTGCCTGCTGCTAGGAGCTATGATAAGGCTCATGATAGCTTATATGGATTGGTTGGTGGTATGGCGGTTATGGCCATTAGCCTTATCTTGCTTGGGGATTAATTTTTAAGCTTAGTAGTGCGATACAAAAAGCTAAAAACCTCCGCAACTGCCTTATATAGATTTGGTGGGATCTCTTGATTTATATCAACCTTGCTTAAAATCTCTACCAAATCGCTATCTTCTTTGATTGGAATTTTATATATTTTAGCTGCTTCTATTATTTTATTAGCGACTTCGCCTTTGCCGCTAGCTAGGACTTTTGGGGCGTTATTTTTATCTTTATTATAGCCTAGGGCGACTGCTTTTTTGATCTTTTTTGCCATATTTACGCCTTTTTATTAAATCCAAAATCAAATGCGCTATCTATTTGATTATATGGGGTTTTTTTAGGTTTGTAAGCTAGCGAAAAGCTACTGATTATGAGTCCTAGAGATGTGATTGCTGTTTTTAGCTCTTTACTAGAATTTAGGATTAAATTCTTAAACTCATCAGTCCCAGTGGCGATATTGATATCTATATATTTATTATCACTTAAAGCAAGCACGATATCGACATTGCCAAAGTGAGTGAAATTCAGATCAATTTTAGCATAAAATCTCTTTTTTTTGCCCTGTTTAAATACTATATTGCTACTCTCTAAAGCATCCCAAGAGTATGGTAAATATGTTTGGAGCGAGTTTTGTGCGTAGCTGATGAGCTGATGCATCTCAATTTGGGTTAATAATCTATTTATATTTTGGTTTAGGGCGGCTTGGCTTGGCTGGTTGGCCGTGGCGTCTTTGAGTGCTAAAAGTGTGGCTTTGAGATCGTTTTGTAGAGATTGGGCTGAGATATTTGGGTCATTTGGGGTGATATTTGAAATTTCAGATTTGGCTAAATTGGCGGATTTGATGAGATTTTTTAGCTCTATTAGATGGTTTTTAGCTTCTAAGCTATTTTTGTCAAAAAAATTAATAATATTTGAGAGCTTTCTAGCTGCCATTGATAGCTTTTCTTGTAAATTTAGATTATTGGCATCGGTGCTTATGTATTGGATAAGGTTGCTTAAATTTAGGCTATTTGGGGTAGGATTTATGCTGTTTATCTGATTTTGTGTGGTTGAAATATCTGTGGCTAGATCTTGGATATTTGAGTTTAATTGAGTGGTTAATAGATCTATTTTGGATTGGTTGTTTTGTAAATTTTGGGCAAATTTAGCTGATATTTGCGGATCTAGATTTTTTATTATCTCTAATGCTTGATTATTGCTTGGGATGGCTTTTGCTGGTGTGGTGATCTGGGATTTGATATTTGAGATTATCTCTTTTATATCTGATATTATCTGATTTAGCTGATTATTTAGCGGTTTTATGCTTTTTAAATTTGGATTATTAAAATTGATTTGTGATAAGCTTGATTCTATATTTTTAATAATATTTTGAATTTGATCTGCGGTGCGAGATATGTTTTGTTCTATTGAGATTGGGCTTTTGGGATTAGTTTGGATTTGGTGTGCGATTTTATCTAGGAATTTAGCAGCTAACTCAAGTTTGGTATTGGCTTTTAAAAGTGGCTTGAAATTTGAGTTTTTGAGTGTTTCATTATTTTTAATTTTATTTGATTGTAAGATATCTAAAAGCTGGCTAAGGCTACTTGCTGGATCTAGATCTGATCCGTTAGCTAGAGTCATAAAAGCTAAAGATAGATCTTTATTTGCTATATTTTTCATCTGAGATAGCAAATTTTGGATAGAGATTGGAAGGATCTCTGGCTTTAAGCTTTGAGCGAGTTTAGCTTCTAATAAAACGCCTGTATCTTTGATAGTTTGGGCTATATTTGTGGTTTTGATATGCTCTACTGGCTTGATAAAATTCTCTAATTTAGCGCCTAATTGGCTTAGAGATGGATCAGATTTTATCGATTTTAATATTTGTGCTAAATCTTTGGCTAGATTTGGGGCAACTTGGGATGATTTGATCTGTGATAGGGCATTTTCTTTAAAGCTCCCATCATCTAAATTTGATTTTAAAGCATTTAATAGCTTGGATGTAAATTTATTTAGCTCTAAATCTAGCTTTGTCTGTTCGATTACTAAATTTTGATTTTGGTTTTTTAAGATGGTTTTGCCATCATTTAGTGAAGTTGCGGTGCTATTTTCTTTGGATGTGGTTTTCTTTTCGTCTTTATTATTTGGGGTTGGTTGTTGGGTTTGGGTGTTATTAACTATTATCATTATTTGCTCACAAAACTATTTTTAGAGTAATACACTCCAGCGCAAAATACCCCAAGAGGCATTAAAGCAAGCCCAACTAAAAACGATATAGGCTCAAAAATCCCAGCTCTAAGCAGAGCAAAAAACGCTACAATCAAAATAAGATAGCTAATCAATCTAAGTGGTTTAAAAGCGCCTAAGATATCGATTTTACGAAATTTAATAGAATTTTTATCACTGTTTTTATCATCCCCAGTATTCTCATCATCTTCAAAAATCTCAAGCTCTTTATCGCTTAATTCATAGTTTATACTTCTATTTTTAACTCTATTTTTGTAGCCTAAATAACTAGCAAATAATATTAAAGTCGAAGAGATAAAAGCCACTTGAGAATTCAAAAGCTCAACCGCCCCAAAAGCCGAAGTAATGGCTATCAATAATAGATCCAAGATTAGATAAAATATAGCTAAATTTTTAAATTTCATCTCTTTTCTTTAAACTCTTCATAGCTTTTAACTTGAGATTTATAGGCCTTATAGATATTATTTATCGCAGCGCCAACACCTATGAAAATACCAACTCCAAGCCCCCAGTTTGAGCCTGTTAGCTCTTTTAATCCCCAGCCGATCCCAAAGCCTATAAGCACCGCAACTACGATTGAGATCCCAAGACTTAGGCTATCAGCGGCTTTTATTGCGGTGTTTATCTTTTTGCTTTTTTGGCTCATAGTGATTTAAAACTCTCTTTTATAGCTTGTGCCGTTTTGTCTAAGCTAGTTTGGCTTAGAGGCTTGCAAACAAAGCAAGTTTCAAACTGGCTTGGTGCTAGATAGACGCCACGCTTTAGCATTTGAGCGTGGAATTTGGCAAATAAATTTGTATCGCTTTGTAGGGCTTGAGTGTAGTTAGTAACAGGATTTTCATTGAAGAAAAATCCCCACATAGACCCACGCATAGTTGTTTGAAGTGGAATTCCCATCTCATTTGCGCTATCTTGCATAGTATCAATTATAAATTTACTCTTTTTACCAAGCTCATCATATAAATTTGGCATATTATAAATTTTATTTAACGCAGCTAGTCCAGCAGCCATAGCAACAGGATTACCGCTAAGCGTCCCAGCTTGATAGACTCCACCAAGTGGGCTAATTAGCTCCATTATCTCATTTTTTCCAGCATAAGCAGCACACGGCATACCGCCACCAATGACCTTACCAAAGGTAACTATATCGACTTCAATCTTATTTAATCCATAGCTACCAGTGGCACTAGCTCTAAATCCACTCATAACTTCATCAAAGATTAAAACCGCACCATTTTCATCACAAATCTTTCTAAGCCCATGTAAAAACTCATCGCTACCAGGCACCAATCCCATATTTCCAGCGATTGGCTCAACGATAATAACGCCAATATCACCATTTTTAAAGCACTCTTTGACGCTATTTAGATCATTATATTTGGCTAGATGAGTGTTTTTGACTATATCATTTGGGACGCCTAAGCTACTTGAATATCCAAAAGTGGTAGCTCCACTACCGGCTTTAACTAATAATCCATCGCTATGACCGTGATAGCAACCTTCAAATTTGATTATTCCATCTTTTTTGCTATATCCACGAGCTAATCTAATAGCGCTCATAGTAGCTTCAGTCCCGCTACTAACAAAGCGAATTTTATCTAAATGAGGGAATTTAGATAATACTAATTGAGCAAGCTCAGTTTCTAATAAGCATGGCGCACCAAAGCTTAGTCCCTTTTTAGCCGTTGATATCACGGCATCTTCTATATCTTTATCACAATGCCCAAAGATGAGTGGCCCCCAGCTTAAAACATAATCAATATACTCATTATTTTCGATATCATAGATAAACTCACGCTCACCCCTATCTATCATCACAGGAGTAGAACCAACTGAACCAAAGGCACGAACAGGCGAATTTACACCACCTGGAATATATTTTTGTGCTTTGAGGAATTCATCTTTATTTCTCATCTTTTTTATCCTTATTAAATGAAGTTATGTATTCAAATAAATTTAAAATCTCATTTTGAGTAAGAAAATATGATGGCATAATGCCCTTAGAATCAGTAATAGCTGCTTGAAATCTTTTGAAATCGAGATTATTTATCCTTGGTGCTTTTAGAGATTTCTCTTCATATTTATTACTCTTTTTGTTAAATGCTTTGTATTTGACTATTAAGGCTCCCTCGCCCTTATCGCCGTGGCATTTATGACACCCTATGCCTCTTGGATTTTTGTATAGCATTTTGGCGTATTCACTTTTGGTGATAAACTCACTACAAAAAGCAAAAGTAGCAAAAAGCAAAAAAAAGCTAATAAATTTCATATATCTCACTTGAATTTAATTTGAATTTGGGTATGATACAATTTTTGTAATTAAAAAATACATAAAAAGGGCAAAAATGCAAATAATTGATGGCAAAGAGATAAGCAATAGGGTTAAACAAAGAGTTGCTGATGAGGTTTTGGAGCTAAAAAGCAAAGGAATTACGCCAACTCTAGCCGTGGTTTTAGTAGGCGAAGATAAGGCTAGCCAAACCTATGTCGCTAGTAAAGAGAGATCTACTATTGCTGCTCACATGGGCTCAGTAGCTCACAAGCTACCTGAAACTACAACGCAAAGTGAGCTTTTGGCTTTGATTAAGCTTTTAAATAATGATGATAGTATAGATGGAATTTTAGTTCAACTTCCACTTCCAAAGCATATTGATACAAATGCTATTTTAGAAGCGATCGATCCAAATAAAGATGTAGATGGATTTCACGCTATAAATGTAGGTAGATTAAATAGCGGTCTTGATGGATTTGTGCCTTGTACGCCACTTGGGATAATGGAGCTTTTCAAAGCTTATAATATAGAAGTAAGTGGCAAAAATGCCGTGGTTATAGGTAGAAGCAATATAGTAGGCAAGCCTATGGCGGCACTGCTACTAAATGCTGGGGCTACTGTGACTATAGCTCACTCTAAAACTAAAGATTTAGCAAGCGTCTGTAAAAATGCCCAAATCATAGTAGTAGCAGTAGGCAAGCCAAATTTCTTAAAAGCCGATATGGTAAGTGATGGGGCAATAGTAATTGATGTAGGGATAAATCGCTTAGATAGTGGTAAATTAGTTGGCGATTGTGATTATGAGAGTGTAGCACCTAAATGCTCTATGATAACGCCCGTACCAGGAGGAGTAGGGCCAATGACAATTGCTATGCTACTTAGCAATACGCTAAAATCAGCTAAAAATAGAAAATTAAAAGGCTAAACTTTGAGAAGAATTTTTACTAAATTCTATAATTTTTGTAGTAGTTGGACGGGGACTATTGTTATAGTTTTGTTAATAATATTTTTTGTAGCTCAAGCTTTTGTGATACCTAGCGGTTCTATGAAAAATACTCTTTTAATAGGTGATTATCTCTTTGTTAAAAAATACTCATATGGAATTCCAACACCACACATTCCATTTATAGAAATTCCAGTGCTTCCTGATAGCGATGGTGATGGGCATTTGATAGCTAGTGATGGGCCAAAGCGTGGTGATATAGTGGTTTTTCGCTATCCAAAAGATCCTAAAATTCACTATGTCAAGCGTAATTTCGCTACCGGACTTGATGAGGTGATATTTGCCCCTGGTGCTATGTATTTAAGACCAAGTGGCGGAGATGATGAGATAGCAAGGGAATTTAAAGATGCTAATATCGTGATTTTAGGTGGAAAGAAATTCATCAAAGAGCCATATAAGATGGCTGGAATTCACTATGATAATAACACTGATAAAGATAATTATGGTGGATTAAGAGCCGATACATTTACCATTGCTGGTATGGTGGATTTTGCTATGAGTGAGATTATGGTGCCAGAGCTGCCTAAAATTAATGGATTAAATTTCAACGCATATTATTTCAAAGTGCCACAAAATGAGTATTTCATGGTAGGTGATAATAGAGAAAATAGCAGCGATAGTAGATTTTGGGGTTCTGTGCCTTATAAATATATAGTTGGCAAGCCGTGGTTTGTCTATTTAAGCTATGATGAAAATTACAAAATTCGCTGGGAGCGTATCGGACGCTTAGCAAGTAGCTTAGAAGATATGGCAAAATAGTTAAATTTGTATCATTTAATATGATATAATGGTGGAATTCAAATTTGTAGTAGGTGTAAATGAATATTTCTAAAATTTATATAGCTAGTGATCACGCTGGATATGAAGCAAAGATAGAGACAAAAAATATATTAGAATCTATGGGATTTTGTGTAGTTGATCTAGGCACTAATAGCTCTATTGAGAGTGTTGATTATCCTGATTTTGCTACTTTGATGGCTAATAATCTTAAAAATAGCGATGAATTTGGTGTATTGATATGCGGTAGCGGGATTGGTATCTCTATAGCGGCAAATAGATTTTCTCATATCAGGTGCGCTTTATGTCATAACTCCACACTAGCAAGGTTATCAAGAGAGCATAATGATGCTAATGTGTTATGCTTTGGTGCTAGGGTGGTTGGAAAAGATATTATCAAAGATATGGTTGAAGTATTTTTCGCTACCGAATTTAGCGGTGGTAGGCATGAGAAAAGAGTTGAAAAACTAGGAGTTTGTAGATGTTCTTAGATTGGGTTTTTTACACATTTTTTATATGTTGTAGTCTATATTTGATAGTTATGGTATTTTATTATAAAACTTTACTGAAAAAAGAGCGCGCAATGCGTGATTTTGTTAAAAATAATTTAGATGATACTGAGATTATCATACGCAAACTTCAAGTCCAACTCCAAAGAAGCCTTGGTAATATAGATATCTTAACAGATGAGCTAAATAAGATGAAAGGCGATGTTACAGGTCTTAGGACTAGAAATTCGCAATATAGAATAGAAAATGACAAATTAAGAGCTAGAATAAAAGAGTTAGAGGGCAAAATCGAAGCACTATTGTAAAATAAATTTATTTATAAAAGGACTGGTGTGTGTAGTTTATCACAAGAACAAAAAGATTATTTAGATTCAACTATTAGAAAGATTGCTGATTTTCCAAAGCCTGGAGTGATATTTCGAGATATTACCACACTTTTAGGCGATGCGAAGGCATTTAATCTTTTAATGTCTCATCTCTATGATAGATATAAAGATAAAGATATTGATTATGTAGTTGGGATCGAGAGCCGTGGCTTTATTTTTGGTGCGGCTTTGGCTGATAGGCTTGGGGTGGGATTTGTGCCTTTTAGAAAAAAGGGTAAATTACCAGGTGCTACTATCTCTGAAAAATACTCATTAGAGTATGGAGTAGATGAGATTGAAGCGCATATAGATGCCTTTAAGCCTAGAGCAAATCTATTATTAATAGATGATCTTATAGCCACAGGTGGCACGGCTAAGGCGGCTTGTGAGCTTATTTTAAGACTTAATGGAAATTTGGTTGAAATCATCTCTATAATAGATATTGGAATTGGTGGATTAAAAGAGCTTAAAAATTATGCACCAATTTATGTGGTATTACAGGAGTAGGATATGGAAGAGTTTTTAAAGAATTTATTATATGAGTATCAAAATTTCGCCTATCTTATTATATTTTTATGGTGTATTGCCGAAGGAGAGTTAGCGCTTATTTTAGGTGGGATATTTGCTCATGAGGGGCATGTGGATTTGGGGCTTATAATATTTGTGGCTGGATTAGGTGGATTTGTGGGGGATCAAATTTATTTTTATATTGGTCGCTATAACAAAAAATATATCCAAAGAAAACTAGCCAAACAAAGACGCAAATTCGCCGTCGCTCATCTACTACTTCAAAAATTCGGCTGGCCGATTATCTTTATGCAGCGTTATATGTATGGATTTCGCACTATTATACCTATGAGTATAGGAATCACTAGATATAGCGCTAAGAAATTTGCTTTTATAAATTTAATTAGCGCTTGGGTATGGGCGGCTATTACGATACTTTTGGCTTGGCATTTTGGTCAGTTGATATGGGCTGGGATAGAGTGGGCCGAGTCGCATTGGTATTTTGCGGTGCCGATTATCGGTGGATTTTTGGCTTCTTTATTTTTTGGTTTAAAATATATGGAAAAACGAATCTTAAATGAAAGGAAAAAGAGAAGAGATGTTTGTTGAATTAATAGATAAAAAAATAGCTGATATTTTGGCTGATTATGAGGTAATTTTTATTGTTGATAAGAATTTGAGTCATAGATTTGTAGATGATTTGGGTGAGTTTGATTTTTACTCTTATAAGGGCGATGGGGTTTTAAATTTGCCTAGTAAGAGACGGATTTATGTAGGTATTAAAAATCTTGATTTAAATTCTCTTAGATTAGCGAGTGCTACGGCTTTTAATGCTATTAAAGAGCTTAATATCAAAAGTGTCAAAATCGCTAGTTATAGCGGTGATTGCGTTAAGATGAGTTTTGAGGCTATGGTTGAGGGATTTTTGTTAGCTAGTTATAAATTTGATAAATACAAAAGCGAGAAAAAAGAGAATAAAATAGAAAAAATTCTAATCTCAACTGAGGATTATAATAGCAAAAAGATCGCCCTAGATGAAGCGCAAATCGGTATAGATCACGCTCATATCATAGCTGAAGCGACTAATTTTACAAGAGATATAGTAAATGAAATTCCAGAGATCTACACCCCACAAAAGATGGCTGAAGATGCGAAAAATTTAAGTCTAAGCTATGCTAATATAGAGTGCGCTATACATGATGAAAACTACCTAAAAAGCCAAAATATGAATGCCTTTTTAGCGGTTAATAAAGCCTCAATCCATCCACCACGCCTAATACATTTAAAATACACTCCAAAACAGAGCATTAAAAGAGTTGTATTTGTAGGTAAGGGTCTTACATATGATAGCGGCGGACTAAGCTTAAAACCAGCTGATTATATGCTAACTATGAAAAGCGATAAGAGTGGTGCAGCGGCTGCTATGGGAATCATAATGGGAGCGGCTAAAATGGAGTTGCCATTTGAAATTCACGCCGTTTTGGGTGCGACTGAAAATATGATAGGTGGAAATGCGTATAAGCCTGATGATGTGCTAATTACTCGTAGTGGAGTTAGTGTAGAGGTTAAAAATACAGATGCTGAAGGTAGGCTTGTTTTGGCTGATTGTTTGGATTGGGCGCAAAGTGAGCTTGACCCAGAACTTCTTATAGATATGGCGACACTTACAGGTGCTTGTGTTGTAGGGCTTGGTGAATATACTAGTGGAGTTATGGGAAATAGCTATGAATTACAGAGTGAATTTAAAAATTATGCTAGTAGAAGTGGAGAGTATCTAACTGTTTTGGAATTTAATGATCATCTAAAAGAGCTTATAAAAAGCGATATAGCCGATATTTCAAATATCTCTTCAAGTAGATATGGTGGGGCTATTACAGCTGGAATATTTTTGGATAAATTTATAAAAGATGAGTATAAAGATAGATGGCTACATCTTGATATCGCTGGGCCTGCTTATGTGAATAAAGCATGGGGATATAATCCAGCTGGGGCTAGTGGAGCTGGAGTTAGAGCGTGTTTATACTATCTGCAAAAATTAGCTAGAAATCATCAAAAAGGTCAGAATTAATGGGATTATCAGTAGGTATTGTAGGTTTGCCAAATGTGGGTAAATCAACTACATTTAACGCACTAACAAAAGCTAGTAACGCTGAAGCGGCCAACTATCCATTTTGTACGATTGAACCAAATAAAGCTATAGTGCCAGTGCCAGATCCTAGGCTTGATGAACTCGCTAAAATCGTAAAACCAAACAAAATTCAACACTCTGTAATTGAATTTGTAGATATCGCAGGGCTTGTAAGAGGTGCTAGTAAGGGTGAAGGGCTTGGGAATAAATTTCTTTCTAATATTAGGGAAACCGAGGTGATCTTACACATGGTAAGGTGCTTTGAAGATTCTAATGTTACACATGTAGAAAATAGCGTAGATCCAATTAGAGATATCGAGATTATCGAAACTGAGCTTATACTAGCTGATATAGAGCAACTTGCTAAAAAGATTGAGAAATTAACCAAAGAGGCTAAAGCAAATGTAAAAGGCGCTAAAGAGAGCTTAGAGTGTGCTAAGGCCTTAGCAGATCATTTAGATAGTGGCAAGAGTGCGGCGTCGTTTAGTGAATTTGATAGTGATGTTTTTAACGCTTTAAATAAAGAGCTTAGACTTCTTTCAGCAAAAGAGGTTATATATGGTGCTAATGTCAATGAAGATGAAATTTCTATCGATAATGGGTATGTAAAAAAGGTAAAAGAATACGCCAAAGAGCGTGGGGCAGAGGTTATCAAGCTTTGTGCTAAGATAGAAGAGGAGCTAATAGGGCTAGATGATGCTGAGGCTAAAGAGATGTTAGAGAGCTTAGGAGCGAGTGAGAGTGGATTAGAGAGCATTATACGCACGGCATTTGCGAAGCTTGGGCTTATTAGTTATTTTACAGCTGGGGTTGTGGAAGTTAGGGCTTGGACTATACACAAAGGGTGGAAAGCCCCAAAGGCTGCGAGCGTGATACATAATGATTTTGAAAGAGGTTTTATCAGAGCTGAAGTTATCAGCTATGATGATTATATCGCTTGTGGCGGTGAAGCCAAGGCCAAAGAAGCTGGCAAGATGAGATTAGAAGGTAAGGATTATATCGTTAATGATGGCGATGTGATGCATTTTAGATTTAATGTGTGATACTCTAGCCTAAATTTAGAGAGATCTAAATTTAGGCAATTAGTTAATTTAAAAATTTAAAATCTGAATTTAAATTTAAAATATTATTTAATACTTATAATAAATTCAATAAAATATTATAAAATCTTGATTTACTATTAAATATTTTAATATATATAATTTTATAATTTTAATGAAAATTAATGATAAGCAATATCAAATATTTTTTAAATTTAGAATTATCTAATAAATATTTAAATCTAATAAATATTGATTTTACCATATTTATTTAAATTTAATTAAAAAGATATTAAGAGTATTAAACTCCATATTTCTTTAAAATCTATAATATAAATAATAATATAAATCAATCAAATTTAAGTCTTAAAATATAAATAAAGTTATATAATAATCCCAATTCAATATCATTTCAGAAAGGTTAAATATGGATAGACGAGATTTTATTAAGAGCTCAGCTGTTGCGGCTGCTTGTTCGGCTGCCGGTCTTAGCGCACCTAGTTCATTAGGCGCTGCTAATAAAGAGCAAGATTGGCGTTGGGATAAAGCAGTATGTAGATTTTGTGGTACTGGTTGTGGTATTGTCGTTGCTACTAAAGATGGTAAAATAGTTGCGGTAAAAGGCGATCCATTGGCTCCTGTAAATCGTGGTTTGAATTGTATTAAAGGCTATTTTAATGCTAAGATTATGTATGGCGAAGATAGAATTACTAAGCCACTTTTAAGGGTAAATTCTAAGGGTGAATTTGATAAAAATGGTAAATTCGTTGAAGTTAGCTGGAAAAGAGCATTTGACGAGATGGAAAAACAATTTAAAAGAGCTTATAATGAGCTTGGACCAACTGGTATTGGTGTATTTGGCTCTGGACAATATACTGTCCAAGAGGGATATTCGGCTGTTAAGCTAATCAAAGGCGGTTTCCGCTCAAACAATATTGACCCAAATGCTAGACACTGTATGGCTAGTGCGGTTGTGGGCTTTATGCAAACTTTTGGTATAGATGAACCCGCTGGTTGCTATGATGATATAGAGCTAACTGATACAGTAGTGTGCTGGGGTGCTAATATGGCAGAGATGCATCCAGTTTTATGGGCTAGGGTGAGTGATAGAAAACTTCAAAATCCAAATAATGTAAAAATTATAAATTTATCTACATTTTCAAATAGAACATCAAATATCGCTGATATGGAGATTATCTTTAGACCGCAAACTGACTTAGCTATATGGAACTATATCGCTAGAGAGATTGTATATAATCATCCAGAAGCTATCGATGAAAAATTCGTAAAAGACCACTGCGTATTTACAACAGGCCCAGCTGATATCGGCTATGGCATGAGAGATAATATCAACCACCCTAAATATCTACCAAGTGAGTTAGATACAGCAGCCAAAGAGAGATCTAAAGTATTAACCGAAGCTGAAGGTGTAACACTAGCATATTTAGGAATGAAAGCTGGTGATACAATGGAAAATAAACACACAGCCACTCCAGATGCTCATTGGCAAATTTCATTTGATGAGTTTAAAAAGGCTCTAGCGCCATACACACTTGATTTTGTAGCGAAATTAGCCAAAGGTGATGATAATGAAGATTTAGAAGAGTTTAAGAATAAACTTCAAACTCTAGCAAGTTATTATATAGATCAAAAACGCAAAGTTGTGAGCTTTTGGACTATGGGTATGAATCAACATACTCGTGGTACTTGGGTAAATGAGCAAAGCTATATGGTACATTTCTTGCTAGGCAAACAAGCCAAACCAGGTAGTGGAGCATTCTCGCTAACAGGTCAGCCAAGTGCCTGTGGTACCGCTAGAGAGGTTGGGACATTCTCACACCGCTTGCCAGCAGATATGGTCGTAGCCAATCCAAAACATAGAGAGATTACAGAGAAAATTTGGAAACTTCCAGCTAAAACTCTAAACCCAAAACCAGGTGCGCCATATATGAAAATTATGCGTGATCTTGAAGATGGTAAGATCAAATTTATTTGGGTACATGTAAATAACCCATGGCACAATACCGCAAATGCTAATCACTGGATCAAAGCAGCAAGAGAGATGGATAACTTCATAGTAGTGAGCGATCCATATCCAGGTATTAGTGCTAAGGTAGCTGACCTTATCTTGCCAACAGCTATGATATATGAAAAATGGGGAGCTTATGGTAATGCTGAGAGAAGAACTCAACATTGGAGACAACAAGTTCTTCCAGTAGGCGAGGCTATGAGTGATACATGGCAATATATGGAATTTAGCAAACGCTTTAAACTAAAAGAGGTTTGGGGTGAGAAAAAAATCGATAACAAACTAACACTTCCAAGTGTCTTAGATGAAGCAGCTAAATTAGGCTATACCCCAGAATCAACTCTATATGATGTGTTATTTGCCAATGCTGAGGCTAAATCATTTAATGCTGATGATGCTGTTATAAATGGATTTGATAATACTGAAGTATTTGGTGATAGCAGAAATGTAGTTGGTAGCGATGGTAATGTATTTAAAGGCTATGGATTCTTCGTCCAAAAATATCTTTGGGAAGAGTATAGAAAATTTGGCGTAGGCCACGGTCACGACCTAGCAGATTTTGATACATATCATAAAGTTAGAGGTCTTAGATGGCCAGTTGTAGATGGCAAAGAGACTCAATGGAGATTTAATACCAAATATGATGTATATGCGAAAAAAGCAGCTCCAGATAGCGATTTTGCTTTCTATGGTAACGCAAGTGGTGCTTTACCAAGTGGGGATTTAACCAAAGTTACTAACCCTGAAAAAACTTCTATAAAAAATAGAGCAAAAATATTCTTTAGACCATTTATGGATGCACCAGAAACTCCAAGCAAAGAGTATCCACTATGGCTATGTACAGGTAGGGTACTAGAGCACTGGCATAGTGGTACTATGACAATGCGTGTTCCTGAGCTATATCGTGCTGTTCCAGAAGCGCTTTGCTATATGAATGAAGAAGATGGCAAAAAAATAGGCGTAGCTCAAAATGATGTCGTATGGGTAGAGAGCCGCCGTGGCAAAGTAAAAGCTAGAGTGGATTTCCGTGGTAGAAATAAACCACCTGTAGGCTTGGTATATGTGCCTTGGTTTGATGAAAATGTATATATTAATAAAGTTTGTCTAGATGCTACTTGTCCATTATCTAAACAGACAGACTTTAAAAAATGTGCTGTAAAAGTCTATAAGGCCTAAAATGCAAAGGCGAGATGCTATAAAGACGGGTTTTAGTTTAGTTGGACTTTTAGCTGCTAGCTCATTTGTTTATAAAGAGTATGCAAATGCTAAGCCTGTGCTTAAACTGCGTCCGCCTGCAGCTTTAGATGAAGATGAGTTTTTGACTCGTTGTATTAGGTGCGGGCTATGCGTTGAGGCGTGTCCTTTTGATACGCTAAAACTCGCTGAATTTAAAGATAGTGGCGTAGGTATCGGAACTCCATTTTTTACCCCAAGGGATATTCCTTGCTTTATGTGCGAAGATATTCCTTGCGTGGTTGAGTGTCCTACAGAGGCGCTAGATCCTAAGCTAGTTACAAAAGATGGAGCTTTGGATATCAATATGGCTAAAATGGGTGTAGCGGTTGTAGATGAGAAGAGCTGTGTAGCCTATTTTGGAATTCAATGTGATGCGTGTTATCGTGCTTGTCCATTGATAGATAAGGCTTTATTGATAGATTATAAACGCAATGAAAGAACTGGCAAACACGCATTTTTATTGCCGATTGTAGATAGTGATTATTGTACTGGATGTGGTAAGTGTGAAATAGCATGTATCACAGATAAAGCCGCAATAACTGTGCTTCCAAGAGATATGGTTATGGGTAAGCTGGGCAATAACTATGTAAAAGGCTGGGTAGAGGGTGATGATGCTAAACTAAAAGATGCTGATACTAAAATGCATTTAGATAGCAAAAAGGGTATTAAGTATCTAAATGGAGATGAGCTATGAAATTTACAATTGCTAGAAGAGTAGTTCAATTAGCTATTTTGGGATTATTTATAGCTGGAAATATATATGGCGTAAATATCTTAAAAGGAAATTTAAGTAGCTCAGAGCTCTTTGGTGTGATCGGACTTAGTGATCCGTATGCTTTGCTTCAGCTATTTTTAGCTGGATTTAGTGTAGGTAGTGCTAGTGTGATGGGAGCTATAATTGTAGCTCTTTTTTACGCTTTGATAGCGCCTAGGGCGTTTTGTTCGTGGGTTTGTCCTATTAATATCTTAACAGATCTTGGTGCTTATATAAGAACTAAGCTAAAAATAGGCAAAAATCTAGTTAATATAAGCTCAAATTCAAGATATTATCTATTTGCGCTTAGCTTGGTGTTTAGCTTTGCTTTTAGCATAGCGGCTTTTGAGAGTGTAAGCTATATTGGGGCATTTACTAGAGGTGTTGTATATCTTAGTGGATCAGCTATTAGTATAGCTATTATAATTATCTGTATTGAGGCTTTTTTAGGTAAGCGATTAATATGTGGTCATTTATGTCCTTTGGGAGCATTTTGGGCATTAATTAGTAGATATAGCTTAATAAGAATATATCACAATAGCAAAAACTGCACACATTGTAATAAGTGTAAAGCTGTTTGTCCCGAGATACAAGTTTTGGATTTGATAGGCAAACAAAGTGGAAATATCAGAAGTGAGTGTATAAGTTGCGGGCGTTGCGTTGAGGCGTGTAATGATGATGCGCTTGATTTTAGTATATTAAAATTTAGGAGAGAAGAATGAAAAAGGGTTTGCAAAATATTTTACTTAGTGCTACTGCGGCACTAGTTTTAGCAGCTTGTAATTTTGGTGTTGGTCAAAACTCAGCAGTAGAAGATACGCAAATTGGTCTTAGAAATGTGGATCTTCAAGATGAGCTAAATGTTAAAAATCCAGCAATTGCTTGGAAGGGTGATTTGCCTGGTAGCAATGAATTGTATGAAAGAAGCTATGAGAATGCGCCACCACTTATTCCGCATAGTTTAGATGGATTATTGCCTATTACTTTAGAATCTAATGCCTGTTTATCATGCCACACTATAGAAGTGGCAAAAGATATGGGGACTATCCCAGCACCACAAAGCCACTATATGTATCTATCAACTGGCAAAAAAACAGCAGATATCAATAAAGAGAGATTTAACTGCGTTCAATGCCATGTGGCTCAAACAGACGCCCAACCATTAGTTAAAAATAACTTCAAAGCTGATTTTAGAAGCATAGAGGGTAATAGAACTTCTAATCTTGTTGATGTTTTAAATCAAGGTATTAAATGATAAATAGGCGAGAACTCTTTGCTAAATTTAAGCAAAGAGAGCCTGAATCCATATCTCCGCCATATTTTAGCGGAGAGTTTGATTGCGTTAATTGTCCTGCGCCATGTGTGGATAGCTGTGATAGAAATCTTCTTGAATTTGATAATGGTAGGGTTAAGTTTGATCCTAATAAGCTTGGCTGTAACTTCTGTAAAGAGTGTGCTATAGCGTGCGAATCTATAGGTAAAAATGTCTTAAATTTAAGTAATCTTGCTGTTATTAATGCTAATGTAGAGATAAATACCGCCACTTGTCTAGCGTGGAATGGTGTTATATGTTATAATTGTTTAGATATCTGTAAATTTAGAGCAATTGAGTATTTAGGTATGTTTAGACCTACTATTAATGATAAATGCGTAGGGTGTAGCGAGTGTGTGAGTGTGTGTGTGAATAACTCAGTGATTGTAAGGGGAAATTGATGAGATTTTTTGTAGTTTTATTTATTGCGATTACATTTTTGTGGGCTGATTTTGAACTTAAATTACCTGCTAATGCTGTTAGTATTAATCTTGATAAAAATAGCTTATTAATTGGGCTTGATAATGGCGAATTGTATGATTATGATACGAAGAGTAAAGAGCTAAATAGGATAATAGAGCTACCAAAAATCTCAAATTATTTTGATAATAATATCTCACCAAAGATATTTAGTATCGATAAATTAAATGATATTATCGCAATTTTATATGAGAGCGATAATGGGGCTAAATCTCTTGGTATTATCCAAAATGGTATGTTAAAAAGCTTTAAAATGCCTACTGATGGGGTAAAAAAGATATTTTTGTTAGATGAAAATAGTGTTGTATTTGTAACTTTGAGTAGCGAAGTGGAGTATTATAATTTTAAAGAATCTAGGATTGTTTTTGATACCAAGCTTAGCACTTCTAGCACGGGCAACGCAGCGTATGATAGAAAAAATGGAATTCTAGCTATAGGGATTGAGGGTGGTGTGATTTTTTATTTTGATACTAAACTTAAAAAGCTTATAAAACAGATAAACGCTCAAAAAGATACTATATATAGCGTAGGGCTAAATGGAGATCTGTTGATTAGTGGCTCAGCAGATAAAAAAGCGTATTTTAATAATGGTGTTAAAGAGTTTTATTATGATGCTAAATTTTTGGTATATTGTGTTGGGATAAGCGATGATAAAGGGGTATTTAGCACAGAAGATATGATAAAAATTATAGATAAAAGTGGTGTGGTGATAAAAGAGATTGAGTATAATGGCTCTTCGCTTAATTATTTGATATTTGGTAGTGATGATTTGATTGGTTCAAGTTATGATAATAAGATATATTTTTGGAGTCTAAAATGAATAATATTTCAAGCGTAGTTATAACTCTAATGAGTGCTGATAATCGTGAAGATATCGCATCTGTGGTGGCGAAAATCCCAAATTGCGAAGTAGCGGTTAAAGAGGGTGATAAGATTATTGTATTGATAGAATCAGCTGATTTTGATAGTGAGTTAGCTACATTTAGAGCTTTAGAGCAGATTGAGGGTGTGAGCACCGTGGCTATGATATATAGCTATCAAGATTTAGATAGCGATATCTCTAAAGCCAACTCAAATGATATCGGAGAAATTGTCCGTAAAATAGATGAAATGGATATCAAAGATATCAAATATAATGGTAACCCAAATATATAAATTTATTTGAAAAATACCTTTTTTAGGTATAGTCCATTTGATGGAGCTGGGATTTTGGTAAGTGGCTTTTGAGATCTATATAGCTTGATAAACTCACATAGATTCTCATCACTGCTTGCTGCCTTTAAGGCGTTAGCTACCATTAGTCTGACTTGTGCTCTTAAAAATCCATTGGCTTTAAATTTAATGATAGTTAAATTTGGCTTAGAGTTATATCTTTTTAATCCAAATGTGGTTTTAGAAATTTGATAAGCATAAGCTTTGTAAATCTCTCTAATTGTGGATTTTTCGCCGCTACCGACTTTATAAAATGGTTTGAAGTCTTGCTTGCCTATAAAATAATTAAGAGCTAAATTTAATCTTTTTAAATCTAAATTTGGATAAAAATATACAAAATCGCTTAAAAATGGCGACTTTTCGCCGTGGTAGATGATATATCTATACTCTCTAGCCACTGCACTAAATCTAGGATGAAAGCTCTCATCTACAATGAATATATCCTTAATGCTGATATAGGGGCTTAGATGCCTATTAATTTGTGATTTTAATCTATCTAATTCCCAAAAATCCCCACAATGAAGGGTTGAAATTTGGTTTAAGGCATGGACGCCCTTATCAGTTCTAGACCCAGAAAGTATTGGCTCATAAATTCCGATATGATTTAAGGCTTGATTTATCGCATCTTCTACGGCTAGCATATTTGGTTGGGTTTGAGAACCACTAAATTTAGAGCCATTATAGCTATATTTGAGAGCTATTTTCATTAGTATTTTTTCATTACTTTGTGTTTAAAAGTTATCAAGCTAGATAGCATTGTAAGTGTAAAAATAGCCACAATTCCATAAATCGGATACTTAGATAGCAACAAAATAGCTGTAAAATAGGCCGCCAAAACCGCAAAAACCCCAATATATACAATCCCTTTTTCATATCTATAAGTTACAATGCCAAAGCTTAGAGCAAATAGGGTGCTAGCTAGCGGAAATAGCGCTATAAGCGTATAGATTATGAGATTTCTAGCAACTTTTGGGTCGCTACTAGCTTTAGACCAATACTCTATAATGCTGAAATTTTCTCCAAATTTATCTTGGATATTTGAGCGGATTGTGAGCGAGTCGTATTTGGCTATATTCCATTTATTCTCTTTTATATCATAGATATAGCCATCTTTTAAGATTAAATTTAGTTTTGCATCTTCATTGGTGATATCTCCGCTACTTGCGGTGATAAATCTCTCATTTATATCGCTGTTATTATAAAGCACAATATTTTCATATTTTGATAGGCTTTTGTCGCTGTTTTGCTTATCTATAAATATCATCCAAGACCCAAATCTCTGTCCAAATTCGCTTGGTTTGAGATTTAGGCTTAGTTTTGTTTTTTTATAATTTACAAAATTATTGTGTAGATTAAAGGCTGTTGGCATAACAACCAAAGCTATAAAGAGCAGTATTATTGAGATTAGTGCTGATATTTGTAGGAAAAATTTTGCTATATATTTTGGGCTATAGCCTAGAGTAAATATCACTATGCTCTCATTCTCTTTCGATAAGCGAAAAAAGCTCATCGCCAAAGATACAAAAAAGCTAATAGGCGTTGTAAATAGCAGAATTTGTGGAAGTGTAAATAGATAGAGCTTCACAAGCTCAACAAAATTTATATCAATATAGCTAGTGATCCTTACAATTTGTATAAAAAATATAATCGAAACTATCAAAAACAAAGTAGCAAAAAGCGACGCAAAGGTTGATAAAAAACTACTAAAAAGATATATATTAACCCTATTCATATTAATCCTAAATTTATATTTGTGAAATTATCTAGCATTAAAGCACAGATAAAACCCAAAAAAAGCGCCGGGATGAAAGCTATAGCACGCTCTTTTTTGATTAAGTGAAATCCAAGCTGGATAATAGAGCCTATAAACAGAGCTACAATTCCCCACCAAAGCCCCAAAATAGCAACCATTGAACCTATAAATATACTATCAGCATCGCCCATTGGCTCTGATATTTGGCTTTGATATTTATGCCTTAGCATTAGGATGCTTTTTAAAATCACCATAAAGCCAATTATGATAAATGAGTTTAAAATTTGGTTGATATCGCTTAAAAAAGCATAAATTATAGCTAAGAAATATCCACTCATTAAAAGCGAATTTGGCACAGCTTTTAGCCTATAATCAATCACGCTAAGAGCATAAAAAATAGTAAATATCAAAACTAAAATTATAGCTAAGATTAAATTTGGCTTAGCAAGATATGCCAAAATAGCTAAAATTCCAATCAAAAGCTCAGATAGCGGATAAAAAGCTGAAATCTCGGATTTACAATTTTTACATTTTTTATTTAAAATCAGCCATGAAACTATCGGAATAAGCTCATAAAAATTTAATTTTTTATGGCATTTTTGGCAGCGGCTGCGAGTAAATATGATATCTTGTGAATTTGGCACTCTGGTGGCTAAAACTGCGGCAAATGAGCCAAAGCAAAGGCCAAAAATAAAAAATATAAATAGCATTAAATCGCCCCAAATTTGCGGTGAGTGATCTTAAATTTAGCTATAATCTCATCAAGCTCTTTTGTATCAAAATCTGGCCAAAGAGTTGGGGTAAATGCTAACTCAGCATAGCTAGATTGCCATAATAAAAAGTTGCTAAGTCTATGCTCGCCACCCGTTCTAATCATCAGATCCACATCGCCAAAATCAGCGCTATCAAGGTGGCTTGATATGCTTTTTTCATCTATTTTAACTCCATTAGCAAGGGCAGAATTGACAGCTCTTACTATCTCATTTTGGCTTCCGTAGTTTATAGCTAGGATTAAATTTAGCCTACTATTATCTTTGGTTTTATCTTTGAGATTAGCTATAGCATTTTTTAATTGAGTGCTAAATGGGCTTAAATCGCCAATTGTGTGAAATCTAATACTATTTTCTAAAAATAAATTCTCTTTAAGCTTGATAAATTTCAAAAGCAAATTTAGCAAAAAATCAACCTCGCTCTTTGGCCGTTTCCAATTCTCTGTGCTAAAAGCATAGAGCGTGAGATTTTTAATCCCATTTTTAGCGCAGTAAATTGCTATATTTTCTACTGTGTCAGCGCCCTTTTTGTGGCCATCGGTTCTTATTAGTGTGCGATTTTTGGCCCATCTACCATTGCCATCCATAATTATAGCTAGATGATTTAGGGTATTCATATTGTCGCCTTTATGGTGGCTTTTTGCCATAGTGGAGATATGTTTTTGATCTCAAATTCGCACTTTAATTCACTGGCTAAGGCTTTGCTAAGACTTGGGTATTGTGAGCTAATGAGATTGAATTTGCCATCTTTTATTGATATAATCACAGGAGCAAACAAAGAGAAAATTAGATAAATTTTGGGATTTTTATTGAGTGAAATTTGTATCAATGCTGAGCGGTTATCATAGTAAAATGGTATATGAAGTATATTTTCATTTAGTGCCATTATCATATCTGCGTATATGCTAAATTCATCCTTAGAGAGCGAATTTGACATTTTGGTTTTGATATATGGGATCAACCAAGATAGATCTTTTGAGTTGGCTACCATCTCGATTAGGCTTACTCCATCGGCTAAAACTGGTTCGATAACCTCTCTTTTGGTTAGTGAGTTTATGCTTATTACACCACCACTTTGTGAGCCGATATTTGCGTAGTATTCGCTTCCTACATCTAGCTCTTTGTAGCTTGTGGTGCTTATGGTTTTGGTGCCAAATTTGATATTATAGCGGTTAAATCTAGTCTGTTCTAAGACCTTTATTATTACAGGCAAGCTTGAGTTTATCATAGCTGGGATGTTGTTTGAGATTTTGGCTGATTGAATTTGATTTACTCTATTTATCATATATTTTTTACTAGCTCCGTGATTTGCGATGCGACTAGCTCTTTTGGGGCGAAATCGGTTTGCGTGGTTGAGTCTTTGGTTATGAAGCTTATTTGGGTTTGGTCAGAGCCAAATTTGATCTTATCATCTAAGATATTTAAGCAGACCGCATTTAGGTTTTTATCTATTAGCATATTTTTGGCGTTGTTTAGAGCATTTTGTGGATTCATCTCCATCTTAAAGCCGATTTTTTTACAATTTAGATTTAAATTTTTTAATATATCAATATTTAATTTTAGCTCGATTTTATCGCCCATTTTATCTTTTTTTATCTTTCCATCTTTAGGGTTAAGGCAGACAAAATCACTAACCGCCGCACACATAATCAAAATATCATTTTGAGTTACTTTTTGAGAATTTAAGGCATTTAATAGCTCATTTGAGCTTTTGAATTTAATCATCTTATACGGGGTATCAAAATCAACCGAGCTTATAAATACCACATCAGCACCAGCGTAATAGAAACTATCGGCTAGGGCTTTTGACATTTTGCCGCTTGAGTGGTTGGTGATGGCTCTTGCGTCATCTATCTTTTCAGTTGTTGGACCACCGGTGATTATAACCTTTTTGCCTTTGTAAAACTCATCTTGGTTTAATACTCTTTTGGCGGTTTCTACAATTAGCCAAGGCTCATTTAATCCGCCTTTTCCATAATCCAAACAAGCTAGAGTCTTAGCAATTGGCTCAACTATTATAAAGCCATCATTCTTTAAAATCTCTAAATTTCTAATTGTAGCTGGGTTTTCTAGCATATGATTATTGGCCGCAGGAGCGATTATTTTAGGGCAAGATGCGGCTAAAATGGTCTGTAAAAAGATATTATCAGCAATTCCAAGAGCGATTTTATTAATGCTATTAGCGGTGGCTGGGGCGATGATGATTAGATCATTTTTGCTAAAGCTTATGTGAGTTAGATTATCCGCCCAACTCTCATTGAGTGAGCTTAAAACACCATTGCTAAGGGCTTCAAAGCCAACTGGAGTAGTGAATTTAAGCGCACCATCGCTTAGTAAAACTCTCACATTTGCGCCATTTTTTTTAAGCAGACTTAAAATTTCATAAGCTTTATAAAAGCTAATACTCCCACAAACAGCTAATAAAATATCTCTATTTTTCATCTTTTTTGCCAAAAAATTTATAGAAAAATCCATTTTTGTTACTCTGTTTTGCCCTAGCGATTACCAAATCGCCTTTTTGACTATCGTTTGTTACGCTAGAACCGGCTGCTATGAGTGTATCATCAGCGATATTTAAAGGCGCAATGAGCTGGGTATCGCTACCTATAAATACATTTTTGCCTATTATTGTTTTGTGTTTATTTTTGCCATCGTAATTACAAGTTATGGTGCCGCATCCCACATTTGTGCCTTTGCCGATCTCGCAATCTCCTAAGTAGCTTAGATGGCCAGCCTTGACACCATCTAAATTCGCATTTTTAAGCTCTACAAAGTTACCAATATGAGTAGAATTAATATAGCTTTTTGGTCTTAAATGCGCCATCGGGCCAATATCGCTATCGATTATTGTGCTGTATTCTACCACAGAGCTACTTTTGATAATTGAGTTTTTAATAAGGCAATCGCCCTTAATTACACATCCGCTCTCTATCTCACATTCACCTTCAAATTTAGCTCTACTATCGATAAATACGCTATTTGGTAATCTGATTATAACGCCATTTTTCATCAAATTTGATTTAATCTCATTTTGCATTATATTTTCAGCTTTACTTAAAGCTAGTTTGTCATTAATACCCATGAAATTTTGCTCATCTACTAAGACATAACCAACGCTTTTTCCATCTTTTAGGGCTATTTCTATGGCGTCAGTTAGGTAGTATTCGCTGCTTGCGTTTTTGTTATCTATTTTAGGTAAAATTGAGTTTAATAAAGCTGTATTAAAGCAATACGCCCCTGCGTTACATAAATTTATAGCTTTTTGATCTTTGGTTGCGTCTTTTTCTTCTACGATTTTTATTACTTGATTTTCATCTTTTATTACTCTTCCATAGCCAAAAGGCTCATCAGATAAAAAGGCGGCTAAGGTGATATCGCTATCTCCTTTGGCTATGGATATTAGCTCTTCAACCTTGACTAGTGGCATATCAGCACAGATTATTAGAGTTTTGTCATATTTAGGCCTTGCGCTCATAACGGCCCCAGCAGTGCCAGGATAGTTTTGAGTATCTTGTCTTGTTATATTTATACCGCTAAATTCGCTATTTATAGCTTTGCTAACTTCATCAAATTGATAGCCTAAAACAACAGAAATATCATCAGATATTTGAAGTGATTTATCTATCACATGGCTAATCATAGATCTACCGCTTAATGTATGTAGGACTTTGGATTTTGGGGATTTCATGCGTGTGCCATTGCCGGCTGCTAATATGATGATTGATATATCTTGCATAGCTAACTCTTTTGATGATTTGAATTTGGCATTATTGTATCTAAATATGGTTAAAATTGATTAAATTTAATCTAAGCTTAACAATAAATTTACATAAATTACCTACAATGACGCCAAAAATATCTAAGGAAAATAATGAAAATATCGAAAAAATTATTAGCAATTCTTATTATAGTGATTGCTGGTGGGGCTATTTTGTGGTGGAGTTTAAGAGATGAAACGCCAAAAAATGAGTATATAACAACAGTAGTTAAAAAGGGAGATATAATCCAAAGCGTAGATGCTGTGGGTGAAGTTTTTTCTCGTAATTTAGTTGATGTAGGTGCTCAAGTAAGCGGTCAGATAAAAGAGCTATATGTAAAAGTAGGTGATAGAGTAAAAGCCGGAGATAAAATAGCTCAAATAGATAGCATAAAGCAGCAAAATACGCTTGATCAGCAACTTGCGGCTTTGGAGATTTTAGAAGCGAAGTTAAACTCGGCTAGAATTTCAGTTGATATCGCATTAAAGCAGTATAAAAGGGAGCAAAATCTAGCTAAACAAAACGCCACAAGCCAAGAGAGCTTAGAAAATGCTAAAGATGCTTATAGTTTAAAATTAGCTAGTTTAAAAGAGATAGAAGCTCAAATTAAACAAACTGGAATTGAGATAGATACTGCTAGGACAAATTTGGGTTATACTGATATTAGGGCGCCATTTGATGGAGTTGTGGTATCTGTGCCTGTGGAGGTGGGTCAGACTCTAAATGCCAATCAAACCACACCGACTTTAGTAAATATCGCAGATTTAACTAAAATGGAGATAAGATTACAAGTTAGCGAGGGCGATGTACCTAATATCAAGGTAGGAGATAAAGTAGAGTATTCGATTCTTTCAAATAATTCTAAAAAATATACCGCATATATAAGCTCAATTGACCCAGGTCTAACTACTCTTAGTGATGGCCAATACTCATCTTCAAATTCAAACTCAAGCAGCTCAAGCTCAAGCTCAGCGGTATATTATTACGCTAAGGTAAATGTGGATAATAGTGATGAGATTTTGCGTATAGGTATGACAACGGAAAATAAGATTATAATTGCTGAGAATAAAGATGTGCTATATCTACCTACAATGGCGATAAAATCAGGCAAAAAAGGCAAATTCGTATATATCAAAAATGGTGATAAAGTAGAGCAAAAATCTATAAAAACCGGCGTAACAAATGGTATAAATACACAGATAATCGAAGGGCTAAATGAGGGTGAGGAGGTTGTATATTTCTATCTAAATTCAACAGGCGTTCAAAATATGATGAATAGTTCTAGAAAACCTGCGATGAGATTGTGATGATTAGATTAGATAATATTCGTAAATCTTTTAGAGTTGGTGATACTCAAACAGAGGTATTAAAAGGGATAAATTTAGAGATTAAAAAAGGTGAGTTTGTAGCTATTATCGGTCAATCAGGTAGCGGCAAGAGTACGCTTATGAATATCTTAGGTTGCCTTGATACACCAACTAGTGGCAAATATGAGCTTGATGGCAAGGATATAAGTAAATTTAATAAAGATGAGCTATCATATCTTAGATTAAAGAAATTTGGCTTTATATTTCAGCGTTATAATCTACTTAGCTCTAATGACTCTAAAAACAATGTCGCTTTACCTGGAATTTATGCTGGGATGGATAGAGATGAGAGATTAGCTAGAGCTAAAGAGCTATTAAGCAAACTAGGCTTAGAGTCTAAATTTGATACCATGCCAAATCACCTAAGTGGCGGTCAGCAACAGCGAGTAAGCATAGCTAGGGCGCTTATGAATGGTGGGGAGATTTTGCTTTGTGATGAGCCTACTGGAGCACTAGATAGTGCTAGTGGGGTGATGGTTATGGAGATTTTAAAGGATCTACATAAAGATGGCCATACTATTATAATAGTAACTCATGATAAAGATATAGCTAGTTGGGCAAACCGCATTATAGAGATCAAAGATGGAAATATCATAAATGATATTGTAAAAAGCGATGAGAGATATACTAAAAACCCCGAAAATATAGCTATCAAATCAAATTTCAAAGCCTTTAAAGACAGATTTATTGAGAGCTTTGTGATGAGTGTATCAGCGATTAAATCGCATAAGCTTAGATCGTTTTTAACTATGCTTGGTATAATCATCGGTATAGCATCAGTAATTTGCGTAGTAGCATTAGCCAAGGGTAGCGAACAAAAGATTTTAGCCAATATAAATAGCATGGGGACAAATACCATAACTCTAATGTTGGGTAAGAATTTTGGTGATAGAAACGCTAAAAAATTAAAAGATTTTAGTATAGAGAGCTATAAGATGCTTGAGAGTCTTAGCTTTATAGATTATGCTACGCCTAGGATAAATAGCTCTGGACTTTTGACATATGGCAATAAAAATGTAGATGCTAGTTTAAGAAGTGGTAGTGAGAATTTGCTTAGTGTATCTGGGGTGAGTATTATTAGTGGTAGGGATTTTGATGCTGATGATTTGAGATTTTCTCGCTCAAATATTATTATTGATAACTTGGCTCAAAAAGAGCTTTTTGATGGGGTTGATCCTATCGGTAAGACAATTATCTTTAATAAGCAGCCATTTACAATTATCGGAGTAGGATATAAGGATTCAGGCTCATTTGGTGCTGATAATATCACAGTTTATCTACCATATACCACAGCGGCCAATAAGCTTACTGGAGTTCAAAATATACGCTCAATAATTGTTAAAATAAATGATCAAATCAACGCACAAGTAGCAGAAAGTGGCATAATAGAAGCTATGAGCTCGATTCGTGGGGGGAAGGATTTTTTCACTGTGAATTCAGATACCATAATGCAAACCGTCCAAAGCACGGTAAATACAATGGGGCTTTTGATCTCTGGTATTGCTTTTATATCTTTGATGGTTGGTGGAATTGGGGTTATGAATATTATGCTTGTGAGTGTATTTGAGAGAACTAAAGAGATTGGAATTCGCATGGCAATTGGAGCAAAGAGTAGAGATATTTTACTTCAATTTTTAATCGAAGCGATACTATTATGTGCTATTGGTGGAGTGATCGGAGTGGGGTTAGCTTATTTGGTTGGCACTATTGTTAATGCACTAAGCAGTGAGTTTAGTATGATATTTAGCTTTGCTTCGATTATTATAGCTATTTGTGTTTCTAGTCTTATAGGGATAATTTTTGGCTATATTCCAGCGCAAAATGCATCTAAGCTAAATCCGATTGATGCGTTATTAAGGGATTAATATGAGATATATGATTGCTATTTTTATCGCTTTTATGATTAGCGGATGCGCTAGCAAAAAGCTAGATTATGAGATTAAAGATGTTGAGTTTTATACCCCTAAGTGGTATAAGGATTTTAACCAAACTACCTTAAATGAGTTGGTTGATTTAGCTATGAAAAATAGCGAAAATCTTAATATAGCGGCTCTGAATTTAGAGATAGCTATGCTAAATTCTAATGTAGCAAGTGATGGATATATACCATCGCTTAGTGGCGAGATCGGGGCTAATTCTAGTAGAGATATCGGTAGAAATGATGAGTTTAGCAGTAGATTTAATTCTAAATTTAGCCTTAGTTATGAGCTTGATATATTTGGTAAAATTTATGATAATTATAAATCCAAAGAGTGGCTATGGTCTGCTAGTAGATCAACGCTAGAAAATTTGAGATTAACTATCATAAATCAAGTTGCTAATAGCTATTTTAATATCTTATATCTTAATGACTCTTTGCGTAGTTTAAAACAAAATTTAGATAACGCAAAGATGCTTGATGAGCTTGTGAGAGTTAAATTTGATAATGGCAAGGAGGAGTTTTTGGCTATTAAGCAAAGCTCTCAAAATATCTTAAAAATTCAAAATCAAATTCAATCCACCCAAAGGTCATTAGAGCAAAACTATGAGAGCTTAAAAAATCTCACAAGAAGCGATATGAGATTTGATGAGCTTAGTTTAAGCGAAGTTGGATTTGTGGGGATAGGTGAGTTTGAGATTAGTGAGTTATCAAATCGCCCAGATATCAATGAGGCAATTTCAAATTTAAACGCAAGTTTTTATCAATATAGATTGAGCCAAAAAGATCTATTGCCTTCGCTTTCGCTTGGGGCGAGTTTAAGCGATGAAGATAGTAAATTTAAAAATAGCTTTGATTTTAATCAACTTGGTGGGGTTGTGAGTTTTAGTTTGCCTTTTTTGGACTATTATAAGTTACAAAAACATATCAAAATTAGCGAACTTGAGTTTAATAAACTTAGATTAAGCTACGAGCAAACGCTAAAAAATGCGATAAATGAGGCATTAAAATATATCAATTTTTACCAAACTGATAATATCACATATGAAAATTTGATAGTGATGAGAGATGATCAAGCTAAGATTGTAGAAATTTATCAAAGCAAATATAATGAAGGTAGCGCAGAATTAAAAGATCTAATAGAAGCACAAAACAATCTAATATCAATCCAAATTTCATTAATTAATCAAAAATTTGAGCTTTTAAATGATGAGATAAGCTACTATAAGGCTATTGCTAAGTAGATGAATATCTTTGCTAATTTTAAGCAATTTGGGATATTTGCGGCTATTTGCGTGGGGATTTTGGCTCTAAATTTATATATTGAGTTTAAAAATTATGAGAAATTTATATCCTCGCCTTATAACTTTATTAAAGCTGATCTATTATTTAGCGATAAGAGAGAGGGTAAGAGCGGGGAGTATTATATCATCCAGTTTAAAAGCGATGAGTTTGTATTTTATACTAGATCAAAAAATTTACCAAAATGTAGTAGCTGTGAAGTTGGCGTTATAACCAAAAATCTGAAATTTAAAAACTATATAACGGGTAGATTTTTTTTGCCTAGTTTTAAGATTGTAGAGTTTATAAAGCCTCCAAGCATTACAAATCATCTAAAATCAGCCATCATCAGCCAACATAGCGATTCTAAAATTCAAGAGCTTTATAGTGCTTTGTATCTAGCAACGCCGATGAGTAAGGAGCTAAGGCAAAATGTAACTAACTGGGGGATAGCTCACATTATCGCAATTAGCGGATTTCATCTTAGTGTGATATTTGTCTTTATATTTTTTATAGCGAAATTTACGATTATGCCGCTACAAGATAGGTATTTCCCATATTTAAATTTGAGATTTTATATTAGTTTGATTTTGTTTATTTTAATGGGATTTTATCTATATATTTTGGATTTTACGCCTAGCTTTTTAAGGTCTTATATTATGGGTGTTATTGGATTTTTGCTTCTTAGTAGGGGGCTAAAGATTTTTAGCTTTGGGAATTTGATTTTATCTATTTTGATTGGGGTAGCTTTTAGTGTAAATTTGCTATTTTCTATAGGATTTTATTTTTCAGCTCTTGGGGTCTATTTTATATTTTTATATATTTATCACTTTGGCAATAAAGATGATTTAAATAGCTATTGGCGTATTTTTATCCATACTTTAGCTTTGGAGATATTTGTATTTTTGGCGATGAATATTCCTGTTTATTACTTTTTTCCAACTGTGAGTTGGTATCAGATTAGCGTGATTCCTATAGCTTATATTTTTGTGATATTTTATCCGCTTAGCCTGTTTTTACATATATTTGGGTATGGTGGGATTTTTGATGAGTGGATTTTAAGATTTCTTGAGTTTGCCCCAGCGCAGGGTAGGGCAGTCGTGGGGTTATGGGAATTTATCGGATATAATATCCTTGCTTTATTAGCGATATATAAAAAGCAAATAATGATATTATTAGCATTTTTGGGGTTATTTGTCTATGTTTTTGCTTTGATTTGAGTTAATAAAGCTAAAGACAAAATTATTTATCCCATTTTGGTGATTATATAGTAGTTTTAGCTTGTGAGCTACTAAGATATTATGGACTATATATAATCCTAATCCAAAGCTCTTTTTAGCATTTGAGCCTTGCGTAAATGGCTCTATATAATATTTTATATCATGTTCTAATGGCTGTGATTTAGATGAGAATACTATCTCATTATTTGTGATTGTTATTTTAACAAATTTATCATCTGAATATTTCAACGCATTATCTATCATATTTTTACACGCAATTGCTAAGAGCTTAAAATCAGCTTTTATAGTAGCGTCATCTATAGCTACTACTCTTACGCTAGACTCTTCAATCATAGCAATATCTATAGCCTCATCTATGATATCTCGTATTTTATATGGTTTTAACTCGCCAACTAACCTAGATGTAGCTCTCTCTACAGCTGCAAATTCATTTATCAAGCTCTCAAGTCGCTCAAATACATCGATTAAACGCTCTTGATTTTTATTTTTCTCTATCATTTCAGCTGTAATTCTACCTTTTGTGATTGGGGTTTTTAACTCGTGCATGATATTACGAAGAAATAATTGCCTACTATTATTTAAATTTTTAATCTGACTCACAGCATCATAAAACGCACTCGCAACTTGGCTTATCTCATCGTTTCCAGTGGCTACATTTTTGATCTCTAAATCACCTTGAGCAAATTTATCAATCTCTCGTTTAAGCTTGCCAAGTGGCATAATTTTACGAATTATAAATATATAAGTAAGCAGTATAATTCCAGCCACAAAGGCAAATATAATCTGTATTATTATATAGCGATAAGATTGATAAGCAGTATCAATAAGAAGTAGAGTCTCATCATCTTTGGTAATTTTAAGATAGTTTTTCTTTTGGTGAAATAGTATAGCGCTAATGCCTAGCTCTGTAGTGATCTCTTCTAATACCACGGCTTCTTTTATGATTTTTTCTTTTTTGCTCTCATCATTTATGGGCGGCATATATAAATTTGATAATTGCTCTTTATACTCATCTTGATTTATTAGCTCATTAAGATATAATAGTGTGGCTCTAGCTACAATTGAGTATTTGGTATTTAGCTCTCTAGCGTAGTTAGCCTTGTCATACTCTATAAGCCACAAAAATGCAATGCCTATAGCCCCAATCCCAAGAGCAAAAATCAGAGTAATGGTATAAAAAATAGATGAGAATTTCACTACTATAATCCAGATTTACTGCTCTAATTTATAGCCTACGCCCCTAATAGCGTGTATATATTTTGGCTCTTTGGGATTTTCACCGATTTTGGTTCTAATGCGTCCGATTATGACATCGATGCTTTTGTTTGTGCTATCTTCATTGATTGAGTTGCAATTATAAATTAGCTCTTCACGACTTATAGCACCACCTTCTTTTTTGATTAGATATCTTAGTATATCATACTCAGCTACTGTTAGTTGAAGTGGCTCACCTTTTAGCGTTATGATATGGCGAAAATCATCACAAACTAGATCTTTTTGCGTTGGTGAAAGCTCTTGTATATTAATGCTTTGGCGGCGTAAATGGCTCTTAATACGAGCTAAAAGCTCTTGGGGATTATATGGTTTTGGCAAGTAGTCATCAGCACCAAATTCAAATGCGTTAATCTTATCGCTGATATCGTGCCTAGCGCTAGATATTATGATTGGGATTGTGTGTTTGGTGCGTATCTCTTTACACACTTCTAAACCATCAATCCCAGGTAGAGTAAGATCTAAAATCACTAGATCAAATTTGCTAGTATTAAGAGTAGAAAGCCCTAAATATGGATCATCACATATCTTAACTTCTATATCAAACTGCTCTAAGTACTCACTCAAAATCTCAGCAAGCTCAAAATCATCTTCAATCATTAGAATTTTTATCATATATCCGCCTTATAAATTTAGACTGATTATAACCAAAAATAGCTATTATTTCAATACAAGTCCCATTAGAATTCCAGCTCTATTTATCCATATTATCGGTTTTCTATTTGAAGCTTTAGAGGCTTGAAGCTCTTTGCTAAATTCATTAATATTGCTTATAATTTTCTCATTTACTTGGATAATTATATCGCCAGTTTCAAAGCCGGTATTTGCGGCATTTGAGCCATCTTTGACATCTGTTATTAATACCCCTTTTATATCTTGTGGAATTTTGTATTTATATCTTATATCATCGCTTAGGTTTTGAACGCTTAATCCATCAATGCTAAAATTCTTAGCTGCCACTTGGACATCATCGGTTGTAGTTAGCTGGAGTTTAGTAGAGTAAATTTTGCCTGCTCTTTCATATTCTACGCTAATTTTGGTATTTGGCGAGTAAGCGCCGATTATGTTTTTTAGGTCATTTGCGCTTTTGATCGGTTTATTATCTACTTTTATAATCAAATCTCCCCTTTGTAATCCTGCCTTGCTAGCTGGATAATCCTTTTCTACATTTGTAATTAGGGCGCCTTCTTTGTTTTTATAGATTTCTTTTTGATCTGTAGTTAAATTCGCAATCATCACACCGATATATCCACGAGTTATCTTGCCATCGCTAATTAGCTTTTGGGCTATTGTTTTTACCATATTAGATGGGATCGCAAAGCCTATTCCGTTGTTACCACCACTTCTACTTAAAATAGCTGAATTTATCCCTACTAAGGCACCACGACTATCGATCAAGGCCCCACCGCTATTGCCTGGGTTTATGCTTGCGTCTGTTTGGATAAAATCCTCATATTGATTTAATCCGATATTATCTTTATTTAATCCGCTAATTATCCCACTTGTAATGCTGCCACCTACACCAAATGGATTTCCAATAGCAAATACCACATCGCCTTCAAGCAATTTGGAGCTATCAGCAAAATATGCGGGAGTTAAATTTGTCGCTTCGATTTTGATAATGGCTAGATCTGTTTTGGGGTCTGAGCCAACTACTTTGGCTTTATACTCTTTAGAGTTATCAAGCATTGAGACTATGATCTCATCGCTATCTTCTATAACATGATAATTAGTAACTATATATCCATTGCTAGTTATAATCACCCCCGAGCCTAAAGATGAGCTTTTTTGGCTTCTTTGCTCTGGGATATTAAAGCCAAAACCAAAAAATTCTTGAAAAAATGGATCATTCATCAAGCTATTTAAATGATTTTTTGTTTTGGTTGTTCTAGTTGTGGATATATTTACCACAGCTTGTTTGGCTATTTGGATTGAGCTATTGTATGATAAAATTGAGTTTTGATCTATAGATGGATTTATGCGATTGAAATTTGAATTTGCGTCACGAAACTCTACGCTAGCGCCAAAAATAGCCGTAGCTGCTAATAGCGAGATTATTGATATTTTTTTCATAATAATTCCTTGCTTAAAATAATGCTTGATTATAATATTTGCTGATAAATGTAAAATTAATATTTATATAAATGAAATTAAATAAGTTGATTGACATTAGCTCAACTTTTATGATATAATATATATAAAAATATATAAGTGGAGAATTATAATGAGTAATAGTTTATATGAGACCTTAGGCGTCTCTAAAACCGCTAGTAGCGATGAAATCAAAAAAGCCTACAGAAAATTAGCTAGACAATATCATCCTGATATCAATAAAGACCCAGGGACTGAAGAGAAATTTAAAGAGATTAATGCCGCTTATGAAATTTTAAGCGATGAAACGAAGCGTAAGCAGTATGATCAATATGGTGATAGTATGTTTGGTGGGCAGAGTTTTCATGATTTTAGTAGAGAAAATTTTGGCGGTAATGCTGATATTAATGATATATTAAATCAAATTTTTGGCAATTTTGGTAGATCTAGTCGCTCTAGCAGGGGATTTGGTGGGTTTGGCTCATCTAGTTTTGAGAGTTTTGATGGATTTGGCGGTGGATTTGGGCAAAATTTAGATATCCAAGCTAAGATTAATATCTCATTTGAACTTGCTGTAAATGGCGGTGATTATGAATTTAGCGTAAATGGCGAAAAGATCAAGATCAAAATCCCAGCTGGATTAAAAAATGGTGAGAAATTACGCGCTAGAAATAAAGGTAAAAGCGCCGGAGGCCACAGAGGCGATCTAATAATCAGTGTCAATATAGAAGATGATAAAGAGTATAAAAGAGATGGGGATGATCTTTATAAAAATTTAGATATTGATCTCAAAACGGCTCTTTTTGGTGGTAAGATTAATGTCAAAACATTTAAAAAAGAGGCCTCTATCAAAATTCCAGCCAATACCAAAAATGGTCAAAAGATTAGATTAAAAGGCTATGGAGTGAAAAATAGAAAGAGTGAAATTTATGGTGATATGTATCTGATTATTAATGTGATTTTACCATCTATAGATGAGCTAGATCCAGAGTTAAAAAATATGTTAGAAAATAGATTATAAGGAGGTAATATGCAAGATTATGAAGAGCCAGTTTATCTAATAAGCGTAGTAGCAAAGGTATTAAATATCCATCCACAAACTCTAAGACAATATGAAAGAGAGGGGCTAGTAGAGCCTAGTAGGACGGGTGGGAAGATGAGATTATATAGTGAAAAAGATCTTGATAAAATCAAGATGATTTTGCGACTAACAAGGGATTTGGGGGTAAATTTAGCCGGTGTAGATGTTATTTTACGGCTTAAGCAAAGACTTGAAGAGTATGAGGCTACAATAGATGAATTAAGGTCAAATATAAAAACACAAAATAAAAGCTCAATAGTCAAAAGAACAAGTAGTTTTGATCTAATATTTGTAAATGATAAAAAGTAAGAAAAATGGAGAATTTTGTATATATTTTTGTTATTGGTGCTGGTGCTGTAATTTTATTTAATCTTCTATTTCGTAAATATGATATTCCAACTATCATAGGATATATCGCTACTGGGGTATTTATCTCATTGATTTTTGGGCTAAAAGGAAATAGTAATTTAAATTTTATAGCTGAATTTGGAATTGTATTTTTGATGTTTACTATCGGTCTTGAGTTTAGTATTAAGCATCTAATGTCTATGAAAAAATATGTATTTGTATATGGGTCTATACAGATGATTCTTACTGGATTTATATTTAGTTTATCATCATTTTACATATTTGGTTTAGATATGCAAATAGCGATTATTATAGGCTTTGCTCTTTCGCTTAGCTCTACAGCCATTGTCTTAAAAATATTAAATGATACAGGCCATGTATCTAAAAAATATGGGCGAAAAGCTCTTGGAATTTTGCTATTTCAAGATATTGCTGTGATACCATTGCTTTTGATGATAGATATATTTGATACTAAGGATATATCTGTAAGCTCACTGATTTTCACATCTATTATAAGTGCTTTAATTTTGATTGTACTTTTATATTTTATAGGAAAGTATATTTTAAGCCGTGTTTTAAATGCAGTTGTTCAAGAGAATTCAAAAGAGCTATTTATCACAACTATCTTATTTACCGTAATCGGTGCTAGCTTTTTGGCTCACTATTTTGGATTTAGCTACTCATTGGGTGCATTTATAGCTGGTATGCTAATTGCCGAAACTCCATATAAACATCAAATTGAAATAGACTTGATACCATTTAGAGATCTATTGCTTGGGTTGTTTTTTATCACGGTTGGGATGCAAATAGATTTTGTAGTTATAGCTACAAATATCTTTATCATCATTCCTGCGTTAATCTGTGTTTTGTTTATAAAAACTATGGTTGTGTATCTATTTTTGGTATTATTAGCCGGTAAAAAAGTAGCTATCAAAACTGCTCTTAGCCTATCTCAAGTTGGTGAGTTTGCTCTAGCGATATTTACACTTTTATCAGTCAAAAATATGGTAGATGATAGAATACTTCAAATTCTAACTGCTGTAGTAGTCATCTCAATGGTTCTAACTCCATTTATCTTAAAAAATGTTGTTAAAATTGCTGATAAAATGGAAGATCAAGATAGCATAGATATTACTCAAGATCATCACTACGAAATAGATGAGCTTAACACAAAAGATATCGCAGAGCATAAAAATCATTTTGTAGTATGCGGATATGGTAGGCTAGGCCGTGAGATAATAAGACAGCTAAAGGCTAAGGGTTGCTCTTATGTGGCGCTTGAAAATGATCTAAATTTAGTAGAGCGAGGTAAAAACAATAGTGATAATGTATATTATGGCGACGCAGCTCAAAAAAGCACCCTAGAAAAGGTATATATAAAAAATTGTATAGCCGCCATAATCGCTGTAAGTAACGAGCAAAAATCAGAGCTAATAGCAAATTCAATTAAAAATTTAGGTTATGATGTAAATACTGTTATAAGATTTGCTGACACCATCGAAAAGGGATTATATACCGATTTTGGCGATCATTTTTATCTAGTTAAAGAGCGAGAAGCGGTGGCTAAAGAGATTATAAACAAAGCTTTAGAGTGTAAAAATCAAGGATAACTATGGATAATTCATTGATAATTTTTGGGGGTTTATTTCTGCTTAGTGTGATATTTAGCAAGATATCTGATAAGTATGGAGTTCCGGCTTTGCTTATGTTTTTAAGCATTGGGATGCTAGCTGGTAGCGATGGGCTTATAGGACTTGAGTTTGATAATGCTAAAATAGCTGAAAATGTGGGAACTATAGCGCTTATTTATATACTATTTTCTGGTGGATTTAATACAAATTATAAATCAATCAAGCCAATTTTTAAAAGCGGTATAATCCTAGCAACGATTGGAGTGGCGATTTCAGCTGTTATTACAGGAATATTTGCTTATTATATAATGAATTTTTCTATTTTAGAATCCTTGCTATTTGGGGCTATTATCAGCTCTACTGATGCTGCGGCGGTATTTTCTATAATGCGATCAATAAAGCTTAAAAATAATCTTACTTCTTTGCTTGAATTTGAGAGCGGAAGTAATGATCCGATGGCGATTTTCTTGACAATTACCTTGCTTGGATTGCTCACAGCTACAACGATTATTGATCCATACGAAATGACAATTAAGCTTTTGCTTGAATTTATCATTGGTGGAGCGATGGGGTATCTATTTGGTATCATCATCCCAAGCCTTATAAATAGAATAAAGCTTGGGTCTTGGGGCTTATATCCAGTGCTTTTAATAGCTTTGATTGCTATGCTTTTTGGTCTTTCAGAAAAGATCGGTGGAAATGGCTATATAGCAGTATATGTAGCAGGAATCATCGCTAATAAAAAGGAGTTTTTGTATAAAAAGAATTTAACCGGCTTTTTTGATGGGATTGCTTGGATGATGCAGATATTTATATTTCTTACTCTTGGTCTTTTGGTATTTCCTAGTGAGTTGCCAAATGTAGCTATGATAAGTATCTTGCTCTCTTTAGTAGTTATGTTTATATCTAGGCCTATTAGCGTATTTATCTCTACAATGTTTTCTAAATATAATTTTAAAGAGAGGTGCTTTATATCGTGGGTTGGGCTTAGGGGAGTTGTGCCTATTATTTTAGCGACTTATCCGCTCTCAGCAGAGTTAGAAAATGGTCAATTGATATTTAATATTATATTTTTTATGGTGTTGATATCAGTTTTAACTCAAGGCACTACGCTAAATAAAAGCGCTAAGCTATTTGGCGTGATAGAACCACCTAAATCAACTATATCAAATTTACCTAGTAGCCCCATCTCATACTCAGATATCAAGCAGTATAGAATCGGTGAATCATCTAAGGTAATTGGTAAGAACTTAACCGAACTTGGATTGCCTGATGATTTTTTGATTATTCTAGCAAAGCGCGATGGGGAGTTAATCAAAGTTAGCGGGTCGTTTGAATTTATGCCAAATGATATATTATTAATTTTGTGTAATAGTGAATTAAGATACCAAAAAATTATTAGAATTTATGAATTATAGGATTTGAAATGGAGTTAGAAATTTGGGTTTTTGCCCTGCTATTTTGTGTGGCGTTTTTTAGTGGTTTTGTAGATGCTATTGCTGGTGGTGGCGGACTTATTACTATTCCAGCGCTTATTTCAGTTGGAATTCCAGAGCACATAGCCTTAGCAACTAATAAATTACAAGCTACATTTGGTAGCTTTACAGCCGCAGCTAACTTCACGCATAAAAAAATGGTGGATTTTCACTCTTTGTGGCGTGGGATTATATGGACTTTTATTGGAGCGGTGCTTGGTACTTGGGCGATTCTTTTGATTGATGCTAGTGTAATAAAGTATCTAATACCGATCTTTTTAATAGCAATTTTGATATATACGATTTTTAGCCCAAAACTTGGCGAATCAGATAGCCAAAAGAGAATTAATGAGTCTTTATTTTATGCTATTTTTGGTTTGGTGATCGGATTTTATGATGGATTTATGGGGCCTGGGACTGGGTCATTTTGGATGTTTGCTTTTGTGAGTTTATTGGGATTAAATTTAAAAAGCGCTGTGGCTAATACAAAAATTTTAAATTTCGTATCAAATATCGTATCTTTATTTGTCTTTATCGCTGGTGGGCAGATATTATGGATGCTAGGTATAATTATGGGATTTGGGCAGATGATAGGGGCGTATTTTGGCTCACACATGGTTATAAAAAAAGAGATTAAATTTATTAAAACAATATTTTTAATCGTTGTTAGTTTAACAATTATTAAGTTACTTTATGATCTATTTTTAAAGTAAAATTCATTATAAATAGCTAAAATAGGCATTTAAATAGATATTTTAATTTTAGCTTAATCTAAATTAAGATATAATTTTGGCAAATTTTTCTCAAAGGCACTTTTCTATGAAAGATCTCTTTCTTTTTTCAAATTTGATCATCAATGATCATAGTTTTACATATCTTTTTCATATCATTTTGGTTGCGATTATCGTTTTGATCGTTGCTAAGATGGCTACTAGCTCAATGCAGCTTGTGCCTCGTGGTACTCAAAATCTGCTTGAAGCATATTTAGAAGGCATTGTATCTATGGGGCGTGATGTAATGGGTAGCGATGAGCTAGCTAGAAAGTATCTACCACTTGTAGCTACAATTGGCTTAATAGTTTTAACAAGCAATGTTATAGGTATTATACCAGGCTTTGAAGCTCCAAGTTCAAGCTTGAATTTAACTCTTTGCTTGGCTCTTTGTGTATTTTTATACTATAATTTCGAAGGTATAAGAACTCAAGGTGTGATTAAATATTTTGCTCACTTTATGGGGCCAAACAAATTTCTAGCTCCATTAATGTTTCCTATAGAGATTGTATCTCATCTATCTCGTATTGTTTCACTATCATTTAGGCTTTTTGGAAATATTAAAGGTGATGATCTATTTTTGATGGTTGTTTTAAGTCTTGCGCCATGGGTGGCTCCGCTTCCAGCTTTTGCTTTGCTTACATTTATGGCTTTATTACAGACATTTATCTTTATGATTTTGACATATGTCTATTTAGCTGGTGCTGTAGTAGTCTCTGAAGAGCACTGATTTTTGATACATATATTAAATTTTATTCTTGGTGCGTCATGGGCTATAGCCTTTGTTGGCGCACTATTTTTTATATATCATTTCTATTTTTTAGGAATATTTCTTAGTGGATTGATCGGGGCTAGCTTTGGGCTAGTTTTAGCTTGTATCTCATATCTATCTATACGGATTTTGAGTTGTGATAAAATATGCGATAAGTGATCCTAAATTTTACTCAAATTTAGATTATGCTTTTAATCATTTTTTTAGATTAAAAACGGCTGATATGATACTATTTAGAGATAAAATTTCTCATAATTATGATGATTTGGCTGCTAAATTTATCAAATTCAGATTCAAAAATATTAAATTCTTAGCTCAAAATGATATAAATTTGGTTTGTAAGCTTGGTTTTGATGGGATACATTTTAGCTCAGATTCAATCCATCTTTTAAAAGATACCCCAAAAAATTTAATCAAAATTGCTAGTACTCATAATATTCAAGAGATAGAATTAGCCAATCAATATGGCGCTGATTTTATCACATTTAGTCCGGTTTTTTCTACGCCAAATAAGGGCGAGCCAAAGGGGTTAGAGCTATTAGAAGAGGTGGTGAAAATCTCTACTTCTAAAGTGATTGCTTTAGGTGGCATAGTGAGTAAAGAGCAAATAGATAGTGTTATGAGATGTGGGGTTGCTGGATTTGCTTCTATTCGTTATTTTGTTTTGGATAAATGGTGTGATTAATATTTAATTTTTTGTGCTAGAATACGCCATTTTATTAATATCAAAAGGTCAATTTTATGTTTGAAGTAGTAATAGGATTAGAAGTTCATTGTCAGTTAAATACAAAAACTAAGATATTTTGCGGTTGTAGCACTAGCTTTGGCGAAGAGCCAAATACTCATGTTTGCCCAACTTGTTTGGCTCTACCGGGGGCTCTACCTGTGCTAAATTCACAAGCGGTTAAAAAAGCTATTAGCTTTGGTAAAGCGATCAATGCGACGATAAATAAAAAGAGCGTTTTTGACCGCAAAAACTACTTCTATCCAGACCTTCCTAAAGCATACCAAATCTCCCAATTTACCATACCGATTGTAGAAAATGGCGAGTTGATTATCAAAGTTGGTGATAAAAATAAAAGAATAGGTATAACTAGAGCTCATTTAGAAGAGGACGCTGGCAAAAATAGCCACGAGGGCAAAACTAGCTTAGTGGATTTAAATCGTGCTGGGACTCCGCTTTTGGAGATTGTGAGCGAGCCTGATATAAGAAGTAGCGATGAAGCAGTAGCATACCTTAAAAAGCTTCATAGTATTTTAAGATTTTTAAATATTAGTGATGCTAATATGCAAGAGGGATCTTTTAGGTGTGATGTCAATGTCAGCATTAGACCAAAGGGCGATGAGAAGCTATATACTAGAGTTGAGATTAAGAATTTAAATTCATTTAAATTTATCCAAAAAGCTATTGAGTATGAGGTTGAGCGTCAATGCGAGGCTTGGGAAGATGGTAGATATGATAGCGAAGTAGTCCAAGAGACAAGGCTATTTGATACTACAAAGCTAATTACAAAATCTATGAGAAGCAAAGAAGATAGCGCTGAGTATCGCTACTTTCCAGATCCAGATTTATTGCCAGTTATTATCCCTGATGAGCTTATGGAAGAAGCTAGTATCTTGCCTGAATTGCCAGATGAGAAAAAAGCTAGATATATGAGTGAATTTGGGATCAAAGAGAGCGACGCTGATGTGATAATTAGTAGCTATGAGATGGCAAAATATTTTGAAGATCTAATATCTGGTGGCAACTCACCTAAATTATGCGTAACTTGGCTAAGTGTTGAGTTATTAGGTAGATTGAAAAATGGTCTTACCATAGAGACTTCGCCAGTTAGCAGCGCTAAACTATCAATACTATTAAACAGAATAGAAGATGGCACAATCTCTCAAAAAGCAGCTAAAGATGTATTGGATGAGATTTTTATAAGCGATGAGAGCGTTGATAGCGTGATTGATCGATTAGGATTAAAGCAAGTAAGCGATGACTCAGCGATTTTAGCTATCATTGATACTGTTTTGGCTGCTAATGGTGATAAGGTAGCAGAGTATAAAAGTGGCAAGGATAAGTTATTTGGATTTTTTGTTGGTCAAGTGATGAAAGAGGGCAAAGGGGCATTCAATCCAGCGAAGGTAAATGAGCTCTTAAAGTCAAAGCTATGAAAATAGCAGTAATTGGTGCTGGTAAGTGGGGGCAGGCTCTATACTCAGCACTAAAAATTAATAATAATTGTGTTATCTCATCTCGCACAAAGCGTGATATAGATGGATTTGTGAGTTTATCAGAGGCTTTAAAGTGCGATTATCTACTTTTTGCTATCTCTACTCAGATGACAGATGAATTCTTGCGTTTAAATTTCAAATCAAATAATCAAAAAATCTTAGTAGCATCCAAAGGGATCGATACAGCTAGTGGGGAGTTTTTGCATGAGATATACTCTAAATTTGCCCCAAGTAATAATCTAGCGTTTTTAAGTGGCCCAAGCTTTGCTAGTGAGGTGATACAAAAGCTCCCCTGCGCCCTTGTGATAAGTAGTCAAAATATGGAATTAGCGCAAATTTGGGCTAGTGCTTTTCCTGGTTTCATCAAGCCTTATATCAGTGATGATGTTATAGGTGCTGAGATTTGCGGTGCGTATAAAAATGTAATTGCCATAGCCGGTGGTGTATGTGCTGGACTCGGACTCGGACAGAATGCTAGAGCTAGTTTGATATCTAGGGGTTTAGTGGAGATGGCTAGGTTTGGCGAGCATTTTGGTGCGAAGAGTGATACATTTTTAGGTCTTAGTGGGGCTGGGGATCTATTTTTAAGCGCAAGTAGTGAGCTATCTAGAAATTATAGAGTAGGGCTTGGGCTTGCTAGTGGGGAGAAATTAGATAAAATTTTAGCTGATATTGGCGAAGTGGCAGAAGGGGTAGCTACGGCAAAGGCTATAGTTCAAATTTCACAGCAAAAAGCGATATATACACCAATTGCTACTCAAGTAGTAGATATGCTAGGTGGCAAAGATGCTAAAGAGGCTTTAAGGGATCTATTGAAAAGACGATGAGAAAGATTATTATATTATTGATATTTGCGATTTTTGCTTTTGGTAATTCAAGCGACAAAGAGCTTAGAAATATGATCGGCCAGATGATTATGGTGGGATTTAATGGCAATAACGCTAATGATGAGTGGGTTAGGCAATTAAGGCTAGATATCAAAAACGCTAGAATAGGCGGCGTGATGATATTAGCTAGAAACATAAGTAGTAAAGATGGGTTAAAAAATTTAATAAGCTATCTCAACTCAGCTTCGCCAAAGCAGCCTTTATTTGTCGCTATCGATGAAGAGGGTGGCAAAATTAGTAGATTTAATAAATTTAGTGATTTTAAGCATTTTCCATCAGCTTATAAGGTAGGTAGCGATATGAATTTAACCATCGCAAATGAGCTTTATAACGATATGGCAAGTCAGCTAAAAAGCCTTGGGATAAATATGAATTTCGCTCCGGTTGTTGATTTGCACAATGATATCTCACCTATAATTGGTCAAAAGCAAAGGGCATTTAGCACTAATGCTGATGAAGTTATCGCATACGCAAATGAGTTTATAAATGCATTTGAGGCTCACAATATCGCTAGTGTATTAAAGCACTTTCCAGGTCATGGCAACGCACCAGCTGATACGCATAAGGTAAAAACTATCGTAGATAACTTTGATTTTGATGAGATTAAGCCATATTATGAGCTAATAAAGCGCAAGAAAGCTAAATTTATAATGGTCGGACATATGGTGATTCCGGCTATCGATGACTCTAATCCAGCTACGCTATCTCGCCAAGTTATTACAAATTTATTAAAAGATAGCCTAGGCTTTGAAGGGGTTGTGATAAGCGATGATATGCTGATGAAGGCTCTTGGTGGTAGCTTAGAAGAGAATGCTATAAAGGCTATAAGGGCTGGGGTGGATATTTTGTTAGTGAGTGAGTATTTTTATAACAAAACCAACTCTATAAAGGCCTTAAATGATGCGATTTTCAATGCGGTTAAAAGTGGCGAGATACAGACCACTAGAATCATAGATGCTTATAATCGTATAATTGCTCAAAAGGCTAGATTCTAGCCTCTATCTAATCCGAGTTTATCAAATTCAATTTTTAGATTATCTTTGATATCTCTAGCAATATCTTTGCCGTTAATGAAGTTTTGCTCTACAAACTCATCAATCCTACTAAGAAGTCCAAAGAGCTTCTCTTGCCATTTATCACTCTCTTTGGAATTTAGCGATTCTATAAATACAAGCTCTTTGCTAAAATCACTTAAATTCTCTAAAATTTCATCTTTATTATCTTGATTTAATATCTGATTTTCTAATGCTTTTTGGCGTAAGATATCTATTTGATCATCTATCGCAGAGCAGAATTTAGAGTAGGCTAAATTTGGATTTTCGTCATTGATTGTGATATTTTGGGTAACTTTATTTATCTGTTTGTATAGTATAACTCCTACTATTAACACCGCTAGGGCCATTATAATTAGATCATTTTGTGACATTTTTTCTCCTTAAATTTGATATTGCGGCAATCGCAAGGCTAATCCATATTAACACAAAGCTAATGATTTTATACAGATCAAGGATCTCATTATAGACAAAAACAGCAATAAGCATACTTAAAGTTGGGCTTATGTATTGTAAAAATCCAATTGTAGAGAGCTTGAGATATTTGGTGCTAGCGTTGAAAGTTAGAAGTGGTAAAATAGTGATAAATCCACTCAAAAATAGCATAATACCATTGAAATTTAATCCAAATTCGCTACTAGAAACTAAGCTTAAATATATTAGATATATTAGAGCAAATGGCGATAAAATCATAGTTTCTATAAATAACCCCTCAAAAGTTCTAACCCCAAGTCTTTTACGCAAAAGCCCATATAAAGCAAATGACAAAGGCAGCATAATAGAGATAAAAGGCATTTTGCCAAGGGCGTAAATTTGAATACCAATAGCTATAAAAACGATAAATATAGAGAGTTTTAAAGCCGGGCTTAGCTCTTCTTTTAATATTATCGCACCAAGAAGTATAGAAAAAAGCGGATTGATGAAGTATCCAAGGCTGGTGGCTAAAATTTCATTTTGATTAATTGCGTAGATAAATATCCCCCAATTACTTGCGATTAAAATTCCTGTGATAGCTAGGGTTAGGATGACTTTTTTGATTTTTGCGATTCTTTTTAGGCTTGTTAGCTTTTTTGTGACTATAAGCACAATAAATAAAATCACCGATGACCAGATAATTCTATGAGCTAAAACCTCAGTGGCGCTAATGCCTTGGATGAATTTGAAAAATACAGGGAATACACCCCACATAATAAATGTGGCTAAAGCTAAGATAAATCCCTTTTGAGTTGCTTGCATTACTGGTGTAAATCGCCTATAAATTTGATAATTCTCGGATTATCTTGCGCTTCAAAAAACTCTTTTGGTGGTTGTATAGTTATGATTTTACCGCCTTCTAAAAATATAATTTTATCAGCAATATCTTTGGCAAATTTAAGCTCATGAGTTACCAAAATCATCGTTTGATGCTCATTGGCTAACATTTTAAGCGTGGATAAAACTTCACTTACTAGCTCTTTGTCAAGTGCGCTTGTAGGCTCATCAAGTAGCAAAATATCAGGCTTTAAAGCCACAGCTCTAGCTATTGCGACTCGTTGTTGCTGACCACCACTAAGTGAGCTTGGATAGGCGTTGGCTCTATCTTTTAGGCCAAATTTATTTAGTAAATTTAAAGCAATCTCAATAGCCTTTTCTTTTGGCATTTTTTGGACACTGATTAGCCCTTGGGTGATATTTTGCGTAGCATTTAGGTGGGCAAATAGATTATAAGATTGAAAGACCATCCCCATTTTGCGTCTTAAATTTAGGATTTCTTGCTTATTTGGATGCTGTTTAAAATCAATTTTTAAACTCCCATCGCTAAATTCCAAAATCCCGCTATCTGGTGCTTCAAGGTAGTTTAATGAGCGAAGAAGTGTTGTCTTGCCACTTCCGCTTGGGCCGATAATTGCTATTATTTCACCTTTTTTGATATCAAAACTGATATTTGATAAGATGGTGTGAGAGGCTATTTGTTTATTAATATCTTTTATTTGTAGCATATTTTCCTCTTATAAATGCTTACTAAATTTAGCTTCAAGGCGTGTCTGAATATACCCAAGTCCGATACATATAACCCAATATATCAAAGCAGCTTGAGAATATACTCTTAGGAATTCATAATTTTGTGAGGCTATAGTTTGAGCTTGGCGGAATAGCTCGGCTACCAAAACCACTGAAGCTAAAGATGTATCTTTAATAAGCGCTATAAAGGTATTAGATAGAGTCGGCAAGGCTATTTTAAGAGCTTGCGGTGCTATGATTTTAATAAAAGTATCGCTATTAGTTAGTCCAATGCTCCAACCAGCCTCCCATTGGCCCTTTGGCACTGCTAATATACTAGCTCTGATAGTTTCGCTGCTATACGCACCAATGCTAAGGCTAAAAGCGATTATAGCGCTAATAAATGGATTTAGCGTTACGCCGATATTTGGCAAACCATAAAAAATTATAAATAGCTGAACCAAAAGCGGAGTTCCTCTGATTATAGATACATAGAATTGAGAGAGTAATTTAAGCAAATTTGATATTGTATTTTTGCTGTGATTAATGCGAATTAGTGCGACAATCACCCCTATAGCTATACCACAAATAAAAGATATAACGCTAAGGGGAATCGTATATAAGATCGCCCCTTTAAGCATAGGTATAAAAGCTTCAATATAGCTACTCACTAACATCCATTCCAAAATATTTTTCTGAAATTTGTTTTAGGGTGCCATCTTTTTTCATAGATTCTAAGGCTTTGTTGATTCTATCTCTTTGTTCTGTTAGCTCTTTTTTAAACAAAAAGACACTTCTAGTGCCATCGCCTGTATCAAATGCGATTTTAATATTTTTATCGCCAGTTGTTTTTAAGTAGTTTAAAATCGCTAATTTATCATTCATAGTAGCGTCAGCTCTACCTTGACTTACAGCTTTAATGGCGGGTGCTAAGCCATCAACTAAGATTATATTTGCTCCATTTTTGATAGCAGTTTCATAGTAGTTGCTTCCCATTGCTTGAGCAATATTTTTGCCTTTAATATCGCTTAGTGAGTTGATGCTATTATCATTAGCTCTTACTGCTATGGCAGCTGAAGTAACTATATATGGATCACTTAGTGTGTAAAGCTCGGCTCTTTTAGGATCCGCATCGCTTATTTGATTAGCTATCATATCAAAGCGATTTGAGTTTAATCCAGAAAATATCGCATCCCAATTTGTCTCATGAAATTCAATCTCAAATCCAGCTCTTTTGGCCGCTTCTGCTATCACTTCAACATCATAGCCTACTAATTTACCACTCTCATCATGATATGAAAATGGATTATATGTGCCTTCGGTTGCGATTCTTAATTTATCTTTTGTATTTTTATCGCCAGAACAACCTATAAAAACAAAAGTAACAAATAAAATAGCAAGGATATTTTTCATCTATCTCTCCAAAATTTAAATTTTTCTTATATGTTTTATATATGCGTGTATATATTCATAACCAGAATATAGCGTGATAGCTACAGCAATCCATAACAAAATCTCACCGCCCCACCACTGCATGGATAAAAATCCTATGGCCACCATCTGCATGATGGTTTTGACCTTACCAGCTATGGATGCACTTACATCGATACTTTCACTCGCCATAACTACCCTAAATCCAGTAATGAAAAACTCTCTAACAAGTATTATATACACAGCCCACGCATTGGCTCTATCTATTATCATAAGACCCAAAAAAGCCGCTAAAATCAGCATTTTATCAGCTAATGGATCTAGTATTGCACCTAATTTTGTCTTTTGATTCCAGCTTCTAGCTATATATCCATCAAAAAAATCAGTAATACTAGCCACCACAAAGGTCAAAGCACAAAAGTAGTTAAGCCAACTAATCTCTACTTCGTTATTATTTCCATTGATTTGTAACAAAAAATAGAACATCAATGGCGCCAAAAGTATGCGAAAAATAGCTAGAGAATTTGGTAAATTCATCATTTAAATGTAGTACCGCCATCTATTATAAATGTATGCCCAGTTACCCAACTAGCCTTTGAGCTACACAAAAATAGGCAAGCCCCAGCCAAATCTGTTGGCTGCCCCATGCGACCAAGTGGGCTTAGCGCTGCTGTGGCGTCTCTAACCTCTTCATAATTTGTAAAGGCTCTTAGGGCGTCTGTCTCTATAGGGCCACCGCTTACGACATTGACTCTTATATTTTTCTCTCCAAGCTCTGTTGCTGCGTATCTAGCCATAGCTTCTACTGCGGCTTTGGCTGTGCCATGTCCGCTATAATGCTCTATATAGACTAAATTTCCAGTAGAGCTTAGACTGATAATGCTACCACCGCCTACCTTTTCCATCCTTTTGGCTGCTTCTTGAGAGCCAACTACAAAGGCATTAACGGTAGCGGTAAATATATTGTTTATTCCACGAGGTTTTAGCTTCATAAATTTAGTATATCCACCAGCTACCGCACGACCCGAGATAATTGCATTTGATACAAAAAAGTCAATTCTATCAAAATCCTTATCAATCTCTAAAAATAGCTCTTTATAAGTTTCAGGCTCTAAGATATTTAGAGCATAAGCTCTAGCCTTTATCCCAAAATCTCTTTCTAGCTCCAAAGCTTGATTTTTAGCCATCTCTTCATTTGAGTTGTAGGTAAATGCGATATTGGTGCCATATTTAGCAAATTCAAGCACAATAGCCCTACCAATTCCTCTAGTTCCGCCGCTGATAACTAAGGTCTTGCCTTTAAATTCTTCATGATAACAATTCATTAAAATCCTTTTATATCATAATTTTTCATTACTGATTCTATCTTTTTGAGATTTTGCTCACTTGGTGCTACAAGTGGAAGCCTATACTCTAAAGTATCTATTAACCCAGCTATATACATAGCTGCTTTAATAGGTATAGGGTTTGATTCGCAAAATAGAATTTTGTTGATATTATATAGTTTATCGTTGATCTCTTTTGCTTTTAAAAACTCATTATCCAAAGCGTATTTAGTAAGTGCTGAAGTCTGATCAGGTAATAAATTTGATGTTACTGAGATAACACCTTTACCGCCATTGCTTAGCACAGGATAGTTGATACTATCATCACCGCTCAATAGATAAATTCTAGGCTCATGAGCTAGGATATCAACGCATCTTTCTATATTGCCACTAGCCTCTTTAACTCCATAGATATTATCACAATCATTAAATAATCTTATAATTGTCTCTGGCAATATATCACATCCCGTTCTAGATGGGACATTGTATAGCAAGATAGGTATATCTACTGATTTGGATATAGCTTTGTAGTGTTGATATAATCCTTCTTGGGTTGGTTTATTGTAGTATGGAGCCACTGATAATATACCATCAGCGCCACATTTTTGAGCGAATTCAGCTAGACCTATAGCTTCGTGAGTAGCGTTGCTTCCAGCTCCGGCTAGCACTTTGACATTGCTACCTTTACACGCATTTACAGCTATCTCTATACATATTCTATGCTCATCATGAGTAAGAGTCGCACTCTCGCCCGTAGTTCCTACAGGCACAACTGCGTCAATGCCATATTTAATCTGTCGTTTTATAAGCTTTTCATAGCTATTTTCATCTATTTTACCATTTTTAAAAGGCGTTACTAGAGCTGTCATCGCTCCATAAATACTCTTTTTCATTTGGTTCCTTTTAGTATAATTGTAGTTGATTTGTCTTTGTTAAAATATCTACTAGCACACTCTTTGATATCTTGAGTAGTGAGTCTGCTAGTTCTATCTGAGAGTTGCCAAAGTGGCTCTATATCACCCCTTGCGATATAACTTCCATATAGATTAGCTAGCTTGCTAGCACTACTTAGAGAGTAGATAAAGTTGCTTTTTAAGCAATTTTTAATCTTAGTTAGCTCATCAGCGTCAATATCTCTAGTTTTTAGTTGTTTTAATAGTTTTAAGATCTCTTTTTTGACTATTTTGGCTTTTATGCCAGGGTTGCAAATAGCGATAATTATAAATAAATTCTCATCGATACTCTCCATAGGATAGGCATAAATTTGATTTACTAAATTTAATTTATCAATTAAAATTCGCTCAAAAAGAGAGCTTTTGCCACTTGATAGGTATTCGCCAATGGCGCTTAATGCAGTTTGGTCTTCGTGGTTAAATGGTGGAATTTTATAGGCTATTGCTATCATATCCACATCGCTTTGTTTGCGAATTATTAGGGATTTTTCACCATTTTGTTCGGGTTCTATGCAGTGTAGAGTAGGGATAGCGCAGCGATTTTGGATATTTTCAAAATGCTTTTTACCTAGATTAAAGGCACTCTCTTTATCGATATCGCCAGTAATCATCAAAAAGGCATTTTGTGGTTGATAATATATAGACCAAAAATTGCGAATATCATCTATAGTCCAGTTTTGGATATCATTGATAAATCCAATCGGAGTCCAGTGATATGGATGATAGATGAAAGCGTGGTTAAATAGTCTAAAATATAGCATTCCAGTTGGATTATTATCTGTGCGCCATCTACGCTCTTCTAAAACCACATCACGCTCAGGCAAAAACTCATCTTCTCTAAGGCTTAAATTTGACATAGTATCAGCATAAAGCTCTAGTGAAGTATCTAAATTTTGGCTTGAGCATTTGATAAAATAGTGAGTAAAATCAAATCCGGTACTAGCGTTATTAATCCCGCCAAAACCCTTTACTATCTGATCAAATTCTCCAGCTTTTCTATTGTCTGTGCTTTTGAAATTTAGATGCTCTAGCATATGTGCGATTCCACTTTTACCCATTGTTTCGTTTCTAGAGCCAACCTTATAGTATAGATCTATGCTAATGACATTTGAGCCTAGATTAAGTGGAGTGTGATAGATCTCAAATCCATTTTCTAGGGTGATTTTGCTGAATTTTGGTAGCATTTATCTCCTTATATCTACGCCAACAGCTTGAGAGATATTCTCATATCCATCGCTTAGGGCTAAATTTAGTAGTTGGTTATTTATATTTTTACAGATACTAGGGCCTTCATAGATAAAACTAGTGTATATCTGTATCAAATTCGCACCCATTTTGATGCGTTCATAAGCTTCATTTGCGTTATCTATTCCGCCACAGCTAATCAAAATCGCCTTACCAAAAAGTTCTTTGGCAACCTCTTTAAATAGCTCTTTGCTCTTGTTTTTGATAAGTTGGCCACTTAGACCACCAAAATCTTTGGCATTATGGCTAAGGGAGTAATCCACGCTTGTGTTGTTGATTATTAGCCCTTTAAATCCAACATTTGTAGCAGATAAGCAAAGCGATATAGCCGCATCAATACTCATATCTGGGGCGATTTTTAAAATTAGTGGTTTTTGGGTTAGTTGGCTTATGGCGCCAAATAGATCTTTGATGAAAGATTCGCTTTGTAAATCCCTTAAATTTGGTGTATTTGGTGAGCTGATATTGATCACAAAGGCATCACAGCAACCATCAAGCCCACTAACTAAAATCTCATAATCTTTAATAGCCTTATCATTTGGCGTAATCTTGTTTTTACCGATATTTGCGATGAGTGGTAGGCTAAATGGGTATAATTTGGCGGCTCTAGATTTGATCTTATCTAATCCATCGTTATTAAACCCCATAGCGTTTTGAATGCTTTTTTCTTCTATTAGGCGAAATAGCCTTGGCTTTGGATTGCCAATTTGTGGTTTTGGGGTGAGCGTTCCATACTCCAAAAAGCCAAATCCTAAAGCACATAGCGGTAAAATCATTGTCGCATTCTTATCAAATCCACCGGCAATTCCGATAGGATTTAAGAAATTTAATCCAAAAATATTTTGCGATAATTTAGTATCAACGAAACAAAAATTATCCACAAAATAGTCGCTAACAAATGGTATTTTGACAGATGTTCGCATAGCTAGTTCAGCTATTTTATGGGCGGTTTCTGGGTTTAGTTTAAATAGAAATTTTTTAATATCATGATAATTCATTACTTTCCTTTGAAATTCGCCATTTTAGCTAAAATTTGCTTAAATTTGCTTATAATGATTGATAAAATTTATCATATTTTAGGCTATTTATAGATATAATCAAAATTATAAATTTAAAATATCAAAAAAGGGGCTAAAATGGCTTATCAAGAGAAAAAATGGCAAAATTTTTATGAAAATGCTTGGGCTATAAGGGCGGAGTTTATGAGTCAATTTATAAATATGGGGGGGTATAACGCTCTTCAAGTGATTGGCGAATTAGAGAAAAAGGAGCGGTATTATCATTTAGCTATTAATGATGATGGGAATTATGAGTGGAAAAGAAAAAAGAGCGAGAGTGAGAAATTTAACTTTGCTGATATTCCTCATTATGGTATAACATCTTTAAATGGTATGACTATTTTGGTTCCATTTTATACTAAGACAAATTTTATTGATTTTATTATTGATGCTTTATCATTTGATGAGTATGATAGTGTGGTGGAGCTAGGCTGTGGATATGGACAAAATCTTTTTAAGATATTTTATAATGGTGGCGGGGTGAATTTAAGATATTTTGGTGGCGAATTTACTAGTAGCGGTGTAGAAATGGCAAAAAAATTAGCTAGTATTGAGCCAAATATGAGAGCTGAGTTTTTTCATTTTAACCATTTAAAGCCTAAATTTGATAAAAAATTAGATTTTGGTAAGCGTGTTTTGGTCTTTACATATCATACGATTGAGCAAGTTAAGGAGATACCTGATAATTGGTTTAAGGTTGTAGCTAGTATCGCTCCATTTGTCAGGTGTATAAATGGCGAGCCTTTTGGGTTTCAAATAAAAGATTTAGGTGAAGTAAGCAAGGAGCATCGTAAATTTTTTATAAAAAATGGCTGGAATTTAAATTTCGCTTCAACGCTTAAAAAGGCTAATCAAAATGGTGATATAATCATCGAAGATGCTATGTTAGAGCATAGTTGTAGGACTGATCCATTTAATCCAACTTCAATTGCTGTGTGGAGATCGGTTTAAATTTTATTTATGACTATTTTTTTGGCGTTTTTAGAGGCGTTAGACCCGAAGGATATTTGGAAATTTGCTAAATAATCTCTATTTGATAAAGTGTTAATTAAGCTTTCTTGAATGGATTTTATGGTGTTTGATCTCTCTTTGGCTGATAGATTTTGCGATATTTGTGGATATAGTATTATTTTTTGCCCTTTTATGCTAAATTCAACTATATCTATCTTGTTTTTTTGACTATTTAGGGCTGATATTATATCTTGGGTGAGATTGGTGGTTATATCATTATTTTGATTTATTGGCTTAGGTGGGGAGATTTTTGGGATTGGTTCTATTTTTGGTTTTGGGATTTGAGCTGTTAGCATATCTTGGTAATTTGAATTTATATATCGTAATAGCGGTTTTATGATGGTTTTGAATACTATTTTTTTGATAAATTTAGATATTATAAATTTGCTTTTTATAGTGATTGTGAGTTGATCATTCGTGGAGTGCTCTTTGGATATTGTGAGTTTAATAATGCTTTTATCATCATTATAGCAGATTCCTTTTAGTGCGTCTAGAGTGTATTTGATGATGTTATCTATATCTGCTGGATTGCTTTGTTGCCATAATATATCTACGATCAAATCGCCATCCATGATAAAAGCATCTTGCTGATTTGCTACTTTTCTTAAGCTATTTTGATATGCTGTTTTGGCGTTATCATTTTTATTGTTGATGCTAGCTGGTTTATCTTTATATACTATTATCTGTTTCATTTTAGTGGATTGTTGATTTTAGATTTTTATAGATTTCACACTCTTTTTCTAACACTTCATCTGTGTCAAAACCTACTATTTTACCTGAGCTTATAACGGCGATTTTGTCTGCGTTTTTGATAGTTGTGAGCCTATGGGCTATTACTATTACTATCTTTTCTTGACCTAAGTTCTCTATGGCTTTGGTTATCTCTTTTTCGCTTTCATTATCGAGTGCGCTTGTAGCTTCATCAAATATAAGAATTTGCGGGTCGTGATATAAGGCTCTAGCTATAGCTATTCTTTGTCTTTGGCCGCCACTTAGATTGGCTCCATATTCACTAAGTGTTGTATATATGCCATCATCTAAATTTTGGACAAAGCTATAGGCATTTGCCATTTTAAGAGCCTTTATGACCTTGGTTTCATCTAGTGGTGCGCCGTAAGCTACATTGGCGGCGATTGTATCGTTAAATATATAGACTCTTTGGGTTACTAGACCGATATTTTCTCTTAGGCTGTGGAGTTTAAATTCACTAATATCATTTTCATTAATTAATATTATACCCGAGTCTGGATCGTAAAATCTCATTAATAAATTTATAAGTGTGCTTTTGCCCCCACCGCTACTTCCGACTAGGGCTATCATTTGACCTTTGTAAATTTTGAGATTTATCCCATTTAGTGCTACCTTATCGCCATAGCTAAATTTCAGATCTTGGATTGTGATTGAATTTACCCTAGATGGGAAATCAATACTCCCATCAACTATACTTGGGCTCATATCAAGTAGCTCAAATGTTCTTTGACTAGCTACGATGGCATCTTGCATTTGGTTGTATATAGCAGTTAGTCTTTTGATTGGCGTATAGAGCATAAACAAAGCTGTAAGAAAACTAAAAAAACTCCCAACAGTGATCTGGCCATCTATAACTTGCTGACCACCTATGATGATAGTGATGGCAATGCCGATTGAGCCTAGAGTCTCCATCATTGGGCTTACTAGGGTGTTTGTTTTGACAGATTTTAAATTTAGTTTAAAGATTTTATCATTTTGGGCGCCAAATTTATCTAGCTCTTTTTTTTGTGCGTTATTGGCTTTGACTATCTCAATATTAGAAAATATTTGGCTTAAAACTGATGTTATATCGCTTGAGGTTTCTTGCGATGTTCGGCTGATTTTACGCATTCTTTTAGCTAGTCTTGATAGTGGATAAAACGCCGCTGGTAGTACTATTAGAGAAAATAGTGCTAGAGTAGGGCTTTGGTAGATTACTACACAAAGTAGTCCTATGATGGTGACAAACTCACGCACTAATTCTGGGATCAAATTTGATACTATTGAGCGAATTCTCTCTATATCGCCCATAATCCTACTCATAAGCTCGCCACTTCTATATTTATGAAAAAAGCTCATATCAAGGCTTAAAATATTTGCCAATTGATTGTATCTAAATCGTCTTACGATATCTTGACCTATGTAGGCTGTAAAATATGCTTGTAGATATACTCCAAGGCTTTTGATAAAATATATTGCGATAATTGCGTATGGAAGTAGATATAGCAGGGTTTCATCTTTTTGGATAAAGATATAATCAAGCACAGGTTTAACAAGCCACGCTGATACCGCAGTCCCCACACTAGCCATAATCATACCAATAATCGCTATAATAAATTGTGGTATATACTCTTTATAAAATGATTTAAATCTTTTAAAAACTTCTGTTATTCCACCCATATTTTCTCCCATTTAACTCCATTTGGTGTATCCATTATGGCTACTCCAAGGCTGTTTAGCTCATCTCTTATTAAATCCGCTTTTTCATAGTTTTTAGCCGATTTGGCTTCATTTCTAGCTTTGATTAAATTTGAAATTTGCTCTTTTTGTGCTTCATCAAAGCCATATTGAAACCACTCAAATTCATCTTGATACAATATCCCAAGAGTCTCTTTAATGAAATTTAAATTGGCCATAATCGTGGATTTTAAGGCTTTGTTTTTAGGCTCTTTATCTAAATTTGTATTAGCTTGATTTACCATTTCATCTATTTTGGCTAAGGCTATTGAGATATTTAAATCATCACTTAAAGCATCTAAAATCAAGCTTTTAAACTCATCATCAACCCTACTAGGCTCAACTCCGCTTAAGCGTTTTTTAAGTCTGTAAATTTTATCGAGTCGCTTCTTGCTAGAGAGCAGATCAGATATATCGTAGTTAAAATTAGCTCTATAATGGCTACTCATCAAATAAAATCTCACCGCCTCGCCAGGTGCGATAGCTAGGGCATCTTTGATAAAAAATGAGTTGCCTAAACTCTTACTCATCTTCTCATTATCTACTTGTATAAAGCCATTGTGTATCCAGTGATTGGCTAGATCTTTATGATATGCACACCTACATTGTGCGGCTTCGTTTTCATGGTGCGGAAAGAGAAGATCAGCCCCACCGGCGTGTATATCGATTGTCTTAGCAAATATCTCTTCAATCATTGCCACACACTCAGTATGCCAGCCAGGACGCCCCTTGCCAAATGGACTATCATACCAATTCTCATCAAATTTCCATAAGACAAAATCTTTATCATCTTTTTTGCTTTCATTGCTTGATACTCTAGCGATGAGATTTTCATCTTTTCTACCGCTTAAGCTTAGATATTTTTCATCTTTACTTGTATCAAAGTAAATTCCATCTTCAAGCCTATATGTGGCTCCATTTTGCTCTAATTTTTGAATATAATCTATAATAGCATTTAAATAGTTAGTGGCCTTTGGCTCTATATCGGCGTTTAAGACATTTAAAGCTCTCATATCACTAAGATATCTATCTATATAATGTGTTGTTATCTGTTCTAAGGTTTGATTAGTTGAGCTCATTTTGGCTAGTATTTTATCATCTATATCAGTGAAATTCTTAACAAATTTAACACTATAACCAAGCGCTATTAAAACTCGCCTAAGTAGATCAAAACTAATACTAGATTTAGCATGCCCTAGATGAGCATGATCATAAACGGTTGGACCGCATACATATATATTTATCTCATTGTTATTTAATGGGATTAAATCAACTTTTTTCTTTAACACCGTATCATAAATTTGCATAGACAAAATCCTTCAATTCTACTAATAAATATCCAAAAATAGCCGCTAAAATTATGGTGATTAAATTTAATCTGTTTAAACTTATATCTAAAAATTGCTTAAAACCAAATACACAAATCGCATATCCTAATAAAAATAGACCGCTTATAGAACTAGCCAAAGCCAATCCACTAGCACCAAGAGGCTTAAAGAAAATTAAGCATAAAATTGTGTTGATAAATAGCGAATATATAGCTATTTTGGCGGCGATTTTTTGTTGCATTTTGGCATATAGCCAGAGCGAAAATAGCTTATAAAGCCCAAATGGTAAAAGCCCAAGTATATACATTTGTAAAACCTTGGCCGATTCTATGGTATTTTGTGAGCTAAATTCACCCCTTTGAAATAGTAGCCAAATAATCTCTTTTGATAAAATATACCCACCAATAGTAGAAAATAGTAGCAAGAAAAATAGCAAATTAAAGCTCTTTTTAAGTAAATTTAGAGCTGTTTGGTTATTATCACTTTTGATGGCTTTGGCGATTTTAGGGAATATCGCAGTTGAGAGAGCGATGGCAAATAGAGCTAATGGTAATTGAAAAATTCTATTAGCATAATATAGGTAGCTTATAGCCCCAGTAGCTAAAAAACTTGCTATAAATGTAGAGATAAAATCGCTCAATTGATTGGCGCTACTACCGATGATCCCATGGCCGAAATTTTGCCAAAATTTATTAAATTTAGCTCTCTTGCCTTTTGCGAATTTGATTATCCCAAGGGTTAATAAGCGGAGTAAATTTAGCTTTTTAAGCGCTATAATATGTGATAAAACTTGAAGCAATCCACCTACTACAACACCCCAGCTAAGGTATAAAGCGGCGTTTTGTTGGTCTAAATCATTAGCTAAAAATAGAGCCATTATCATCGAGATATTTAAAAACGCAGTGCTAAAAGCAGTGGTGGCAAAGTGATTTTTGTATTGTAATAAAGCTGAGAGTAAAGTAACTATAAAAATAGCCAAAAGATACCAAAAATTGATTCTAACCAAAGGCACAGCAAGAGCTATAACTTCATCACTAAATCCATAGGCCAAAGCCTTAGTAACAAGCGGAGCAAATAGCATAACTATCAAGCTTAGAATTAGCATAGTAATGGTAAGTTTGATTAAAATTTCAGCAGCGAATAGCCCTTTTTGTGATACTTTTACTAAATTTGGCATAAAAGCTTGAGAAAATGCCCCCTCGCCAAAGAGTCGGCGAAAGAGATTAGGCAGCTTAAAAGCTACAAAAAATATATCACTCCAAATGCTTGCACCAAGGGCATTTGCGGTCATTAAATCTCTGATAAATCCAAGCACCCTAGAGCATAAAATTCCAATACTATTTGTAAAAAAATGTTTAAGCAAATATTAATTTCCCAAATTTAATTTACAGCTTTATAACCAATAAAAGAAAGTTTATAAAAAAATATTATAGTTATTTTAAAATATTAAAAATTAAGCGGTATTATACTCTAAAAAAAGTTAATATTAATATATTTTTTAGTAGAATAATCGAATTTAAATCCTAAGGAGTAGTGGTGTTATTTACCAAAGCTAGTGAATATGCTATGCTATCATTGATACTATTATCGCAATCAAACTATCCAAAAGATGTAGATACCATATCTACAGAGCTTGGAATTTCAAAAAGTTTTCTAGCCAAAATTTTACAAAATTTAGCCAAAGAGGGGATATTAAACTCTTTTAAAGGGGCAAATGGCGGATTTGTTCTAGCCGATAAGCCATCAAATTTGAGTATTAAGCGTATTTTAGAGAGTGCTGAAAAGCGCAAAGTAAATGTATTTGAGTGTGCTAACTCTAGATGCGATTGTCCAAGCAACAAAGGCGATATATGTCAAATTTGGCCTATGTTTAATGACTTGCAAGTGCGAATTGATGACTTTTTAGATCAGATAACCTTAGCTGATATTATGAAGAAATAATTTGGCTAAACGAAATATTTTGACAATGGTGGCGCCATTTTTAGCGCCAATAATGAAGGCTAAGAGCCTAACTGTAGTTTTTGTCATTGTAGCTATTTTGGCTATTATCATTGTGCCTTTACCTAGTGGGGTGCTTGATTTTTTCTTAGCCTTATCAATAGCCATATCTGTACTTATAATCTTAATCTCAATTTATATACCCAAGCCAACAGATCTTAGCACATTTCCTACTCTTGTTTTGATAGTTACTCTATTTAGATTAGCGCTCAATATAGCAACTACTAGAATGATCTTAAGCGAAGGCCACAATGGCCCTGAGGCTGTGAGTGATATCATCGCTAGTTTTGGTAAATTCGTAGTTGGTGGCAACTATGTAATTGGTGTTATTGTATTTTGTATTTTGGTGCTTATAAATTTTATGGTTGTAACTAAAGGCTCAACTCGTGTAAGTGAAGTTCAAGCTAGATTTACTCTAGATGCGATGCCTGGTAAGCAGATGGCGATCGATGCGGATTTAAATGCTGGTTTGATAGATGAACAAGCAGCCAAGCAAAGACGCCAAGATATCATATCTGAGGCGAATTTTTATGGAGCTATGGATGGTTCATCTAAATTTATAAAAGGCGATGCGGTAGCTGGTATTATCATCACAATTATAAATATTATCGGTGGATTTTTGATCGGCTCTTTTGAGCATGATATGGCTATCAAAGATGCCGCTTCTACATATACTATTCTTACAATTGGCGATGGATTAGTAAGTCAAATTCCTGGACTTATCACTTCAACAGCAACTGCAATTATCATAACTAGAGCCAGTAAAGATGAAGATAACTTCGCAGAAGGGGTGGTATCACAACTTCTTGGTGAGTATAAAACGCTTTTGATAGTTGGGTTTATTCTTTTTATGTTTGCTTTGGTGCCAGGACTTCCGACACTATCACTTGGATTTATGGGGCTTTTGTTTTTGGGAATTGGATTTATATTAAAACAGATTGAAGATGGCAAGATAGATTTTAGTGCTATCAAAGATGGCAAGAAATCCACCCAGCAATCAAACGCCACAGGCAAAGCCAATCAACCATCTACAAATAAAATGCCTAAAAAGAGCGATGAAGAGATCGCTATGGAAGAGCAAGCTAAGATTGATGATATCTTAAAAATTGAAATTTTAGAGTTGGATTTAGGATATGGGCTTTTGAAGCTTGCTGATGGGGATTTGATAGAGAGAATTAGGGCTATGAGGCGAAATATGGCTACAATGCTTGGATTTTTGATGCCAAAAATTAGATTAAGAGATAATATCTTGCTTGGCCCAAATGAGTATAAATTTAAATTAAAAGGCGTAGTAATCGGCTCAGGCATTGTCTATCCTGATAAGTGCTTGGCTATGGATAGTGGATATGTGAGTGCAGATATCGATGGTATCGCAGTCAAAGACCCAGCCTTTGGGCTTGATGCTCTATGGATAGATCAAAATTATAAAGAAGATGCGATATTAAGCGGTTACACCGTTGTAGATGCCGCTAGTGTGATATCTACTCATATGAGTGAGTTAGTCAAACAAAACGCAAGTGAATTGCTAACCAAACAAGAGGTTCAAAATATCCTTGAAAAGGTAAAATCAGAATACTCCGTAGTAGTAGATGATGCTCTAAAAGTAGTTGGCGTGGGCGTTATTCAAAAGGTATTAAAAGCCTTACTTAAAGATAATATCCCTATTAAAGATATGCTTAGTATCTTAGAAGCTATTAGCGATGTGGCAGAAGTTAGTAAGAATTTAGATATGATAATAGAGCATGTTAGAGCAGCCCTAGCAAGGGTTATAACATCTATATATGCTGATGAAAATGGTCAATTAAATTTCTATATTTTAGATGCTCCAGCCCAGCAAAAGCTCATTGATAGCCTAAGTTATAAAGATGGAGCATACACAATGATGATTAATGTCGCTCAAACTTCAGCTATAGTAAGTGCATTAAGAGCAAAAAGAGAGAATCGCCCTATTAGCGAACAGGGTGCTATGGTGCTTTGCGTTGAGCCTAGTATTCGTAAATTTATAGCTAGTATTGCGCAGAATTTCTCTATCGATATTGCGGTGCTTAGCTTTGCTGAGATTGCGCCAAATACGCAGTTTGAAACTCTTGGTACTATAGAGATACCAGAACTTTAATAAAGGAATAAAATGAAAATTTATCATCTTAGTCATACTGATTTAGATGGATACTCTTGTCAGTTTGTTAGTAATTTTTATCTTAAAAATATTGAATTTTATAACTCAAATTATGGTAAAGAGATAGACAAAAAGATGTCACACATAATCTCCAAAATTACAGATGAAAAGGCTATTATACTAATCACAGATCTGAATTTAACCCAAGCACAATGCCAAAGCTATCAAGATCAGCTAAAAGACAAAGATGTCAAGCTAATTTTGCTTGATCATCACCAAACGGGGGCTGATTGCGCTAAGATATTTCCTTGGTATTATCTAGATAGCTCTAGAAGTGCGACTAAAATTTGTTATGATTTTTTTAGTGCGATGTTTGGCGAAGATGAGCGTTTAAAGGCCTATTGTGATGTTGTAAATGCTGTAGATATATGGCTTAAAAATGATCCAAATTTTGAGCTTGGTAAGGTCTGTATGGGTGCGATCGCTGGGGCTAAAGAGATAAATAAAGTTATGTTTGAAGATGAGCATATAGAGTATATATTTTTTCTTATCAAGAACTTTTTTGAATTTTTAAGTTTAAATAATGCTCATATCGAGCTTGATAATAGACTTCATGCGATTAAGAAGGAGTTTTTTTATCTTAAGAATGATGATACTTTAAGCAATCTTAACTCAAGCTATCTTGTAAGGCGCCTTGCGTCAAATAAGGATAAATTTAGCATTAATTATCGTGGTAGTAAGGGAATTTTGACTTATAATATAGGAAGTGCTAGTGTGATTGGCAATGATTTTCTAGTGGCAAATCCTGAATTTGAATTCTTCATAGATATGACTAGTAAAAAGAGTATGAGCTTTAGATCTAATGGGGATTTTGATGTGAGCCAAATGGCAAAAGAGCTTTGCGATGGCGGCGGTCATAAAAATGCTAGTGGTGGGTTTTTTGCTGGATTTGTAGATAGTTATAATTATGATGAGATAAAATCACAAGTTGTAAATTTGATAAATAAAAAAACAGGAGAATTATGATGAAAAATTATGAAAATGATGTTACGCTAGAAGAGATGAGCTATGAGCTTGAGTTAGCGACTTTGGGTATGCTATATTACGCAGGGGTTAAAAAAGAGCTTGTAAATGTCGCATTTGATAGATATATCGATGTTATAGATGATGTCTTAGAAGGTAGCGACGCTAGTGGCGTAGATGAGGTTATAGCTGTGGTAGAATATATGAAAAAGAACTACCCAGAGCTATTTAAATAGCCTTTTGCTTTTGTGTTTTAGTAATCTAATGGCAAGTTGGCCTCTTTTATTTAATGTTTTATAGTGATGCCAGATATTAAATTTAAATCTACTAATCTGAATTTGGGCAAAAATATGCTCTAATTCATCTCTCTCTTTTGCTGTTAGATTACTCAATTTCTCTCCTTTGATTTGAGATTATTATTGTACTTTATAACTTATTAAATATTAATTAAATTCATTTCTAAATTTATATTTTGATTTTATTTGGATAATATTTTACAATTATAAGCAGTTAAATATATTAATTGCTAAATAAATTGATAAATTTTAATATTTTTGCTTAAATTACTTGACAAAGATAGGCTCAATGTTGTATAATTATCTTAGCAATTAAATATAAAGAGTGCTAATAAATGAAACTAGATAAAAGAGATTTGATATTAGAATCTATCATTCATGCTTATCTTGAGGTTAATGAACCAATCGGCTCTAATGAGCTTGGTATGAGAATGAATGTAGCGATTCCAGCATCAACTATTAGAGTCTATTTTAAAAAGCTTAGCGACGAAGGAGCGATCACTCAACTTCATATTAGTGGTGGTCGCATACCAACAGCTAGTGCGATGGAGTTTTATTGGCGAAATAGGCTAAAATTTAGCTCTGTTTTATCTATTAACAATACAGATTTGCTAAATTTATTAGTTTATAAAAATGATATTTATTGCATGATTTTTAAAGATCAAAAGCTATTTTTACAAGATGTTTTAAATCTCAAAGATCGCTTTTTGGTGCTTGATTTTCTTACTGAGAGCATATCAATTAAATTTAGCTCAAAGGTGGAAAGATTCTTAAGCAACTTAATTGGCGTTAGCTTAGAAGAGCTTGAAAATATCTCTATACAAGTAGGATTGAGCGAGTTAAGAGCAAAGATTAAGGCTTTGAAAAGAGGCGAGATTTTATTTCAAGAAAATGAGAAGATTGCTTTTGAAATTTGTAAAGACGACAGCATAAAGGCGATTTTAGATCCATCATTTGGTGATAATTTTAATGGAAATTTAGCCTTTAGTCCGTTGTTTTCTACTGGCTATATGGGGTTAAAAACTGATGTATTATATCAAGGTAAGCCCGCTGTAATGGTCTGCGCTAGTAGTGTGTATAGTGATTATGAAAAGTTTTTTAGTATGTTAAAGGAGGCGGCGTGAGTCAAAACGAAAAAGAAAATTTAGATAAAAATCCAGCTTTGGATGAACAAAATTGCCAAGAGTGCGAAGCAGAAGAAAAAAATTGTGAAGATGATTTAGCAGATGAGCTTAATAAGGTTAAAGAAGATTTGATAAGGGCTACGGCTGATTTTGAGAATATCAAAAAGCGTTTAGAGCGTGAAAAAGCTGAAGCTTTGAAATTTGCAAATGAGAGCTTTGCTAGAGATCTTTTGCCAGTTATTGATGCTTTGGAGATTGCTGCGAATTTACAAAGCGGAAATGATGAGATAACAAACAAGATAAAAGATGGGATAAATCTAACTATCGAGCAGTTTAAAAAGTGCTTTGAAAAGTATGGTATAAAAGAGATTGATACCAATGTTGAGTTTAATCCTGAATTTCATAACGCTATAAATTATATAGAGACAGACGAGGTAGAAAGTGGCAAGATAGCTACTGTTTATCAAAAAGGCTATCTATATAATGATAGAGTTTTAAGACCTTCAATGGTTGTAATAGCAAAATAAATTTTAATAAAAAAGGATACAAAATGAGCAAAGTAATAGGAATTGACCTAGGAACAACAAATTCATGCGTAAGCATATATGAGAGAGGCGAAAGTAAAGTAATACCAAATAAAGAAGGAAAAAACACAACTCCTTCTGTGGTGGCTTTTACTGATAAGGGTGAAATTTTAGTTGGTGATACTGCTAAACGACAAGCCGTAACAAACCCTGAAAAAACCATATTTTCTATCAAAAGAATTATGGGTCTTATGATGAATGAGAAAAATGCTAGCGAAGCCAAAGCTCGCCTTCCATATCATATCGTAGATAGAAATGGTGCGTGTGCTGTTGAGATAGCTGGCAAAACATACACTCCACAAGAGATTTCGGCTAAAGTATTGATCAAGCTAAAAGAAGATGCTGAGGCGTTTTTGGGTGAGAGTGTTACTGATGCGGTTATAACCGTGCCTGCATATTTTAATGATAGCCAAAGAAAAGCTACAAAAGAAGCAGGAACAATAGCAGGATTAAATGTACTTAGAATCATAAATGAACCAACAGCGGCGGCTTTGGCTTATGGTTTGGATAAAAAAGAGGCCGAAAAAATCGTAGTTTATGACCTAGGTGGCGGAACCTTTGATGTAACTGTGCTAGAAACTGGCGATAATGTAGTTGAAGTTTTAGCTACTGGTGGTAATGCGTTTTTGGGTGGTGATGACTTTGATAATCGCTTAATTGACTTTTTGGTAAATGAATTTAAAAGTGAAAGTGGAATAGACCTTAAAAACGATGTTATGGCTCTTCAACGCCTAAAAGAAGCTGCTGAAAATGCCAAAAAAGAGCTAAGTAGTGCTATGGAAACAACTATAAATCTACCATTTATCACAGCTGATGCCACTGGACCAAAACACCTTACAAAGACTATTAGTAGGGCTAAATTTGAAAGTATGATAGATGATTTGGTATCTCAAACAATATCAAAAATTAGTGAAGTTGTCAAAGATGCAGGTGTGAGCAAAAGTGATATAAAAGAAGTAGTTATGGTGGGTGGCTCAACTCGTGTGCCTTTGGTACAAGAAGAGGTTAAAAAAGCATTTGATAAAGAGCTAAATAAATCAGTAAATCCTGATGAAGTAGTGGCAATTGGAGCAGCTATACAAGGTGCGGTAATTAAAGGCGATGTAAAAGATGTGTTGCTATTAGATGTTACACCTCTTAGCCTTGGTATTGAGACTCTTGGTGGAGTTATGAGTAAATTGATAGAAAAAGGTACCACAATCCCAACTAAAAAATCTCAAACTTTCTCAACTGCTGAAGATAACCAAAGTGCTGTTACTATCAATGTTTTACAAGGTGAGCGTGAATTTAGCCGTGATAATAAAAGTCTTGGTAATTTCAATCTTGAAGGCATTATGCCAGCACCAAGAGGCGTGCCACAAATTGAAGTTACATTTGATATAGACGCAAATGGAATTCTCACAGTCTCTGCTAAAGATAAAGCTAGTGGAAAAGCTCAAAATATCACCATTTCAGGCTCAAGCGGCTTAAGTGAAGAAGAGATAAATAAAATGGTAAATGACGCTGAATTACACAAAGAAGAAGATAAAAAGAGAAAAGAGGCCGTTGAAGCTAGAAACGCAGCTGATAGCCTAGCTCACCAAACTCAAAAATCTCTTGATGAACTTGGTGAGAAAATTTCAAGCGAAGATAGAGCTAAAATTGAAGCAGCCTTAAATGATTTAAAAGAGACATTAAAAGATGAGAGCGCCACAAAAGAGCAGATCGATGCGAAGGTAAAAGCCCTAAGCGAAGCAAGCCATAAGCTAGCTGAGGCAATGTATCAAAATCAAACCGCTGGTGCTAACGCACAAGATAAGAAAAAAGATGATGATGTTATCGACGCAGAAGTAGAGTAAATTTATAAGCTGGCCTTTAAGGCTGGCTTAAATACAAAAATATCTCATCAGCTAATAAAAAATTTGGATTATAGATTCTCTCATTTTCTAATATCAATTTTTTCTCTTCAATTAATATTTTAGCTCTTTGTCTCATCTCTAAACTTAAATCTAATAGATCAACCCCAACGCAACTCCTAAGCCCCAAAAAGACTCTTTCATCTCTTTTGTTTTCATCATTTAAAATTTCAATAGATTTTTTAAAGGGATTATCGATATAATTTTTAAGATTAGTAGCACCTTTGTATCTTTTAAATCCAGTTGTCCCCACAGCATACGCACCAAATCCATAGTAATCATCGCCACGCCAATAGCTTAGATTATGATTACAAATTTGACCAAAATTCGATATTTCATACTGCTTAAATCCGATATTTTCAAGTGAATTTATAAGATATTTAGCTAAGATTGGGCTATCTTTTTGATATGATTTTTTAGAGCTAAACTCACTCTCAAGCATTAAGCTATAAGCTGATATATGCGTAATTTCTAGCTCTTTTAGGGCTTGAATTTCACTAGATAGCAAGGCTTTTGTATCAAGCTTGGTGCCATACATTATATCTACATTTATATTTGTAAAACCAGCTATTTTAGCATCTTTTATGGCTTTAAAGACTCTTTTTGAGTCGTGAATTCTACCTAGAAATTTAAGCTTATTTTCATTAAAGCTTTGCGCTCCAAGGCTTAGGCGATTTACACCGAGTTTTCTCATATATTTTAGCCAATTTAAATTCGCTGAGTTTGGGTTTGCTTCGCTAGTGATTTCGCAATTAATATCTAAATTTGGCATTAAATACTCAAAAATATCATCATATAATCCAGCTTCAACGCTACTAGGAGTGCCGCCACCTATGAAAATTGTAGAGATTTTATCTTTGAATTTTATGCTTTTTATCTCTTTGGCTAGGGCTTTAAAATACTCTTTAGTTATATTAAATTTATCACTATGAGAGCCAAAAGCACAATATGGGCATTTTGATTCACAAAATGGAATATGGATATAAATATGCAACTTTTGTCCTAAAATTTATTCTAAATTTAACAAATAATTTATTAAATTTAGTTGATTTATTAAACTTTAAACGCTTTTAAGGTAGGATTTTATCAAATTTTTAGGAACAAAAAATGGATAAAGGCAAGAGATATCGCCCAAATGTAGCGGCTATTATCTTATCTCCATCTTATCCTTTAGAGTGTAAGGTATTTATCGCCCAAAGGCACGATATTAGCGGTGCTTGGCAGTTTCCACAAGGTGGAATTGATGAGGGTGAATCACCTAAGGAGGCTCTTTTTAGAGAGCTTGAAGAGGAGATAGGAACAAATGAAATAGAAATTTTGTGTGAGCATCCTAAGTGGTTAGAGTATGATTTCCCAGAAAGCATCGCTAAAAAGATGGCTCCGTATGATGGACAGACTCAGAGATATTTTTTGGTTAGATTAAAGCCAAATGCAAAAATAGATCTAGCGACTAAACATCCTGAATTTGATGATTACTGCTTTATGCCTGTAAATGATGTATTAAGCAAGGTTAATCACTTTAAAAAGGGTGCTTATGCTAAGGTGCTTAAATATTTTAAAGATGAAGGGTTTATATAATGCTAATTGTACAAAAATATGGCGGAACTAGTGTTGGAAATTTAGAAAGAATAGAAGAAGTAGCTAAGAGAGTAATCGCTACAAAAGATGCTGGAAATGATGTAGTAGTAGTAGTTTCAGCTATGAGTGGAGTAACTAATCAGTTAATAGAATATGCTGAGCATTTTGCTAAAATTCAGCCACAAAGCGCTGATATGGATATGTTACTTAGCTCTGGTGAAAGAGTTACAAGCTCACTTCTTTCAATAGCATTAAATTCAAAAGGTTATAAGGCTGTAGCATTTAGCGGTGATATGGCTGGGATTATCACTAATGATGATTTTACTAAAGCTAGGATTATCGATATAGATGGCAAAAAGATGAAAGAGGCGCTAAAAGAGGGCAAAATAGTCGTAGTAGCTGGATTTCAAGGGGTCACAAAAGATGGAGATATAACAACTCTTGGGCGTGGCGGAAGCGATCTTAGCGCTGTGGCTGTGGCTGGAGCATTGGATGCTGATTTGTGTGAAATTTATACCGATGTAGATGGGGTATATACCACAGACCCAAGAATTGAGCCTAAGGCTAGAAAACTTGATAAAATTAGCTATGATGAGATGCTAGAGCTAGCTAGTATGGGGGCGAAGGTATTACAAAATAGAAGTGTAGAATTGGCTAAAAAATTAAAGGTGAAATTGGTCACTAGAAGTAGTTTTAACAATAATGAAGGAACACTAATAACAGGAGAAGCGGATATGAATACATCAGGAATGGAACAAGCACTAATAAGCGGTATAGCGCTAGATAAAAATCAAGCAAGAGTAACTATGAGAGGGGTTATAGATAAGCCAGGAGTTGCTGCTAGTATCTTTAAAAAATTAGCTGATAAAAATATAAATGTAGATATGATTATCCAAAATACAAGCCACGAAGATGGCACTACAAGTCTTGGCTTTACAGTGCCTCAAAATGAGATGGAAGCGGCTAGAAATGTTGTTGATGATGGTAGCGCAAAATCTATTGAGATAGATAGCGAAGTAGTCAAAGTAAGCGTAGTAGGCGTAGGTATGAAAAGTCATAGCGGTATAGCATCTATGGCGTTTTCTGTGTTGGCAAATGAGGGGATTAATATTCAGATGATCTCTACAAGTGAGATTAAAATTTCAATGATAGTAGCGGCAAAATATGGTGAATTAGCTGTTAGAGCACTTCATAAAGCTTATGAGTTAGAGAAGTAATGGATCTTATCAAATGGAGTTTGGACGCTATTAGGAGTTCAAGCAAGGAGCTAAGCTGGATGGAAGAAAGACGCTTAGAGTGGGTGCCTTTGCTCTCTTCTAGGCTTAGATATCTCATTGATGGGGCGCCGTTTATTGTAATATGTGATGAGGATAGAGAGTGGTTTGAGAGCTATTTTTTACGCAGTATTAATCGCAAAGGCTCTCATCGCCCCATATTGCCATTTATCTCGCTTAAATCTTTATATCCAAGATTAAATGATATAAATTCCAAAGAGGAGATAAGCTTGCTTGATGATATGCTTAGTATCGTATTTCCAAATGGATTTGTATATTTTTACATTGGTAAAAGTAGCTCAAAGCTATGCGCAATAGCTAAAAATCGCACCAGTAGCTATATGTGGCTATTTGACGAACAAGCAGAAAATAGCTTCTATCTTAGCTCTACAGATGAGAATTTGGATTTTAAGCTTTTATCTATGTTTAGACTATTTGATCGCACTATTGATGCTGTATTATTTGGTCAGGTTGAGCTTTGAGTTTAGATAGTAAGATTATTATTAGCGATGATTTTGAGAGTATTAAATCTGAGTATGTCTCTATTTTAAAACCTGAATATTTAAAAATTTTTGAATATGAGAGTTTATTGATAGACGGAGTCAAAGAGATAATATCTCAAGCATATATCGCAGAAAAAGAGCCAAAAGTTTTGCTAATTATGGCTAATAAATATGGCATCGAGTCGCAAAATGCTCTACTTAAAATCCTTGAAGAGCCACCAAGAAATATAATCTTTGTCTTAGTCGCACCAGCTAAAAATATATTTTTAGCTACAATTCGCTCTAGATTAAGTATAGAAAATAGGGTTAAATTAACCAAAAGTGAGCCAACGGGGATAGACTTTACTAAGCTAAGCTTAAATTATATCAATGAGTATGTATCTACTCAAACAGCACTTGAAAAGAGCGATAAATTAAGCAAAACTCAACTTCTAAATTTACTTAAATCCATAATAATAGATGCAGTCAAAAATGGGGTTAAATTTACCCATGAAGATTATATATACTTTAATAAATTATATAGAATTACAGATCTAAATTCCAAAGCTCAAACCACGCTTTTACCGCTACTTTTACTAATAATGCAAAGGATAAAATGAGAGCGTATAAATTAAATATAGATAGCGATTTTGACCAAATTTGCCACTTTATATCACCGCATAAAAGTGGGGCGAAAATTATGAGAAAAAAGGCGAATTTAAATTTTATTTTAATCAAAGATATAAAGGCTGTAGCTGTAAATATCTTAAAGCAAGATGCCCTTAGTATCGGTGCTGAATTGGTAAGTTCTCATAATGCAATTTTTGGTGGTGTGGGGTTAGAAAACGCACTTTTAATAGCAAATGATAAGCAAATTCAAATTCTAGCCAAAAAGGAGCTAGCTCAAGATTTTGGACTAGATAAATTGGCTAAATTTCTATCAAATTCATTTACAAAACCATCAAAATGCGAGATTATGGCGGTTTTAAATTTCAATAATGATAGCTTGAATCCAGCAAGTAGAGTTGGCATTGATGATGCGATTTTGCGCATTGAGAGCGTGATTGATTTGGGCGCCGATTATATAGATATCGGTATGGTAAGCTCACGGCCAGGGAGTGAGTATATCGGTGCTAAGGCTGAATTTCAAAGAGTCAAGCCAGTTGTAGATCTAATCTATGCTAATAGGCTTTATGAGAGAGTGGAATTTAGCCTTGATAGCTTTGATCCATTGTGTTTGGAGTATGCCTTAGATCATGGATTTAGCTTTGTTAATGATATAACCGCAGATCCAAAATTGGCCTTTTTAGCTGGTAGATACAATGCCAAGTATTGTCTAATGCATAAAAATGGCGATCCTAAAACTATGCAAATCAATGTCAAAGATAGCGATATTTTAGGGCTTATAAGTGAGTTTTTCGCTCAAAAATTAGAAGAGATTAAGGAGTCTAAGGCTAAGCAAATTTATCTTGATATAGGTATAGGATTTGGCAAAACTGCTCGTGATAATATGGCTTTGATTAAGCATTTGGAGCATTTTTTGTCTTTTGGATATCCGCTTTTAGTAGGTGCTAGTAGAAAATCTATGATAGATTATTACAGCCCAAGTAGCGTAGATGAGCGCTTAGCTGGAAGCTTGTATCTACACCAAAAAGCTATAGAAAATGGCGCTACTATCATTAGAACGCACGATCCAAAAGAGCATATCCAGATGCTAAATTTACATAATTCATATAAGGATTTAGAGATAGTATGAATCATAAAGAGTATTTAGAAGCAGTTGAGACGCTAAATAGATGGGCGAAGGCTTATTATACTGATGATAATCCCATAGCTAGTGATGATGAGTATGATGCTTTGTATCATAAGGTGGTTGAGTTTGAGAGCCAAAATCCAAATTTAAAAGCTATATTTTCACCTACTAATAGAGTTGGTGGCGAGATTTTAGAGCAGTTTGAGAAGATAGCCCACAAAGCTAGAATGTGGTCGATGGAAGATATTTTTAGTGATGATGAGCTTTTGGCGTGGATAGAGCGTGGGGATAAGCGCTCACAAAGATTTTTTGTAGAGCCTAAATTTGATGGGGCGAGCTTGAATTTAACCTATGAAAATGGAGTTTTAAAAAGCGCAGCCACAAGGGGTGATGGCGATATCGGAGAGGATGTTACTAATAATGCTAAGGTGATTAGCTCTATTCCTTTTAAAATTCCTTATGATGGGTTGATTGAGATTAGGGGTGAGGTTGTTATAGCTAAGAGTGATTTTGAAGAGATTAATGCTAAGCGTCAAAAAGATGGCCTAAGCCTATTAGCCAATCCTAGAAATGCCGCCGCTGGTAGTCTAAGACAGCTAGATTCTAGCATAACCAAATCTAGAAGATTGAAATTTTATCCATGGGGCGTGGGGGCAAATGAGCTTAAATTTAGCACTCATAGCGATATGATGGAGTTTGTAAGATCGCTTGGATTTTTAAGGGATGATTTTGTCAGGGTTTGTAATAGTATAGATGAGATTAAACAAGCCTTTAAAGATCTTTTAGCTATAAGGGATGAAAAGCCTATAATGATGGATGGGATGGTGGTTAGAGTAGATGATCTAGCTAAGTGTGATGAGCTAGGATTTACTGTGAAATTTCCTAAATTTATGGTGGCCTATAAATTCCCCGCTACACAAAAAACGGCTAAATTAATCGGTGTAGCACTGCAAGTAGGTAGAACTGGTGTGATAACTCCTGTTGGTTTGCTAGATGGAGTGGAGATAGATGGAGCATTTGTAAAAAATGTAACCTTGCATAACTTCGATGAGATAGAGCGTCTGGGGCTTATGAGGGGGGATTTTGTCTGTGTGATTAGAAGTGGTGATGTGATACCTAAGATTATAGAGGTGTATAAAGATAGAAGAGATGGCACACAAACCAAGATAGAACGACCAAATTCTTGTCCGAAATGCGGTAGTGAACTTTTGGATGAGGGGGTATTTATAAAGTGTCAAAATTTGAGTTGTGAGGCTAGGGTGGTAAGCTCGATTATATATTTTGCTTCTAAAAAGTGTATGAATATCGATGGTCTTGGTGATGCGATAATAGAGTTATTGTATAAAAATTCAAAAATATCAAATATAACAGATATTTATAGATTAGATAAGAGTAGCTTTGATGGATTAGAGGGATTTAAAGATAAAAAGATTGAGAATATTTTAAATGCTATAAATATGAGCAAAACCCCGCCACTTCATAGATTTATCACATCTTTAGGGATTGAGCATATTGGTGAAGTAGCAGCGAAAAAGATAGCTACAACTTATATGGATAATTGGTTAAATTTAAATCAAGATGAGCTTTTAAGCCTTGATGGATTTGGTGAGGCGATGGCGCTTAGTTATTTGGAGTTTATGCGTGTTAATCGCTCTAAGATTATGGAGCTTATGGAGTTTGTAAAGCCAAAATACGAAGATATTAAACTCACTCAAAATATATTTAGCTCTAAAACCATAGTTATTACAGGCACACTCTCTCGCCCTAGAGATGAGATCAAAAAGGAGCTAGAGAGCTTTGGGGCTAAGGTTAGTAACTCTATATCATCTAAGAGTGATTATCTATTAAGCGGAGAGTCAAGTGGAAGCAAATATGACAAGGCTCTATCTTTAGGCGTTAAAATCATAGATGAAAAAGAGTATGAGAGATTAAAAAATGAGAGCTGATATAGCTGTGGCAAATAGATTAAATATCAGTAGAAATAGAGCAGCACAGCTAATTAGTAATGGGGCTGTGCTAGCTAGCTCAAAAGTTATAAATAAACCTAGCCAAGAGATTGAATCAAGCGATATTATAGAGATTAAAACTCAAATTTATGTCAGTAGAGCAGCGCTTAAATTGGCTGGATTTTTGGATGAAATTAATCTAGATTTAAGCGGCAAAACCGCTTTGGATATCGGGTCTAGCACGGGTGGATTTGTCCAAATTTTGTTAGAAAATGGGATAAAAGAAGTTGTAGCCTTAGATGTAGGAAATATGCAATTAAGCCCAAATTTAAGAGATGATAGCAGAGTAATAGTCCAAGAAAATACCGATATTAGGGATTTTGAAAGTGGAGATAAATTTGATATTATCACTGCTGATGTGAGCTTTATATCATTATTACATATCATTTCTCATATTGATAGATTGGCATTAAGCGATATAATACTATTATTTAAGCCGCAATTTGAAGTTGGCAAAGATGCCAAACGAACCAAAAATGGCGTAGTAAAAGATGAGAAAGCTATAAATAAAGCGATGATTAAATTTGAAAGTGAATGCCTAGCCTTAGGCTGGAAATTAATATACAAAAGCAACTCACAAATCAAAGGCAAGGAAGGGAATATTGAGCTATTCTACCATTTCAAAAAGTAGCATAAAAGCTATAGCTATAGGTAGTTTTGATGGAATTCACAAAGGGCATAAGAAGCTTATAAAGCAACTTGGCAAAGATGGTGCTTTAGTAGTAGTGCGAAGCGATAAGGCATCTTTGACGCCTGGGGATAGACGCCAAGAGTATAGCGGTGTGCCGTGTTTTTACTATGATTTAGATGATATATCTGGGCTTAGGGGTGATGAGTTTATAGATATGCTTAAAAAAGATTTTGTGAATTTAAATAAAATTGTAGTTGGGTATGACTTTAAATTTGGCAAAGATAGAGCATGGGATAAGCACGATTTAAAGCATCTATTTGATGGTGAAGTGGTTGTGGTAGATGAGTTTTGCTTTGATGGGCTTGGGGTGCATAGTTCTGCTATAAAAAGATTTTTGCGTGATGGTGATATATATAGGGCCAATAGGCTTTTAGGGCGTGAGTATAGCGTAGTTGGTAGGGTTGTAGATGGTCAAGGAATTGGCAAAAAATATCTATATCCAACTTTGAATTTAGATATAACCCCATATCTAGTACCTAAAGATGGAGTATATGCTACAAGAACAAAGATAGATGATATCACTTATAGCTCTATAACTTTTATCGGTAATAGACTTAGCACTGATGGAGAGTTTGCGATTGAAAATCATATTTTAGATAAAAATATCGATTATAGACCTGATTTTGTGCGAGTTTGCTTTGTTGAGTGGATTAGGGATAATATGAAATTTGATAATTTAGAAGATCTAAAAAGACAAATTTCAAAAGATATAATAATAGCGCAAAATGTTGCTAAAAGCTGTGATTTGAGCATTGAAGAGGTTAGTTTGCACTCTAGGAATTTAGAAGGGGTTTATAGTGAGAGATGAGGTGTTTAAAACTGCTATAAATAAGCAATTTGAATTTGATGAGAGTGTGGCTAGTGTATTTGATGATATGGTTTTTAGATCTGTGCCATTTTATAAGCAAACTCAAGAGCTAATAATCTCATTTTTAACCAAAAGATTAGATAAGGGTGCTAGGGTTGTAGATCTTGGTTGCTCTACGGCTACGACACTGCTTGAGCTTTATAAGCTTAGGAGTGATTTGGAGCTTTTGGGTATTGATAATAGCTTAGCTATGCTAGAGCGTGCTAAAAATAGAGCCAGTGGCTATGGAGCCAAAATAGAGCTGATTAATGCTGATATTTTGGAGTATGATTATAATAGGGTAGATGCGGTGATGCTTAATTATACCTTGCAATTTATTAGACCTATTAAAAGATATGAATTTGTAAAGAAAATTTTTGATAGCTTAAGTAGCGATGGTATCTTTGTATTTAGTGAAAAGCTGATATATGATGATAAGAGGTTGGCTTTGGATATGATAAATATCTATGAAGAGTATAAGCAATCGCAAGGATATTCTAAATTTGAGATAGCACAAAAGCGTCAAGCCTTAGAAAATATCTTGATACCTTATAGTGAAAATGAGAATAAAGAGCTATGTTTAAATAGTGGATTTAAGAGTGTAGAAACTATATTTAAATGGGCGAATTTCGCAACTTTTGTGGCATTTAAATAGCTATTGATTTATTAGTATTTAAATAAATTTAATGTAGAATAAATATTATTTTAAGGGGCTTTTTTGAGATATTTGGCTTTGATATTTTTGATTTTTGCTTCTGCTTTTGGTGCTGATACGGTTACTGTGCCTACTATGAATCTTAGCTTAAGCGCACCAGATACACCACAACAACTAGTAACTAGCTTAAATGTTTTAATAGTCTTAACTATATTAGCTTTGGCGCCATCTTTGATATTTATAATGACTAGTTTTTTGCGATTGGTTATTGTATTTTCATTTTTGCGTCAAGCTATGGGTACTCAGCAGATGCCACCTACAAGTGTGCTTATATCTATAGCTTTGATACTTACATTTTTTATTATGGAACCAGTTGCTAAGCAGAGTTATGAGCAAGGCATAAAGCCATATTTAGATGAGCAAATCAGCTATCAAGAGGCCTTTGATAAAGGGGCAAAGCCATTTAAAGAATTTATGATACGAAATACTAGAGAGAAAGATTTGGCCTTATTTTATCGTATTCGCCAGCTTCCTAATCCAACAACTATAGATGATGTCCCTTTGACTATAGCAGCACCAGCATTTATAATTAGTGAGCTTAAAACCGCATTTGAGATAGGATTTTTGTTGTATTTGCCATTTTTAGTTATCGATATGGTAGTAAGCTCTGTATTGATGGCTATGGGTATGATGATGTTGCCGCCTGTTATGATATCTTTGCCATTTAAATTACTGATTTTTGTCTTAGTAGATGGATGGAATTTACTAGTGGGTAATCTAGTTCAAAGCTTCAAGTAGCTACAAAGTATAAAATAGGCATTGTAATAAAGATAGTTATCATACCTATAGCCACACTTGAGATAGCCAAATTTGAATCTAGATTTGCTTTTAATATCATAGCACTTGCTAATACCATCGGCGGAGTGGCGACTTCTATTAATCCTATTACCCACTCTTTGCTAAGCTCTATACCAAATATCTTAGTGATTGATAGAAATACAATTGGCGCTAATATCATCTTAGCAAAGATCACCACAGAACAGGCCTTATAAGAGCTTTTAATACTATTAAACCCAAGTCTAAGTCCGACAGCAAATAGAGCCACCGGCACCATACTACTAGATAGCATTTTCAAAGGCTCAAATATAATTTCAGGTAGATTAAAATTTTTAAGTATCACAGCCAAAGCCAGTGCGATAAATGGCGGAAATTTGATAATTTTAAGGCTATTTTGAATTATTGAGCTTTTCTTAGATGTCCCAAAACCCAAAATCAATGGCCCAAAAATGCTAATAGGCAGAGCCGTAACTACTTGATCAAATAAAATAACAATACTCAAAGCACTCTGGCCATATAATCCTTGAATAATAGGAATTCCGATAAATAAGGTATTGCCAAACATACTAAGGAGCGCTACACTAGCCAAAGTTGCGGTTGAAAATTTAAGCATAAATCCCATTGCTACAGCTACAAAAGCAGCTATTACAGATGAGATAAGTCCCACAAATACCATACTAATCAAATTTAAATCCACAACCAAATGATAGACTTTATCAAAAATCAAAGATGGCAAAGCAAACCACAAAACAAAATCCAAAAATACAATAGCCTTATTAGGCGAGATGATTCTTAATCTTTTAGCTACATATCCGCTAAATAGTAGTATAAACATTGAAAATAGAGGGTATATTATCATTTTTTAAACCTTTTTTGTATGTATAGATATATAATTGTAATTATAGCTACAGCTATCAATAAACAGATGGTAATTTGAGCTAAATACTCTTTGATAAGCTCTTTTTGATCGCCGATATAATACCCAATAGCGATCAAAATTGCCACCCAAATCCCAGCCCCAAGCGTGGTATAAATGCTAAAAGTAAAGATATTCATCTTAGCTAGTCCTGCTGGCAAGCTGATATATTGTCTAATTCCTGGGATTAAGCGACAATTAAATGTAGAGATTTCGCCATATTTGTTAAAAAATCTCTCAAATTTAGCCATCTTTTCATCTGTGATTCCTATGTATTTGCCATATTTTAATATAAAGGCTCTACCAAAAAAGTAGCATAAATAGTAGTTGAATATCGCTCCAGCAAGGCTACCTAATGCCCCAGCACCAAATGCTAGATATAAATTCATCTGCCCAGTATATACCAAATATCCAGCCGGTATCATGACAACTTCACTAGGAAAAGGGAAAAAGCTACTCTCCAAAGCCATTAACAAAAATATCCCCAAATACCCCCAATCAGCGACTAAACTCACTAGATAATTAATGATATTTTCTAACATATCTAGCCTATTTATCTAAATTTTGAGCTAATAAAGTTTGCATTTTTGCTCTTGTATTTTCAAGCCAATTTTCATCGCTAGTATCCACAATATCCATATAGATAACCTTAAACGACCCGGAATTTACGCTAATAGTCTTACTATCTATAATCTTTCTTGAGCCAATTATAAGCACCGGTTGAACTACTAAATTTAGCTTATTAGCGATGATATTTGCGCCACTTTTAAATTTCAAAATCTTACTCCCATCTCCACGAGTACCCTCAGGAAATATAGCTATGACTCTACCTTCACTAATTCTCTCTTTAGCTAATTTTATGATTTTTGGTAGCGATCTTGGGTCTTTGCGATCTACTGATATCATCTTTGGTACTTTGATTATATTGCCAAAAAATGGTATATCCCCAATCTCTTTTTTAGCTATCCAGCAGATATTGCCTGGATAGATATCTTCTAAGGCCATGATATCTAGCATACTTTGGTGATTGGCTATAATCATATTTGCTCTTGGATCGGGTGTGCCTACTATATCGATTTTATATCTGATGAGAAATTTTTGTATTCTAGTCCATTTGCGCCTTAGCCATAGATTATGTGATGGAGCTACAAAAAATATTAAAACTATGATAACAACGCTTAATAAAATCTCAATAGCATATAACCAGCTTTTTACCTTATTTAATATTTTCATTCTCTACCCAGCCTATTGTTTGGTTTTGTAAAATTATCTTTGTGAAATTATCTTTTTTGGTGATAACTTTTACATCTTGCTCTTTTGCCGTTATAGCAAATATAGTTGAATTTGGCATTGGAAGGATTCTTACCTTGGCGCTCTCTTTTAATGTGGCATCACTAAAGGGTTTATTATCATAAAGAGAGTAGGCTATGAATGCGATTGCGATTAGTAGCCAGTAGTAGCTTCTTTGCCAAATGAAAATTAGCAAAGATATAACGATAGCGATATATACGCTAATCTCTTTATATAGTTGAAATTCTCCATCTTTTGGATTTAGTGGCACTTGGGTGCTTAGGTCGCTATCTTGGATATTTAAATTTAAGCTTATCTCATCAAAATCATTTTTAGTTAGATTGTAGTAGCTAAAATTTATGTTGCTTAGATTATTATCACTTATTATTAGGTAAATTCCATTTTGGTTTTTATAATCACCCCTTAAGCTATCAAAGCCCTGTTTTTCGAATTTGCCAGGGATATTAAAGAGTGCTAAATTCCCATTTTTGCTACTTAATTCAATGGTGGTTAAATTCGAATACTCATCAAATTTTGAGCTTTTTGACATCTTAATTTCTAAGCCATCACCTACGAAATTAGCAAAATTATCTTTTGGACTTAAGCCTTTTATAAGTGGGATGTTTGGCTTGATGGTTTTATCTTGGAAAAACAGACCATTTCTATTAAGGCTTAATGTTATCGCATCGATCTTAGCATTGGTGCTGCTAGGTAGTAGATATATGGTTGTTTCATATACTCCAGCTGATTTTTTGCTCCATAGTGGCTTTGGATTTAGCCAAGTGATATCACTAGAGTGTATCGTAAGCTCCATATCAAAATCCAAAACCTTATCAGTATTTGCTACTAATTTTAAAGAAAAAGGCTGATAGATATATGCTGACTTTTCTACATTTTTACTAGATAAGCTTAGCTCGACAGGATCAATATTTTGGTATATTAGCGATGGATCAATATCTGTTCTCTCATCAGTATCAGCTATGCCTAACATCTGCTCATTGGTGATTAATTGCCTTTGTGTAGGCTCATTACATAAGCCTACGCTAAAAAGCAAAATAATCGCAAAAATAGCCCTTAACAAAGAAATCCTTTAAGCATTTTAGCACCATCAGTGCTACCTAGTATGCTCTCTACAGCTCTTTCAGGATGAGGCATAAGACCAAAAATATTTTTATTTTTATTACAAATTCCAGCGATATTATCCACAGAGCCATTTAGATTGATCTCATTTCCATCTCTATCGCAATATTTTAAGAGTACACAATCATCATCATATAGCTTTTTGATCGTATCATCATCAGCGTAGTAATTTCCCTCTCCATGGGCTAGTGGGATATCGATTATATCGGAGTTATTAAAATTTGATAGAAATTTATTCTTATTTGATATAACTTTTAAATGGTTAAATTTGCTAATGAAGCTCATATTTTCATTTCGTCTCATTGCACCAGGTAAAAGCCCGCTCTCTAAAAGCATCTGAAAACCATTACAAATTCCAAGTAGCAATCCTCCGTTTTTAGCGTGATTTATTACTGTTTGCATTGCTGGGCTAAACTTAGCAATAGCAGCAGTTCTAAGATAATCACCATAGCTAAATCCGCCAGGCAATACTACCAAATCAGCCTTAAAATCTCTATCTTTATGCCAGATTATCTCTGAATCAAACCCCAATAGATCAAAAGCGTATTTTGTATCTCTTTCGCAGTTTGTCCCAGGAAAATTAATGATAGCTACTCTCATTTTTAGCCTTTTAGAATCTCATAATCTTCTATAACTGTATTTGCTAGTAGCTCTTCACACATTTTTTTTATCTCTTCATCTGTGGTATTCTCGTTTAAATTTAAGATGATTTGTTTGCCGATTCTTACATCATTTACGCCACCAAATCCAAGGCTTTCTAATGCGTGTTTTGTAGCTTTACCCGCTGGATCCAAGACTCCATTTTTTAAATATACATTTACGATTACTTTCATAATCCATCCTTTTAAATTTAATTATGATAAAATTCTACGCAAAACCTCTTCATATGCCACTTTGACACTACCAAGGTCTTGGCGAAATCTATCTTTATCCATCTTTTCACCAGTATCAACATCCCAAAATCTACAACTATCAGGGCTAATCTCATCAGCTAATAAGATATTTCCATCTTTATCAAAGCCAAATTCAACTTTAAAATCAACAAGTTTTAAGCTCTTTGAAGCAAAAAATGGTGCTAAAATAGAGTTGATCTCTCTACCAAGGCGTTTTAGAGTTACTAGGTCATCTTGGCTTTTTACGCTATTTAGCAAGATTGCGTGTTCATCATTGATTAATGGATCGCCTAAAGCGTCATCTTTGTAATAAAACTCAACTAATGTAAAAGGCAAAATCGTAGCTTCTTTTATGCCTAATCTCTTGCTTAGGCTTCCAGTGGCGATATTTCTTACTACTACTTCTAATGGTATGATTGAGCATTTTTTAACTAGTTGTTCAGTTGGGCTGATGCTTTCGACTAAGGCTGTTTCTATGCCATTTTCTTTTAAAAGTTTGAAAATAGCAGTTGAAATTTGGTTATTTAAAGCACCTTTTCCCTCTTCGTTGCCTTTTTTTTCGGCGTTAAATGCTGTTAAATCATCTTTAAATTCAGCTATTAATAGCTCATCATTACCCTTAACACTCCACATTTTTTTGCCTTTACCTTCGTAAAGTAACTCTGATTTTTCCATATTTTCTCCTTATTTGATATTTAATACTTTTATTGAGTCTATCGCAGTTTTTAGCTGAATATCATCATAAATTTGCTTTTGGGTTATTGTATTTTTATCATCTATATCTTTTTTCTTATTTTTTGGTTCGATTTTGTTTAACTCACTCTCTAAATGTTGCTTTAAATCGGCCTCTTTTATGCTAAATCCACTCTCTTCGTTTGGCACTTTGCCAGGATATACGACAATATCTGGAGTTACTCCTACTGCTTGGATAGTTCTACCGCTTGGTAGATAGTATCTTGCTACAGTTAATCTTAAAGCCTCTTTTTGATCAACTGGCATAATTACTTGGACGCTACCTTTACCAAAGCTATTTTCTCCGATTATCACAGCTCTTTTTAGATCTTGTAAGGCTCCACTTACTATCTCACTAGCACTAGCACTTCCGCCATTTATAAGCACTGCTAATGGTGCGTTTGTGATGAAGTTGCCTTTTTGTGCTGAGTGGATCTCATCTTCATTTTTATCTCTACCTTTTTGAGATACTATAACGCCACTTTCAACAAATAAATTTGTAAGCCCAACAGCTTGGTTTAATAATCCGCCTGGATTATTTCTTAAATCTAGGATTATGCCTTTGGCTTTTGGATATTTTTTGATAAATTCTCTAGTTTTTTTGGTTACATGTTGATCGAAATTTGTAACTCTTAAATATAGGATATTCTCATCTTCAATCATCTTAGCTTGGACTGATTCTACGGTGATTATATCCCTTATTATTTTTAGATCAAATGGCTTTTTTTCACCTTGTCTAACTATGGTTATTTCTACTGGCGTGTTTGGCTTGCCACGCATTTTATTTACGGCTTCATCAATTGTGGTATTTATGGTGGATTCGCCATTGATTCTTAATATCACATCACCTGCTTTGACCCCAGCTTTATAAGCTGGAGTATCATCAATTGGGGCTATAACGGTTAAAGCTCCATCTTTTATCCCAACAGTTATACCAAGACCGCCAAATTCGCCTTTAGTTTGGATTAACATATCTTTAAAGGCTTTTTCATCTAAATATCCAGAGTGAGCATCTAGATTTGTTAAGAGTCCAGATATGGTTTTATCAATTATTTGAGTGAAATTTATATCATCTACATAGTGCTTTTCTACTATGGCTATAGTTTTTGTCAGCTTCGCAAGGGCTTCTACTCTGCTATCTTGCGTTGTTTGAGCATTTAGGGCAATGGCGCTAGCGGCTATAACGCTTATGAAACCAGTTAATTGTAAAATTCTACTACTTTTCAACATATAACTCCAAAAAAATAAAATCAGCTATTTTACCTAAAATTATATTAATTTTGTTATAACATTAAAAAAATTAGCTAAATTTGATTAAAAATATTAGAAAATTTACCAAACCTTGACAAATACAGACTAAAGTTATATAATACTACTCATATAAAGTTTAAGGAGAAAATATGGCAAATATATTCAATGAACTAACATCAATGAGCCAAGATTTAATAGATAGTGCTATATCTTTAGCCATTGGAAATAAAAATCCACAAGTTGTCCCTTTGCATATGCTTTGGGCTTTGAGCGCTGATAGTAACTCAGTATTAAATCAAATTCTAAATAAAGCAAATGTAAGCAAAGATGCCTTGGTGCTAGATATAAAAAGCAACGCTGATAAATTACCGCAAAGCTCAAATGTCTCAAAAAATAATATTCAAATTTCAAATGAATTAGTAGATAGCTTAGAGCGTGCTAAGTCTGTAATGATCGGCTTAGGGGATAAATTTATAGCAGTTGATAGCTGGATAATTGGAAATTTAGATAGTGAGCCTATAAAGGGGATTTTATCAAAATATCTAGATTTGCTTGAGATCAAAAAAGAGTTAGAGCTAATGCGTGGAGGTAAGAGTATTGATACCCAAACTGCTGATGAAAATCTAGACTCTTTAAATAAATTTGGGATTGATCTAACTAAAAAGGCCGCTAGCGGTGAGCTTGATCCAGTCATCGGCAGAGATGAAGAGATCACTAGAATGATGCAAATTCTAATTAGAAAGACTAAGAATAATCCAATATTATTAGGTGAGCCTGGAGTTGGTAAAACCGCAATTGTAGAGGGCTTGGCTCAATTAATTGTAAAAAAAGCAGTTCCTACAACCTTAGCAAATAAAAGAGTAATTGCTCTTGATATGAGTGCGTTAATCGCTGGGGCAAAATATAGAGGGGAGTTCGAAGATAGATTAAAAGCTATAATTGATGAAGTTAAAAAGGCTGGAAATATAATATTATTTATAGATGAAATTCACACTATTGTAGGGGCTGGAGCTAGTGAGGGCTCTATGGATGCAGCAAATATACTAAAACCAGCCCTAGCTCGTGGAGAGTTACACACAGTAGGGGCTACAACGCTAAAAGAGTATAGAAAATATTTTGAAAAAGATGCCGCATTACAACGCAGATTTCAGCCTGTAAATGTCGCTGAGCCTAGCGTAAATGAGGCCTTACAAATACTTCGTGGGATAAAAGATAGGCTAGAAGTTCATCACAATGTAAACATCACAGATAGCGCTCTTGTAGCAGCTGCTAAGCTAAGCCATAGATATATCAGCGGTAGATTTTTGCCTGATAAAGCTATAGATTTGATTGATGAAGCAGCGGCTGAATTAAAAATGCAAATTGAGAGTGAGCCATTTGAGCTAGCTAAATCTAAAAGAGAGATTGAGACTTTAATAGTCGAAAAAGAGGCTTTAAAAATGGAGGGCGAAGATAAAAATAGAGATAGATTAAATGAGATAGAAAAAGAGATAGCAAATTTAAATGAGAAAAAATCAAATTTAGAGGCTAAATTTAAAAATGAAAAAGCGGTATTTAATGGTATAAGTGAGGCTAAAAAACAGATAGAAACTCTAAAAAATGAAGCTGAGCAAGCGAAGAGAAATAACGCTTATGAAAAGGCCGCAGAGATAGAGTATGGCAAAATTCCAGAAGCAAACACTAAGATAAAAGAGCTAGAAGCTAAATGGGAAGAGATGAAAAAGGGTGGAGTGCTACTCAAAAATGAAGTAGATGAAGATATGGTAGCTGGAATTTTAAGCAAATGGACAGGAATCCCAGCTGGCAAGATGCTCACAAACGAAAAAGAGAGATATCTAAATATAGAAAAACATCTCAAAGATAGCGTAATAGGTCAAGATGAAGCCTTACACGCACTATCTAGGGCTATTAAGAGAAATAAAGCTGGCCTAAGTAGCCAAAATCGCCCAATCGGTAGCTTTTTATTCCTTGGGCCTACGGGCGTTGGTAAGACTGAGAGTGCGAAGGCGTTGGCGAAATTTCTTTTTGATGATGAAAAAGCGATGATAAGATTTGATATGAGTGAATATATGGAGAAACACGCCGTTAGCAGACTTCTTGGTGCACCTCCTGGATATGTGGGATTTGAAGAGGGCGGACAGCTCACTGAAGCAGTTAGACGAAAACCATATAGCGTGATTTTGTTTGATGAAGTTGAGAAGGCTCATAAGGATGTATTTAATATTTTGCTTGGAATTTTAGATGATGGTAGGGCTACTGATAGCAAGGGCGTAACTGTGGATTTTAAAAACACAATTATCATTTTAACTAGCAATATCGGCTCATCGGCGATTATGGAATTAAATGGCAAAGAGAGAGATGATGCGGTTAAACTTGCTTTAAAAGAGTATTTTAAACCCGAATTTTTAAATAGATTAGATGATTGCGTGATATTTAATCCACTTGGTCAAGATGAGTTAAGCAAGATTGTAAAAATAATGTTTAAAGAGCTTGAGAGTAAGCTTTTGGCTCGTGGGATAAAATCACAGCTTAGCAACGAAGCTATAAATTTAATCTCTCAAGCTGGATTTGACCCTGTATATGGTGCTAGGCCACTTCGCAGAGCCTTATATGAGCTTGTAGAAGATCTTGTGGCTGATATGATCTTAAAAGATGAAATCATAAGTGGCGATAGCATAAAAATTGACGCTAAAGATGATCAAATCATCGTAACCAAAGATTAATATCTTAGCTTGTTAGATGATACAAAAATCATCTAACAAAGCCTATAAATTTATCTATACAAAATTGTCCCAAGCCTAACCATATTAGACCCACACTCTATAGCCAGATTAAAGTCCCCACTCATCCCCATTGAGCAGATTAGCGCTCCTTGTGGCTTTAATTTATCAAATATATTTTTAGTTATCTCAAAACTTCTTTTAATCTCATTTTCATCATCGCTATTAGCACCTATACTCATCACGCCTATTAAATTTAAATTCTCACATCTATTTTGTATATCTTTATAAATTTCTATAGCATCGCTAGGATCGACACCTTGCTTGCTCTCTTCTTTGGCTGAGTTTATCTGAAGCAAGGTATCAAGCTTATAATTTAGCCTTTTATTGACTTCAAGTGCTATCTCTAAACCATCGCAACTCTGCCACAAAGATGGATGAAGTGATATGAGTTGATTTATCTTATTACTTTGTAAGCGACCGATAAAGTGCCACTTGATATCTAAATTTGAGAGGATTTCGCTCTTTCTTTTTAGCTCTTGGACTCTATTTTCACCAAATTCTCTAAGACCTTGATTATATAGCGATATTACCTCATTTTGGGTTACATTTTTGCTTACAGCGATTAATCTTGCCCTGCCATTAATCTGATTTAAAATAGTATCTAAACTCATCTTACTCTCCTGCTAATCTAACTATATCATTGATAATAGTAAATATCATTAAAGCAAATAGCAAAGCCATAGAAGCGTAGCTAAGCCCTACAAAAACACGCTCATTTACCGCTCTTTTAAATATCATCTCATAGAGATTAAAAACTATATGCCCACCATCTAAAACTGGAAGCGGAAGCAAATTTAATATACCTAAATTCACAGATATCAAAGCTACTATTATTAAAAGCACAGATATGCTGATTTGGCTAGCTTTTGTAGTGATATCAGCCATTGCGACTATACCTCCCATTTGGTCTATAGGGACTACGCCTGTGATGAGCTTTTCTAATCCTTGATAGATTAGAGTTGAGGCTTTAATCGTCTCATCATAGGCAAATTTAATGCTATCAAAGCCTCTATTATATATAGTTGTTTTCTCGCCACTTGGTGTTATGCCAATTAATGGAGTGGTTATATTCTCGCCAAATATATTTTTGGTTTGAGATAGTTGCGGGGTTAGTGTTATATGAAGCTCATTTTCACCACGCTTAATAAGTATATCTGTAGGATTAGTTGTGATATACTTTTTTATCTCATCCCACTCCTTAATTTTAACCCCATTTATAGCTATGATTTTATCATTTTTTTCTATATTAGCACTTTGTGCGGCTGAATTTGCTAAGGTACTACCAATAACAGGTGATAATCTCTCAACACCGATAAATCCAAGCATTATATATAGTATAAAAGCTAATAAGATATTAAAAAACGGCCCAGCAAATAAGATTATAATTCTTTTTAATGGGCTTAGTGTGTTATAGCTATCGCTATCATAATTTTTCTCTTTTGGATTTGTGTCATCTTGACCTTTTAGTTGAACATATCCACCAAGTGGTATAGCGCTTATACAATAGATAGTATTGCCCAATTTTTTGCTATAAATTTTCTCTCCAAAACCAATGCTAAAAGTCTTTACAAAGACACCAAAGTATTTAGCAGCCAAAAAATGCCCAAGCTCATGAAAAAATATTAAAAATGATAGCGACAATATGGTGATACCAAAATGTACTCCCCAATACCAAAAACTAGCTATTAAAAGTATTAAAACAAAGATTAAACTTCTCAAATTCTACCTTTATAAAAAATTGCGTGAAAATTGCGTAAGTATAACAAAAAATCTACAATAATATACAATTATAAAGGTAATTTTATTAAAATTTGAGTAAAATACCCCACTCAAATAAAAAGGTAGAAAATGTATGTAGCTCCAAGTATTTTATCAGCGAATTTTGGAGAGTTAGCTAAAGAGATTAAGGCTGTTTGTGAGGCTGGGGCTGACTTGATACACATAGATGTTATGGATGGCCACTTTGTGCCTAATCTTACAATTGGCCCACTTGTAGTAGAGGCAGTAGCTAAGGCATCTACAAAGCCACTTGATATTCATTTAATGGTAGAAAATGTCCCATTTTTTGTAGATCTATTTTTGCCTTTAAAACCTAAATTTATAAGCTTTCATATAGAAGAAGAGAAGCATCCATTAAGGCTTATTGATCATATCCGTAAAAATGGAGTAAATCCCGCTATAGTGCTCAATCCCCACACACCTGTTAGCTCTTTAAAACATATCATAGATGAAGTTGATATGGTGCTTTTAATGAGTGTTAATCCCGGTTTTGGCGGACAAAAATTCATCCCTTCAGTCTTATCAAAGGCTATGGAATTAAGAGAGTTAATAGACTCACGAAATGCTAAATGTATGATAGAAGTAGATGGCGGAGTAAATGGTCTAAATGTAGCTGATCTAGATGCTGCTGGTGTGGATATTGTCGTGGCTGGAAGCTTTGTCTTTGGTAGCAATGATTATGCTGGGGCGATAAAAGCGTTAAAAATTTAATCACAAAGAGCAAATTTGAAAAATAAATTAGATAATTTTATAGATTTATTAGCCAAAACTAATCTTAATTATCACGATTTTATACAAAAAGCAAATGATATAGATGAATTAGCTGATATCATAGAGCCTAAAAATTTAGCCGATTGGCGGCTTTTGGGTCTTGAGTTAGAGCGTTTGGATAATGGCAAAATCGTTATGCCAACTAGATTTAGAGATTTTAATGAACAGGTGTTTTGTATCGTTGATATCGAGACAAATGGCGGTATAAAAAGCGGTCAAATCATCGAAATAGGCGCAGTTAAAATCCAAGGTGGCAAGGAGATTGATAGGTTTGAGACGCTAGTTTGGGCTAGTGAAATTCCGCAAAATATCAGTGAATTAACTGGAATTTATCAGCTTGATTTAGTAGATGCTCCGCATTTGGCAAATGCTCTTGAGAGCTTTAGGCTATTTTTGGCTGATTCTGTATTTGTAGCGCATAATGTTAAATTTGATTATGATTTTATCAGTATTAGCTTAGCAAAGCTTGGGTTTGGAATGCTCTTAAATCGCAAGATTTGTACCATTGATCTAGCTAGAAGAACGATAGAGTCAAATAGATATGGTCTAGATGCACTTAAACAAATTTTAGGTATTGATAACGCTCATCACAGAGCATTAAATGACGCAATCGCAGCGTGTGAGATTTTCAAAGAGTGTATCAAAAGGGTGCCATGGCATGTCCAAAGCGTAGAAGATCTCATACTATTTAGCAAAACAGCAAAGACGCTAAAAACCCCAAATGTAATAGAACAGATAAATCCACCTAAAACAGATTTCAGGAGTTGATATGAGATTTGCTATTTTATTCGTTTTTGCTATGATTTTTAGTGGATGTGGCTTTAAAATTTTAGAACAAAATACTCAAAATATCACTCATATTAATAGAGAAAATAGTATTAAAAAGAGTGAATATACTCTAAATTTAAGCAAATATGTAGGCAAAAAATCAGCCGATTGCTCATCATTAGTTACAACTATAAATATAAAAAACAATAATATCTACTCTCTAAGCGATCTAAGCTCACATTATAGTAAGGATGGTCGTCGCTCTCAAGCTATCTATAATCTTTATAAGAGTAAAAATCAGATAAATTATCAAAACGCATCGCCTGGAGATCTAATATTTTTTAACAACACAACCAAATCCACAAAAAACAAAACTAGCCACAATATAACTCACATAGGAGTTGTAAAAAAGATAAAAGATGATGGAACAATCGTCTTTTTACACAATCTTAGGGGTAAAAATATATTAAGCGTGATGAACTTAAATCACAAAAATTCCCATCAAATTGATGGTAAAAAAGTAAATGCATATATAATAGCTAATTGTAAAAATATAAATTGCTTAGTATCAAATAGATTTTCTGGCTTTGGTAAAATCAGCCAAGATATAGCGGTGAAATAGTGGGTTGATATGAGAAATTTAGGATTTACAGCAGCGGTAATAGCGTTAAATTGTGCTATATATTTTTTAGAATATTTTGTATATAATCCTTATGAATTTAGTATATTTTTTGGTCTTAATGAGCTATTTTTTGCTGGGGCATATTGGCAGATTCTTACATCTATGTTTATCCACGGCTCATTTATGCATATTTTGATGAATATGATAGTGCTTTATCAATTTGGGATGATATTAGAGAGATATTTGGGGTGGATTAAATTTGGCATTTTATATATCTTTGGCGGGGTTATAACTGGATTTTTAAGCCTTGGGTATCTAGCTTTTGAGAGTGTGAATTTAGTCGGTGCGAGTGGGGCTATATCGGTGTTGCTTGGATTTTTAGCTTGTATTGATAAATTTAATCGCAAAGGGCTTATAGTAGTTATATTATTAGTGAGTTTTGCGCCGCTTTTAATGGGGATTAGTGTAGCGTGGTATGCTCATTTGATAGGATTTGGCGTGGGATATTTGGCTGGATTTTTAAAGGTATTTAGATGAGATTTTTTGATGAGATTTGGGAGTGCTTGAACTCTTGTGATTTGGAGCAAAAATTTTCTAAATTTAGCCAAATTTATAGCAATTTTCATAGTTGTGATATGAATTTTAATAGCGATATTTTTAAGCTTAGTGTGCCTAGTTATTCTAAGATTTGCTCTATAAAATCTATGAAAGAGATAAAGCAAAAGCACACTAATGAGGCTTTTTTACACTCAATTGCTCATATAGAGTATAGTGCGATTGATATTGCTTTGGATGCTTGTTATAGATTTAGAAATTTGCCGATAAAGTATTATCTTGATTGGTTAGAAGTGGCTAATGATGAGATTAGACATTTTAAGATGATATCTGATAAGATGGAGTCTTTAGGAGTGAAATATGGTGATTATATCGTCCATGATGGATTATTTATCGCTCTAATCAAAACCCAAAATTCACTCATAAATCGTATGGCGATTTTGCCTAGATATATGGAGGCCAATGGTCTTGATGCCAATCTTTTTATGATGAAAAAATTAGCTTTAAATGGTGATAGAGATGGTATTTTAGAGATATTAAAAGTGATCCACAAAGAGGAGATAGAACATGTCAAAAAGGGTGATAAGTGGTTTAAATTCGCTTGTAAAATAGCAAATGTAGATCCAAATTCATGGATTGAAATAGTACGAAAATGCTACCCAAAGGCATTTGAAGCAAAAAGAGCGCTAGATATAGAGCATAGATTATTAGCAGGTTTTAGCAAAGCCGAGCTTGATAAAATTCAAAAATTTCAGGAGAGAGCATGAAAACTATATATTTTATTCGCCACGCAAAGGCTAAAAAAGTCGCCGCTACTGACTTTGATAGGGCGTTAAGCCCCAAAGGCAAAGAGGCTGCAAAAGTGATGGCCACTAGGCTAAAAAACAAAAATATCTTACCAGAGCTTATCATCTCTTCACCAGCTAAGCGAACGGCCAAAACCGCCAAAATCATCGCTAAAAATATAAATTTTAGTGGTAAAATTCAGTTTGAAAACTCACTTTTTGAGGCCACAACGCAAGATTATCTAAATATCATAAATCATATTGATAGCTCTTTAAACACCATATTCATCGTAGGTCACAACGATACTTTAACTCAAATTTGCGAGATTTTAAGCGATAGCCATATCGGTTATATCCCTACTGGCGGAGTTTTTGGTATTGAGTTTGATGTGAATGAGTTTAAAGATATAAGGGCTAAAATTGGGCGAGTTTTGCTCTTTGATTACCCAAAAAAGATAGAATAAACTTAAATTTAGATTAATTATAAAAATTATTTATAGTTTAATGGTTTAATTTAGTTAAAAATTGATAAAATAAGAAAAATTTTAAATAAAGGACATAAATGGCAGATATAATCTACACTTACACAGATGAGGCGCCAGCATTGGCTACTTTTTCACTTTTTCCTGTTATTAAGGAGTTTTTAAGTCGTGGTGGTATCAGTATAGATACTATGGATATTTCATTAGCTGGTAGAATTTTGGCTAATTTCCCTGAAAATTTAAAAGATAATCAAAAAGTTCCAAATTATCTAGAAATCCTAGGTGAAATGACCAAAGAAAAAACAGCAAATATAATCAAACTCCCTAATATTTCAGCATCACTTCCGCAGCTAAATGCGGCTATTGCGGAGCTTCAATCAAAAGGATTTAATGTACCAAACTATCCAGAAAATCCATCCAATGAAAAAGAGATTGATATCAAAGCAAGATATGCTAAAGTTTTAGGAAGTGCAGTAAATCCAGTTTTAAGAGAGGGTAACTCAGATAGAAGATGCGCTAGTGCCGTCAAAGCTTATGCCAAAGAATTCCCACACAAAAATGGTGCTTGGGATAGCACTATTAAAACAAGAGTGGCATATATGGATAGTGGGGATTTTTATGGCAATGAAAAATCTGTAATAGTCAAAGAACCAACCGAATTTAAAATCGAATTTACAGACAAAAATGGCAACACAAAAGTATTAAAAGATGGTATAAAAGCAGCCGCTGGCGATGTGATTAGTGCTACATTTATGAGTGTTGCTAAACTAGATAAATTCATCGCTAAAACCATAGAAGAAGCCAAAAAAGAGTCTTTACTCTATTCAGTCCATCTAAAAGCTACAATGATGAAAGTAAGCGATCCGGTTATGTTTGGTCACTTTGTGAAAGTATTTTTCGCTGAAATCTTTGATGAGTTTGGAAGTGAGCTAAATTCAGTTGGTGTGGTGCCAAATAACGGCTTAAAAGATCTATTTGCTAAAATAGAAAACTTGCCTATAAAAGATAAAATCATAGCAAAATACAATGAAATTTTAGACAAAAACCCAGATTTAGCGATGGTAGATAGCGATAAAGGAATTACAAATTTACATGTCCCAAGCGATGTGATAATAGACGCTTCAATGCCAGCAATGATAAGAAATAGTGGTAAAATGTGGGATAAAAATGGCAAAACAGCCGACACTCTAGCAGTAATCCCAGATCGCACATATGCGACAATTTATGAAGCAACAATTGATGATTTAAAAGCCAATGGAGCGCTAAATCCAGCAACTATCGGTAGCGTATCTAATGTAGGTTTGATGGCGAAAAAAGCAGAAGAGTATGGTAGCCATGATAAAACATTTATAGCTAGTGAAGATGGCAAATTCACACTTAGTAGCACAAATGGCGATAAAATGGAATTTGAAGTTGAGAGTGGGGATATATTTAGAGCTATGCAAGCAAAAAGCGAAGCGATTAAAGATTGGATTAAATTAGCGATCAATAGAGCCAAAGCCACACACTCAACTGCGATATTCTGGTTAGATAGTGCTAGAGCACACGATGCTAGTATGATCCAAATAGTAAATTCAGAGCTTAAAAATTATGATCTAAATGGCCTAGATATCAGTATCGCAGCCCCAACTGAAGCGATCAAAAAATCAATCTCTATAATACGAACTGGCAAAGACGCTATTAGCGTTACAGGTAATGTATTAAGGGATTATTTGACAGATTTATTCCCGATTTTAGAGCTTGGAACGAGTGCGAAAATGCTCTCAATAGTCCCACTTTTAAATGGCGGTGGCTTATTTGAAACTGGTGCTGGTGGAAGTGCGCCTAAAATCGCTCAACAACTAATAGAAGAAAATCACCTTCGCTGGGATAGCTTGGGTGAATTTTTAGCTCTTGGTGCGAGTTTGGAACATTTAGCTAGCGTAAGCGGTAAAAAAGAGGCTACAATACTAGCCGATACTTTAGATAAAGCAATTGTAAGCTACCTTAAAAATGACAACTCACCACGCAAAAATGTAGGCGAAAATGATAACCGCGGTAGCCACTTCTATTTAGCACTATACTGGGCTAATGAACTAGCAAAAAGCGATCTAGCACCTAAATTTGCCGGTGTAGCAGCTGCTTTAAATGAGAATAAAGCTAAAATTACAGATGAGTTAAACGGCTCTCAAGGAAACAAGGTAGATGTCGGCGGATACTATATCTTTGATGATGCGAAGGTTTCAGCCGTGATGAGACCAAGTGCCATATATAACGAATCTTTAAAGAAATAAGTTGTGAAAATAGCAATAATAGGCGCCGGAAATGTAGGAGCTAGCATAGCTAGTCTTCTCATTTCTAAGCAGATGTGTGATGAGATAGCACTCATTGATATCAACCAAAATTTAGCTAATGCCAAAGCAATTGATCTATCACAAATGTCGATTGCTTTGGGCTTGGATATTATGGTAGTTGGCGGTGATGATTATCAAATTTTAAGCGATTTTGATATTGTTATCATCACAGCTGGAGTAGCTAGAAAAGATGGCCAAAGTAGGGCCGAACTTGCTAAAATTAATGCTAATATAGTAGCTCAAGCATCTAGTCAAATTGCCAAATTTGCCCCAAATTCCACTATAATTGTCGTGACAAATCCACTTGATATAATGGTATATGTAGCATTTAAAGCTAGTGGATTTAATAGAAAAAAGATTATTGGAATGGCTGGAGAACTTGATAGTGCTAGACTTAAATTTGCTTTAAAAAATCATCTAGACACGAGTGTAACCGACTCAAAATCTTGCGTAATAGGTATGCATAATGATGATATGATATGCTTGGTTGATGAAAATTTAAGTATAGATGAATATGAAAATATCAGATCTCAAACCATAAATGGCGGAGCGAAAATAGTTAAATTGATGAATACATCTGCATTTTATGCGCCAGCAGCTGGGGTTATAAATATCTGTCAAGCCTTAATAAATGAGGACTCTAAGGTGCTTAGTTGCTCGGTTTTGGATGATAATTTGATAGCTTTTAGTCGTTTGGTTAAAATTTCAAAAGATGGCGTAAAAGAGATTTTAGAGCTGAATTTAAAGCCAAAAGATAGAGAAATTTTAGATAAAAGCATAGAAGAATTTATAATTTATATTAAAAATTTTAATATAAATGGTGCTAATATTAACTTTAGCTAAAGATAAAATTTTAGTTTTTTTATTTATCTATTTTATTAACTTTTTTCAGATAAAGTTTCGTAAAAAGTTTTGAAAATTATTTTTGCGTTTGGCAAAATTTAGGTATTTGGATGCTTGATTTTTCAAGTAATTGAGTCGCTACAATTGTAGCTTGAAATTTGATTTAAGTTAGACTTAAATTTAATTAGGAGATAGTAATGATAGAACAACCGCTTAATACAGCTGTTTGGGTCGATGAGAGTAGGTGTAAGGCTTGCGATATTTGCGTAAGCTATTGTCCTGCTGGTGTTTTAAATATGAAAGAAGATATCCACGCTATTCAAGGAATGATGATAGAAGTTAGCCATCCAGAGTCATGTATCGGCTGTAGGGATTGTGAGCTTCACTGCCCTGATTTTGCTATTTATGTGGCTGAAAAGGGATTTAAATTCGCAAAACTTAGCCCTGAAGCTAAGGAGAGAGCAGCCGCAATCAAGGCAAATCATTTTAGGAAAGTTAATTAAGGATATAAAATGAGAGAGTTAATAACGACAGGAAATGCTTTAGCAGCAAAAGCAGCTATTGAGTGTGGCTGTAATTTTTTTGGTGGTTATCCTATTACCCCATCAAGCGAAATCGCACATGAATTAAGCGTAGCACTACCAAAAAGTGGTGGTAATTTTATCCAAATGGAAGATGAGATCGGCGGTATCTCAGTAGCACTTGGTGCTAGTATGACTGGAGCGAAAGCTATGACGGCAAGCTCAGGCCCTGGTATTTCGCTCAAAGCTGAACAAATCGGCCTTGGATTTATCGCTGAAATTCCTTTGGTAATCGCAAATGTAATGCGTGGTGGCCCATCAACTGGTCTTCCAACTCGTGTGGCACAAGGCGATATTTTACAAGCTAAAAGCCCAAGCCATGGTGATTTTTGCTCTATTGCAGTAGCGCCAGGAAATTTAGATGAAATTTACACTGAAACAGTAAGAGCATTTAATCTAGCAAATAGATTTAGTACCCCTGTATTTTTGCTACTTGATGAGACTATAGGTCATATGCAAGGCAAGGCTACTATACCAGATGTTAAAGATTTAGTAATCGAGCCTAGACGAGAATTTAAAGGCGATCCAGCAGAGTATAATCCATATGAAGCCAAAGAGGATGAGCCAGCTACGCTAAATCCATTTTTCAAAGGTTATCGCTATCACATCACAGGCCTACATCACGGTCCTACAGGATTCCCTACAGAAGATGGCAAAATAGTTGATTATAATATCAAAAGATTATTTAATAAAATTCACGCCCACCTAGATGAAGTGATAAAATTTGAAGAGTATAAGCTAGAAGATGCTGATATTTGTATTATTTGTTACGGAAGTGTGAGCTTAGCAGCTAAAGAAGCAGTAGATAAACTTCGAGATGAAGGTATAAAAGTAGGTATATTTAGACCTATTACTATATGGCCAAGCCCAGAAGCTAAAATCAAAGAGATATGCTCTAAATTTAAAAATATTTTAGTAACTGAGCTAAATATGGGACAATATCTAGGCGAGATACAAAGATGTGCTTTAAGAGATGATTTTAAAACACTATTAAAAGCAAACGGCAGACCGATTAGCCCGAGTGAAATTATTAGCAAAGTTAAGGAGTTTTAATTATGGCTTTTAATTATGATAATTATTTAAGAACAAGCAAAATGCCAACACTTTGGTGCTGGGGTTGTGGTGATGGTGTAATTTTAAAAAGTGTTATCCGTGCTATAGATGCGATGGGATGGAATATGGATGATGTCTGCGTAGTAAGCGGTATCGGATGTAGCGGACGCTTTTCAAGTTATGTTAATTGCAACACAGTTCATACAACTCACGGCCGTGCGATCGCATATGCTACAGGTATCAAACTAGCAAATCCAGATAAACATGTAATAGTAGTAACTGGTGATGGCGATGGCTTGGCAATCGGTGGTAATCATACAATCCATGGATGTCGTAGAAATATAGATATTAATCACATTTTAATTAATAACTTTATTTACGGCCTTACAAACTCACAAACAAGCCCTACAACTCCACAAGGCTTTTGGACTGTTACAGCTCAATGGGGAAATATAGATCCAAATTTTGATGCTGCTAAATTAGCAACAGCAGCCGGTGCAACATTTGTCGGTCGTGAGACTGTAATTAACCCAACTAGAATAGAAAAAATGCTAATTGAAGGGTTTAAACACGAGGGTTATAGCTTTTTTGATATATTCTCTAACTGCCATATAAATTTAGGTAGAAAAAACAAAATGGGCGAAGCTACTCAGATGGTTAAATGGATAGATGAGAGAACTCTGCCTAAGGCTAAATTTGAAACATTAAGCGATGAAGAGAAAAAAGGCAAATTCCCTACTGGTGTGCTATTTAAAGATGAAAATCGCATAGAGTATTGTAAAGCATATGCTAAAGTTAAAGAAGCAGCTCAAAATAAGACAAAAGTGAATTTTGAGGAGATAATATGAGTTTAACAGAGTTAAGATTTGTCGGTGTTGGTGGTCAAGGTGTTATATTGGCTGGAGAGATCTTATCAGCAGCTAAAATTGAAGCTGGCGGATATGGAGTCAAGGCCTCAACATATACTTCTCAAGTTCGTGGTGGCCCAACAAAGGTTGATATAATTTTAAGCGATGAAGAGATCAAATATCCATATGCTAATGAGGGCGAAATTTGCTTTATGTTAGCAACTGCTCAAAATAGCTATAACGCATTTAAAGATGGTGTTAAAGAGGGCGGTATAATCGTAGTAGAACCAAATTTGGTTAAGCCTAGTGAAGAGGACAAAAAACGCTGGAAAATCTATGAAATTCCTATCATCTCAATTGCCAAAGATGAAGTTGGAAATGTGATTACTCAAAGCGTTGTCGCTCTTGGTGTAGCTGTTAAATTCACAGGCGTTATGGATGAAGAGATCGTAAGAAATAAGATGTTAAGCTCAGTTCCAGATAAGGTAAAAGAAGCAAACAATAAAGCTTATGATCTAGGACTTGCATACGCTGCTAAATGTATGCAATAATATTTATAAACCAAAGCCTAATTATTGGCTTTGGTTGCTCTTTATGTTAATACAATTAAGCAAATTTTAGAGTTTGCTTTGATATAATTTAGCCTTTAAATTCAACTCTTAAAGGAAATAAAATGGCAAAAGTTGGTATAGTATATGGCTCAAATGCCGGAGATACTAAAGTTGTAGCAGAGTATATAAGTCAGAGTTTTGATAGTGAAGTAATCGACGCAAAAGATCTTACGATTGATTTTTTAACCAAATATGATAAGTTGATTTTCGCAGCTTCTACACATGGCCATGGAGAGCTACAAAAAGATTTTAGAGCTAAATTAAATATCATTAATGAAGCTGATTTTGGTGGTAAAACTTTGGCTCTTGTGGGTCTTGGTGGGACTATTAAACATCCTACTACATTTCTTGATGGTTTAGTAGAGTTTTTACCATTAATTCGTGGTGCTAAGCTTGTAGGTGCTACAGATATTGATGGATATGCTTTTAAAAATTCACTATCATTTATAAATGGCAAATTTGTAGGTCTTGCTATTGATTATAAAAATGATGAAAATTGGCAAAAAAGAGCTGATAAGTGGATTGAAGATATTAAATCTGAATTTTAATTTAAGCTTATAAAGTCACTATGGAAGCTTTTTTATTTGCAGAATATGTAGGTATAGCATCGGCATCTTTGAGTGGCTTTTTGTTTGGGATACGCAGAGGTTGTGACTGGCTAGGCGTATTCTTAGCAGCGTTTTTAACGGCACTTGGCGGGGGATTAATTCGTGATATGATAGTTGGTCGCCCTGCTTATTCTTTTACGCATTATATTCCTGTTTGTATAGTTTTGTCTGTTATGATTTTGGCTTTTTTGCTTAAATTTCACCAAAAAGATAGAAATAATTTGGATAAAAAATTTATATTTATTATGACAGATGCTGTGGATGTGGTTAGCTTTTCTATTGTTGGGGCTATTGTATCTTTGGAATTTGGGCTTAATATTTTTGGTGTGATTATGGTGGCATTTTTTAATGGTGTTGGTGGTGGAATCATAAGAGATATGCTTTTAAATGAGGTTCCTTGGTTTTTAAAAACTGGATTATATGGTACTATAAGTATGGGAGTTGGGGCAATATATTATTTAATGTATTTAGCAGGTTTGACTAGTATTTATTGGATATTTGTCCTATTTACTTTTGGTGTTGCATGGCGGCTTGTAGCATACTATAGAAATTGGAATTTGCCGCAAATTCACTATAAGGATTGATTTATGCTAATGAATAATTACTCTAGAGCAGATGTTGGTTTTATCAAAGGCAAAGGCGCTGTTTTATGGGATAAGAGTGGCAAAGATTATATAGATTTTGCTAGTGGGATTGGGGTTTGTGCTTTAGGTCATAGCCACAAAGGCGTAGCGAAAGTGGTTGCAAAACAAGCCAAAACTCTCTTACACACTTCAAATTTATATAATATTGCCCCGCAAGCCAAACTTGCTAATAAGATATCAAATTTACTTGGTGGTGGATATGAGCTATTTTTTGCTAACAGCGGTGCTGAAGCAAATGAGTGTGCGATAAAATTAGCTAGAAAATTTGGTTTTAGCAAGGGCAGAAAAAGCGAGATTATTAGCCTTAAAAACTCATTTCACGGCAGGACAATCGCTACTCTAGCGATGACAGGGCAGGATAAATTTCATCCAGATGAATTTGGTGCTTATCCAGATGGATTTAAATTCTATGATAGCATAGATGATATTATCGCAAATTTAAATGAAAATACCGCAGCTGTGATAATAGAGCTAGTCCAAGGTGAAGGCGGGATAAATCCACTTGATAAGGATAAAGTTCAAAATTTAGCTAAAATTTTAAATCAAAAAGATATCCTACTCATCACTGATGAAGTCCAGTGTGGCGTCTATCGTACAGGGGAGTTTGTCACCTCTAAGCTATATGATATCACACCTGATATCATCACATTCGCCAAAGGGCTTGGTAATGGTGTGCCAATTAGTGCGTGTGCAACTAGAAAATCTATATTTTCGCCAGGAGATCATGGTAGCACCTTTGGTGGTGGATTTTTGGTTACAGCTGTATCAGAGTATGTCTTAGATAGGTTGGATGAGCTTAAAAATAGTGGAAAATTGGATAAAATAATAGCTAAATTTGAGAAGAAAATAGATAAATTAATAGAAGAAAATAGCGATATTTTTCTTAAAAGAGTAGGTCTTGGCTTGATGCAAGGTGTAGTCCTTAAAGATCCAAATTTATTATCTCAAATCGTATCAAAAGCTTTAGAAAATAGGGTTTTGGTCTTAAGATCTGGCGATAGAACGCTAAGATTTTTACCACCACTAAATTTAAGTAAAAAAGAGATGAAAGAGGGCTTTATGAGGTTAAAAAAAGCAATTAGTGAGATCAATAAATGAGGTTTATCAGCTATAAACAAAATAACCAAATCAAGCTTGGTGTAATGAGCGCAAATAACGGCGTAATAGATATTAGTAGTGTTGGAATCAATAAAAAAGATATGAATGAGCTAATCATCACATTAACTCAAGCCGAGCGTGAAATTTTAGAAGATATAAGCTCAAAAAGTGGAGGTGAGCCGTATGAAAATATAGAGAAATTACCGCCGATTTTATCCCCACTTCAAGATATTATCTGTCTTGGAATCAACTATATGGAGCATGCTAAAGAGTCTTATAGATTCAAAAAAATTGAATTTGATGGCAAGAGAGAATTCCCGGTATATTTTGGTAAAAGGGCGAACTATATTTTAGGCGATGGGGCTATATTTCCTAGTCATACTCAGATAACGCAAACTTTGGATTATGAAGTAGAACTAGCTTTAATCATCTCTAAAGATGCTTATAATATACCGATAGATAGGGCTTTGGAGTATGTTTTTGGTTATACTATTTTAAATGATATAAGCTCACGAGATATCCAAAATCGATATAAGCAGTGGTATTATGGTAAAAGCCTAGATGGCTCAACACTTATGGGGCCATGGATTGAGACTAACCTTGATATATCAAATTTAAAAATCAGCTCAAAAGTAAATGGTGAGTTGCGACAAAATGCAAATACTGCTGATATGATATTTGACGCTGCTTATATAATAAGCGATCTTAGTTTGGGTATGACTTTAAAAGCTGGCACTATAATATCGCTTGGTACGCCAAGTGGAGTAGGGATGGGATTTACCCCGCCAAAATATCTTAAAAAAGATGATATAATAGAGTGCGAGATAGAAGGAATCGGAGTACTAAGAAATATAGTTGGCGAGTAGAGAGCTTTATAAATAAATTTGATAATTAAAGGAGATAAAATGGCTGATGAAGATATTAAGCTAGAGAGCAAAAAAAGCCCAGTGGTGCTAATTGCTATTATAGGTGTGGTTGTCTTTTTGTTGATTATAGGTGTGATTGTTGTTATGCTTTTGATGAGTGGTGGCAATGATAAACAAGTCGCTCAAGCCGCAAATGTCCCTACTACACAAGCAGCACCAAAGCAACGCTCAAATGATTTTTTCAATATTGGGCCTGTCTATCCAATGGAGCAATATGTTGTGAATTTGCTTAGTGAGAGTGGTACTAGATATCTTAAAACTACTATGAATTTGGAATTAAGCGAGGAGACTCTAAGCCCAGAAATCGACAAAAAACAAGCGTTGATTAGAGATATAATCATTAGAAGTCTATCGGCTAAAACTTATGAAGATGTAAGCACAGCCAAAGGCAAAGAGCGTCTCAAAGATGAATTAGTAACTAGAATAAATGAAGTCCTAAGAGATGGATATATCAAAAATGTATTTTTCACTGATTTCATTGTCCAATGATAGGCATTGATATCGTAAGTATAGATAGGATCGCTGCTGCTAAGAGTAGGCACGGCGACCTATTTTTGCGTAGATTTTTAAATAATAGCGAGATTGAACTTGCTAAAAATAGTGCTACTATAGCTGGTTTTTGGGCTGCTAAAGAGGCTATTAGCAAGGCCCTTGGTTGTGGCATTGGGGCGGAGTTTGGCTTTAGCGATGCTATCATTTACAAAGATAATAAAGGCGCCCCAAAGATTAAATTCGCTTCTCATATAATTTCTAAATTTGGTATCAAAAGCTCATCTCTTAGCATTACCCACGATGGTGGATTTGCTATCGCTGCGGTGATAATCGAGCGTTAAATACTGCTTAAATGGATTGTGAAATTATCAATTTTATATTCCAATATCATTGAAAATTAAATTTATATTTTTACTATTTGGTATTGAACAAATTTATCATTTGTATAGTATTGTGAATTTAAATTTGATTTGTATATTAAAAATTTTATTTTGCTTATAAATTTAAAAATTATAAAGATGGATTGATCCACTGGATTATAAACCCAATGGATCTGCTAATTAGCATGAATATACTGTTTTAAACTCAAATGGAGTAGGGCGTTGCTCATATGGCCATACTTGAGTTTCGAATTTATAGTGTTGGTAAGTTTCAATGAAGTGCTCTGTCATAATCGCACTTAGATATTTATTATCACGGATTACAGCTTCTAAGCTTCCCCTTAAAGTATGCGGCAATTGCTCAATTCCACGCTCTCTAATCTCATCTAAAGTAAGCTCAAACAGATCTTCATCCATTGGCCCTACTGGCTCAATTTTGTTTTTGATACCATCAAGTCCTGCCATTAGCATCGCAGCAAATGCTAGATATGGACAAGCGGTGCTATCAGGAAATCTAAACTCAGCTCTTACACTCTTTTCACCAGAGCCATAAGGAATTCTACAACTAGCACTTCTATTTTGGCAAGAGTATGTAAGAATGCTTGGTGCTTCAAAGCCAGGAATTAATCTTTTGTAACTATTTGTGCTTGGATTGGTAAATGCAGCAACGCTTCTAGCGTGTTTTAGCACGCCACCTATATACCATCTAGCCATATCGCTTAAATTTGCGTATGTTCCAGCTTTATAGAATAGATTTTTGCCATCTTTCCATATACTTTGATGGACATGCATACCACTACCATTATCGCCATATAGAGGTTTTGGCATAAATGTAGCCGTTTTGCCATTTAAATGAGCTACCATTTTGACTATATATTTATAAATTTGTACATTATCAGCAGCTTCTACTAATGTTCCAAATTTCACACCGATTTCGCCTTGGCCTTGAGCGACTTCATGATGAACAACAAAGGTTTCAAGACCAACTTGCTCCAATACATTTACCATTTCAGCCCTTAAATCCACCATTGAGTCAATTGGCTGAACTGGATAGTATCCACCTTGCGCTCTTGGGCGATGGCCGCTATTATAACCATCTTTATAGTCTTTAGCATCATTCCATTCGCCTTCTTCGGTATCTACTTCATACATTGCGCAGTTTTGTTTGTCTATAATTCTGACATTATCAAAGACAAAAAACTCATTTTCAGGCCCGAAATACGCTACATCACCGATTCCGCTCTCTTTTAAGTGTTGCATAGCTTTTTTAGCAATTGAGCGAGGGCACTTCTCATATAGATCATTTTTATAAATATCATAAACATCGCATATTACAATAATAGTTGTATCAGCGGTAAATGGATCTAAAAATGCAGTCTCAACATCAGGTATAAGCATCATATCTGATTTATGTATAGGCTGCCACGCATCAATTGAGCTACCATCAAATGGAATTCCATTAAAAGAATCTTTATTAATTGCTTTTATATTATATGATACATGGTGCCATGTTCCTTTGAGATCAGTAAAGCGAAAATCTACAAATTTAACTTCATTTTCATCACAATATTCAAAAAATTCATCAACGCTATTAACAAATCTACCCATAGGCAAACTCCTTAAAAATTAAAATTTTGAAATTATAGCATAAAATATCAATTTTAATTTTAAATTTATATTGAAATCCATACTATTTTAAATTTTTATCATCTTTTTATCACGATTTTGATATATCACAACCTCGTTATAGCCAAATTTTTTAGCTTTTTGTATAGTTTTATCCATATTTAAACCAACTTGCTCTACAGAGTGCGCATCGCTTGAAAGAGTGATATCAATCCCCATTTGAGCCATCATCTCTAATATCTCATCTCCGGGGTAAATTTCGCCTACTGGCTTGCGAAGTCCAGCGCTATTTAACTCAACGCTCATACCGCTTTTTTTAATCTCTTTTAAAGCTTTGCTAGCAATGATTTTGATATCTTTTTTTGGTTTGTAATTAAAAACTTTGATTAGATCTATATGGCCAACAATATCGAATTTACCATATCTTGCCATATCTGTTATGGCCTCAAAATAGTCTATATAAATTTGATCAATATCTCTATTTTTATATTCGCCTATAAACTCAGGATTATCAAAGCCCCAACCATTTAAAAAATGAACCGAACCAATGAAATAATCAACCTTAGAACTCATCACTCTATCATCTATAAAGCCAGGTAAATAATCCACCTCATAGCCAAATAATATCTCCATTTTGCCCTTAAATTCAGCCTTAAGCATCTCAATTGACTCCTTATAGTCATCCATATCTTTAAAGCTCATTCTATATTTTTGGTCAAAATCCATCGGAGCGTGATCGCTAAATCCATAATATTTACACCCTTGATTAAAAGCAGCTCTAGCATAATCAATAGGTGTCCCAGTAGCGTGATTGCACAGCGGTGTGTGGTTGTGTAGATCTACAATCATAAATTACCTTTGAAATAGTGAAAATTTAAGCTAATTATACAGAATAAAATATTAAATATAAATTTAAATAATAAAAAATCTTGGATAATAAATTTTAGATAATAAAATGGTGCGCCCTAGAGAATTCGAATCTCTGACCTTTTGAACCGCAATCAAATGCTCTATCCAGCTGAGCTAAGAGCGCACTAGTAAATTAAGAGATGGAATTATACAAAATAATTTCTTAAAATTAGCAAAAATTAAAAATATTTTTTTTAATTTTATATGAATTTCACAATGTAAAGCAAAATTTATCTAAATTTAGATACAATCACGCAATTATGTTCTTAAGGAGTTCTTATGACACAAGAGGAGTTAGATGCTTTAATGGCCGATGACTTGAGTGATTTAGGCAATAGCATTGATAATATAGATAATATCGGACTTGATAATGAAGAAGCAGATCCAAAAGATGATGCTGATAGCGTGATTCAAGATGATGGTCATATCGTTACACATGATAATTATAGGGTAAGCTCTACAAGCGCTTGGCCACCACCACCACCAACAGATGACCATAAAGTCGTCCATCAGCTTGATGATGTTACTAAAGATTCGGAGAAAAAAGCCACTGAGATGTTTGATAAACTTGAAACTATCAATGGATTTTGTGCTGATGCTGAGGGCATCACAAACGATATCAAAACAGATATATCAAAAAATATAGAAATATTTGAGAATTTACACGCTAAATTCCCTAGCGTAGTGGCATTTTCTGAGCTTTTGGAGTTAAATAAAGGCTTAAATGATAAGCTAGATAATGTTATAAGTAGCCTTCAAATGGGCCAAGATGAAGTTATGATGACAATGGATATGATGCAATATCAAGATATCCACCGCCAAAAAATCGAGAGAGTTATAAATGTAATGCGTGCTTTGAGCAAGTATATGAGTAGCTTATTTGAGGGTAAAATTGATGATGATAAGCGTGTTGGATCTGCTATACATATTGAAGGCGATACCACTACTGAAAATGTTGTAAGTAATGCTGATATCGAAGCTTTAATCAACTCATTGGGTCAAAAGTGAAAAAACCTGAACTTTTAAGCCCAGCTGGGAATTTAACTAAGCTTAAAATCGCTTTAGCTTATGGGGCTGATGCAGTATATGCGAGTGTGGGTAATTTCTCTTTGCGTCAAAGAAGTGCGAAGGAATTTGATCTTGAGAGTTTTGAAGAGGGCGTGAGATTAGCACACGAAAATGGTGCTAAATTTTATGCTACGGTCAATGGATTTCCATATAATACTCAACTTGATAATCTCAAAAAACATATCAAAACAATTAGCGAATTTGGCGTTGATGCCTTTATAATCGCTACGCCTGGGGTTATGAAACTTGCTAAAGAGATCGCTCCAAATATAGAGATACATCTATCTACTCAAGCTAATGTGATGAACTATCTAGATGCTCAAATTTACCATGATATGGGCGCTAGTAGGATTGTCGCAGCTCGTGAGATGAGCTTGAAGGATGCGGTGCTTATAAAAGAGATGGTGCCAAGCTTGGAATTAGAGATATTTTGTCATGGTTCAATGTGTTTTGCATACTCTGGTAGGTGTTTGGTTTCGGCTGTCCAAAGCGGTAGATTAAGCAATCGTGGAAGTTGTGCTAATGATTGTAGATTTAACTATGAATTATATGCTAAGAGTCCTGAAAATGGCGCTTTATTTCGTTTAGAAGAGGATGAGCATGGCACACATATAATGAATTCCAAAGATCTAAATTTAATTAAGCATATAGAGAGAATTATCAAAACTCAAGCTATAGATAGTTTGAAGATAGAAGGCCGTACTAAAAGTGAGTATTACGCAGCTTGCGCTACCAAGGCTTATAGAATGGCTATTGATGATGCTATATCTGGAAATTTTAGAGCTGAAATTTATGAAGCGGAGCTAAATACCTTGAAAAATAGAGGCTTTAGCGATGGTTATTTGATCCACAAGCCATTTGAGAGAGACGATACACAAAATCACATAAATAGCATAGAAGAAGGCACCCATCAAGTTCATGCTATTAGCATTGATGGTGATAGCTTTAAGACTAAATTTAAAATAGACACAAAGCACGAATACGAGATATTTGCCCCATTAAATTCAGATATAAATATCATTGAAAATGAGTTAGGTAGCATCTATAAAAAAGATGAAAAATACTATATTAAATTTAAAAAATTAATAAGCTTGAAAGGCAAGGAATTTGATGAAATTCATAGTGGAAATGAAAATGAGATTAAGCTTCCTATTAAATTGCCTAAATTTAGCTTTTTGCGTAAAGAGATTGTAAAAGGAGAGTAGATGAAATTTGTAAGCATTATAATGGGTAGTAAGAGCGATTATGAGATTATTAGCGAAACGGCTAAAATTTTAGAAGAATTTGATGTTAAATATGAGATGATTATTAGCTCAGCTCACAGAAGCCCAACTAGAACTCGCACATATGTAGAAGAAGCAGATGCCAAAGGGGCGGCTATATTTATATGTGCAGCTGGTATGGCGGCTCATCTAGCTGGAGCGGTGGCGGCTTATACTATCAAGCCAGTTATTGGTGTGCCGATGGGTGGATCTGCTCTTAATGGTGTAGATGCCTTATATTCTACTGTTCAAATGCCAGCTGGTATGCCAGTAGCAACTCTAGCAATTGGCAAAGCCGGAGCCAAAAATGCCGCTTATTTAGCAATACAAATTTTAGCCTTAAGTGATGAAAATTTAGCTATAAAACTAAGAGAAGATAGAGAGAAACAAGCAAAATCATTAGAAGCAGATTCTAAAAAGATCGAGGTTCTTCTAGGTGGTGCTAAATGAAGACATATCTAGCTATTGATGAGTTTTGTCAGCTAGTTCATTTAAAGCGTGAAGTTGTAGATGGTATGATCGAAAGAGGCGCTTTGAATACAAAAATAGATAATGATATTGTCTATATCGAAGCCAATGAAGGCACCATGAGCGTAGTCCCAACAAGTAGTGGCGAGATGGTGATAAATAGCGAGAATCACACCTTGCCTGGCGAGAGCTTTGTAGAAAAAACCATCGGAACTATCTTAAATTTACACGAAAAAGTCTTAGATGCCAAAGATGAAACCCTAGATGCGCTTAGAAATGAAAATAAATTTCTAAAAGAGGCTCTATACTCTATGCAAGAGCTATATGATGAAGATAGAAAAACAGTAGAGACGCTTACTAATCAGCTTAAATTGGCTCAAGAAGAGGTTGAGTTTTTAAAGAGAAAATATAAGCTAATGTGGAATAAAGCAATAGAGAATTTTAATGACAATAAAGGAAATTTATGACATTTAGCCAGATAATCTTAACCTTACAGCAGTATTGGAATGAGCAAGGCTGTATTATCGTCCAACCTTATGATATGCCAGCTGGTGCTGGGACTTATCATCAAGCTACATTTTTACGCTCTTTAGGTGATAAGCCGTGGAATGTAGCCTATGTGGCGCCATCTAGACGCCCAACTGATGGAAGATATGGCGAAAATCCAAACAGGCTTGGCAGCTACTATCAATTTCAAGTGATAATGAAACCAAGTCCAAAAAATATCCAAGAGTTATATTTAAAGAGTTTAGAAAGACTTGGTTTGGATCTTAAAAAGCATGATATTAGATTTGTTGAAGATAATTGGGAGAGTCCGACTCTTGGTGCGTGGGGCCTAGGCTGGGAAGTTTGGCTAGATGGTATGGAGGTAACTCAATTTACATATTTTCAGCAAGTTGGTGGAATACCATGCGAGTTAATCAGCGCTGAAGTAACATACGGAATTGAGAGATTGGCTATGTATCTACAAGATAAAGATAGTGTCTATGATATCATCTGGGATGAGCATAATGGCAATGTGATAACTTACGGCGATGTCCATAAGCAAGGTGAATTTGAATTTAGCAAATATAACTTTGAAATTGCTGATACTACTAAATTATTTGAGTGGTTTGAGTCTTATTCTAGTGAGTGTAAGGCGATTTTAGAGCATGGATTGGCACTTCCAGCATATGATTATTGTATGCTTGCGGCACATACTTTTAATGTGCTTGATGCTCGTGGGGCGATCAGTGTTACGCAAAGGCAAGATTATATCCTTAAGATTAGAGAGCTAGCTAAGGGGTGTGCTTTGGCTTATAAAGAGAGCTTAAAATAGGTGAAAATATCTGAAATTTACGCTATTTTAGATAGCATAGCACCCTTTGAACTGCAAGAGAGTTGGGATAATTCTGGATTGATAATAGGTAGTATGAGTGATGAATTTGATGATATTGTGCTTAGCTTGGATTTGGATAGTCATATCGTAGCTAAGGCAGAGCCTAAAACTCTTTTTATCACACATCATCCGCTGATTTTTAAAGGTTTAAAGAGAATTGATAGCGGTAAATATCCATCAAATTTAATTAAAGAGATGATTAAAAAGGATATTAGCTTAATCTCTATGCATACTAATTATGATAAGGTGGTTTTAAATAAATTTGTTTTGGGTGAAATTTTAGGATATAAAAACTATAAGCAATATGGTGATTTTATCTTAAAATTTGAAGTAAATCAGGATTTTGAAGAGTTTGTAGCTAAGGTTAAATCTAAATTAGGATTAAACACTTTGAGAGTTGTAAAGCGTTGTGATTTTATCAAAACCGCAGCGCTTTGTACTGGAAGTGGAAGTGAGTTGATTGGTAGTTTTGATACAGATTGCTTCTTAAGTGGAGACTTTAAGTATCATACGGCGCTTGAATCTTATGAAAATTCGCTTAGTTTAATTGATATTAATCACTTTGAAAGTGAGCGATATTTTGGGGAGTCGTTGGCATTTAACTTGCAAAAATTTAATCTTTTTGCTAAAATCACGAATTCAATAAATCCATTTGAATACAGATAACTAAAAGGAAATCAATGAATAAGTATCTACAACAACTTGTAAATTTATCGCAAATAGATCAAAAAATTGATAACTATGCGCCACAAATTGAGAGTATAAATAGAAATTTACAACTCAAAAAAGACGAAATAGCAGCTATAGATGAAAATATAGAGAAAGTTAATAACGAAATATCAGAGTTAAAAACTCAAATCTCTAATACTAATTCCCATATAAATGAATTTAACACCAAGATTAAAGATATTAGCAAAAAAACTTCAGCAGTAAAAAGTGAAAAAGAGATAAAAGCGCTGAATTTAGAAGAGGATTTAGCCAAAGATCAGCTTGAAGCAGCAAATGAAGAGATAAATAGACTTGAGAGAATTATTGATAGCAAAAATCTATTAAAATCTGAGCTTGAGCTGAAAAAAACTCAAGCTCAAAGCGATCTTGAAGGCCTAAATAGCGAAGTTGCGGATCAATTAAAAAATATTGAAGATGAAAGAAGTAAAATTTATGCTCAAAAAGAGAAATTGCTAGCTGATATGAATCAAAAAATATTAACATTTTATGAAAAAATTCGCAAATGGGCTAGAAATACAGCCGTTGTGCCAGTAAGAAAACAGGCTTGTTATGGCTGTTTTATGAGAATAAATGATAAAACCTACGCTCATATAATTAAAAGCGACGATATCACTACATGTCCGCATTGTGGAAGAATTCTCTATAAAGAGACAATAGAGGAGTGATATATACTCTATTTACGGCACTTTTGCTTCTAATTTTATCGCCGTTTTTGTGGTTATTGAGTTTTAAGCAAAAGTTTGTCCGTAGTATAAAGGCGAGATTTTTCTTATTTAAAAATCCAAAACCTAAATTTGCTAAATATCACTTTCATCTCTGTAGCTTTGGCGAGGCTTGCGCCATTGAGCCTTTGGTTGAGAAGTTAGGAGATTGTAGGGTTAGTGTGATTACTCAAACTGGCTTTGATCGTGCGAGCAGATATGCTGATTGTAGGTTTTTGCCTTTTGAGTGCTTTTTGCCTTTTTGGTGGGTGAAGGCTGATGTTTTGATAGTTTTTGAAGCTGAATTGTGGCTAAATTTGTTTAAAGTCGCTAAGCTAAATAAGAGCAAAACTATACTTCTAAATGCTAGAATTAGCGATAAAAGTTATAAAAATTATTTAAGATTTAAATTTTATTACAAATATCTTTTTAAATATGTGGATTTGGTGTTGGCTCAAAGCGATATAGACAAAGATCGCCTATCTAGGCTTGGTGCGAAAAATATCAAGGTTGTAGGTAATATCAAATCGGCCAACTTGGTAAAACCATCTAAACGCTATGTAAAGCCAGATAAAAGAGTTATAATCATAGCTAGTTCGCACGAAAATGAAGAGATAAATCTGCTTAAAAATTTAAATTTATCCCTCAATGATCAACTTTTTATAGCTCCAAGGCATCCTGAGAGATTTGATAGTGTCTATAAAATTATAAAAGATAGTATCAAAAGCGATATGAGCTTTGAAAAATTTAGCGATAATATGGGGTTAAGATCACAAATTATCCTTGTAGATACTCTTGGAGAGTTGGTTAATTTATATCAAATTGCTGATATTGTCGTGCTTTGCGGTAGCTTTGAAAAGGGGATTGGCGGGCATAATCCTATAGAGGCGGCTCAGTTTGGGTGTAAAATTCTAAGCGGAGAGTATATCCATAATCAAAAAGATCTATATAGAGCTGTAAGTGGGATAGAGTTTTGCTCATACGATAATGTCTGGGATAAGTTAAATTCAAATTTACAAAATACAAAAATCACAAATATATGTGATTTAAATGAGATTATAAAAGAGATAAAGGGATAATGATGGAAAAGGCTTATAAACTTTTGGCTATACAAGAGGGAATTTCAAACAATGAAGCCAAAGAGCTAATCGATGCTGGACTAGTAAGTGTAGGTGGGCAAAGGGTAGTGCTAGCTAGGGGGCTATTAAAAGAGAGTGCGAAATTTAAAATCACAAAATTATCAAAGCCAACTAAAATTTTTGAAGATGAAAATATAATCGCAATCAACAAACCGCCTTTTATCACGAGTGAAAAGATCGCCGAGATATTTAAGTTTCCACTACTAAATCGTTTGGATAAAGAGACTAGCGGTGTAATAATGCTATATAAAAACGAAGATTTTCAAAAAAGAGCCATTAGAGAGTTTTCGCAAAATAGGGTGAGAAAAACCTATTTGGCTATAATTAAAGGTATAGTGTGTGAAAATTTGAGTATCGATCAACCACTAAGCACTATAAGAACAAAATCTGGAGCCTATACAAAGATAGATTTAAAAAACGGCAAACAAGCTATAACCCACATCACTCCAATAGCAGTCGAGGGCAAAAAATCTCTTTTAAAGGTGGATATAGAAACTGGCAGGACTCATCAGATTAGAGCCCATTTAGCTAGCAGTGGCTTTGGGATTATCGGTGATGAAAAATATGCTAAGAGTAGTGCTAAAAGGCTATATTTACATAGTTTGAAAAGTGTGATTTTTGATTATGAGTTTTTTGCTGAGCCTGATAGTGGATTTTTTGATCAAGGATTTGAGCAGATTGATAAGGGATTTTTAAGAAATATATGATATTTAATGATTTTAATAAATTTAAAGGTTAAGAAGCTCTGAATTTGTGTGATTGAATATTAAATTTAGCTTTTTTAGGATTTCTTTTAGGATTTCTTTTAGGATTTCTTTTAGGATTTCTTTTAGGATTTCTTTTAGGATTTTGGAGGCGGGGCAAATACGTACTTTAAAATCCAAAACCGCGTAATCATAGCAAAATTATAGATTAAATTTGAAATATATTAGCCAAGATTGCCTAAGGTAAAAAAAGGTGAGGGTGCGAACTCTGCTAAATTCTTAAGCTGCGGATCTCTCTATGCTGCGTTGGAGCCTTGCTTTTGGATTTGGTATTTTGGGGTAAAATTTGGTTTTTTTTGGTTTGATTTTAAGGTTTATAGCGGGAGGGATTGGCGAGATTTGATGCGGGATTGTATCAAAGCTGTGTAGATTTGAGTTTTTGCGGTGAAATTCGGAGCTTAATAGTAAAAAAATTGGCATTTGGATATGAAATTTGCTTGCTAAATTTTGTGCTTTGGGGTGAGATTTGTGTTTTATGGGTGAGATTTGTGTTTTGGGATCAAATTTGGGTTTTGGGGTAGGGCTTGGCGCTGTATCACAGAATTTGTGGTTTTAGAGTTTTATGGCGGTATTTTGTGATTTTGACATGAAATTTATATTATATTATTTCGTGATAAAAATGGTAAAATAGCTCAAATTCAATAAACCTAACAGCCAAAAGAGCAATTAGCTCTTTTGATTGATAATATTAAGCCCAAAGCCTTTAATAGCTACAAATTCTTTAAATTCGCTTGAGCTTAGGATTTTGATATCGCTAGCGCCGAAGTATTTTAAGATTTGTGCGCCTATGCCATAATTTTTGATTAGATTGCTATCATCTTCTTTACCGGCTAAGAATATCAATATTCCGCCTTTTTGATCGAGCAATTCAATATGAGAGACAAACTCATCAAATTTATGAGAATTTAATAGCTCAATATCATCTTTTATCTTGTGAAATTTCACATTTGTTATTGGCTCTATTTTGTTAAAAATAAACGCATAATGAGTATTGCCTAAGTGATCTGTAATGCTGTATTTGTCGGCATTTTTACCAGCGATTTGTGATCTACCAAGATTACTAACGCTAATTAATTTTTCGTGGTGTAATCTATACTCAATTATTTCGGCGATACTAACCATATTTAATCCAAATTTATCGCAAAATTTCTCCAAATCATCACGCCTAGCCATTGTCCCATCATCATTTACTATTTCGCAAATCACAGACACAGGGGCTAATCCAGCTAACTTGCATAAATCTATGCTTCCTTCAGTATGCCCAGTTCTCTCTAGCACACCGCCACTTTTGGCAATGAGGGGAAATATATGCCCAGGCCTTACAAAATCACTAGCCTTTGTAGAGCCATCAACTAGCATTTTGATTGTCATATCTCTTTCATATGCGCTAACTCCAGTTGTGGCTTTTTTAGCGTCAATGCTTATTGTAAATGCTGTCTCATGAGAGCTAGTATTGGCCCCAACCATCGGATATAATTCGAATTTATCAGCTAATTCTTTGCTAAGTGGCGTACATACAACGCCTCTAGCGTGAGTAATCATGAAATTTACCTTTTGGACATCACTAAATGCTGCTGAAAAGACGATATCACCTTCGTTTTCTCTATCTTCATCATCTACCATAACTATCATTTTGCCACTTTTTATATCTTCTATGGCTTGTAAAACTCTATTAAATGACATTTAATTACCTTTTATATCTAAATATTTTTTAATGCTATTTTCATTTGTGTGCCAGTTTTTATCCACCTCTACGCTTAATTTTATAAAGACCTTTTGATTGCTAAATTTGCTTATGATTTTACGAGCTACGATGCCTATACGCTTGATTGTGGCTCCATTTTTACCTATTAAAATAGCTTTGTGATGAGCGTTATCGGTTACTATTTTGGCTTGAATTTCTAAGATATCGCTCTGTTTTACCTTTGATATTATGGCATCAGAGCTATATGGAATCTCCTGGCTTACGCACTCAAATATCGCTTCTAAGATAAAATCTCTATATATATCTTTTTCATTTGTTGTGGTGATAAACTCAGGATCATAGTAGTGTGGATGCTCAGGCAAAAGCGGTATAAGAGCGTCTAAAAAGATCTTTTTGTAAGCTTGTTTTTTGATTGTGATTGGGATGATGGCTTGAAAATTATTTGAGTATTTTTGATACTCATTTAGTTTTTTAAATAGCTTATCTTGGCTAACTTCATCTATTTTAGTTAGTGTGATTATATGGGGTAGGGGGCTATTTAAATTTAAGAATTTTTCATAATTTTCCACGCTATCAAACACGCTTGCTACAAAGACAACAACATCCGCATCACCTAGTGATTTTATAGCACTTTGTATCATAAATTTATTTAACGCCTTGCTACTATCGTGTAGTCCAGGCGTATCTATAAATATCGCTTGATTATCATCATGCATCACAATGCCTAAAATTTTACGCCTAGTGGCATTTTGCTTGTGCGATACCATAGAAATTTTATGATCTAGCAAGTAGTTTAAAAGACTGCTTTTGCCGGCATTTGTCCTGCCTATTAAGGTTATAAACCCGCTTCTCATAGTATATACTTTGCTCTATCTTCGTCTTGACAAATTTCACCTAATTTTTCATCTACTAACTCTTTAGTTACTATAAATTTTTGCCCCTTATAATTATCAGCATCAAAGCTAATATCCTCAAGTAGCTTCTCAATAACCGTGTGTAGTCTTCTAGCGCCGATATCTTCGACTTTTTGGTTGGTGTTTTGTGTTAATTTGGCTATCTGTCTAAGAGCATCATCGCTAAATTCAAGATCAACTTCTTCTACGCTTAAAAGTGCTTTATATTGATTTAAAAGTGAATTTTTAGGCTTGGTTAAGATCTCATATAGGGCATTTTCATCCAAACTATCTAAGCTTACACGAAGTGGAAATCTACCTTGTAATTCAGGGATTAGATCGCTTGGCTTAGAGATATGAAACGCCCCAGCAGCGATAAATAGTATATGATCTGTCTTTATAGTGCCAAATTTGGTTGTTACATCGCTACCTTCTACAATAGGCAATAGATCTCTTTGGACTCCTTCTTTGCTAGGGTCTTGGCGTGTTGAGCTTGAGCTACTCACAGCTACTTTGTCAATCTCATCGATAAATATAATTCCCTCATTTTGCGCTCTTTTTAGGGCTTCTGATTTGATACTATCCATATCTAAGATTTTTTCACTAGCTTCGTTTTTTAGACTCTCTTTGGCATCTTTTACTTTTAGCTCTTTTTTTACTTTTTTATTTGTGATACCTATAACTTTGATAAAGCTCTCTTGCATAGCTGCCATATCAGGTGGCAAATTCGCCCCAGCTTCAAAGCTCGATTGATCTACTTCAATCTCGATTGTAAGGTCATCAAGTTTGCCATCTCTTAGCTTTTGTTTCATCTTCTCATAGCTGATTTCATACTGCTCTTTTTTCTCATCAGTTGCGCCATTTGGTAGCGGTGGAAGGAGCTTTTCTAGAATTCTCTTTTCTATATACTCTTCTATTTTATCACTATTTTTCTCTCTATGCTCTTGCTTGACTAAATTTAGCGCCGCCATCGCTAAGTCTCTTATCATCGACTCTACATCTCTACCTACAAAGCCAACTTCTGTATATTTACTAGCTTCGACTTTGATAAAAGGCAACCCAAATAGTTTTGAAAGGCGTCTTGCGATCTCAGTTTTGCCAACACCGGTTGAGCCTATCATTAAGATATTTTTAGGCACTATATCATCTTGGATATTGCTTGGTAATTGCATACGCCTATAGCGATTACGAAGCGCAATAGCGATAACCTTTTTAGCATCATTTTGACCAATTACATAATCATCTAAAAATTTTACTATATCTTTTGGTGTTAAATTCATCTCTAATCCGTTAATTTATAAGTTTTTATATTTGTGTTTGTATAGATACATATCTCTCCGGCTATTTTAAGGCTCTGTTTTACTAGCTCTTCACTATCAAGTGAGCCAAATTTATCCAATGCTCTAGCAGCTGAAAGTGCGTAGTTTCCACCACTTCCGATAGCAGCTATCTTGCCATCTTCTGGCTCAACTACATCGCCATTACCACTAAGCAAAAATATATGCTCCCTATTTAATACTAGCATCATAGCTTCAAGTTTTCTTAAAACCTTATCTTTTCGCCACTCTTTGCTAAATTCAATAACAGCTTTTAACAGATCACCCTTAACCCCATCCAAAATTCTCTCAAACATATCAAAAAGATTAAACGCATCAGCAGTAGAACCAGCAAATCCGGCTAAAATTTTCCCGCCATATAGCTTTCTTATCTTAACAGCATTGCCTTTTAAAATTGTAGAACCAAAGCTTACTTGACCATCACCACCTATAACTGCGGCATCATCGCCCCTGTAAGCCAATATCGTTGTCGCATGAAACATTACTCACCTACTATTTCAATCTTAAATTTAGCGTGAATTTGATGGGTTAATTTTACTGAAATTTCATGCTCACCAAGTGATTTGATATTATCACATTCTAGGGATTTTTTGTCTATTTCATAGCCTTTTTGCTCTTTTAATGCTTTTGCTATCTCATCTTTGGTAATGCTACCAAATGGGCTTCCATTGGCGCCTAATTTTGTTTTTATAGTGATTTTAACCCCAGCTAACTCATCTTTTAACTTCTCATTTTGGCTAATCTCATATTCTTTAATTTGGGCTTCATTTCTCTTAGCGGCTTCCCACTGCCTTAAAACAGCGTCTGTGGCAGCCTTAGCATATCCTTTGCCTATTAAAAAATTATTGCCATAGCCATCTTTTACATCTTTTACCTCTCCGGCCTTGCCTAGACCTTTGACATCTTTTATTAGTAGTACTTTCATATTTTTCCTTTAAATTTGAGTTTATATATTTTACTTTTTTATATTAAATTTTTAGTTTAAATTTGCTACTTCCGCTCCCACTTAGAAACTCATTATCTGATATTTTTAGCTCACTATATAGAGTTTGGCAAGGTTTTAATAGATCATTTAAATCGCTATTTTTATAATTATTTAAAATTTCACTACTTTTTAACCCCCAAAGCCTATTAGCTAAATCCATATCAAATTCCTTAAATTCAGCTCTATATTGCGCAAATACCTTTGGAGTAGAGCAGAAAATAGGGCTTGTAATGAGTTCTAAATTTGGAATTTCATCATCAAAAGGCTCGACAATCTCGCCAATTCCACTTACATTAGCAGCGTCAAATCCACTTAGAAAAAACGCCACATCCGCTCCGATATTGTGAGCGATTTTAATCAATTTATCATTAGAGATATTTAAATTCAATCTCTCATTTACTAAGTGTAAAAAGGCCGCAGCATTGCTACTTCCGCCACCTAAACCACCGCCAATTGGGATATTTTTGGTTAGTTTTACTTGATTAGCTTTAAAATACTCATCAAGCTCATTAGCAAAACCCAAATTTGATATTTGACTATAAGCTTTGAAAATTATATTATCACTAAATGGGTTATCGATTATGAGTCCATCGCTAATTCTGCTCACCAAGTCTATCTCATCGTAAAGCTCTTTATAGAGAATAAATCTAGATTTAAGCTCATGATATTGACCACGAAATCCAACAATTTTTAAAAAGATATTTAACTTAGCAAAGCTTTTCATTTAAATATCTTTTTAGCCAAAAGATCTAGTAAATTTTGCTTTGGTGTGCTGGCTGCTGCGTTATTATCAGCTACTTCTTTTACTAGCTCTTTTCTTAAAATTAAGATATCTTTTGGGGCTTCAATTGCTATTTTTACAGTTTGGTTTGTGGTGTTGAGAATTTTTATCTCTATATCATCACCAATCTGTATTGACTCTGAGGCTCGTCTTGTTAATATAAGCATTTTTCCATCCTATTTATCATATATTTTACTTCTTGATTTTCTATTTTAATTATGCTAAAAGCACCATCATACTCTATCACATACTCTCCATCGCTACTAGATATAAAATCGGTGGCTTTTAGTTTTTTGCCTAAAATTATATCAAATATATCACCTTTATAGCTATTTTTGGTTAAATTTAGATATTTTAGTGGATCAAGTGGTGTTTCGTTTTTAAACTCAAACTCACCTTCGCTAACTCTCTCAAGAGCACTTAGAGTGCCGATTTGGCCTAAATTTTGTGATAAAATTTGAGCATAAGACCTTATATATGACCCAGCTGAAACCTTAATCTCAAAGGTTAAAAATGGATGAGAGTAGTGGATAAATTTCACATCAAATATCTCCATCTCACACTCTTTTAGCTCAAATTCCCTACCCATTCTAGCTAACTCATAAGCTCTTTTGCCTTCAACTTTTTTGGCGCTAAATTTTGGTGGCGTGTAGGTGATTTGACCTTTTAATCTATTTAATTCATCTTTGATTTTGGCTTCATCTAGGGCTTTTGTGTTTTGAATTTGTGTGATATTTTGGTTATCAAAGCTAGGTGAGCTAGCCCCCAGCCAGAGCGTGGCTCTATATACCTTAGGCTCAATTTTAAGATAGTTAAATAGCCTTGTATATGCCCCAAATGCCACAATCAAGCATCCACTCGCAAATGGATCTAAAATCCCAGAAAATCCAGCCTTTTTGACTCCATATTTTCGTTTAAGTCTGCTTAAAAAGTGGTTTGATACCATACCTTTTGGCTTATACGCTACAAATAGCCTATTCATATAACCTTCTCTACAAAAGATGAGATAATATCTTTGATATTTCCACCAAAATTTATTTTTAGTTTAAATTCATTTTTGATTTTAGCCACCTCTACAACTCGTCCGATACCAAAAATTTTATGCTTGATTAGATCGCCTTTTTTAAACTCATTTTGGTTCTCTATCTTTAAAGAGCCTTCGCAAAGACCAGCTTCACTTAGAAATCTTGATCTATTTAGCCTTGATCTTTGGCCTTTGTAAAACCGTGAATTTGAGTATGATAAATTTAATCCCCTTTTAGCCCTAGTGATGGCTACATACGCTAGGCGTCTCTCTTCTTCTATATCGCTTCCATCGCCAAGAAGCGGGAAAAATCCCTCTTCAAGCCCAATTACAAATAGATGCTCAAACTCAAGCCCTTTACTAGCATGGACGCTCATAATAGATATAGCATCATCGCTAATTCTATCTTGTTCGCTCTCAAGCGCAAGCTCATTTAAAAACTCTTCTAAATCGAAATTCTCCGTATTTAATATATGATCTTTTAATAAAGCATAAAATTCATCAATATTTATAACTCTCTCAGCTCCATCAGGCAGACTCTCATAATATGCCTTTATCCTAAATATAGAGTCAAATCTACTTATCAAATCGTATGGTGCTAGAGTTGATAGCTCTTTTATATTGTTTGCTAGTTCAATTAATGTTTGGCTTAATTTCTTGCTCAATACATCTTCACCAGCAATATATATCGCATTATATAAAGAAGTTTTGCTATCAAAGGCAAATTTCTCTAATTTAGCTAGACTCACCTTGCCTAGACCCCGTTTTGGGCGATTGATAATGCGAGTTAGAGAGAAGTCATCATTTGGGTTTAAAATCAGCCTTAAATAGCTTATAATATCTTTGATTTCAGCCCTTTCATAGAATTTGACTCCGCCTACCATTTTATATGGAATTCTAGCTTTGTTTAACCCATCTTCTAAGCTTCTTGATAGAGCATTAACTCTATATAAAATAGCAATTTCATTAGCCGATACGCCACTTGATAGGAGTTTATTTATCTTTGTAGCGATGTTTTTAGCTTCAGCATTTTCATCACTATGTTCTAAAATTTCTATAGGATTTTCATCTGCTAATTGGCTGACTAGTCTCTTGCCAAGCCTTGTTCTATTGTGATCTATTAGCTCATTAGCGGCATTTAGTATAGATGGAGTAGAGCGGTAATTAGTCTCTAATTTGATTAGTTTGACGCTACTAAATTGATCTTTGAAATTCAAGATATTTTCTATCCTTGCACCTCTCCATCCATATATGCTTTGATCATCATCGCCTACGACAACTAAATTTTGGTGATTATAGCAAAGCTGGCGAAGTAATTTGTATTGTAAATCATTTGTATCTTGATACTCATCTACCATTATATACTTATATCTATCTGAAATTTGATCGCTCAAATCTGGATTTTTAGCCAAAATATTATAAGTCAAGCATAAAAGATCATCAAAATCAACTAAGTTATTGCTCTTTAAATACTCTTCATATAATTTATAAGCTTTGGCTATTTTTTCGTAATTTGTCTTTGTGTATTGAGCATTTAATTTAGAGCTATCCATCACAGCTTCAACACTTAAAAGCATATTTTTGTATTTTGATATCTCATTTGCTACTATGGCGGTTTGGACTTCGCTCTCTATCTCTTTTAAGATCTTTTTCTTATCATCGCTATCTATTATTATAAAATTATTGCTTCTATTTAACTCATTTATATGAAATTTTAAAAACAATAATCCAAATTTATGAAATGTACAAAGTAGGGGATTGGCGTTGGAATTTAGCATACTCATCGCTCTTTGCTTCATTGTGGATGCGGCTTTGTTGGTAAATGTAAGCGTAAGAGTGTTTAATGGGTCTATGCCGACTTCACCTATTAAATATGCTAATCTCGTGGTTATGGTTTTGGTCTTGCCGCTTCCAGCACCGGCTAAGATAAGCATCGGCCCATCTATATGAGTAGCGGCGATCTTTTGATTTTCATTTAGGGAATTTAATAATTTATCCATATATTACTCTTTTTTGTTAATAAAGCTAAGATTATACCAAATTTAAACTTAATAAAAATATGTGTTACTAAAAGTTACAATTTTACTCTTAAATAGTTGTAAAAATGAAAATTATATAAAATTAAAATTTAATTTAAGCTTGGAGCTATTAGAATTTAAAAACAGAAAATCAAAAAAGGCTATTGATGTTCGATTTCAATAAAATCTACACTTTTATGACAATTGTCAAAGAAAAAAGCTTTTCTAAAGCTTCAGCAATTCTAGGTCTATCACAACCAGCTGTTACCTTACAGATCAAAAAACTTGAAGAATCGCTACAAACAACTCTTTTAGTCAGGCGTAAAAATGGAATAGTGCTTACAAAAGAGGGTGATAGATTTTATAAATTATGCCTTAAATTTGAAGGTGCAATGTTTAGATTCAAAGAAGAAGCTCATAGAATAAAAGATGAGAAATTCAAAATATCAGTCGCTACCAATCTACTTATAGCTCATGCAATTTTGCCTTTTATGCTAGATAAAATTTGTGATGTTATAAATAGCGATTTAGATGTCAAAATAGTAGATTCTACTAATGATCTAGTCGCAAGCCTAGTAGATAAAAGATGTGATATTATCATGATTCAAGAGAGATTATATAATGATCAATTGATATTTTATAAGCTATTTGAGTATGAGATAATCTTAGTTTCTAATATGATCCCAAAACAAAATATCACCCCAGCAAATTTAAGCGATTTTAACTTCATTACAGATAGGACAAAGGCCTTTTTAAAAGGATATTTCGAGCAATTTGGGGTAAATTATGATGAGCTTCACACTATTTATACCCTAGATGGCGCTATAGCTACTAAATTTGCTATGTTAAATAACAAATCCAAAGAGTATGTGGCATTTTTGCCTAAATTTCTTATAAAAAAAGAGATTGAGAATAAAACGCTATTTCCTATAGATATAGATGGAGTGCGAATCACTCGCCCAGTCTTTATAGCCGGGCTTAGAGAGAGTGATAATATATTAGAAAAGGTAAGCAAGATATCTATTGACCTTTGAAAATATCTCTATTTTTAGGGTTATTTAAAAATATCTGTTTTGAGTGCTCTTGTTTTGTTTTTGAGTCATTTGGGTTATATGTAGCGAAATTTATTAGTACTATATTTTCATCTATACTAACTCTGATTATAGCACCTATTGGTATGCTTACTACACTAGCAAAGTCATCAGCACCAAACCCAGCTTCAAATTTTATCTCATCACGGCTAATCTCTACACTACTTAGCGTATATCCAGCTAAGCTAAATAAAATCACAGATGGATTAAAACTAGATCTGATCTCATCAGGCAATTCGGGATTAAAGCTTACAAATTTAGTATTTGCTAAAATATCAAATGTAGCCCCTTTTTCTATCAAAAAATTTAATAAATCATAGATATTTCTACGCATCATAGAGCCAAATTCTCTATCTTCTAGGATCTCTTCAAGCATAAATTTACTCCCCTTTTATAAACTCATTAACCAAATTTGCCACTTGATCAATACCAATATTCCAAAACTTCTCATCATCAATATCAAAACCAAACATCCCTACAAGCTCTTTTGGGCTTTTGCTGCCACCTAGGCTTAAAAATTTGGTATAAATCTCTACAAAATTCTCACATTTTCCACTCTTATACAGGCCAAATAGAGCCAAAACAAGCAATTGAGCATAGGAATAAGCATAACAATAAAATGGCGAATGTATAAAATGCGGTATATAACTCCACCAAATTTTATAATAATCATTTAAAATCAAAGACTCACCAAACATCTTTTTGCTCTCTTCAAGCCAAATTCTATCTATTTCATCGCTTGAAATTTCACCCTCGTATGAGTGAATGCGACGCTCAAAGGTCGTAAAATTTATCTGTCTATAAAGTGTAGCGAAGATATCTTCTATTTTACCAGCTAATAGAGCCACTCTTTGCTCTTTTGGAAGGCTATTTTTGATATATTCAAAAACTAGCATCTCGCAAAATACTGACGCCGTCTCAGCCGTAGTTAGCGGTGTGTGAGAGCTTAGATACCCAACACTATAGCTAAGATATTGATGGATACTATGACCCAACTCGTGAGCTAGTGTAAATAGATCCCTTCTTCTACCTGTGAAATTTAATAAAACAAATGGATGAATATCGCTACTAGCAGAGTGTGAGAAGGCTCCAGCTTGTTTATTCTCATCTGGATAGACATCGCACCAATTCTCATCAAAAGCCCTTTTAGCCAAATCACCAAATAGCGGACTAAACTCGCTAAATGCCTTAATAACGATGGATTTTGCCTCATCAAATTCCATCTTTTCATCGCCACCAAGAGGTGCGTATCTATCATAATCATATAGCTTATCAAATCCTAGAATTTCACGCTTTTTATCATAAAATTTACTCACCAAATCAAAGCTATTTTCACTAGCTTTGATTAGGGCATCTACGCTTGATTTTTCTATTTGATTGCTTAGATGTCTGCTAGATTCGCCATACTCATATCCACGCAATTCGCAGCTATTTTTAAGATCAGTTTTAATCATATTGTATATATATGTTAATAGGTGTTGCATAGGCTTTAAACCTTGGCTCAATGCTACTGCGGCCTCTTTTCTTATCTCTCTATCATCGCTACTAAGTTTAGATAAGATCTCTTCTTCTTTTAAACTTTGCCCACGAAACTCAAATCTAGCCCTAGCCATACTCTCATCAAATAATCTACTAAATGCACTTGCTCCTGTGTTTGCTGTCCTTAGTAGGATTCTTTCTTCTAAAAAGCTTAATTGATGTGGCTTATTTTTGGCTAAATTCTCTAAATAGTAGCTAAATTTGGGCGTATTGGATATAAAATTATTTTGAATTTCACTCTTTAACTCATTAAATTCAATCTCAAAAAACAGCACAATCTCTTCGATCTTAGCACAAATCTCTTCATATTTAGCCAAGAAAGCCCCAGTGCTAGTATCTTTGGCAAATTTCAAGTATGCATAGCTCATAATCTTACCAATACTAGATAAAATCTCCTCATACTCACTCATCGCATTTTGAAACTCATTAGCATTTAAATTACTTAAATTTTGGCTAAATTTGGTTTTAAACTCATTAGCTCTATTTTGTAAATCTAGACAAAACTTATCCAACTCATCACTACTATTAAAAAATTTAGATAGATCCCATATCATATCATACTCCCTTAGTGTTATTTGATGCAATAGCAGTAAATAAAACATCTGTAGAGCTATTTAATGCAGTCTCTACTGAATCTTGAATCACTCCAATAATAAATCCTATAGCTACAACCTGCATAGCTATATCATTGCTAATTCCAAATAATGAACATGCCAATGGAATAAGCATAAGCGAGCCACCAGTTACACCGCTAGTACCACATGCTCCAATTGCTGCTATAATGCTAAGTAATAAGGCATTCCAAAATCCAACTTCAATCCCTAAAGTATAAACTGCACTAAGAGAAAGCACAGCTATGGTAACAGCTGCACCGGCCATATTGATAGTAGCTCCAAGAGGTATAGAGATAGAGTATAGGTCTTCATTTAGTTCTAATTTTTTACATAAATTCATATTTACAGGAATATTTGCAGCACTACTTCTGGTAAAAAACGCCGTAATAGCACTCTCTTTTATACATGTCATTATAAGTGGATATGGATTTTTTCTAGTAACTATAAAAGCAATAACAGCATTTATCACAAAAGACACAAATAGCATAGTCCCTACAAGAACAAATAAAAGCTTTACATATCCACCAAGTGCGGCAAATCCAGTCTGAGCTACGCTGATGCTTACAAGACCAAAAATACCAAATGGCGCTAGACGAATTACAAATTTAACTATTCTTGTAATTGCTTCACTAATATCTTTAAATACTCTTTTTGTTTCATTGCTACAATACCTAAGAGCCAAACCAGTTGCAATAGCCCAAGCTAAAATCCCAATATAATTACCAGTTGCAATAGCATTTAGTGGATTATCTACAATCTTATATACTAAATCTTTTAATACCACTGCTATATTACTAGGTGCTGTGCTCATAGCTACAGATGTATTTTGTAACACTAAAGTAGTAGGAAATATAAAGCTAACACACACAGCAGCCAAAGAGGCTAAAAATGTGCCAATTAGATATAATATTATCACATTTTTCATTCCATTAGTACGGCCAAATTCTTTAAGTACTATAGAGGCGCTTACTAACACAAATACTAAAACAGGCGCCACAGCTTTTAGCGCACCTACAAAAAGAGAGCCTAAGATCGCTGCTAAATCAGTTAAATTTAGAGCAAATGAATTACCACTATGAGCTATAAATCCTAAAATCCCACCAAAAACAATACCAACTAAAATTTGAATTATCAAATTCCCATCTTTATATCGCTTAGCAATATGTCTAATCATTAAAATCCTTTTTAATTAATAAAAACTAATATTATATTTGAAATTTAATTAAATTTGGCTTTACAAAACTTTAAAAAATACACTAAATTTTTAACTTAATTTTATATTGTTCTAAATATAATAATTTACAAATTATTTTATATTTGTCGTATTACTTATATTGTTAATTATTTGAATATAGATTAACCTAATATTTTATATTATTAAATTTTTAAAATCTATTAAAAAGATATCCAAACAATTGCTACTATTAATTTAGGGTATAGAATTAATATATAATTTACAAAAATTATGCTAAAATCCACGTCAAAAATTGCAAAAATAAGGAAAAATATGTATCTATTTACAAGCGAAGTTGTAAGCCCCGGACACCCAGATAAATGTGCTGATATCATAGCTGATACTATCGTTGATACGATATTATCTCAAGATCCAAAGGCTAGGGTAGCTAGCGAGGTTTTTGTCGCTGGAAAGCACATTGTAATAGGCGGCGAGATCAACTCAAGTGTAAATTTAAGCCACCACGAGTATAGAGAAGTGGTGAAAAATGCCCTAGCAAAGATAGGCTATAACGGCAATCCAAATTTTAGCAAAGCCCAATGCCTTCATCCTGATGATATAGAAGTAGATGTATTTTTGAATCAGCAAAGCCCCGATATCAATCAAGGAGTTGATCAACAAAGCGGTGAAATCGGTGCTGGCGATCAAGGTATAATGTTTGGATTCGCTTCAAGTGAGACTGAAAATTTAATGCCAGCAGCGATAACTTACGCAAGAGTGCTTTGTGATAAAGTTTATGAATACGCTCTTAAAAACCCTGATAAATTAGGCGTAGATATAAAGACTCAAGTTACAATAGACTATGGCACAAAATCAAATTTTGAAAATTGCAAACCAGAAAAAATCCACACAATAGTAGTCTCAGCCCCAAGTGTTGAAAGCTTAAAGATAGAAGAGGTAAGAGCCTTAATCCAAAGCTTAATAGATGGCGCTGGACTACCAAAAGAGCTTTATGACAAAGATAAAACAATAATCTATATAAACCCAACAGGCAGATATGTAAATCACAGCTCACTTCACGATAGCGGTCTAACAGGTAGAAAATTAATCGTAGATAGCTTCGGTGGATACTCACCAATCGGTGGTGGCGCTCAAAGCAGCAAAGATTACACAAAAGTCGACCGTAGCGGTCTATACGCAGCTAGATGGATAGCTAAAAATATAGTCGCAGCAGGCCTTGCTAAAAAGTGTATAGTCCAGCTAAGTTACGCTATAGGTGTGGCAAAACCTGTTAGCGTTAGCGTAGATTGTATGGGAACAAATATAAATAGCAATGATGATAAGCTTTCTCAATTTGTACATGACAAATTCGCTCTAACCCCAAAATGGATCACAGATAAATTTGGCCTTGATAAGCCTAGCAAAGATACATTTTTATACGCTGATGTAGCAGCCAAAGGTCAGGTCGGAGTCACTAACTATCCGTGGGAACAGCTAGATGCTGTAGAGATATTTAAACAAATTTAATATATGAAAAAGCTATTATATATATCAATTTTTATAGTATCTTTATGCCTAGCTAGTGTGTTAGAGCCTAAAGACGCCTTTAAAATCACAATTAATGGCGATAATCAAAGTGGCTTAATAGCTAAATTTGATATCGCTAATGGGGTATATCTATATCAAGATAAGATTAAAATAGAGCTAAATAGCAAAGATATTACAAATTTTTTAAATCTCCCTAAGGCTATAAAATATGATAACTATCAAATTTATAGAGATTTAGAGCTATTTATCCCCGCAGGATTGGCGATAGATAAAAGAGATTTTAATCTTGATATTTACTATCAAGGTTGTAGCGATGATGGATTTTGCTATCAGCCCTTACGGGATAAATTTGAGATTAAATTTGACACAGATGGCAAGGTTATAGCAAGTAAATTGGACCAAAAATCACTAAATGAAAATAGCAAAACCACGCAAAACAATCAATCCCAAATCGCTTCAAATTTAGAAAAAAGCTCGATTTTATGGGTGATTTCTACATTTTTTATCTATGGCGTTTTGCTCTCTCTTACCCCGTGTATATTTCCCATGATCCCGATCCTTTCTGGGTTGATAGTTGCTAAGGGTTCTAATAGCCTTAAAAGCGGATTTATAATTAGCCTTATCTATGTATTAAGCATGAGCGTAACCTACGCTATAGCTGGAGTTATCGCTAGTTTTTTAGGCGCTAGTATTCAAGGATTACTCCAAACTCCAGCGGTATTAATCATATTTAGCATATTATTTGTTATATTAGCCTTATCAATGTTTGGGCTATTTGAGTTTGAAATGCCTAAGAGATTACAAAGCTATATCAATGCCAAAAGCTCCAAATTCGGCCACATCAGCGGTGTAATATTTATGGGTGTGACTTCAGCTTTGATTGTTGGTCCATGCGTAGCAGCGCCGTTAGCTGGAGCACTGCTATATATCGCAAATAGCGGTGATATGGTAGTTGGTGGCGTGGCTTTGTTTGTTATGAGTTTTGGGATGGGCTTGCCACTTCTTGCTATCGGGCTTGGGGCTAGCAAGTTCTTGCCAAAACCAGGCGAATGGATGGTAAGAATCAAAATTCTATTTGGTTTTATCATGCTAGCGATGGCTATTTGGGTAGTTTCGCCACTGATAACAGATGAATTTGCTATGGTTGGCTATGCTATTTTAGGGGTTGTTTTAGCTAGTTTATTTGGTGCTTTTGAGAGTGCTACTAGTGCTACTCAAAGGGTGATTAAGGCTATATCTATAATTATTTTTACTATTAGTATAGTGGTGATTTTGGATTTTAGTGTTAATAAATTAGCACCAAATTTAAAGCCAATATCACAAATCGCACAACCTAAAAATGAGCTTAAATTTGAGTATGTAACCAACCTAAAAGAACTTAAAAATATTATAAAATCTAGCCAAACTCCGCTTTTTATAGATTTTTGGGCTAGTTGGTGCGTGAATTGTAAAGAGCTTGAAAATGAGGTCTTTACCAAAAAAGAAATAATGGAAAAATTAAATAATTTTAGGCTTATTAAAATTGATTTAAGCAAAAATAGTATAGAAAATCAAGAGCTGATGAGAGAGTATCAAATTTTTGGCCCACCGGTTTTGCTAATCTATAATAAAGGTGAGTTAAAATCTCAAATAACTGGCTTAGTAAGCTCTGATGAGCTATTAAAATCGCTAAATCAAATTTAAAGGATATAAAATGTTAAAGGTGTTAATGATGATATTTTGTAGCGCTATAATGGCTATGGCCAAGTATATTACAATAGAAATTGATGAAAATGTAGTAAATGATGATAATATACAAATTATAGATATTCGCTCTCCAGTCGAGTGGGAATATGGCGTTTTAAAGGGTGCGATATTGGTAAATTTAACTGATAATAACGGCAATTATAATGAAAATTTCATAGATGAAATTAAAAACAAAATTGACCCAAACAAAAAGATCGCTCTAATTTGTAGAAGTGGGCATAGAAGTCAAAGGGGTTCTGAAATTTTAATCCAACACGGATATAAAGATGTGATAAATTTATCCGGTGGTATGCTTTTAGCTACACAAAAAGGGCTAGATATAGTAAAACCATGAACGATAAAGCAAAACGAGTCAAATATCTGCGTGGGCTTGAGAAATTTGCTATATTAGCTATAAAAAGCTTAAAAAGAGATGATTATGATCCTATTAAATTCAGATCTCTTATAGATAAAAATGCTCAAATTTTATCCAAAATTGAGCCTGTTTATCTAGACCAACCATACTCAAAATCGCTTTGCGAATTCGTCAATTTAGTAATTAATAGTGATGATAAAACAACGCTTTTAAAAGCTGCAAATTCACTTGAGAAGCTTAAAAATTCCAAAACTTATAAAAAAGACAAACACAAAGGCCAAATTTATGAATAGAGTTATCATCTTTGATATGGATGGGACGCTCATTGATAGCGCAAAAGCTATTTGTAACACCATAAATTATATGCGAGAAGGGCTAAATATGCCTAAGCTACTTGATGAAGATATCATAGAAGTTATCAATAATCCAGATAAAAACTTTATGATTGAATTTTATGGTGTTGAGAAGATTAGCAAAAATCTAGCTAAAATCTTTGAAGAAGAGTATCAAAAAAACTATTTTATTCATGCTACAATCTATCAAGATGCTTTGAATTTAATAGAGTATTTAGAGCAAATAGGCTATAAAATCGCCGTTGCTTCTAATGCTCCAAATTCTAGCCTAGAGCTAATACTATCAAATCTTAAAATATTAGACAAATTTGAGATAGTTGTGGGTGCTAGTGATACAATGCCGCCTAAACCAGCCCCAGATATGCTAAATTTTATAAAAGACAAACTCAAAAAAGAGGCTATATTTGTAGGTGATAGCTATAAAGATTTTTTAGCAGCACAAAATGCCAATATACCATATATTAATGTCAATTGGGGGAGAAAAACTCAAATTCCAAATAGCATAAATTGCCAAAACGCCCAAGAGGTGATAGAAAATATAAATTCAATGTGTAAATTTGATACATTTATAATTTAATTTGATTTAATTTCATATTTTTAAACTTTTTGAATAAAATTAATGCTATAATCAAAGAATTTGAAAATCAAAGTTAATTAAAGGTAAAAATATGAAAAAGCTAAATGGCTCGCAAATGATAAGCGAAGCGCTAAAACACGAAGGTGTTAGCGTTGTTTTTGGTTATCCTGGTGGCGCAGCATTAAATATCTATGATGAGACATATAAACAAGAGTATTTCACACATATTTTAACTCGCCACGAACAAGCAGCCCTACATGCAGCCGATGGTTACGCAAGAGTTAGTGGCGAAGTTGGCGTGGCATTTGTAACTAGTGGCCCAGGATTTACAAACGCTATAACCGGTCTAGCTACGGCGTATGCTGATTCCATCCCATTAGTTTTAATTAGCGGTCAAGTTGGCCTACCATTAATCGGCACAGACGCATTTCAAGAGATTGACGCCGTAGGTATATCAAGGCCTTGTGTGAAGCATAATTTTTTAGTCAAAAGCATCGAAGAGTTGCCACTTATCTTAAAACAAGCTTTCTATATCGCAAGAAGTGGCCGCCCAGGCCCAGTCCATGTAGATATACCTAAGGATGTAACGGCTGCTATTGGCGATTTTGAGTATCCTAGCGAGATAAAGATGAAAACATATAAGCCAACCACAAAAGGCCATCCAAATCAGATTAAAAAGGCCTGTGAAGCCATCATGGCATCCAAAAAACCAATAGCCTATATAGGCGGTGGCGCTGTAAGTAGCGGGGCTAGTGATGAGATTAGAGAATTTATCCAAAAGACTCAAATTCCAGCAGTAGAGACTCTAATGGCGCTTGGAGTTTTAACCCCTGTTAATCCTTTAAATTTAGCTATGGTTGGTATGCATGGTAGTTATGCTGCAAATATGGCATTAAGCGAGGCTGATCTGATCATCTGTCTTGGGGCTAGATTTGATGATAGAGTTACAGGCAAACTAAGCGAATTTGCCAAAAATGCCAAAATCATACATATAGATATAGACCCAAGTAGCATTGGTAAAATTGTTAAAGTAGATTATCCTATTGTTGGCGATTTGAAAAATGTAATGATAGAATTAAATGAGAAGATAAATTTAAATGGCGATGAATTTAGCGCTTGGAGAGATCAGATTGAAATTTACAAAAAGCTTCACCCGCTTAATTATAAAGATAGTGATGAAGTCTTAAAGCCTCAATGGGTAATAGAAAAAATGGGAGAAATTTTGCCAAAAGAGAGCATAATCACCACAGATGTCGGCCAACACCAAATGTGGGTTGCGCAATTTTTCCCATTTAATCGCCCTAGACAGCTACTTACAAGTGGTGGTTTAGGTACTATGGGGTATGGACTTCCAGCTGCGATGGGGGCTGCTTGGGCTAGTGATGCGCCTGTTATTGCTGTTAGCGGTGATGGTGGATTTTTGATGAATATCCAAGAGCTAATGACCTTAGTAGCGAATAAAAAACGAGTGATAAATATCATCTTAAATAATAATTTCTTAGGTATGGTGCGTCAGTGGCAAACATTTTTTTACGATGAGAGATACTCTAATACCGATCTTAGCATTCAGCCTGATTTTGTCAAAATTTGCGAAGGCTTTGGCGGTAAGGGATTTGTAGCTACTACAAAGAGCGAATTTGAATCTGCTTTAAATGCCGCTTTAGAGTGTGAGTGCGTGAGTGTGATTGAGGTTAAAATAGATAGATTTGAAAATGTCTTGCCTATGGTGCCAGCCGGTGCGGCTATTTATAATATGATATTGGAGTGAGAATGAGAAGGGTTATTTCTGCAATTGTATTAAATGAACACGGGGTTTTAAGCCGTATAGTTGGGCTATTTTCAGGGCGTGGGTACAATATAGACTCTTTGACTGTAGCTCCTGTGCCAGAGAGTGAATTTTCTAGGGTTACGATCACCACAAGTGGCGATGCTAGAGTATTTGAGCAGATCGTTAAGCAACTTCACAAACTCATACCAACTTATAAAGTTATAGATGATAGTGGCGAATATGTAGAAAAAGAGATGGCGCTTATCAAAATTTCGCTAAATGAGGATTTTAGCGGACTTGATGCGATATTAAAATCATATAACGCTATAGTAGCTAACGCAAATGAACAATACATAATAATAATGGGTTGTGATAACTCTGCTAGAATTGATTGTTTTATTAAAGTTATGAAAAAATATAACCCAATACAAATAGTCCGAAGTGGCTCAGTAATGATGGAAGTATGATGAAATTAAGTCAAATTTACTCTATTTTAGGATTAGAATTTAGCGGTGATGATATCGAGATTGTCTCTCTTAGCTCCTTGGCGTTAGCTCAAAGGGCTCAAATGAGCTATTGTGATTCACCTAAAAATACAAAATATCTAGCTGATTGTAAGGCTGGTGCCGTGCTAGTGAGTAAAGATATGGTTGATATGGTAAAGAGTAGGGCGGTTGTGGTAGAAAATCCCCATCTTGCCTTTGCTATCTTATCAAAATACTTCTCAAAGCCATTGATTAGAGAATTTAAACCATCAAATATAGATGAGAGCGTAACTATAATGCCAAATGCCTATATAGGAAGTGGCGTAACTATAGGCAAAAATAGCCTAATAATGCCCGGAGCATATATAGGTGATAATGTAACAATCGGCAGTGATTGTATAATCCACCCAAATGTTACAATCTACGCTGATAGCGTAATAGGCAATGAGTGTATAATTAACGCAAATTCAGTCATCGGTAGCGATGGTTTTGGCTACGCACATACCAAAACTGGCGAACACATTAAGATATATCACAATGGATGGGTGATCTTAGAAGATTGCGTAGAAATTGGCGCTTGTACCACGATAGATAGAGGAGTTTTTGAGCCGACAATTGTGCGTAAATACTCAAAAATTGATAACCTAGTCCAAATAGGCCACAATTGTGAAATCGGCTATGGCAGTATCTTGGTCTCTCAAGTTGGTTTAGCAGGTAGCACAAAGCTTGGTCGCAATGTAATAATGGGCGGTCAAAGCGGAACCGCAGGGCATCTAAGCATAGGTGATTTTGCTAAGATTGCTGGGCGTGGTGCTGTATCAAAGAGCATTGAAGGCTCTAAAGAGTATGGCGGATATCCACTTATGGAGCTTAAAGAGTGGTTTAAAACTCAAGCTAGATTTTTGCGTGAATTTGGTAATAAAAATAGTAAGAAGGATCAATAGATGGAAAATAAAGATATGTTTATCAATCGTGAGCTATCTTGGCTTAGATTTAATTCTAGAGTTTTAGCACAATGTAACAAAGATCTTCCGCTATTAGAAAAGCTGAAATTTATAGCGATATATTGTACAAATTTAGATGAATTTTATATGATTAGGATAGCTGGGCTTAAGCAGTTATTTGCTGCTGGTATAGTAGTGAGTGGTAGTGATGAGATGACGCCTTTGGATCAGTTAAGAGAGATTAGAAAATATCTAAAAGATGAACAAGAGATCTTAGAAGCATACTACAAAGATACAGTAAGCAAGCTTGCTGAACAAGGGCTACATATCCAAAATTATGAAGAGTTAAATGATGAAGTTAAGGCTAGGGCAGATGAGTATTTCTTCTCAAATATCTTACCTGTGATAGTCCCTATCGCTGTAGATCCTACTCATCCATTTCCGCATCTTAATAATCTTAGTTTTGCTCTGGCTGTGAAGCTTTGTGATGATGCGCATCCTGAGATTGTTAAATTTGGGATGATTAGGATTAGTAGGGTATTGCCTAGATTTTACTATGCTGGTGATGGGATTTATGTGCCTATTGAGAGTATAGTCCATAGGCACGCTGAAGAGATATTTCCGGGTTATAGATTGCTTAGTAGCTGTGCGTTTAGGGTTACTAGAAATGCTGATATGGTTATAGAAGAAGAAGAGGCTGATGATTTTATGCTTATTTTAGAACAGGGCTTGAAGCTCCGCCGTAAGGGTGCCTTTGTAAGATTACAGATAGCCTCTGGTTGTGATCCTGAAATTTTGGATTTTCTAAATTTACATATGAAAATTTTCTATAAAGATATATATGAGTATAGTATTCCTTTGACTCTTGGGTCGCTTTGGCAAATTATATCTGATAAGGAATTTTCACATCTTTTATTACCACCATATACGCCTAAAACTCTACCGCCATTTGGTCAGAATGTCTCTATGTTTGATGCTATTGATAAAGAAGATGTGTTGTTGTTTCACCCATATGAGAGCTTTGATCCGGTGACTCAATTTATCAAAGAAGCAGCCAAAGATCCAAAAGTTATATCTATTAGAATGACCCTTTATAGAGTTGAGAAAAACTCAGCTATAATTCAAGCATTAATAGATGCAGCAAATGAAGGCAAGCAAGTTACTGTAATGGTGGAGTTAAAAGCTAGATTTGATGAAGAAAATAACCTTCATTGGGCAAAAGCACTTGAAAATGCCGGCGCTCATGTGATTTATGGAATCACTGGGTTTAAAGTCCATGCTAAGGTTAGCCAAGTTATACGCCAAGTTGGGGATAAACTGAATTTCTATATCCATCTAGGCACTGGTAATTACAATGGAAGTAGCGCAAAAATTTACACAGATATTAGCTATTTTACTTCAAGAGATGATCTAGCTAAGGATACAACTACATTTTTCCATATTCTATCTGGATTTAGCAAAAATCGTAGATTAAATGAGCTATCTATGTCACCGATGCAGATTAAAGAGCGTGTAATAGCAATGATTAAAAACGAAGCCAAAATGGGTAGCGAGGGTAGAATCATAGCTAAGATGAATGCTCTAGTAGATAGCGATGTTATCAAGGCTTTATATGAAGCTAGCAATGCTGGAGTACAGATAAATTTAATAATCAGAGGTATATGCTGCCTTCGCCCAGGCGTGCTAGGAATGAGCGAAAATATCAAGGTTAGATCGATAATCGGTAAATATCTTGAACACGCTAGAATATTCTATTTTAAACACGCTAATCCTAAATTTTATATAAGTAGCGCTGATTGGATGCCTAGAAATTTAGAAAGAAGATTGGAGCTTATGACGCCTATTACAGACTCTGTATCTCAAGGCAAATTGGGCGAAATTTTACGCTTACAACTTCAAGATAATGAGTTGGCATTTGAGTTAGGTAGCGATGGAGAGTATAGTGCTGTGGTAAAATCTCCAAACGAAAAATCAATAAACAATCATGAATTTTTTGAAGGCTATCTAAATAAAATCTTTAAAACAATGAAAAAATCAAGCGATCAAGATAAGGTTCAAATCTTAGCTTCAAAACTCTTTAAAGAGAGCTAATAGTCCTTGCTTAAAGCAAGGCTATTTCAGCTAGTATTTATGAGATTTTTGCTAAAATTCCCGCCAAATTTTAAATTTTTTAAGGATATAAAGGCTATGAGCTGTCCCATGTGTGCTTGCTTATAATACTATTTCTAAAGCTTTATATAAAGATAAATTTATATTTTTGGTTAGTTTGCAGCTCTCATTTATAAATGCTATATCATATTTGGTCTTTATGGTTGCTTTCCCTACACATTGTAACTGTATATTTAGGCGTAAAACTCGTATAGCGCTACTGAAATTAAAAAAATTTTATTTTAGTGATTTTAGTCAATTTTATAGATTTCATGGATTGCGGCCTCCGCTTGTTTTTTTCGAAATGCGTGATTTTATTAATGGTAGAATTTAAATTTAATTTTTTAAAATAATTATATTAAGGATAATAATATGTCAAAAAGTTTTGTAACAGGATTTCCTAGAATCGGAGAACAAAGAGAGTTAAAATTCGCCCTTGAGAATTTCTGGGCTGGTAAAAGTAGCTTTGGTGAAGTCCAAAAGGTAGCTAGCGAGCTTAAAAAACGCCACTGGGGGTATCAGCTAGAGGCTAAAGTTGATTTAATCAGTGTTAATGACTTCTCATATTATGATTTAATGCTTGATAATATCATAACTTTTGGCGCTATTCCGCCACGCTTTAATGGATTAAATGGCTATGATCTATACTTCTCAATGGCTAGAGGAAATGCTAATAGCGTAGCTATGGAGATGACAAAATGGTTTAATACAAACTACCATTATATCGTCCCTGAGCTTAGCCGTGATACCAAATTTAAATTAGATAGTAGTAAGATTGTCGCAGAATACAAAGAGGCCAAAGAAGCTGGCGTAGATAACGCTAAGATAAATTTAATCGGCCCTATTACATTTTTAGCACTTAGTAAAACAACAGATGGGAGTAACGCATTTGATCATCTTGAGAGCTTGAAAGCTGAGTATATCAAACTAATTAATGAGCTTTCAAAACTTGATAATGAAGTTATAATCCAAATTGATGAGCCGATATTTGTAACTGATAAAGCTAGTGAGTTAGCTAGCAAAATAGTCCCAATTTATGACGCTTTAGCCGCTGCTGCAAATAATGTTAAAATCATATTTATGACCTATTTTGAGCATGCTAATGAAGCGGTTGAAGAGGTAGTTAAAAGCAAAATTTGGGCTATTGGTTTGGATTTTGTCCATGCCTCTTCACAAGATAAAGCTCTTAAAATACTATCTAAGAGTGATAAAGTGCTTTTTGCTGGCTTGATAGATGGTAGAAATGTATGGGTTAGCAACCTTGATGCTAAGGCTCAAATCGTAAATAACATAAAAGAATTTATCCCAGATGATCGCCTATATATTGGCACTTCGTGTTCGCTTTTACATGTTCCATATACTTTAAAGTATGAAGAGAATTTAGCTATAAAAGAGTGGCTAGCCTTTGGTGTTGAGAAGCTTACCGAGCTTAGACTTCTAAAAAAATTGGTAAATGGTGGTGATTTTTGTGAGATTGGTAGCTCGTTGATTGAGGCTAATCGCTCAGCAGTTGCTTCAAGAAAAACTTCAGAATTAATCAATGATATAAATGTCCAAAATAGGGTAAAATCATTAAATAAATTTGATAGAGATACAGCCTATGAAGAGCGTATTAAAATCCAAAAAGCCGCCTTTAATCTACCTGAACTTCCTACTACTACAATAGGTAGCTTCCCACAAACTCCAGAGCTTAGACAAGTCCGTAACGCATATAAAAAATCTCTAATCACAAAAGAGTCATATGAGAGTGAGATTAAAAAATATATTGATGACTGTATCAAATTCCAAGAAGAGTGCGGATTGGATGTATTAGTCCATGGTGAGCCTGAGAGAAATGATATGGTTGAGTATTTTGGCGAACAGCTAAAAGGCTACGCATTCAGTGCTAATGGTTGGGTTCAAAGCTATGGTAGTAGATGTGTTAAGCCACCACTTCTTTTTGGTGATGTGAGTCGCCCAGCACCTATGACTGTGGATTGGATCAAATACGCTCAAAGCAAAACTTCAAAGATTATGAAAGGTATGCTAACAGGCCCTGTAACTATCCTAAATTGGAGCTTTGTTAGAGATGATAAGCCAAGAAGCGAGATAGCTAAAGAGCTTGCGCTTTGTATCTATGATGAGATTGACGATTTACAAAAAGCTGGTATTAAGATCATTCAAGTTGATGAAGCAGCATTTAAAGAGGGATATCCACTTCGCAAAGAGAATATCGCAGCATATGAAAAATTCGCCGTTGATTGCTTTAAATTAAGCGTTAGCGTAGCAAAAGCATCTACACAGATTCACACACATATGTGCTATTCTGAATTTAACGATATTATCAAAACCATTGAAGCAATGGACGCTGATGTAATCAGCATAGAGACTGCTAGAAGTGGAAATGAGCTATTAAAAATATTTAAATCAGTTGGCTATAAGCAAGAAGTTGGTCCAGGCGTATATGATATTCATAGTCCTAGAATTCCTACGGTCGAAGAGATAGCAACTCAGATAAATGCGCTTTTAGAAGTTCTACCTAAGTCTCAACTATGGATAAATCCAGATTGCGGATTAAAAACACGCAAATGGCAAGAGGTAAAGCCAAGCCTAGAAAATATGGTAAAAGCGGTTAAAATAGTCCGTATGAGTTAATTTATTTACAGAGCTAACTTCGGTTAGCTCTACTAAGTAAATTTGGAGATATATGCTAAAAGATAAGATAAAACAAGGTAGATCGGGAATTATTTTATATGGTCTTACTCCGCCCAAAATTAGTCTAAGCGAAGATAAAGCTAAAGAGATAGCCTTAAAGCAACTTCAAAGGCTTGAAGGGATAAAGATAGATGGCTTAGTAATCTATGATTTACAAGATGAGAGTAGTCGTAACTCAGATAATAGGACATTTGAATTTGTCCGAACGATAAATCCTGAAATTTATGCTAAGGATTATTTACAAAATCGCTATGAATCTGTGATATATAAGGCTGTTGGCAACTATGATAAGAGCGAATTTAGAGATTTTTTGCTATCTCATAGTAATGCTATAAGCGTATTTGTAGGGGCTAGCTCAGCTAGTGATACTCCTAGACTTGCTCTAAATGAAGCCTATAAGATGAAAAAAGAGATCGCAAATACACTAACGCTTGGTGGCATCTGCATTCCAGAGCGCCATATGAAAAAAAATAATGAAGATCTACGAGTGGCCTCTAAGAGAGTGAAGGGGTGTGAGTTTTTCATCACTCAAGCGGTTTATGATATTGAGACTGCTAAGAAATTTTTAGATGATTTTGCTGTTTTAGGGATTAAGAATACTCCGATAATTTTTACATTTACACCATGTGGTAATGAAAAGACTTTTGAATTTATGCAGTGGCTAGGAATATCTATAAGCGAATTATCTAAGCGTAGAATCTTTGATAGTAATGATCCATTAGAAAACTCTGTGAAATTAAGCCTTGATATGTTTGAGTTTTTATACAAATATGGCCAGACAAAGGGCGTTAGCGTAGGGGCAAATGTAGAGAGCATATCCACTAGAAAAGTAGAGATAGAAGCGTCCATCAAACTTTTAAAAGGGATTATCTCAATTGTAGAAAATGACTCATTAGAAAATACCAAAAGCAAAATTCAAAGCGCTTCTAGATTTGATGAGTAGTGCTTAAAAATCTATTTTAAAATTCAAATTTAAATTTTAGCTATTATTAGATTAAATTATCTTATATATTTAAATTCATTATATAATTAAATCAAATATAATTGATCGCTTCTATACACATTTTTTATAATATAACAATATAATATTTATAAAAAATAAAAATAATAAACAGAAATATAGAATAAATTTATATATCCTTAATACTATTAATATAAATTTAAATTAATATTTTAATAAGATAAAATTATTGATTAATCCTTATAATTGAGATAGAATTAGAGTCAAATTTAATAAGGAGAGAAGATGAAAAATCACGATATTTTAAAGAGATATGCTAAATTTATCGCTTTTAGAAATATATTTTGTATTGTGATGAGTTGCGGAATTTTAGCTATATTTTTCGCTTTTATACTAGCTATTGGCTTTTATCCCGATATTTTAGGATACAAAATAGGGCCTAGCTCTATTACTCTTGGGATAATTTGCGGGATTTTTATCATTGCGATTGCGATATTATCCACTGGTATTTATACGCTTTTTGCAAATAAATATTTTGACAAAGAGCAGTCTGAGATCATCGAGATATTAGAAAGAAATAACAAATTAGATGAGGCTCAAAAATATGGTATAAAGGGGTTAGAATGAGAATATTTATAGCTTTGTTATCGTTTTTTGCCCTCTTAAATGGGGCGAGTTTGGATTTTGGTGGGGCTAAAAGTGAGTTAAATATTTTAGCGATTGTGATGTTTGCTATCTTTGTCTTAGCTACGCTTGGTATCACATATTACTCCAATAAACTCTCAAACTCCGCATCTGGATTTTACACCGCTGGTGGCAATATCACCGGGTTTCAAAATGGTATGGCTACGGCTGGGGATTATATGAGTGCGGCTAGCTTTTTGGGGATTGTGGGGCTTGTTTTTCATAGTGGTTTTGATGGGCTTGTATATTCGATAGGATTCCTTGTCGGTTGGCCTATTATGCTATTTTTGATTGCTGAGAAATTTAGAAATCTTGGTAAATTCACATTTTCAGATATTATCGCCTATAGATTAGAAGATAAACCAATAAGGATAATCTCAGCCGTTAGCGGTCTTAGTGTTATATTATTCTATCTTATAGCGCAGATGGTTGGTGCTGGGAGCTTGATACAAGTTCTTTTTGGGTTGCCTTATGAAGCAGCGGTGATTATCGTTGGAGTTATGATGATACTATATGTAACCTTTGGTGGAATGCATGCTACTACTTGGGTTCAGATTATTAAGGCTGGACTGCTTCTTGGTGGGGCTACATTTATGGCGATTATGATACTTTATCACTCTGGGTTTAATCTAAGTGTATATTTTGATTTAGCTATTTCTAATCATCCTAATGGCGAAGATATCATGAAGCCTGGTGGCTTGCTCGCTGATCCTATATCTGCTATATCTTTGGGGCTTGCTTTGATGTTTGGTACTGCTGGATTGCCTCATATTTTAATGAGATTTTTTACAGTAAAAGATGCCAAAGAGGCTAGAAAATCTGTATTTTACGCTACAGGATTTATAGGGTATTTTTATATTTTAACATTTATTATAGGCTTTGGAGCGATAGCATTTTTGCTAGGAAATCCTGAATTTATAGGTAGTGATGGCAAATTTAATGGCATAGCAAATATGGAGGCCATAGAGCTATCTAAAGTCTTAGGTGGGGATATATTTTATGGATTTATATCTGCTGTAAGCTTTGCTACTATTTTAGCTGTGGTGGCTGGACTTGCTATATCTGGAGCTGGAGCTATAAGCCATGATCTATATGTAAATGTGTGTAAAAATGGAAAATGCGACGCAGATACAGAGATGAAAGTTACAAAAAGAGCCACAATAGCCTTGGGATTGCTAGCAATTTTGCTTGGTATAATTTTTGAAGGGCAAAATGTCGCTTTCATGGTTGGACTCGCATTTAGCATAGCAGCTAGTGTGAATTTTCCTATAATTTTGCTTTGTATATACTGGCGTGGTCTTAGCACAAGGGGTGTATTTTATGGCGGATTGATTGGGCTATTTGGCGTGCTTGGATTGGTGATATTAAGCCCTAGTATATGGGTCGATATCTTGGGATTTGAGAGTGCTATTTTCCCTTATAGTTATCCTGCGATATTTAGTATGCCTATCACATTTATAGCGATCTATATCATATCTAAATTTGACAACTCCAAAAGAGCCAAAATAGATAGATCTGGTTTTGATGCGCAAGATTTCAGAGCTCAAACTGGCATTGGAGCTAGTCAAGCTATATCACATTAATAGAGTAGGGGAGTGCGTCAATCCCCTATTTATCGCATTTCTGATGATAATCTTTTGATCTATTCTTTAAATTCATATCAAATATATACTAAAATTTATCAAATTTAAGTTGTGCTAAGATAGAAATTTAGCTTTAAAATTTAGCCTAATCAAAGTTAAATTTAGGCTCTATAAATAAATAGATAGATTATGGTTTTAAATTCGTATTTACAAATAAAAATCAAAGGTATTGAATCAAATATTTTAATATCTTAATACATAAATTGTCAAATAATTATCATCATATTTATATATTTTATATTGAAAACTATTTGCCAAGATAGAGTATTTTGTAAATTAAAGATAGATAAATTTAGTTAAATTTAAGTTACCAAAGATTGAGATTGGTTAAAAACATAGATAAAGTATGATAAATTAATATGAATTTAGCCACAATATTGATTAATAATTTTAGTTTTGAAATATATATCTTTATATTGATAAATATCTATTAAAATTGATTGATTTTGTATAAATATCATAGATATCAAGCTAGATATAGATCTAGGCAAATTTGATTAAAAAAGGTAAAATTCAAACTATTTTATATATTTAGTATTGAAAACTATAATTTTCAAACTAAAATAAATTTGACTATTTTCACCTATTTTATTTTATTTTATATATCGATTTTACCATATTTTAATTGACTTTACCTTATGTGTGATAATAATTTATCCATAAAATTTATAGCAAAATATTTAACTTTTCAATATGTATAATTATGCGTATTATTATACTTAAAATTATATGATATAATTTGATTGAAATTAACTAAACTTTGGATGATTGAATTTAAATTTTACTTAAATATAAATAAATATATAAATAATTGAGCTAAGGCTCGGCAATAAAAGCTTAACAATAATAGATTGAAAATATTGATAATTTAAAAAGTATTTGGTGAATTTGCTTTTGAAAGTTAGCTATCTATCTTTGTCAAGATTACCCCACACTCAATGTGATTGGTATGAACAAATTGATCAAAAATCGCAAATTTACTTACCCTATGAGTTTTGGATAAAATCTCTAAGTTATCTCTAAGTGTCAATGGATTACATGAGATGTAGATTATATTTTTTATTTTACTCATAAACTCAAGCACTCCTATCTCGCACCCAGCACGAGGCGGATCGACCAAAATATGAGTAAAATCAAAACCATCTAAATCCACGCCCCTTAGCCTATTAAATTCCCTCTTTTTAGCCATAGCATCCATTAATTCACCAGCGCTAAGGCGGACAAATTTGATATTATCAACGCTATTTAGCTTACAATTTTTAAGCGCCATATCAATGGAGCTTTTGGAGATTTCAGTGGCTAGAATTCGGTTAAATTTCAAGCTAATTGGTATTGTGAAGTTACCATGACCACAATACAACTCTATCAAATCACCGCCATCATCAATCCCATTTATAGCCCATGAAATCATCTTTTCATTTATATTTTTATTTGGTTGGATGAAGGCCGTATCGCTCATAGTGTAGTAAAAATCACGCCCATTAATACGCAATATTTCATCTATATTCACCCTACCAAATTCCAACTTAACTCCCCTACTTCTAGCAATTAGGCCGATTTTTAAATTTGATTGTAGTTTTGATAGATTAGCACTAATTTGATTTACATCTTTATGGTATAAAAGTGTCGCCACAAGGCTCTTGGCTGAGCTGATAAACTCTATGCCAAAGAGCCTATTAACTAAAGCTTCATCATCTTTTATAGCATTTAGCAATCTTGGCATTAAATTTGAAATTTTCAAATCCACAATTTGACAACCATCAATCTCTATTTTTTTAGAGTTTCTCCCACGCATAGAGTAGCTAATATCGCCATTTTCGTGCCAAATTCCAAACTCCGCCCTACTCCTAAATCCAACCTCACTAGACTCAAAAAACTCAATCTCACCGCTATAAAACCTAGCAAAAAGCTCTTTAATCTTAGCTATTTTTAGCTCTTTTTGTTCATTATAACTAAGCTCTAAAACACAGCTACCACAGCTATTTAAATATTTACAATCCACACCCTACTCTTTTTCAAAGAAAAATCCAGCCCAACTCTGCGTTGTCGGCATAACTTCAAGGCTATTTATATTGACATGTTTTGGTAAATTTATACAATCAAGCACGATTTGAGCGATATCATCTGCCTTTAAATACTCAGTTCCATCATATACCGCATCGCTCTTTTGCTCATCGCCTTTATATCTTACTAGGCTAAATTCGGTCTTAGCAATACCAGGTGCGATCTCTGTAACTCGTATATTATCGCCTTTTAAGTCATTTCTAAGATTAAAGCTAAACTGCTTTACAAAGGCCTTAGTAGCACCATAGACATTTCCGCCAGGATATGGCCACTGACCAGCCACGGAGCCAAGATTAAAGATATATCCGCTTTTTCGCTTTGTCATAATCGGTAAAATAGCTTTAGTAGCGTATAAAAGCCCTTTGATATTAGTATCAATCATAGTCTCAAAATCATCCAAGCTCGCCTCATTAACTCTCTCAAGCCCAAGGGCAAGCCCTGCGTTATTGATTAAAATTTCAATATCTCTATACTCATTTGGTAGCTCATCAACTGCTTTAAATAGAGCGTTTTTGTCCCTAATATCACAAGCGATTATGTGAGAATTCAAAAGTTCATTAGCTAAATTCTCCAATCTATCTTTGCGACGACCAAGCAAAATTAATTTATATCCATCTTTAGATAAAGCCCTAGCCATCGCCTCCCCAAAACCAGATGTAGCACCTGTGATAAATGCTGTATTTTTCATATATAATCCTTTAAAGTTTATCGTGTTGTGGTATAAAAAGCTGATAATTATCATCTAATATATAATGTAAGCGATTTATATCCTTTGAAAAAATAGCCCCAAATTTACTATCTAAAATTTTATTATTAAAGCTTAAAAATTGTAAGATATCATCTGTATTTCGTAGTTTTAGAAGTGGGTTTATAGAGTCATTTATGATATTTACCTTTTTATTAAATATCTTAGATAAGCTCTCAAAATGCTCGATCAACTCCTTGCTAGAATTATCAAATTTAGAATCAAAATGATAAAAATCAATACTAAAATCAAGCTGCTTACAACAATCCATTATAACACTAGAGTTACTCTCAGCGTCCGTTTTACTGCCTAAAATTACACCTTTTTTTAACATTTTAAATCCATTTTTACCTATCTTTAAAACAGGCACTTTAAGCTCTTCTAAATTCCTTTTATAGAGATTAAATATTTTATTATTAGTAATTACCAATCCAATATCTAGCTCATTCATTTTGGATTTTTTGATTGAAATTTTAGTGCTAAAATAGTCGATATCAACTAATATTTTATTGGATCTAAGCCCCTTTATACGGCTAAAATTTTGGCATAGAGTAGGATTAATCAACTTTATAAATAGCTTTTTGCTATTGATTTTTTGATGAAGTTCTAAGGTATCATTAATCAGCAAATCTATCTCATCACCGCTCATAAGCTTCATATCTAGCTCTAAATATATATTATTTCCAAATGGATTTGGGAATTGGCCTGGCTCTTTTTTGATAGCACGAAATACATTTTCTAAAATTCTAGGCTCACCTACGATAAGCAAGGTATCATTAGGCATTATCAAGGCATCGGCCGTAGCGATCGTGTAACTACCATTTCTATATATCATAGCTATTTTCCATCGCTTTTTACGGATATTTCCTACATGTCTATATGCGTAGCTACTACCATGTGGGACTTGAACCTCCATAATCTCGCCTACTCCCATACCGATATTATCGGCAATTACAGGCACATCAGGTATAAAATCCATAAATCTAGAGCTTAGAATCTTTCTAGCATCAATTATAGATATTAGATTATCGCCCTTAAAATGCCTTCTCATACCCCATAAATCCAGCACATCCATCTCTAAATTTGGATAAATTTGACGCAGATTTTCACAAACGCATATTATGTCAAATTCATTTTGCATTATCACCATAGCTTGTTCAAATTCGGTTTTTAAATGTAGTTTAAGCTTGCCAAGGCTAGTTGGGTCAAAGTTATAAAATACAAAATTCTCAAAATTCACATCCCAGCTAGGGATCGTCTCTTCATTATAGGTGATTACTGTGTAGTTGTGTAAGGCGTTATTTTTGCTATTAAATAATCTTTCTAAGAAATTTTTAGCCAAAATCCCATCAGCAATAATCAAGATATTTTTCATCAATTCTCCATAAAAATATGGCCTTATATTATCATAATTGAAATTTAAAATAGATAAAATGTGGATTTTAAATATCTGTACCTAACTCATTATTATAAAGCTAAACAAAGTCAAATAAAATTAAAAATACGATAATAACTTAAAAGTATGAAATATTAAACTCTTAAACAGAGATATTATTGTTTTTGCCATTATCGTATAAAATATATTAATAATAAATAGTTGAGATATTATGATTTTTTGTAGTTAGTAAAATTCTTATAAATGTGTTATAATGTTTTTATAATTTTTTATTATTGAAAGAATAATTGTATGGCAACTCCCTATATATTAACAAAATCGGAAATGACAGAAGAAGATATTAAACTTCAATATATTACTCCAGCATTGTTGACAAAATGGGATATTAAAAAAATAACCATGGAGACAGCTCCTGTAAATAATTTCACGGATGGGAAGGTTCTCATTAAAGGAAATGTTCCAAGTCGTGATAAAGGGAAAAGATGTGACTATGTTCTTTGGTATAATAAAGGGACTCCACTTGCGATTGTAGAAGCTAAAGATAATAATCATTCAACATCATTTGGTATGCAACAAGCCATTTCCTATGGAATTATGATGAATGTTCCTTTTGTCTATACATCAAACGGAGATAGCTTTTTTGAACACGATTTTACAACTGGGCTTGAAAAAGAATTTCCCCTTTCGGAGTTTCCCACTGCAGATGAACTTTATGCCCGGTGGAAAGGTGTTGATGCAACAAAAATTCTAGAAGTTGAAAACCGAGAACGATATGCGATGGATGGAGAATCAAAAGTATATGATGTTCCACTTTGCTTTGAAGAAAATCTTTTGAATACACCTTTCTATTCTGGTTCAAATTGTTATCCCCCTAGATACTATCAGCGAAATGCGGTAAATAGAACCCTTGCGGCAATTTCACAACAACAAACCCGAATTCTGATTGTAATGGCAACTGGAACAGGAAAAACCTATACGGCTTTTCAGATTGTATGGAGACTCCTTGAGTCTGGAGTAAAGAAGAAAGTGCTCTATCTTGCTGATAGAAATAATCTCGTAGATCAGACTATTAACGGTGACTTTAAGCCTTTAGAAAAAGTAATCCACAAAATCAATTTCCAAAAAGAAGATAAATCAAAAATTTCAGCATATCAGGTCTATTTTGCCCTTTATCAACAGTTGGATTCCGCAAGGCATCAGGGAGAGGAAGTTGAAGAAACAGAAGTTGAAATAGAAGCAGAAATTGCCAAATATAAAGAGTTCTTCAAACCAGATTTCTTTGATCTTATTATTGTTGATGAGTGTCATCGTGGGTCTGCAAAGGCTGATTCTCGCTGGCGAAAGATTCTTGATTATTTTAGCAGTGCTACACAGATTGGTATGACAGCTACACCAAAGGAAACAAAATATGTTTCTAATATCGATTATTTTGGAGAACCTGTTTACAGCTACAGTCTTAAACAAGGAATTGAAGATGGATTTCTTGCTCCATTCAAGGTAATACATGTTCGGACTAGTATTGATGAGGGCTGGAGACCAAAACTAGGTCAAAAGGATATTAACGGAATTGAAATCGAAGACCAAGAATATAATCTTTCAGATTATGACTATAATATTGTCATCCAAGATAGAATTGATGAAGTTGCCCAGGAAATTACAAAATTCTTAAAAGAAACAGACCGTATGTCCAAGACAATTGTATTTTGTCCCACAGAAGATGCCGCAGAACGTATGCGAGTTGCACTGAACAATTTGAATACTGATATGATTCTGAAAGATAATCAAGGCAATGTAAAAGAGCAGTATGTTGTCCGTATCACTGGAAGTGATAAATATGGAAAAGAAAAGCTGGATTATTTCATTTCAGTTTCGCAGCCCTATCCCGTTATTGCAACTACATCAAAGCTTCTTTCTACTGGAAGCGACTGCAAGATGGTAAAACTCATTGTTTTAGATGAGCTAATCAATTCAATGACAGAGTTTAAGCAGATAATTGGCCGTGGAACTCGTCTGAGATATGATGAGGGAAAAACTCATTTTACAATAATGGATTTTCGCCGTGTAAGCCGTTTGTTTGCCGACCCAGAATGGGATGGAGAGATTGAACAAGATGACGATTATAATCCAAATCCACAGCCAGAAGGCGAATATGAGGGTGATTTTGAAAATGGCAGTGATGATAATGGGAGCCAAAATGGTAGGAAAGAAATTCAGTTTGTTGGAAAAGGCAGCGTTACTGTACAGGTTCTACAAAGACTAGTTTCTATCTACGATACAAATGGCAAACTTCTGAAGCAAGAAAGCATCGAAGATTACACAAAAGAAAGTATTCTTGGAACATATCAAACCCTTGAAAATTTTATCCAGACCTGGAATGAAGAGCAGAAGAAAGAAGTCATACGCAATATGCTTAAAGAGCGTGGTATAGATTTAGAACTCATTAAAAAAGATCAAAATATGATGGATGTGGATGACTTTGATTTTATCTGCCATATCGCATTTGACCAAAAGCCCTTGACTCGTCGTGAGCGTGCAGAAAAAGTAAAGAAACGAGATCTTTTTGGTAAATATGGAGAAGCTGCAAAAGAGGTGATCAATGCGCTGCTGGATAAATATGCCCAACTTGGCATTTACGACATTGAGTCAACCGAAATTCTCAAGCAGAGTCCATTTACAAAGTTTGGGAAACCTTCTCGGATTGCAGCCTTGTTTGGGGGAAATGATAAGTATAGAACAGCTCTTCGTGAATTGGAAAATGAATTATATAAAATAGCGTAAGGTGTGTCACACGGATTGGATTTTGCTAACACAAAATCTGAAAAAAGAAAATCAAAAATCCGTGTGACAAAATAAAAGGGATAAATAAATGAGCAACTTAAGTGGTTTTGTAAAAAGAGTCCGTGATGTAATGCGGAACGATGCCGGTATAAATGGTGATGCCCAGAGAATTGAACAGATAACCTGGATGCTTTTCTTAAAAGTTTATGACGCAAAAGAAGAAGACTGGGAATTTGATGATGAACAATTTGAATCTATAATTCCCCCAAAATTACGCTGGAGAAATTGGGCTCATGTAGAAAATCAAAATGATGGACTTACCGGAGACCAGCTTTTGAATTTTGTAAACAATGAACTTTTCCCAACATTAAGAAAACTTGAAATAAATTCAGATACCCCAATTCGCCAAAGTATTGTGCGCACAACTTTTGAAGATGCAAACAATTATATGAAAGATGGAGTGCTTCTCCGTCAGATTATCAATATTATTGATGAGCTTGATTTTGGAAGCTATGAAGAAACCCATGCCTTTGGCGAAATATATGAAACTATTTTGAAAGAACTTCAAAGTGCAGGTTCTGCGGGTGAGTTTTACACTCCGCGTGCCGTAACAGAGTTTATGGCAAAAATGATTAAACCACAAATTGGCGAAACAATGGCTGATTTTGCCTGTGGAACAGGAGGATTTCTTTCAAGTTGGATAAAAGAACTTGAAGCAATCAAAGACGCAAAAGGATCAATCAGCAATGAAGATTCTGAAAAACTTTACAATTCAATTTACGCAATCGAAAAAAAACAATTCCCTTATATGCTCTGTGTAACAAATATGTTGCTTCACGGAATTGACAATCCAAAAGTATTTCACGATAACTCACTTACAAAAAAACTTTTGGACTACACAAAAAAAGATGCATTTGATGTAATTCTTATGAATCCACCTTATGGCGGAAGCGAAAAAGAAGACATCAAGCAAAACTTTCCAGCTGATTTAAAATCAAGCGAAACAGCAGATCTTTTTATAGCTGTTATTTTGTATCGTCTAAAGAAAAACGGTCGTGCCGCTGTAATTATTCCTGATGGATTTTTGTTCGGCAATGATAACGCAAAGGTAAATCTCAAGAAAAAGCTACTGACAGAATATAATCTACATACCGTGGTGCGGTTGCCACAAAGTGTCTTTTCTCCTTATACAAGCATTACAACAAATATTCTCTTTTTCAATAATGAAGAACCAACCGGTAAAACATGGTTTTATCGTGTAGATATACCAGATGAAATTAAACACTTTTCTAAAACTAAACCGATGAAATTTTCTGATTTTGATGATTGTGTTGCATGGTGGAATAATCGTAAAGAAATAGCCGATGAAGAAGGAAATCCAAAGGCAAAATGCTTTACTTCTTACGAGCTTATAGAAGGTGGCTATAACCTTGACCTTTGCGGTTATCCTCACGAAGAAGAGGAAATCTTAAGCATAAAAGAGACAATCATAAATTATAAAAAGCATAGTGAAGCTGCAGAAGAAAAAATCAATGTAACACTAGCAAAAATTACTGAAATTCTTGGAATTGAATTATAGGAGAAAAATTGGCAAAGACTTATACTATTCCTAAATTACCACTTGGAATTGACCTTGAAACAAAAGAAATACTCAAACAAGTTAATCTTGCAAACAAAGCGTTGGCAGAATTAAAAGGAGTTGCTCATACAATTCCAAATGAAGGTGTTTTGATTAATTCTCTTGTTATACAAGAAGCAAAGGAAAGTTCCGAAGTAGAAAATATAGTAACAACCCATGATGAGATTTTTCAAGCAGATCTTTCTGTAAGTAATTATGCAGTTAGCAGTGCAGCAAAAGAGGTTATGAATTATAGAGAAGCTATGCTTGAAGGCTTTTCAAGAGTAAAAGAAAATATGCTTCTTACAAATAACATTATTAAAAATATTCAAGAAAAGCTTGAAAAAAATAAAGCTGGGTTTAGAACAAGTGCTGTAACATTACAAAATTCTAAGCAAGAAATTGTTTATGCTCCTCCAAAAACAGGAGATGAAGTTGAACATTATATGTCAAATCTTGAACACTTTATTAACAATTCTGAATTATCTGATTTAGATCCATTGATTAAACTAGCAATAATACATCACCAATTTGAAAGTATACATCCTTTTTATGATGGTAACGGAAGAACTGGGCGTATTATTTCTGTTTTATATTTAGTACAAAATAGACTTTTGGATTTACCAATTTTATATTTGAGTCGTTATATCACTCGTAATAAAGCCGATTATTACAAATTGATTCAAGCTGTCCGTGATAATGATGGAAATATAAAGGATTGGCAGAATTGGGTTATGTTTATTCTTAAAGGAATAGAAGTTACATCTAAAGAAACAATTATTTTAATAAATGGTATTGCGCAATTAATGGCACAATATAAAGCAATCTTAAAACCCGTATTTGGAAAAACATATAAACATGAACTTTTGAATAATTTATTTTTCCATCCGTATACAAAGATTGAATTTATTGAACGGGATATGAATGTTCAACGCAAAACGGCAGCAAAATATCTTGATATGATTGTAGATTTAAAACTTTTGACAAAAATGAAAAAAGGATCATCTAATTATTATATTAATAATGCTTTATTTGAATTATTTCTAAATCAAGGAAAAGTTGTATCAGAAGTTGAAACTATTGAATCTGTAAAATCGTAATATGTACCCAATTTAACGATTTTGGGTACATGCTCATTCGTATATGTACCCAAAATATTGTTTTTGGGTACATATTGATGACATTATGTACCCAATTTGATGAATTTGACAACATAAAAAAGGAAACTAAATTGGCAAAGATAAAAAAAGATACAAATTTAAGAAAAGCAATTCTCCAAGCGGCCATAACAGGCCAGTTGATTAGTAATGTAGAAGGGGAAACTAAAACCGGCAAAGAGCTTTTAGACAAAATTATAGAAGAACGCAACGCAAAACTTCTAGCCCAATGGGAAGAAGCAAAAAAGAAAAACCCAAAAGCCAAAAAGCCCGCTCCAATTGTCCCAAGTGAAATTACAAAAGATGAAATCCCGTTTGAGATTCCGGAGAACTGGTGCTGGTGTAGATTGGGGGAACTTGGTCTTTATAGGAAAGGTCCTTTCGGAAGTAGTTTAACAAAATCTATGTTTGTTCCAAGAAGTGAATTTTCAGTAAAAGTTTATGAACAAAAAAATGCAATACAAAAAGACTTTACACTTGGCGATTATTACATTCCAAAAGAAAAATTTGATTCAATGCAGAGTTTTATTGTTGAACCTGAAGATATAATTATAAGTTGTGCAGGAACAATTGGGGAAGTTTATAAATTACCCCAAAATGCTCCAATTGGAATTATCAACCAAGCATTAATGAGAGTAAAACTATATAATGATGAATTATCTGCTTTTTGGATGTTATATTTTGATTATGTTCTTAAAAAAGAAGCATCAAAACAAAGTTCTGGAACAGCTATAAAGAACATTCCTCCTTTTGAAATTTTAAAAGCATATCCGTTTCCACTCCCACCACTTGCCGTGCAAAATGCAATTGTTGTAAAACTTGAAGAAGTGCTGCCTTTGGTTGATGCTTACGAAAATGCGGTTCTCCAAAAAGAGGAATTAAAAACCGCTCTTCCAGACAAAGTAAAAAAAGCCATTTTACAAGAGGCAATACAAGGCAAACTCACAAAATCTTGGCGAAAAACTGCCACAATAGAAGAAAGTGGCAAACAGCTTTTAGACAAAATTATAGAAGAACGCAACGCAAAACTTCTAGCCCAATGGGAAGAAACAAAAAAGAAAAACCCAAAAGCCAAAAAGCCCGCTCCAATTGCCGCAAGTGAGATTACAGAAGATGAAATCCCCTTTGAAATTCCTAAAAGCTGGTGTTGGTGTAGATTGGGGGAGATTTGTAAATTAACTGATGGCGAAAAAATTCAAGATATAAAATTACCTTTACTTGACGCAAAATATCTTCGTGGGAAAAAAGAAGCCGAGTACCTATCTTCAGGAAAATTAGCAAAACCTAACGATTTATTAATTCTTGTTGATGGAGAAAATTCAGGAGAAGTATTCATTAATAAAGAAGAAGGTATAATGGGTAGTACTTTTAAAAAATTAAATATTGTTAATGAATTGTATTTACCTTATGTATTGCAATTTATAGCACTGAATAAGGATTTATTGCGAAATTCTAAAAAAGGAGCAGCTATTCCGCATTTGAACAAGGATATTTTCTTTGGATTACTCCTTCCACTCCCTCCGCTTGCTGAACAAGAAAAGATTGTAGAAATAATTGAACAGATGTTGCCTTTGTGTGAAAAGTTGGAAATAAAGGAGAATACAAATGATAAATAAAAATACTCGTGGTTCTGAATGGCATAAATGGGATTTACATATTCATACACCTTTTACAGGTAAAAATGATCAGTTTGAAGGTGCGAATAAGGAAGAAAAATGGGAAAAATATTTAAACAAAATTGAAAAAAATACTGATACAGTTGTTTTAGGAATTACTGATTACTTCTCTATTGAGAATTATTTATATATGGTTGAACAGCAAAAGAATGGAAGAATACCCAATGTTTACTTAATTCCTAATGTTGAATTAAGAATTTTGCCTGTTACTAGAACTGAAACACCTATAAATATACATGTTTTATTCGATCCAAATTTAAGCACAGATATAATCCGACGAGATTTTTTTAATCAACTTGAATTTGAATTTTCAGGTTCGAAATATCAGTGTAATAGAGATTCATTAATCCAATTAGGAAAAGCAATAAATACTAATTCTGTCTCAGATGAAGAAGCTTACAAAACTGGACTTAATCAATTTAATATTACATTTTCTGATTTAAGAAGTGTCTTAAAAGCAAAATCTTTAGAAGGACATTATATAGTTGGCGTTGCAAATAGTAGTGATGATGGTAATAGTGGTATACAAGATAGTTCATTAAGTGCTACAAGAAAAGAAATTTATCGTTTATCAGATTTTATTTTTTCGGCAAATACTAAAGATATAAAATTCTTTTTAGGGAATGGAGTTTTATCTAAAGATGATTTAATAAAGGATTATGGTTCTATAAAACCATGTATACGAGGTTGTGATGCACATGAACTAAATAAAATGTTTTGTTTTGAAGATAAACGCTATACTTGGATTAAAGCATTACCTACATTTAATGGATTAAAGCAAATCTTATATGAACCAGAAGATAGAGTTTATATAAGTGAAGAAAAACCAGAAGACAAATCCGATTATCAAATTATTGATTCTATAATTTTTAATAATTCAGAAATGAATCATCAAGAAATTATGTTTAATCAGAACTTGAATACTATAATAGGTGGTAGATCTTCAGGTAAATCGATTTTACTTGGTTGTTTAGCTTCAACTATTGATCCCAAAATTGAACCAAAAGATAACGAAGAATTCAAGAAATATAATAAACATATTAAAGAATTAAATGAAGGTGTATCAATTAAATGGCGTGATAATACGGATGAATATAGAAAGATTATTTATTATTCACAATCAGCAATAAGTGAAAAAGTACGTGAAGACGAATATGGTATTTCTGGTATAAGTGAGCTTGTTGAAGAAATTGTAAAAAAAGAACCTGATAAATTTGAATTATTAAAGAACTATGATAATTTTGTAACTGTAAACAAATCTGAAATTAATACTAAAATAAACGAATTTTGTCAGTATAAAAGTCAGATAGAAGAAATTAACAGTCAAATTGATAGTATTGGAAATAAAACAGGAATTGAGGCAGAAATTCTAAAAATTCAGAAAGAAATAGAAATAATAAAGAAAAGTTTATCAGTGTATTTAACACCAGAAGAAGATGAAATTTATTGTGAATATAAAGATCAACTTGAAAAACATAGTGTAAATAAAGAAATCTTTATTTCCGATAGTACTCAATTGAAACTATTAAAAGACTTTCCTCTATTTGCTCCTATAGATTCTGCACTTTCAAAATTTTCAAATGATTCATATAAAAAAATTCAAGAGTTTTATTTGAAATTACAAAATGATGCAAATAAACAATGGGATCAATTTATTACTAGTGAAATACAGGAACGTGAAAATTGCATAGAAGCTGAAAATGCATCAATAAAATATATTACTGATACTGAAATTTTTGTACGAGGAGAAAGACTTCAGGAAGATAACACAATAATAAAAAGCAAAACTCTGAAATTACAAGAAGAAAATATAAAAAAGAATAATATTGTTAAATTAGAAGAAGAAAGAAAAAAATTAATAACCGCTAAAGATGAATGTTCTAAAGATATTTGGAGTAAATTTCTAAAATTCAAACAAAAATCTGATGAATTATCTAAAAAACTTTTAACGGAACGAGACGAAGTTAAGATTCAAGCTATATCTACATACATATTTAAAGATTTCTTTGATAAAGCATTGAGTTTACTTAATAGAAGGAATCCTGAGATAAAAAAATACGATAACTATGATGATTTTAATACTTCTGATTTAGAAAAAGCTATGAAAGACTTCTTTGATGGAATTATTTCTGATAAATATGCTTTAGTAAAAACAAATTTCCAGCAAGCATTAATTGATTTATTCTCAAATAATTATTACAAAATATCATATGATGTAAATTATGATGGTGATAAATTTAGTAAAATGTCAGAAGGAAAAAAAGCATTTATTGCTTTACGACTTCTTTTAGATTTTGATGATAGTCTTTGTCCAATTATTATAGATCAACCTGAAGATGATTTAGATAATCGTGCTATTTATGATCAGTTAGTAACATATTTGCGTAAACAAAAAAAGCATAGACAAATTATTCTTGCAACACATAACCCAAATGTAGTTGTTGGAGCTGACGCAGAACTTGTAATTGTTGCAAATCAAAATGGTGATAGTTCTCCAAATCAGGCTGGTGTCAAATTTGAATACTATGCAAATGCTATAGAAGATTCCTTTGTAGATGAATCATGTACTACCACTTTATTATCAAAAGGAATAAGGGAACATATTTGTGAAATTTTAGAAGGTGGAAATATAGCCTTTGAAATCCGTGAAAAAAAATATGGATATAAGTAATAAAAATGTAGGAATATAACATAAAATGGAATTTCATCTTATTGAAACAAGAATAAATTATTCTCTTTTAAAAAAATCAAAACTTACTTTTAGAAGAGGTTCAAGAGAAAAATCTATTTTCCATTACACTTCTATTTATGGACTACAAGGTATTCTGAGTAAAAAGAGCCTTCATTTTACAAACATTAATTACATGAATGATAAAGACGAAATTATTGCAGGGTTGGAAAGTTTTAGTAAAGATAGTGATGTGTTTGAAAAACAACAATCGGAATTACGTTCTATTTTATCAGATAGCCAAGAAAATGTGTTCGTATGTTGTTTTTCGCTTGATAATGATTCTCTACCAATGTGGAATTACTATACAAAAGAAATCAATAATCAAGGATTTAACATATAATTTTATAATAAAAATATCACAGACAATTTTTGTGCTACATTAAAAAAGATTATTTTAAACAAGAACAGGAGTTGCTTGTTGCAATAACTATTCAAAAGTATTTATTACCCAAACCAAAAAAAGCCATATATAAATTTCAAATAAGTAATGAAGCCTTAATTCTTTATTTAGAATTAAAATTTTTAGAAGAAGAAAAAAATATAACTATTTCTCAACTGTACAAAGTAATTTAATATAATTAAGTATAAAAGATTTTTTTGAATATTATAATTTTAGCCAAAACTTATAAAAGTTTTTTACCATAGCTATAAAGACAGCTTGGAATTTAAAATTGCTTAAATCAAAATTTACGAAAGCTTGTTGAAGCAATGAACTGTAAAAATTTTACATATTCTAAATTTATTATATTAATAAAGCAATTTGATATTATATATATTAATACCTTGTGTTTTGCTTTTTAAATCAATTTAATTATTCTAAATTCTAAGCAAGATTTTGATAAAATTACGTCGATTTAATAAGGATTTATATGGAATTTAAGATAGATAAAATAAGCCAAAACGCAAGAGCTTGCACCATCAAAATGGCTCACGGCATAATCCAAACTCCAGTGTTTATGCCAGTTGGCACACTTGGAGCGATTAAGAGTCTTGATGCGGTAGATATGAGCGAAATTTTAGACGCTAAGATAATTTTAGCCAATACATATCATCTCTATTTACGCCCTACTAGCAAGGTTGTTAAGGGATTTGGCGGACTTCATGGATTTAGTGGATTTGATAGAAATTTTCTAACTGATAGCGGTGGATTTCAAGCTTTTTCTCTCTCTCATCGCTCTAAGGCTGATGAAAATGGGATTAAATTTAAAAGTCATATAGATGGTAGTTTGCACTATTTTACACCAAAAAGTGTGCTAGATACGCAGTATGATTTAGGCAGTGATATTATGATGATTTTAGATGATTTAGTGGCTCTTCCAGCGACAAAAGAACGCATAGAACTAAGCCTAAAACGCACGATAAAATGGGCTAAAGAGGCTGAAATGTATCACAAAGCTCAAAAAGCAAATGGAGTTGGCGCTCATCAAAATCTCTTTGGTATCATACAAGGCGGGACTGATTATAAAGCTAGAAAAGAGTGCGCTACGGCGCTATGTGATATGGATTTTGATGGATTAGCCATAGGTGGATTAAGTGTGGGTGAGTCAAATGAGCAGATGTATGATACAGTTCAAGGCGTTATGCCATATATCGACCCTAATCGCCCTAGGTATCTAATGGGCGTTGGTACCCCAGAGGATCTAGTAGAAAATGTAAGTCGTGGGGTGGATATGTTTGATTGCGTGATGCCTACAAGAAATGCTAGAAATGGGACTTTATTTACTAGTTTTGGTAAGCTCAATATCAAAGCGGCTGCTTTTATAAATGACCATGAGCCAATCGATAATGAGTGCCAGTGCTATACTTGTAAAAGATACTCTAGGGGCTATCTAAATCATCTATATAAGGCTAGAGAGCTTACATTTTTTAGACTAGCAAGTTTGCATAATCTACACTACTATCTAAATTTAATGAAGCAAATAAGAGAGGCGATAATGGCTGATAAATTTGCTGAGTTTAGGGCTAAATTTTACGCCAAAAGAGCTTAGGCTCTTAGGCAAATTTCTACTTCTTTTTAGGTCTAAATACCTTTATTTTGCTCTCATCGCACTCAATATATGAAGCGCCAATTAGATCCAAGCAGTATGGAATCGCTGGAAAAATAGGCTCCAAACACTCTTTTATAGCTTTTGGTTGGCCGGGTAAATTTACTATTAAACTCTTATCTCTTATACCGGCACTTTGGCGTGATAAAATCGCTGTTGGGACATATTTTAAACTCACACTACGCATCAATTCACCAAATCCTGGGAGCATCTTTTGGCATACTTTTTCAGTCGCTTCAGGCGTAACATCTCTTAAAGCTGGCCCCGTCCCACCGGTAGTAAAGATAATATCGCACCCTATTTCACACATCTGAATTAAATTAGCAGTGATTAGATCATACTCATCTGGTATCACTCTATAAGTAAAATTTATCTCTCCTATTATCCACTCTTTTAATATATTTTGTATAGCTATGCCACTCTCATCAGCATACACTCCAGCACTCGCTCTATCACTTAGGGTTAATACGCCTATTTTAATCACCATTTATCCTTTGTATTATCATCATCACATCGGCTTTACTAGCTGATTCATTATCTATCAAAAATTGAGCCAAAAGCTCTATCTCGCTTCGCATTTTAGCCACCAAATCATCAACTTCAATATAAATTTGATCTAAAAGTTTGCCAAGCTCATCATCACTTGGTATAATCTTTTCACCCATGAAATACTCATCTAGCATCTCTTTAGCGATATTTTTAGCGATTTTTAAATCATCTTTGGAGTTTGTATATAGCTCACCTTTTATTAAATTTAGTGCCGAAATACCAGCTAAATGAACTCTTATCAATCCCAAAAGATCGCTTTTAGAGCTTAAATATGAATCACTTAAACCAAATTTATCACTAAGTAGCGAAATTTGATTATAATTAATCCCATAAAATTCAGCCATAAGAGCTTTTGCTGATTGATAGATAGCTTGAATTTGTTTTTCGCTTTTAGTTAAGCTATGGAGATGCTTTTTGCCATCTATTACCCTATTTTCTACAGCTTTAAAATCTTCATTGCTTATAATATCCCTACTATTTCTTAGAGCATTTATAGCCGCTTCATTAACCAAAGTCGCAAGCGCCGCACCGCTAAACCCTGTTGTATTTCTAGCTATGAGATCTATATCGATATTATGCTTTTTGTCATTTAAATATATTTTAAGTATATCTTTTCTATCTGATATATCAGGCAGACCTACAAATACTCTTCTATCAAATCTACCACTTCTTAATAACGCTTCATCCATCATCTCAATCTTATTTGTAGCAGCAATCACCACCACGCCACTACTACTTAAAAATCCATCCATCTCTGTAAGCAATTGATTTAGCGTCGCCTCTCTCTCATCGCTTCTATTGCCACCCCTTGCCTTGCCTACAGCATCAATCTCATCTATAAATATTATGCTTGGAGCGTAGGTTTTAGCCATGCTAAATAATTCACGCACACGCTTTGCCCCCATCCCAGCATAAATTTGGACAAAATTAGCACCACTTTGGTAAAAAAACGGCACATTAGCCTCACCAGCTACAGCCTTAGCTATCAAGGTCTTACCAACGCCAGGTGGCCCTATCATCAAAAGCCCTTTTGGCATTTTGATGCCTAAATTTGTATATTTGGTTGGATTTTTTAAAAAATCAACTATCTCAATCAACTCACTCTTAACATCCTTTATGCCAGCAACATCATTAAATGAGATATTTGATACCACAGGCGTGATTTGATTTGCGATATCTTGGGCTAATTGAGTGTTTGTATTTTTAGATTCTAGTTTGGCTATTTTTGGTATAAACTTAAACACCGCAAATACCATCACGCCAAATATAATTAAAATCAAAATAACCCACAAAAATGAGCTATTACCACTCATCTCTACAACTACTTTTTGGCCTAATTCATTTAGGTTTATCATCTCTTTTGGGATGATAAAGCTCTTATTTTCTGTTTTTATTATCACTTCATTGCTATCAATTATAGCGCTTTTTATAGCACCAGCTTGAAGATAATTATCATACTCTAATAGCGTGATTTGGCTAGGCATTGAGCGAAATATCGCAATTACAAATAGCAATATTAAAATCACGCTAGCAATGACTATGGCTGATTTTTTATTGATTTTAGATAGTTTAATTTGATTAAATTTGAGCATAGTTAAAATCCTGTGTAATCTCATAATTTTTGATATTTATCCACTCTTTTGATATATTTTTATCACTTTTGATTTTTATCTTATTATAGTATTGATCCCAGCCCTCATATAGATTCTCATCACAGCTTTTTTCTACTAGCACCTCTAAAGGCTTATCGCAATTTTCTAGCCTAAATTTAAGATTATTTTTAGCTACTATATTTTGGAGGGTTTTTAATCTCTCTTTAGCGGTTTTAGGATCTACATCTATAGCCATTGTGGCTGATTTTGTCCCGCTTCTTGGACTAAATATAAAAGCGTGGATATGAGTAAGTGGGAATTTGATGAAATTTTCTAAGGCTTCATCCCATATTTTTGGCGTTTCACCAGGATGTCCAACGATAAAATCAGTCCCAAGCGCAAAGCCCATTGAGCTAAGCTCGCAAAATAGATCCAGATCTCTAAGCGCCCTATTTCGCCTATTCATTATAGTTAGCATATCTTGGCTAGTATGTTGAAGCGCAATATGCAAATGCCGCTCTAACCACGGCTCACGCAATATCTCTTTAAAGCTCTCATCAATCTGACTAGGCTCAATGCTACCAAGGCGAATTCGCTTAATTCCATTGATTTTACCAAGATTTGATAATAACTTGCCAAGAGTAGTAGAGCTACCTTTGCCATAGCTACCGATATTTGTCCCAGTTAAGACAATTTCGCTATATCCATTATTTGCTAAAATTCTAGCCTCATTTAATATCACGCTCTCATCGATACTTCTGCTAAGACCACGCACACTTGGGATAATACAATAACTACAAGAGAAATCACAGCCCTCTTGAATTTTGATAAAGGCTTTAGTGTGATTTTCATAGTTGCTTACTATATTTTTGTCAATGAAATTTAGATCACCAAGCTCATAAAATGGCTCATTTTTACTTAACATCTCATCAATTTTATCTTTATTACTCGCCCCCAAAACACCAAAAATAGCTGAATTTTTATATAACTCCAAACCCTTGCTAACTGCCCCACAACCTGTCAAAACAACCTTTTTACCACTATTTCGCATACTATTTATATAGTTTCTTACTCCGCTATCAGCGCCATTGGTAACTGTACATGAATTAACCACAATTATATCAGCTAAGCTCTCATCATTTATAATCTCATAATTTTTAATATAGCTTTTTAAAAGCTCGGTATCATAGATATTTGTGCGACATCCAAATGTTTTAAAATATACTCTCAATCTAAATTTTCCTTATTAAATTCTAATTGTCTATTTTCGATTTTACCAAAGTGCCTTCCCATAAATAGAGTTTGAGTAGGATATGCGATTTTGATATCATTTTCAGCATTTAAAGCCTCTATTATCTCGGCGCTAATCGTGCTTCTAAGAGCTAGTGTGCCATATGAGTTATTCATATACCAAACACTAATATTAATCCCATAAGGCTCAAAAAAGCTAAATATTCTAGGCTCTACATTTGTATTTTTGATATTGTATTGATCTCTAAGCTTATTCATCTGTTGTTTGGCTATATCTGTGTAGCCTTTTGAATACTTTCTTGCTATATTTTTGATTATATGCATCGCTTTTTTGTGATTGCTATCATAACTTAGCATTATATCAATCCCATCCCATACGGTTTTCATACCGCTGTGAGTGTAGTTGGCAATGAGTTCTGTAAATATATAGTTATTTGGTATAAATATAATCCTACCACTTCTGCGATTTATCTTATAAGTTGTAAGGGTGATATCTTCATATATCGTCATCCTAAGCAAACTAATATCTATAATATCTCCCACATAATCGCTATTTTGGTATCTTACACGAATTCTATCGCCCACATGAAATGTCCCACCAAAGATAATCACACTCCACCCAAGCAAACTCATAAACATATCTTTCATAGCAATAGCCAAACCAGCCGAAGCAAAACCTAAAATAGTAACTATATAGCTGACATTTTCTATATAGGCAAAGAGTAAAATAAATATTATGATAGTAAAGTTTATCACATTTATAAATTTATTTATGGTGTAAAATCTTTGATTATCACTTAGATATTTTTTCGCTGTAAATTTAAGCAAAAATCCGATCAAAATCACAATAAGAATTGTTAAAAATATAGTTAAAGTCTCTTTGATCTGTGAAGTTAGGCTATCAGTAGCACGGCTAATTGTCTCATCTAATCTAGTTTGATATACTCCAAATGTAGTAGTGGCAATCTCTTTGGCGATATTAAATTCACTTAAAGTTCTATTAATCTCAACTAAATTTGCGTAATTTGGCGTTGTTTTGTTAAGATCATAGATCTCTTGAAGTAAATTTTGCTTTTTACTAAGGATATCTATCGCCACCTCAAGTTGCGCTAAACGGCTATAATACTCAGCTTTTTGACCTTTTAAACGCTTAATATATGAAAATCCACCGATTATAGCAATCGGATTTGTGATCTTATACTCCTCTTCTACATCTGGCACGGCTAGCATATTTTGAAACGGGGATCTCTCATACTCTTTTAATAGCTCTATTTGCTCTTTTAAACTAGCTACTCTACTACTAGTTTCTTCATAATTTTGAGTAGATTTATCCATATTTTTTAGCTGATTTTGAGCCTGTTCTAACTCCAAAAGAAGATTTTGATATGTGTTGTAATTGGCATATTTTATCAGCCAGATATTGCCTTTTAGAGTTGCGTCTAATCTATTTATATTCTCATTTAGTATCGAAATTTGACTCTCCTCAGCCATTAAAGAGAGAGCTAAAAATAGCAAAATTTTTATAATTTTACTCATTTAAATAGCCCTAAAACTTCTAATACTCGCTCTTTAGAAATATCACTTTTTATAAGATTTTTGCCAATTCCATTAGGTAGGATGAATTTAATCACGCTATTTTCACTCTTCTTATCTAGACTAAATGCATTATAAAATGCGTTTTCATCTTTGATTTTATACTTTGTTGGTAGATCAAATTTGATTAATAAATTCTCTATCCTATCAAATTCCTTAACACTCAAAAGCCCTAAATTTACCGCTAATCTATTTGCCATATTTATCCCTATAGCCACCGCTTCGCCGTGTAAAAGCCCCTTGTAATTTAGCTCATTTTCTATCACATGAGCAAAGGTATGTCCATAATTTAACACCGCTCTAAGCCCCTTTTCACGCTCATCTTGGCTAACTACCATAGCTTTTAACTCAACGCATCGTTTGATAATTTTGGTTAAATCATCTTGATTATTTATATCACAACTCTCAAAAAATTCAAAAAACTCCCTATCAAACATAATAGCCATCTTAATCGCCTCAGCGATCCCAGCGGCAAACTCACGCTTAGGCAAACTCTTTAAAAATCTACTCTCGCAATATACCGCCTTAGGTTGATAAAAACTACCGATTAAATTTTTACCAAATTTATTATTTACCCCAGTTTTGCCACCCACACTAGCATCAACTTGAGCCAAAAGAGTAGTAGGGATAGCAATAAAGTCAATCCCACGCTCATAAATACTAGCCGTAAATCCGCCCATATCGCTAATCACCCCACCGCCAAGAGCAATTATAGTGCTAGAGCGATCCAGGCGACTTACAAAAAGCTGTTCTAAAATATCTTCGATTGTAGCTAAATTTTTATACTCTTCTCCATCTGCTATGGTGATTACATACTTCTCATCAGCTTCAATTATTGATAAGATATCATTTAGGTATAATCCACCGACTTTGGAATTTGTGATGATTGCGACTTTGCCTTTGAATTTAAGCTTAGAAAGCTCATCTATATATACTTTGTAGCTATTTTTGTCTAAATTTATATCAATTTGCATATTTTATCCTTTTTTTGATTTTATCCAACTCACCTTTAATTACTCTTTAATTATCCTTGAATTGCGTATAATTTTTTGCGTTCGCTTGAGCTAGCTATATTTAGCATTTTGCGATATTTGGTTATTGTTCTTCTAACTAGCTTGATATTAAATTCATCTTCAATCTTAGCCAAAATCGCCTCATCACTAAGTGGCTTAGCCCTATTTTCATTTTTAATTAAATTTAATAAAAATTCCTTAATAGCAGCATTTGAAACCTCTTGAGAAGCTGCAGCTGCAAAGAAGTTTTTAAGCGGGACGATTCCACGCTTTGAGCTTAGATATTTATTTTGGATAGCACGGCTAATTGTAGATGGATTTCTACCTAAATCCTCAGCAATATCTTTTAATTTCATCGGCTTTATATCGCCACCAAAAAAGTAGTCGTATTGATACTCTATTATCATTAAACCAATTTTATGAAGTGTGGATTTACGCATCTCTAAAGCATCAATTAGATCTTTCGCTTCTTTGATTTTGCTAGATACAAACTCGCTCTTTTCATCCACCCCTTCTGTATCTATATGGATATGCGGATAAAACTCATCATTAATCGCCACTTCTATACCATTATCACTATCATAAACAAAAATATCAGGGACAACCAACATCTCATTATCCATATACTCGATAGCTGGAGGGTTTTTGAATTTTTTGATTATATTCATAGCGATATCGTAGTTTTTGCGTTTTGTGAATTTACTAATATTTTCAAAATTTTCAATAATCTCAACACAAAGTTTATATATCTCATCATCATCACAAAGATCATTAAGCTGAAATATAAAGCTCTCTTTATAATCCACAGCTCCGACACCCACAGGCTCTAAATAGGCAAATCTAGCTCGGATTCTCTCCACTTCATCTTTAGCGAAATTCGCAAATTTCTCATCATCCCACTCAAAATACCCCTCATCGCTAATAGACTCAATGATTAAATTTGCTATCTCTTTTGATCTTTTAGATGGAAATAATCTATCATCAATTTGCTTATATAACTTCTCATAAAGACTCTCTTTATAGACAATGCTTGATTCTATAGTATCGCTTATGCTGGTTTTGTATAGGTCGTTATAGAAATTTAATGATCTGCTTTTTGGGTTTGGCTCGATTTGAGCAAATGGGTTTTTTTCTAAAAATGGCTCCAATGTCTCTTTAAGCTCATCACTAGAAGCCTGTAAAATCGGCAACCAACTTCGTAAAGTTTGATTTAATTTAGCTTTAGTAGTGAGTTTTTGAGATAGTTTCATTAGTCTAACAATCTAAACTCTTCACCAAGATAGTGAGTTCTAACAAGTTTATTATTTGCTACTTCATTTGCATTTCCACTAGCTAGCAAGACACCGCCCTTAATCACATAGGCTCTATCGCAAATAGCTAGAGTCTCACGCACATTGTGATCTGTGATTAGAATTCCGATATTTAACTTTTTAAGATCATTTATAATGCTTTGTATATCAGCCACAGCGATTGGATCAACCCCAGCAAAAGGCTCATCAAGTAGTAAAAATTTTGGCATTATCATCAAACTCCTAGCGATCTCACATCTGCGTCTTTCGCCACCGCTTAGACTAAGCCCCTTTCTAGATCTAATAGGCTCGATATTTAACAAATTTAGCATCTCTTCTACTTTTTGCTCGATAGTTTTGCTATCTTTATAGATGATTTGTGCGGCTAAAATAAGATTTTCTTCTACTGATAGATCTTTAAAAATGCTACTCTCTTGAGGCAGGTAGCCGATCCCTTGCCTAGCTCTTTTGTGTAGTGGATTAGCCGTGATATTCTCGCCATCAAGCAAAATTTCGCCACTACTAGGCGAAATAAGCCCACAAATCATATAAAAAGTCGTAGTCTTACCAGCTCCATTTGGGCCTAAAAGCCCAACCACTTCACCGCTTTTAATCTCAAGCGAAATTCCTTTTATAATATCAGTTTTTTTAATGCTTTTTTTTAAATTTCTAACCTCTAAGCTATGCATAACTCACCTCATAAATTCTCTTATCACCGCAAATTTCAATATCCACAATACATATATCAAGGCCATTTTTCTTAGCAAATTCAATCAACTCATCATCTGCCCACTCAACTATATGAAGCCCATCTTCATAAAAATTCTCATATAAACCATTTTGTTTAATCGCCTTAAATCCGCCTTGATAGATATCATAATGATAAATTCCATCATACTCTTGCATAATGCTAAAAGTCGGCGATGTAGCTTGAGTCTTGATAATTGCTTGACTAAGCGTAGTCTTACCACTAGCTAAATTCCCTCTAAGTGCGATAATACCGCTATTTGGTAACTCTATTATCAACTTATCAAGCTCATTTAACCCTAGCTCAAATCTCTTTGACATAGCTACTTTGCTCACTTTTTGGGATTGATTTAGTCATTGGGATAGCTAAAACTTCATAGCTCACTTCTTTAACTATAAATTTAATAGTAATCTTATCGCCTATTTTTACCTCTTTGCTAGGCTTGGCCACAACTCCATTTATGCTTACTACGCCACTTTTACACATATCTTCGCTAATAGCACGCCGTTTTGTGATATTGACTATATTTAAAAATTTATCCACTCTCATAGGAGTTATTTTAGCTAAATTTGGCTGAATTTTGATTTTAATTTGTAGATTTTATAATAGAAATGAGATAATCCCTCTTTACTTAAAGAGGGAAAAAAGATTATTTTTTCTTACAAGATTTGCAGTTAGCAACCGCATCTTTGAAATTTTTACCAACTTTAAATTTAACAACTTTTTTAGCTGGAACTTTAACCTCTTTACCAGTACTTGGGACTTTAGCTGTTCTAGCTGCTCTTTCAGTTACGCTAAAAGTACCAAAACCAACGAAAGTAACGCTATCACCTTTTGTTAGAACTTCGCTAATTGTCTCAAGGACACCATCAAGTGCAGCTTCTGCATCTTTTTTTGTTAAACCAGCTTTATTAGCTACAAGGCTTACAAATTCTGCTTTTGTCATAATCGATCCTTATTTGGAAAATTGTAATCTAATTCTACACTATTTTAATACCAAATTCAAGAGTTTTGGCCTATTTTACGCAAAAAACAGGCTATTTTATACCAAATTTATATCTTTTTTAACCAAAATTATAAATTTTAAGCTAAATAACCATAAATTCGCCATCATCTAGTAATCTTGTAAAATCCTATCAATTATCACTTTTGAGCCATTTTTATTTAGCAAATTTATCAATTTTTGTGAGATATCTTCTAAATTTAGATTATAAATTATATTAAGCAAATTTTTGTTATCTATCTCATTTTCTTTTAATACCATAGCCGCATTTTGATCGTTTAAAAACTTCGCATTGTAGAATTGATGGTTATTAGCAGCGTATGGAAATGGTATAAAAAGCGTAGGCAAACTAGCCGCACAAAGCTCCCAAATAGTGCTAGCCCCAGCCCTACTAATACAAAAATCCGCCCTACTCATAAATAGATCAATATCTTTGCTAAAAGCGAAAACTTCGGCTTTTATATTTAGCTCTTTATATTTTTCTACGATGGTTTCATAATCTTTTTGACCGCATTGATGGATGATTTTAATACCATTTTTATCTAAATCTTTAGCCAAATTCAAAGCTAAATTATTGATAAAATTCGCCCCTTGTGAACCACCAAGAAATAGTATTGTATTTAAATTTTTGCGAATTCTGCTTATTTTAAAAAATTTTTCATCAACAGGATAGTCAAATTTCGGCTCAAAATATGAGCTAAAAAACTCCCTAGCAAATGGTTTTAAAATCAAATTCAACCTACCAATTACAGCATTTTGCTCATGGATATATAGCTTTTTACCCCAAATAATAGCACCAAATGCCGCTGGAGCCGCACTATATCCACCTACACTAATAACTGAACTAACTTTATGAAATTTAAAAATTTTCTTACATTTAAAAGCTAAATTTAATATATTAATTAAAGATTTTAACCTACCAAAACCTCGTTTATTTACCACACCGCTGCTATTTAAGAAATATGTAGCTTCAAATATATCGCTATTTTCAAACCACATTTTATCTTGTCCGCTACTTGAGCCTATAAATATCGCTTTGATACCACGAGAATTTAACTCATTAGCAAACGCTTTGGCAATAGCCAAATGCCCGCCCGTGCCACCGCCAGTTATCGCTATCATGATAGATCTGCTTTTTTGCTAATCATAAGCACCATCCCAACTCCTACACAAAGTGCCAAAATAGAACTCCCTCCATAACTCAAAAATGGAACCGCAATCCCCTTAATCGGCGTAATTGATGTTATACCGTATGAGTTGATTAAAAACGCCATCGTGATAATAGTCCCAATGCCTAAGCTAAATAGATGATAGACTCTATTTTTGTTTCTTGATGAAATTTTAAGTATTCTATAAATCACAAAAATCATTATCAAAGTAATGAGAAAAATCCCTATAAATCCAAGCTCTTCAGCGATACCAGCCAATACAAAATCCGTATGAACTTCACTTAAAAATCCAAGCTTAAAAGTCCCATTACCAAGCCCCACACCAAAAAACCCGCCATGATAAATTGCATTTAGCGAGTGGCCTATTTGATATGGCTCTTCTGCTCCGCTAACTCTTAAAATATCAGCCATACTAGCAGGTAAAAATGACAATACAAAATCTTGATTTGTTACCCACCAAGACTGAAATCTCCTAATCCTATGCTCTTGGGTTATAATAGCGAAAAATACCAAAATCACCCCAGCCAGACCAAACAAACCAAAAAATCTTTTACTAGTCCCAGCAAATGTCGCCAAAACTATCAAAGTTAGTGCCAAAACCACCACTTGACCTAGATCTTTTTGTAAAATTGCGATCAAAAAAACAGCAATAGCAAAAATAATAAAATATGGAAAAAGAAGTAAAAATTCATCTTTTAAGCGTTTTTTATTGTGATCTAGCTTTCTTGAAAAACTCCACGCCAAGAAAAAGACAAAGCCAATCTTAAAAAACTCCACAGGCGATAAAGATATAGGCCCAACTCTTATCCATCTCTTAGCCCCACCAGTAACAGGCACAAGCGAAGATGGCAAAAACTGCATAATAACCATAGCCAAAAAAGAGCCAAAAAATAGAGTAAATCCTATCACTTCAAAAGCACTAAGCGAGCCTATCCATCTCTTATCAGGGTCGATCTGCGAGAGCTGATACATAATGAAAATTCCAACCACCCCAACAACAAACTGCCTAATAAAAAAGTGATAACTAGAATAATCGTAATAAAGCACGGTAAAAGCTGGTAATGAGAGTGAAAATACCATACCAATAGCAATCAAAATAGTACAACTATAAAATAGCTTAGCATCAACTCCATACATTAATCTTCACCCTTAATCATTTAACTCTTCAGCTACTTTGGCGGCTAATTTGAGCTTATCACTATCAAAATGTGTGTAAATTCTAGATGTATCTAGACTAGCGTGACCTAGCGCTTCTTGGACTAAGACTAGGTCTTTTTGCTTTTTATATAGCATTGTAGCAAATGTGTGTCTAAGCATGTGAGCGCCATTTTTGCCTTTTCTAATACCAGCTTGAAACAAAATTTGCTCCACTATTCTACTCACATAAGCTTGGGTTAATTTCCCACCATTGCGATTGACAAATATATATCCATCTTGATTTATATAGTTGATAGCTATAGAGTCCAAAAGCGTATCTATGAGATGCTTTTTGACCATCACAACTCTATATTTATTGCCCTTGCCTCGTATCCTAATGATATATAAATCACCCTCTTGGCTAATATCTTTTCGTTTTAAATTTATAGCTTCGCTCACACGAATTCCAGTAAAAATAATAATCTTTATAATTAGCCTATTTCTATGCGTATTGCTCTTAAATTCAGCCGTATCAATAGCCGCTATAAATCTCTTTACTTCATCCTCACCCATAAATTCAGGTAGCTTAGCGCCACGCCTTCCGCTGATTCCACCCCAATTTTTAAGCTCAATATCAAATATATGAGATTTGCCATTTTCTTCATTTTGCTTGCTTAAATAGCTAAAAAAATTTATAGCCGCTATCCTATAATTTTTCTTACTCGCATCGCTTAATGAGCCAGTGGCACTAGCCAAAACCTCGCTTAATAGATCTTCATCAATCTGCGTTAAACTCTCAAGATCATAATAGCTTAGAGTTTCATAGATCTTTTTAAGCGGATTAAAATATGTATTTATACCGGTTAAACCGGCATTTCTAGCGACCTTAGCTAGGCCATCTAACTCATCAATATCTTTTACACCTTTTGTCAAAGCGAAATTCACACTAGCTAGGGCTTTTGGATCTTTTAGCTCCTTATTTGAGAGTGAATTTAGCTTATATTTCACAAATCTACCAAGCCAAAATAGCATAGAGCTTTTGAAATTATCTTTACAATCTAACTTATACTTCATAGCTTGGTTAAATTCTATTAATCAATTTTTCTACCATTTTTACCAGCGATGATAAAACGAAGAGCATTTAGTTTGATAAATCCATTTGCATCTTTTTGGTCATATACACTATCTTCTTCAAAGGTACAATAAGCCTCGTTAAATAGATTATCGCTCTTGCTATCTCTACCGATTATTATAACATTGCCTTTATATAATTCTACTCTTACTACGCCATTTACATGCTTTTGACTCTCATCGATAGCGGCTTGAAGCATCTTTCTTTCCGGAGAAAACCAATATCCATTGTAGATTAATTTAGCATATCTTGGCATTAATTCATCTTTTAAATGAGCTGCTTCTCTATCTAAGGTTATACTCTCAATTGCCCTATGAGCTTTTAGCATTATAGTCCCACCTGGGGTTTCATAGCAACCACGGCTTTTCATCCCTACATAGCGATTTTCGACTATATCAAGTCTGCCGATACCATGCTTAGCACCAAGTCTATTTAGCTCTTGAAGCATTTGGCTAGGATTTAACTCTTTGCCATTTAGTGCTACTGGATCGCCATTTTTATATGTGATTTCTATGATTTCGCTCTCATTTGGAGCATCTTTTGGGCTTGTAGTCCAACGCCACATATCATCTTCAGGTGCGTTATTTGGATCTTCTAAAATCAACCCTTCATAAGATATATGAAGCAAATTCGCATCCATTGAGTATGGAGATTTACCCTTTTTCTTGCTAATATCTATTCCATGTTTTGAAGCGTAGGCTAAGAGCTTTTCACGACTATCTAGATCCCACTCTCTCCAAGGGGCAATAACTTTGATATTTGGATTTAAAGCATAAGCACCAATCTCAAATCTAACTTGATCATTTCCCTTACCCGTAGCGCCATGGCTGATACAATCAGCCCCGGTTTGTGCTGCTATCTCTACAAGTCTTTTAGCTATTAATGGTCTAGCAATCGATGTGCCTAAAAGATACTCACCTTCATATATAGCATTTGCCCTAAACATAGGAAATACAAAGTCACGCACAAATTCTTCTTTAAGATCTTCAATAAATATATTTTCAGGTTTTATACCAAGGCTAATTGCTTTGGCTCTTGCTGGTTCTACCTCTTCGCCTTGACCGATATCAGCTGTAAATGTAACAACCTCGCATTTATACTCATCTTGTAGCCACTTTAAAATTATACTAGTATCAAGTCCGCCACTATAGGCCAAAACTACCTTTTTGACATCTTTTGCTTTCATCTTTGCTCCCTTAAATAAAATGGGGTATTGTAGCCAAAATATGCTTAAAATTTGATATTTTATATGATTTGGTTATTTTGAATTTAAGTTATTATGAAGCTTGGTTAAATTTGGAGCTAGAGTTGCTCCAAATTTATAAAATTATTTGAGTATTGTATTCTCTTTACGGATTAATGAGCCATCTATATCACGCAAAAATTTACCATTTTCATCACATTTAAATATATCTTTATTGGTAAATGAATCTACAATTTCCCAAAACTCATCATCGCTAAATCCGCTATACTCAAGATATTTTTTAATAGCCTTTTTAGGTGGTTTGCCATCATATTTATTTACTAATCTTACGCCCTCTTCTCTATCTATATAACCTAATCTAATATCGAGACACGCATTATCAGTAGCTCTACCAAAGCCATATTTACAATATTTTAAATAGTCATGTAGATGATTAGAATAGCAATCCAAATTCTCAAAATTTTCATATGTAGTCTCTACTGGGCGATCAGAACAGCTAAAGCCATGCTCTTTGGCAATTCTTAAATTCTCTTTATAATTCCATTTTACATAATATCCTAAGAATACACCAGTTACATTTACCCTTTTTAACTCTTCGTCACTTGGGTAAGTGTAAAAATATAGATCTTTTTGCGTAAGGCCATCTACGCCTATCATATCTTCTATACTACTTCCTAAAAGCCCGCCAAATCTATCTAGCCAAGCCTTATCTAAGATATTATTATCCTTTGATGAAGCTGGGCCACCATACTCTAATTGCGGACTTTCGCCCCAAATTATTAATGGAATTCCAAAACTCACAGCAATGCGTGGCACACAAGAGAATATCCCAAGATGGTTTTGCCACTCATTATCTCCAGTTTTTTTAAAAGCTGCTTTGGCAAGTTTTTTATAGACATTTGGATCTCTTTTTATATGGATGATATCTACACCTATGCTATTTAAATTATTTAAATTTTTGCGACCTACTTTTGTTGGAATAGTCGGCTCAAAGCATACACAAAGTGGTTTAAGACCTAAATTTAGCATTGTTAAAACTTGAAAAGTAGAATCCTTGCCACCACTTACTCCAATCACACAATCATAAATTGGGTGCTTTTTATACTTTTTGACAATCTCTAATAATTCAGTCTTTCTACTTTGCCAATCAATATTACTATTTTTTGTCTCTTGAGATCTACAAGCATCGCAAATTCCATCTTCATCGAAATTTAAATTTGGCTTGGTATCTGGCATGACACATTTTTTACAGAATTTCATCAAAACTCCTAAATTTAAAATTTTTCCAAATTATACCCTAATTGAAAAAAAAAAAAAAAAAAAAAAATAAAAAATTAAAATTTATAATCATACATATAGATATATTTAAAATAAATATAAATATAGTATATAATTTTAATATCCTTTTTTACCGATAAAAATTAAATAAATTTAATAAAATATAGATATATTATTGATTTACTTGACATTATTAAATTTTTTTGCTACAATTTGCTTATTAACTTGAGTAAAAAGGAGATAAAATGCAAAAGGAAACTTTAGCAACGCATTATGGTTATGATACAAAGGTTGGCACAGGTGCTATGTCAGTGCCTATCTATCAAAGCACAGCTTATGATTTTGGTACAGCTGAGACTGCGGCAAATAGATTTGCTCTAAAAGAGCTTGGGCCTATATATTCTCGTCTTACAAACCCAACTCTTGATATATTTGAAGCTCGCATTGCAGCCCTTGAAGGTGGCAAAGCGGCTATTAGCACTTCAAGTGGTCAAGCGGCGATATTCTTTGCAATTGCGAATTTAGCTGAAGCTGGCGACAATATAATAGTAGCTAAGAAAATTTATGGTGGTGCCACTACACTTCTAACTCACACTATTAAAAGATTTGGTATAAAAGCTAAAATTTTTGATTCTGATAGTGCTGATGATTTAGAAGGCTTGATAGATGATAAAACCAAGGCTATATTCTTTGAAACTCTATCAAATCCGCAAATAGCCATCGCAAATGTAGAAAAAATCGTTGAAATAGCCAACAAATATGGTGTAGTGACAGTAGCTGATAATACAGTTGCGACTCCAATTTTATTTAACCCAATCAAAAAAGGCGTAGATGTCGTAGTTCATAGTGCTAGCAAATATATCAGCGGACAAGGCATTAGCGTAGCTGGTGCTATAGTTTCTAGTGAAAAACTAAATCAAAAATTACTCAAAAACAAAAGATATGATCACTTCAATGTAGCAGAAGATAGCTATCATGGCCTAGTATATGCTGATTTGGTGGGGGCTTTTGATATCTATACTTTAAGAATTCGCCTAAGTCTATTAAGAGATATTGGCGCTACACTTTCAGCATTTAACGCTTGGCAATTAATACAAGGCTTAGAAACTCTAAGCATCAGAGTCAAAGAGCACTCTAAAAACGCGCTAAAAGTAGCTGAGTTCTTAGAGTCTCATCCAAAAGTCAAATATGTAAATTACCCAGGCTTAAAAAGCTCAAATTTAAACGCCTATGTCAAAGCTAATTTCACAGATGGCCTAGCTAGTGGGCTTTTGAGCTTTGAAGTAGCTGATTATGAAACAGCTAAAAAAGTACTAGATAGCGTCAAAATATTTAGCGTAGTAGTAAATATCGGTGATAGCAAATCTATAATCACTCACCCAGCTAGCACAACTCATCAGCAAATTCCAGTCGATGAATTAGCAGCTACTGGCATTAGCCAAGGCTTAATACGCTTAAGCATAGGTCTAGAAAACGCTGATGATTTAATAAGCGATCTTCAAGAAGCATTAAAATGAGCCTACTTACAACCAAAGGCGTGTATGGCTTGATGGCTATTCTTGAGATATCAAAAGGAGATAGAAGCAATCCTATCTCCTTAAAAGATATCTCATTAGCTATAAATGTTTCAAAAAACTATTTAGAACAACTTCTAAATAGTCTTCGCAAAGATGGTATAGTAGGTAGTATTAAAGGAATTAAGGGTGGGTATTATCTTAGCAAACCTATAGATGAGATCACCCTTTATGATCTATTTAGCAGCTTAGAAAATGAATTTAATCTAATAAATATAGAGTTAGAAAATACTCTATATAACCTATTTTTCAAAGAGTATAATGATAAGTTAAAAGAGCTTTTTATGCAACCTTTAAGCAGTATTAAAATAGATCAAGCTCAAGCTGGTAAATATCTGAACTATATAATTTAAGGAATAAAGATGAAAATTGCAAATAGCGTAAGCGAATTAATCGGCAACACTCCGCTTATCAAAATAAATAAATTCGGCGTTGAAGCTAATATTTTAGCTAAATGCGAATTTCTAAATCCTAGCCACTCGGTTAAAGATAGAATCGCTTTAAATATGATTGAGAGTGCCATCGCAACCAATAAAATTGATAAAAACACTACAATCATAGAACCAACAAGTGGCAACACAGGTGTAGGCCTAGCTATGATAGCAGCTGAGCGTGGGCTTAAAATTATTTTAACAATGCCAAGCTCAATGAGTATTGAGCGCCAAAAATTACTTAAAGCATTTGGTGCTGAATTGGTATTGACAGATCCAAAATATGGTATGCAAGGCGCTGTAGATGAAGCATTAAGGCTATCAAAAGAGATACCAAATAGCTTTATCCCAAGTCAATTTGATAACCCTGCAAACCCTGAAATGCATAAAAAGACAACCGCACTTGAAATTTGGAATGATACAGATGGTAAAGTCGATATATTAGTCGCTGGATTTGGTACTGGCGGGACGGTAAGCGGTGTTGGTGAGATACTAAAATCTAAAAATCCAAATATCAAAGTAATCGCAGTTGAACCAGCTAAATCACCACTTCTAAGCAAAGGCGAAGCCGGCCCACATATGATCCAAGGTATAGGTGCTAACTTCATACCAAAAAATTTAAATAGAGATGTTGTAGATGAGTTTTTAACTGTCTCAAATGAAGATGCGATCGCAACTGCTAAAGCATTAGCTCAAAAAGAAGGATTATTAGTCGGAATATCAAGTGGAGCAAATATATACGCTGCTAGCCAAGTAGCAAAGGCAAATCCAGGCAAAACAATCGTAACAATCTTATGCGATACTGGCGAGAGATATCTATCAACTGTGCTTTATGATTAAAAATTTTTGGAGTGATTTCACTCCAAAACTCACTATACAAATGTTAAAATCTTTTTAAGCATATTATCTTCTATGCTTTTTGTATTAACTTCATTGCTATTTTCTTGTAGCTCTTTTTTGTATCTATTTAGAGTCTCTTCTATACTTGCTAAGGCTGCGGCCTTATCTTCTGGTGACATATTTTGTGTATCAAGAGATTTTAAAAGCTCAGCTCTTTTGCGCTCTATCTCTTCTTGAATTTTCTCATTATTCATCATTGTCACAGTAGCCATAATGCCATATTGCATGATATTGTCTTTGAAGTTTTGAGTGATATCTACACTATCTTTGGTATCAGTAGAGATCATCTCATTTAAAATATCACTAAAATCATCATTTGATTTAGAAATAGTAGCCTTATAATCACTATTATAAATACTTAGATTATTTGTAACTTGCATATCTTAATCCTTAAAATTTAGATACACAAAGCAAATTTTATTCCGATTTTTGGCTTTTTTTGCCTTTAAATTTAGATATAAGCTCAAGTAATTTTAGGCTAATAATCTTTAAAAATCCCCATTTTTTACTCTTGCTTAGTAGGTATTTGGCGATATCGGCTCTATTAAACATTACAGCAAAACTATATGGAGTAAGCCCCATTCCATTATTAGCGTCTATATCGGCGCCATTTTCGACTAAAAGTTTTGTAATTTCTAGATTGCCTTTAAAGCACACACCAGCAAGTGGAGTTTGACCTCTATCGTTTCTCTCATCTACTCTAGCGCCCTTTTGGATTAGCATTTTTGTAGTTTCAAATGAGCCATTATAAGCTGCTAACATAAGTAAGCTATCGCCCTTATGATTTTTTAAATTTGGATTAAGCCCTGCGTTTATCATCTTTTCAAGCTCATTACACTCATTATGCCTAGCAAAATCAAAGGCATATCCGCAAAGCTCTTCATAGCGTTTTTCTTCTTCTGGGGTTATCATTTTCTATCCTTATTGTAAATTTAAATTCCATTTTTATGATACTTAAATTTACAATATCTCCCCCCCCCAAAAAATATGGGGGATGGTTTATCATTTAGCCAAAGCTGCTTTAACGCCTTTTGCGTATTCTGGGTCTATCTGTTCGAAGTGAGAAATCGCTCTTTGGATTATCTCATCTTTGACCCCTTCCATACTCGCTGCGATATTAGAGTATAATCTATCTTTTTCATCAGCCGGAAGTATCTTGTATAAGGCTCTTGCATCTGTGTAGTAATCAGCATAATACTCTCTATGGCTAAATCTTTGCGCTATATCACCAATAGCTAGATCTGGCTCAGCAAATTTAGCACTCTCTACTGGCCCACCAAAGCTATTTGGCTCATAATAAGCGTGTGGCTCTTGTTTGTAGCTGCCATTATTCATAGCACCACCAACATAGTAGTTATTGACTTCTACGATTGGTTTATTGACTGCTAATTGTTGATAATGCACACCTATTCTATATCTTTGAGCATCTGGATAGCTAAAAATTCTAGCTTGTAGCATTCTATCTGGACTATATCCGATACCTGGGACTATATTGCTTGGGCTAAATGCTGCTTGCTCTACTTCGTTAAAGTAATTTTCAGGATTTTTATTTAAGGTCATCACGCCAACTGGTATTAGCGGATAATCAGCGTGTGGCCAAATTTTGGTTAGGTCAAATGGGTTGAATTTAGCATTATTTGCTTGTTCTTCGCTCATAATTTGAATTTTAAAATCCCATTTAGGAAAATCGCCTTTATCAATCGCTTCATATAGATCTCTTTGGTGGCTCTCACGGCATTTACCGATAAGCTCAGTAGCTTCTTTGTTTGTTAGATTTTTGATACCTTGGCGAGTTTTGAAGTGAAATTTAACCCAAAATCTCTCACCTTTATCATTTATAAGACTATAAGTATGAGAGCCAAATCCATGCATATGGCGGTAGCTAGCTGGAATTCCACGATCACTCATAAGGATCATTACTTGATGCATTGTCTCAGGATTTAAACTCCAAAAATCCCACGCTGCGTTATTTGATCTTAGATGAGTTTTTGGATCTCTTTTTTGTGAGTGGATAAAATCTGGAAATTTCATACCATCTTTTATAAAAAATGTCGGTGTGTTGTTTCCTACTAGATCCCAGTTGCCCTCTTTTGTATAAAATTTGATAGCAAATCCACGCACATCTCTTTCAGCATCAGCAGCACCGGCCTCACCTGCAACGGTTGAAAATCTTATAAATAGCTTAGTTTTATTGCCTTTTTGTAAGACATTTGCCTTTGTATATTTACTGATATCTTCTGTTATCTCTAATTCGCCATAAGCACCACTACCTTTGGCATGGACGGTTCTTTCTGGGATTCTCTCTCTATTTTGAAAAGCAAGTTTTTCAATCAATTGATAATCTTGAAGTAAAACAGGCCCCCTAGCACCAGCTGTTATGCTAAATTGATTTGAGCTAATCGGATTTCCACTAGCTGTATTTAACTCTTTTGACATATTATCTCCTTAAATAAAAAATTTATCTGCGAATGAAATTCTATTTAAATTTAAATAATATTTTTTAAATAAGAAAAATTATTATTTAAATTTATACCACAAAGCTGGGTATAAATTTAATTTTCATTACTTTACTAAAGCTATTTTTAGCACATCCAAGATAGTATCAACTGGTATAATCTCCATATTTTCTACCACTTGCTCTGGGATATCTTTTAGATCTCTATCATAGTTTTTGCGTGGTATTATCGCCTTTTTAACCCCGGCTTTATAGGCTGCGATTAGCTTCTCTTTTAATCCACCTATTGGCAAAACCTTTCCGCTTAGAGTTATCTCACCAGTCATCGCTACATCGCTATATATCGGCGTATCGCTTAATATAGAGGCAATTACTGTTGTCATAGTGATACCCGCACTTGGGCCATCTTTTGGTGTGGCGCCTTCTGGCACATGGATATGTAAATCATAGCTATCATATACGGCTTTTTCTTTGCCTTCATCATCTTTTTGGATCAAATTTGATGGAATTTTAATCTCGCCTCTATCAATCAAGCTCTTAACCAAGCTAAAAGCAATTGTCGCTGACTCCTTCATCACATCACCTAATTGACCGGTGATTTGCATCACGCCTTTGCCTTTAATCTTTATAGCTTCTATCTTTAAGACATCGCCACCTACGGCAGTCCAAGCTAGACCATTTGCTATGCCAATCTCATTTTTATTGCTTACAATCTCTATTTCAAAGACCTTTTTATCTAGGTAATTTTCTAGATTTTTTGTTGTTATTGAGATTTTTTCTCTGTCGTTATTTAAAATCTCTAAAGCAGATTTTCGCATTATATCAGCTATTTTATGCCTTAAATTTCTTACACCACTCTCTCTAGTATAGTCGCTAATTAGCAAATTTAAAGCATCTTTTTTAATGGATATTTCGCTATTTTTAAGCCCATGTTTTTTAAGCTCACTTGGCCATAGGTATCGCTTTGCGATCTCGAATTTCTCTTGAGGTGTGTAGCTATTTAACCAAATAAATTCCATCCTATCACGAAGTGGTGCTGGTATCATACTAGCGTCATTTGCCGTAGCGATAAATATTATTTTACTTAAATCTATATGAAAATTTAGATAGTAATCACGAAATTTGCTATTTTGCTCTGGATCTAAAATCTCTAATAATACAGCAGTCGGATCGCCTTTATAAGATCTAGCAACCTTATCAATCTCATCTAAAACCACAACCGGATTCATACTCTTAGCCTCGATCAATCCTTGGACAATCCGCCCTGGCATAGCTCCTATGTATGTACGACGATGCCCCCTTAGCTCATTCACATCTTCTAATCCACCAAGTGCTATACGCACAAGCTCACGCTTTAAGGCATTAGAGATTGAGTTTGCTAAGCTAGTTTTGCCAATTCCTGGAGGCCCTACAAAACACAAAATCGCACCGCTATTATCCTCAACACCTCGATGGTGTAAAAGCTCTTTAAGCCCAAAATACTCTACTATTCTGCTCTTTGGCTTTTCTAATCCAAAGTGATCTTTATCAAGCTCTTTTTGGACATCTTTGACTGTTAAATTTTTCGTACTAAAACTACCAAATGGCAAATCAAGCGCCCAATCTAAATAGCTACTAGTCATACTAGACTCTGCGCTATCTGTGTGCATTTTGCTAAGTTTAGATATATTTTTATCTATCTCTTTATAGGCATCTTCGCTCATAAATTTTCGTTTGCTTTGAAGTCTATCTCTATACTGCGTGATCTGTGCTTCTTTATCTAAATCCACGCCTAATTCACGCTGGATCTCCTTTAATTGCTCTTTTAAAAAATACTCTTTATTGGCTCTATCAATTTTAGAGCTTACTTTGGTTTTTATCTCTTTTTGAAGTTTGTTTGTCTCTATCTGTCTATTTAAATACTCTATAATATCTAAAATCTTTTTTTCTAAATTTGTCTCTATAAAAAACTTATACGCAACATCTTTTTTGAGATGCAAAGCACTACAAACAAGATCGCACACTCTATTTGCTTCATTACTATCATCAATAGTTCGAAGTAGATCTGGCGGGAAAAAGTGGTTTAATAGGCTCAAATTTTTAACGCTCTCTTTTAATACACTTAGACTAGCCTTAATTCTATCTGGATCATACTCATCTAAATTTAGACTCTCTACCTCAGCAAACAATGGATCAGCTTCTATCGGCGTTATCAATCTTCCTCTATCTAAGCCTTGAAATAGTATCTTAACTCTTCCATCTGGCATAGCCACTCTTCTCATCACATTACCTATAACTCCATACTCATATATAGAGTTAAAATCTCTCTCGCCCTCTCTTGATGGTTTGGAGCAGACTATCATTACTGGGGTTGAATTTTTTATAGCTAGATCAAGTGCTTTGATATTTTGCTCATCGCTTAAAAATATCGGCGTTATCATAAATGGGTATAAAAACAGCTCATCTTCAACTATAATAGGTAAATTTACTAAACTCATACTCTCTCCTACTCAAATGGAGTCATATACCAAGGCAATTTCGCCTTAGTAGAGTTAATATCATTTAATGGCGAATTATCTATCTTATCTTGATATATCGCAGCTGAATCTGTTCTATCAAGCTTATTATAAAGCTCATAAATATCACTATCTAGATAATACTCGGCTAATTTAAATTTAACTAACATAGTCTCTATAAGCGGTCTATATTGCGTATTTGGATAATTTTTTAAAAATTCATCTATCTGTAAAATACTATCTTTAACCAATTTTTGATTGCGATTTGGTTTAGAAAATGAGTCGAAATTGGCTTTAATTTTAAGATATTGGATATACTCTATACTCTCTTTTGTGCCATATTTTTTGATATATTCATCTAAATAAAAATTCGCCATTTTATACTCCTCTTCATCTACATGAGCATTAGCCAAGATTATCAAAACTTGTTCTAAATATGGACTAGCCACATGCTCACTAGCAAATGATATATAGTGAGAATTCGCTGTTTCTAAATCAGCATCTTTAATATCATTTAAAATTTGTTGATACCATTGATCTGGTGTGAGATTATATAGTTCATCATCTTTTTTAGCACCACAACCTACTAATATACTCAAAGATAGAATAAAAATAGCAGATTTAAGATTTATCCTCATAATTTTTCCCTTGATATAAAATTTAGTGATTATAGCAATATTTTGGTAAATTTATATATTTATAGCCAAAATTTATATATTTTTACCCTAAACTCTATGAATTTGGAATAAAAAATGCTACAATAACGGCAAAGCTAAATTTTAAGGAGAGTAAAGTGAAATATTCTGTGAAAAATCCTATTCCTGGTTTTGAAAATATCAAAGAAGTTGAGATAACTAAAATTGATGATTTTTTTGTTAAAATGCAAGATGTAGATAGTAAAACATCTTTTACTATGATTAATCCATATGCGCTTCGCCCTGATTATGAGTTTGATATCCCAACTCCATACAAAAATCTACTTCAAATAGATGATAACTCTAAATTAGAGCTTTATGCGATTGTCGCTATCAGCAGTCCTATCGAAGAATCTACTGTGAATTTCTTAGCACCAGTACTTTGCAACACAACTGCTGCTACGCTAGCGCAAATTGTCTTAGACAATCGCTACTATCCAAATTTCGGTCAAGCAGAAAAAATCAGCGCTTATGTCCAAAAACAATAAATCCTTGTAGTGGCTCACACGAGCCACGATATCTATGCGTTACGCCTTTTCATCTATTGAGCTAATCTTATCGATAATTATCATATCAATCGCCCTCTCATCCATACCATCGATAATTCAAATTTCATATAGGAGCATAAATAATATATTGCTATCTGAAGCGATAACCGCAAGCTATACAAAGATATCAAATATCATCTCTCATCCATGGAATAACGCTATAAATCCAGCCTTAGCACAGCCAATATATCATAGTGATGAGTTGCCCTTAAATTCACTTACACAAAGGCATATATCACAAATTAAGCCAAATAGTATAAATAGTGATAAAAGTAGCATAAACGGCTTTAGCGGTGATAGCGGAGAATTGATAGCAAACGCAATGAATTTACTAAATTTAAATTACGAAATTGATCTTAAATTTATAGATGGTTTTGAGCTAAATGATATCATAGCCACTAGACCAAGCGACTCTATACAAATCACCATAACCACAAAAGCCAATAATCAGCCAATCATTCTAAAATCATATAGCTACAATATCGGCGAACCACTAATTGAAAGCCTTGTAATCCCACCGCCACAACCATGAAAAGAGCATTTAGCCTAATCGAGATGATAATCGCTATCATAGTTGGAGCGATTATAATAAGCGTAATAATACAGATTTATAGCGCCCTACATAATAACTATCTCAAAACTTCATCCATAGCAAGATTAGAATCGATCTCTATAAACACAATGCTAATTATAGAAAACTACCTTCACCAAAGCATCAAAGAGTCAATATCTATAAGGGATAATAACCAAATTCTACCACTCCAATCTAGCCTAAACCAAAATGAGTTTATATGGCTTAATCAAAGTATAGAGAGTCGCCAAAATAGCAATAGCAAATTTAATTGGAGTGGCTTTGTAGATATAAATAGCATAAATATCAGCCAAGATACCATCACCCTACTCTCGCCACTTAGTAATTATAACGCCAAATCAAAAGATGCTATTTTAAATAATCTTAAATTTAGCAATGAAGATATGAGAGTTATATTTAAAGGAGATGATAGTATATACCAAAATTTATATCAAATTTCAAATTCCAATGGCGAAAATTTGGTTATCAAAAGAGAGAATAAACCAATTTTCATAAGCGAAATTTACTATCTAAGCCACAATCTAATATCGCTAAAATTAGAAAATAACACCCTAAGATTAAATGAATTTAGCCCAAATAATCTAAATTCGCCCATCAGAAGCAATATCTTAGCTCAAAATGTCAGCTCATTTAATATCAGACAAAATGGATCAAATATCATATTTAGACTATGTATATTTGATGATATAAGCACATTTTGTAAAAGTAGTAGCCTATGAAAAGTGGATTTAGCCTAATATTTGCTATAATTTTTATAATCGCTATCTCTAGCATAGCATTAAGCACCATCACACTAAGCTCCACTTCTATCTCAATGACAAATCAACTCTACCTTCACTCACAAGCAAAGCTAATAGCCATTTCAGCTACTCAAAATGCCATTGCGCAAATCCAGCGAAATGACTTTGATAAAAGCTGTCCAAGCCAATTTACGCTATACTATCCAAATATAGATAATTATATTTTAAAATCTATAGTTAAAATTCAATATATCGGCGGTAAAATGCCTAAATCATGCGATTCTAAAATTTGGATAACAAGCGATCCAAACACCAAAAATATAAAATCAGCTATATTTAACACAATAGTCCAAAGCAACCCAATCCTAAGCCTAACCCCAATCAAAATAAGCAAAATCACCACCCAAAAGCCTTAAATAAGAATATTTATGTTACAATAAAAGCCAATTTTTTAAAGGAGAATGCGATGAATACAAGTATCGTAGGCAGACAATTTGAGCTAACTGAATCTATCAAAAACTATTGCGATAGCGCTTTTGAAGCACTTAGCAAATATGGCTTAGATATCATATCTATTAAAGCTATAATTTCAGCAGATGAAAGGCATGGCAAAAAGGGTTTTGATGTGGAATTTGCTATAAATTTAGCCAAAAAAGACACAATAGTAATCCGCCAAAAAGACAAAGATCTATACGCTGCGATTGATCTAGCGCTTGATAGAGCTAGCAAAGTTCTTCGCAGACATCATGATAAGCTAGTCACACACAAAAATAGCGATGATATAAAAGATAGCATAAATACAATAGATAAAGAGATCATAGAAGGAGCTGATGAGATCGTCCCTACTGAGCTTGAGCTATATAAACCTATGGAAGTTGAAGAGGCTCTAAATAAGCTTAAAGATAGCGGAGCGCAATTTTATGTATTTAACGATATGGATGCTAAAATGCGTGTGATATATAAAAGAAATGATGGAAAATTTGGATTATATTAATCCTTATAAATATTCTTAAAGGGGGTTATACCCCCCCCAATTTATTCTAAATTTAAATATAAAGGTAAATTTATGAAGTATTGCAAAAATTGTTTGCAGCCAGATACTCGTCCGGGGGTAGTTTTTATAGATGGAATTTGTGGTGCTTGCAGATGGGACAAAGAGTCTAAAATAATTGATTGGAAGCAAAGAGAAAATGAGTTAAAGGATATAGCTCAAAATGCCAAATCCAAAGCCAAGGGCGCTTATGATTGCGTAGTTGGTGTAAGTGGTGGCAAGGACTCTACATTTCAAGCTTTTTATGCTAGGGATGTGCTTGGACTTCGTGTTTTGTTAGTTAATCACGAACCAATGGAGATAACGCCTATTGGTAGGGCTAATTTTGAAAATTTAAAAAATCATGGATTTGAGACAATATCTATAAATCCAAATCGCCATATAGCCAAAAAATTGATGAAAAAGGCCTTTTGGGAGTATCTAAATCCCACAAAACCGATTGAATACACCCTATACGCATCAGCTTATATAATTGCTGATATGTTTAATATCCCTATGATTTTACAAGGCGAAAATGCCGCCTTAACCTTAGGAGCCAATAAAGGCCTTCAAGATAATAGCGGAAATGCCTTAAATATCGTCCAATCCAACACCTTAAAAGATGACCCACTATCTATATATATGGATGAAGAGATAGAGTTAAAAGATCTATTTTTATACAAAGTTCCAGTAAAAGAGCTAATGCAAAAAGATATAACCGCAGTGTGGCTAAACTACTACACAGACAAATGGAGCACCGGCCACAACGCTAAATTCTCAATGGCAAGAGGCCTTAGAATATATCCAAAAGATATAAATCCATATGATCTAGGCACATATAGAAGATGCTCTCAACTTGATGCTTATACAACTATTGTAAATCAATATTTCAAATATGTTAAATTTGGCTTTGGTCAATGCGCTGACCATGTAGGATATGATCTAAGAAAAGGCAATATCACTAAAGATGAAGCTAAATTTTTACTTCGTGAATTAGATGGGAAATATGGTGATTTTTATATGGATAAGATGAGCTCATATCTAGACCTTAGCAAAGATGAGATTTTAGCTCACGCTAATAAATTTAGGGGCGATATGTTTGAGCTTGATGAAAATGGAGATTATACGCTAAAAGACCCTATCTGGGAGATAGAGCCTATAAAGGGCTTATAACTGCTAAGTAAATTATAAAAAAATCTATAAAATTATATAAATATTTTATAGATTTTACTTGACTTATTTTTTAAAATTTGCTAAAATAGTCCTATGAATAAATTATTATCAATCGGTCAAGCTAGTAAAGCTCTTGGTGTTACTATCCAAACTCTTAGAAATTGGGATAAAAAAGGCTTATTAAAACCTGATGATATGACTAAGGGTGGAGAGCGTAGGTATAAGCTAGAAACATTAAAAGCTATAAATAAAAACCTAGTTTTTAATAAAGATAGCTTAAAAACTATTGCTTATGCTCGTGTTTCTAGCCACGACCAAAAAGATGATTTAATAAGGCAAGTTCAAGTCTTAGAGCTATATTGTTCTAAACAAGGCTTTAATTATGAAGTTATACAAGATTTAGGCTCTGGTATGAATTATTATAAAAAAGGCTTAACTAAATTGCTAAATCAAATTCTAGATGGCAAAGTAAAAAGATTAGTTTTAACTCACAAAGACAGACTTTTACGCTTTGGTGCTGAGCTAGTATTTGCTATATGTGAAGCCAAAGAAGTAGAAGTAATAATAATAAATAAAGGCGAAGAAAGCGTAAAATTTGAAGAAGAATTAGCCAAAGATGTGTTGGAAATAATCACAGTATTTTCAGCTAGACTTTATGGCTCACGCTCAAAGAAAAATAAAAAACTTTTAGATGAAATGCAAGAAGTGGTGGTAGAAAATGTCAGCAAATAATAATGAGCTTATTAGCATTTCTCATAAGATAGAGTTAAAGCCAAATAATAAAGCTAAAACTCATTTTAAAAAAGCCTTTGGTTGTGCTAGACTTGCTTATAATTGGGGACTTGCAAAATGGCAAGAATACTACAAGCAAGGCATTAAAGTAACACATTTAGATTTAAAAAAGGAATTTAATGCCATTAAAAAAGAACAATTCCCCTTTGTGTATGAAGTAAGTAAATATGCTACGCAACAGCCTTTTTTAAATCTAAATCTAGCATTTCAAAAATTTTTTAGAGATTTAAAACAAGGTAAAGTAAGCTATCCAAAATTTAAGAAAAAGAAAGATAATTTCGGCTCTTATTACATAGGTGGAGACCAAGCAATAATCAAAGATGAAAAATATCTAAAAGTGCCAAATTTAGGACTTGTAAAAATGAAAGAGAAATTGAGATTTAATGGTAAAATCAATTCTTTTACTATTTCTCAAAGTGCTGATAAATTCTTTGTTTCTTTTAGTATGCAAATTAGTAAAGATGAGTATCTAAAAACTCATAATAAAGCTAAAAATAATAATCTAGCACTTAGCATAGATGTAGGCTTAAAATCGTTTTTAAGTTTATCTAATGGCTTAGAGATAAAAGCACCTAAACCATTAGCTAAGTTTAATCGTTTAATGATAAAAAGAGCTAGACAGCTAAGCAAAAAGCAACACGCAAAAACCAAGCAAGAAGCATTACAAGGCATTAAAAAATCTAGCAATTATCTAAAAGCAAGTATTAAGCTAAATAAATTGCATCGTAAAATAGCAAATATAAGAAGTGATTTTTTACACAAGCTTACTTCTAGCTTGGTAGCAAATGCTAAATATTTTTGCTTAGAGGATTTAAATGTAAAAGGGATGATGAGTAATCATAGACTTGCTAAATCTATAAGCGATGTAAGTTTTTATGAGTTTAAAAGGCAACTAGAATATAAATCTAGCTACAACGATAAAGAAATCTATCAAGTAGATAGATTTTATCCTAGTTCTAAATTATGCTCTAATTGTGGAACTATAAAAGAAAATTTAGCTCTAAAAGATAGAGTTTATATTTGCGATGAATGTGGAATTAGCATTGATAGAGACTACAATGCTAGTCTTAATTTGCTTTCACAATTAAAGCAAAAAATAGGCAAAGTTCTTGCCGAATTTACGCCTGCGGACTTGACAGCTCTGCTAGATGATTTAGCAATAAATCAAATAGCAACTAGCAAGGTTGAAACAGGAATACAACAAAAATCCTATTTATAGAGTTTTATATCTTTTTATAGGATTTTATAGGTTTGTAAGAACGGTGATTATAGTGTAAAAGGCATTATGTCAAAGCTTGATTATTAATCTTGCTTAATCTTGATAATAAGCGACTATATCGCTTATTGCTTTTGCTATTTTATCTAAGGATTTTAGCTCTAAATGCTCATTTATGCTGTGTGGTGAGTGGATATTTGGGCCAATCGATGCGGCTTGTAAGCCCTTTTGCTTAGCTACAAATACTCCACACTCAAGCCCAGCATGAACAGCTTGAAATTTAACTTTTGGGTTATATTTTTGCATAAAATTTAATACCAAATTCGCAAACTCACCTATATCAGGCGTCCAAGCATCACTTCTTTCAAAAAAGCTCACACCAAACCCAGCAAGCCTAGCTAATGTTGAAGTCTCAAATTTCAATCTCTCTAGCCCATGTTGGCTCATTGAGCGTGCGAAAAACTCAATCTCAATGCTATCTTCATTATCGTTTATTATGGATAAATTTATACTATCATTTACAATATTAAGGCTCTCATTATAGCTCCTAACACCTTGAGAAAAGCTATTTATAAAATCTAGTATATTTTGACTCTCACTAATCACCTCACAATCGCAATTTCCAAGATATTTTACGCTAACTCTCTCATCACTATAAACTATATTATCACAAGTGATTAACGCTTTGGCATTTACAGGGATAGAGTTGTTTCTCTCGCCACCGCTGAAATTGACTATTTTACCACCATTTTTGGCTATAAACTCAGCCATAATTTTTATGGAATTTGGAAGATCTTTGATAATCTCTATCCCACTATGTCCGCCAGGCAGACCGCTGATATTAAGCTCATATAAATTTGATTTTACTGATTTTTTGGTTTTTGATATCTTAGCTTTGATTAACTCACCGGCAGCACAACCTATAAATACTCCATCTTCATCTTCGCTATCTAAATTCAAAAGCTGATTACTTATAATCTTTTTATTAAAGCCATTAGCACCGATTAGGCCTACTTCTTCATTAGCGCTAAATATCACTTCAAGATTATTAAATTTACTCATCATCTCCATCATAATTGCGACACCAATCCCATTATCAGCGCCCAAGCTAGAGTTTTTCGCACGCAAGATATCGCCATCATATATTAGCTCGATTTTAGGTGCTTGACCCACGCATACCATATCATAGTGCGATTGAAGGCAAATTTGTGGCTTGCCTTTAAAGGCATAGACATTATCAAATTCATCAATTTCAACGCTATATCCATAGCTTTTTGCAAACTCAACCAAATAATCTCTAAGCTTCAAAGCATCAAAACTACAATGCTCAATTGCGCAAATTTTTTCAAATTTATCTAATATCCTCATATTTTCTCCCAAATTTTCTTAAATTATATCTAATTTAAACAAAATAATGGTAACATTATCGCTATGAAAAATTTAATCATTTTTGCTCTTTTGGTGCTATTTTTACAAGGTTGCTTATGGGTAAATAAGCGTGGAATTTCAGATAAATACTACAATAGCTGTAAAGAGTATTATGACGCATCTGGAGTCTATCACAAAAAGTGCGATGAAAATCTAATAGATTGGAAAGATATCTATGAATAATAGAGCTTTTAATGAGCTTTTAGCTAGGATTAAAAAGCTAGATAATAATAACTCAAAATTAATCTTAGATGATAGCGTAAGGCTAGAAATTTCAAATTTTACCAAAGAGATTGAAGATATCGCCCTAGCCTTAAAGCCGTGGCGAAAGGGGCCATTTGGTCTAAATGAGCTTTTTATAGATAGCGAGTGGCGAAGTTTTGTTAAGTTTAATATCTTAAAACCGCATTTAAGCTTAAAAGATAAAGTAATAGCTGATGTAGGATGTAATAACGGCTATTATATGTTTAAGATGCTTGAGTATGAGCCAAGAAGTATAATAGGATTTGACCCAAGTGAGTTAGCATTTTTACAATTTAGCTTTATAAATCACTTTGCTAAAAGTGATATTAAATTTGAGATAGCAGGCGTGGAGAGTCTGCCTAGTTATGGGGTGAAATTTGATACGATTTTTTGTCTTGGGGTTTTATATCATAGAAGTGACCCTATAAAGTGCTTAAAAGAGCTAAAATCCGCTCTAAATCCAAATGGTGAAGTATTTATAGATACTATGTATATTGATCGTGATGATGAGATGGTATTAAGCCCAGATACAAGCTACTCTAAAATCCCAAATATCAGCTTTATCCCTAGTATTAAGGCGTTGCGAAATTGGGCTAAACGGGCTAAATTTAAGAGTTTTGAGATTCTAGCTACCAAAGATACAGATAGCTTTGAACAACGCAAAACTAAGTGGATAGATAGCCAGAGTTTAGAAGATTTTTTAGACCCAAATGATAGCTCAAAAACAATTGAAGGCTATCCAGCACCAAAGAGAATTTATATAAGATTAACTTAAAGGTAGATTATGAGCGAATATGATGAGAGCTTACAAGATGTCGGATTGATAGATAGTTCAGAGCGTTTCCAAGGAATTTTAAATATCCCAATTTCTATAAACTCAACCCTATGCGGTGGGATAATTAACATGAAACCAAACTATGCCAAAACCGCCCTGATGACTAGCAATGAGATGGTATTTGATGATGAAAAGCTAATTCATGGTGGATTTATATTTGGGGCTGCTGAGTGGGCGGCACATGTAGCTATAAATACACAATACTCAGTAACTATAAGCGCTAAAGTAAATTTATATGCTCCAGCTAAGGTTGGGGATTTGGTTGAATTCGAAGCTCACGCATATTTCGAAGAGTCTAAAAAGCGTGAAATCAAGGTTATAGGCACCATAAAAGATATAAAAGTCTTTGAGGGCACCTATCAAGTAGTTGTCTTAGAAGAGCATATATTTAAACTTCAACAAAAGAAAAAAGTAAATGGCGAAGAGGAGCAATAGCCACTATATAGCCTGAGCCCATCTAGATAGAGAATTTCTCTCACTATCTAGGCTTGTTGGCTCTCCATGCCCTGGGTAAATTCTATAATCTTTAAATCCCAAAACTCTATTTAAACTCTCTTTCATAAGAGCCCCATCACTAAAAGGAAAATCATATCTACCAATTGAATTTTTAAATATAAAATCCCCGCTAAACATCACATTTTCAGCTGTTATCACGCTACATCCTGGCGTATGCCCAGCAAAGTGATGAAAGCAAAATTTCACCCCACCAAGCTCAATCTCATCTTTATCATCTACCATAATATCTGGTTTGAATTTCGCCTTTAAAAGCCCAAATGGATCATTCTCGCACATAAAAGCGTCATCTTTGGGGATGTAAATTTTGGTATTAAATTTACTCCTTATCTCCTCACAATCATATATATGATCAAAATGCCCATGAGTACATAAGATAGCCAAAGGATTTTTACACACCTTTTCAATCCACTCCAAAGCCCCATCACCTGGGTCTATTATCACCTCACCACTATCTAAAATCACCACATAACAATTCGTCCCATAAATCCCAAAAGCTCTTGAAATAATCTGCATTTTTCACCTTTTTAAATTAAATTCAAATATTATAAGATATATTTTACCTTAAAATAGATATAATTTGCCAATTTTTTTATGGATGATATTAGTGGAAAATTTTAAATTATTAGAAAATAAACTTATAAATTTTCTTAATTCTTATCTCAAAAGCTCAAAAGCTAGTGGCTTTGTAGTTGGATTAAGCGGTGGATTAGATTCTGCTGTTGTAGCCACTTTATGCGCTAAAGTCGCACCTACAAAGGCTCTTATAATGCCAACTTCTAACTCAAATAAACAAAATTTAGCCGATGCTATAGAGCTATCTAAAAGCTTAAAGATAAGCTATGAAATAATCGATATCAGCGATATTTTAGCCGCATTTTTGCCTTTTAGCGATAAATTTGATAGATTAAGAGTTGGCAATATCACAGCTAGAATTCGTATGATTATCTTATATGATCACTCTAGTCAGCTAAACTCCCTAGTCGTAGGCACGAGCAATAAAAGCGAAAGAATCCTAGGCTATGGGACAATCTATGGCGATATGGCGTGTGCTTTAAATCCAATTGCCAATATCTATAAAAGCGATCTTTTTAAATTTGCTTCATATCTTAGCATAAATCCAAATATAATAAACAAAGCCCCAAGCGCAGATCTATGGCAAAATCAAAGCGATGAGAGTGAGCTAGGATATAGTTATAAAGAGATTGATGAGCTATTAAAAGCGATAGAAAATAACGAAGATCTATCTAAATTTGATAGCGAATTTAAAAACCAAATTATAAATAGAATATCTAAAAATAGCTTTAAACTCAAACCACCAGCTATACCAATAAATTAGGAGATTTGATGAGAGATATACCATTTTTTCGCCCATTAATTACCGATAGAGAGCATGAACTTATCAAAGAGACCTTAGAAAAAAATGCAAACTATATGGTTGAGAATTTAGAAAATAAGATAAAAAATTTCTTCGGTGCCAAACACGCTATCACCACAAATAACGGCACCGCCGCTATACACCTAAGCTTATGTGCGATGGATTTAAAGCGTGGAGATAAGATCATCTGCTCTGTTAATGCCTTTCCTAGTATCGCTCAAGTCATTAGGCATTTTGATGCTGAGCCGATCTTTGTCGATATAAATGAAGATGATTTTAATATAGACCCAAATGAGCTAGAAAAGATCCTAAAAACTCAAAAACACAAAAAATTAAAAGCCGCATTTATAACCCATGTAGCTGGTCAAAGTGCTGATATGGACGCTATATACGCCCTTGCTAATGAGTATGATATAAAGATTATTGATGATGCTAGTAGAGCGATGGGCGCTACATATAAAGGCAAATTAATAGGCAATATGAGCTCATATATGTCTTGTTTTCAGATCAATCCCCAAGTCCAACACGCAGTAGCAACAACTGGTATTATAGTTACAAATGATGATGAGATGGCTAGTCGTGCTAGACTAATTCGCAACCACGCTATAATCAACGATAGCTTTGATAAAGATGGAAATTTAGGCTATATGTATGATGTTATCGATATCGGTCAAAAATATGATTTAAACTCACTTTGCGCTGCATATAGTATAGCTCAATTTGAAAAGCTAGATATGTTTATTGAGCGTAGAAAAGCCATAGCTGCTATGTATAATGAAGAGTTAAAAGATTGCCCACATATCACCACTCCAGTAATTAAGCGAGATCATATATATAATCAATATATAATCAAAATTGATAAAAATCGTGATAGCTTTGCTAGAGAGTTAAAAGATATTGGCATTCACACTAGCCTTCACTATCGCCCAATGCACCTACTCAGCTACTATAAAAACAAATACCACCTAAGGGTAAATGACTTCCCAAAAGCGCTTAAAACCTATCAGCAAATTCTCTCACTACCTATATATGCGGCTTTAAGCGATGAAGAGGTGCTATATATCACTAGCGCAGTAAAATCAATAGCGCAAAATCGTGTTTAACTCTAAATTACACGCTTGGCTAGAGAAGTATTTTTATCAGCCAGGCTATTTTGAGCTAGCTATTAGCGCCTTGCTCTTGCCATTTTCATTTATATATTACTGCTTGGTTTGGATAAAATTTAAACTAGCTAAGCCGGTCAAATTTAAAATCCCGATAATTAGCGTTGGCAATCTAATCTTAGGTGGTAGCGGCAAAACCCCGCTTACAAAAGCGATATTTAATGAATTTAGCCCTAAATTTAAAACTTTCATAATTTTAAGAGGATATAAAAGAGAGTCTAAAGGCATGCAAATAGTAGCTTTAAATGGTGATATAAAATGCGATACCAAAACCAGCGGAGATGAGGCGATGGAGTATGCCATAAGCCTTAAAAATGCCAATATAATTGTCTGTAATGATCGCAAAATAGCTATAAATGAAGCTATAAATCTAGGTGCTAAGCTTGTGATTTTAGATGATGGGTTTGGCAAGGCTGATATATTTAAACTCAATATCTTAATCAAACCACAAAATACACCAAAGCTAAATTTCACCATCCCAAGCGGATTTTATCGCTATCCAAAGAGCTTTTATAACCTAGCTGATATCATCCCAAATAGCGATGATATAATCAAAGAGATTAACATTATAAACCCTACTGATAAAATGGTCTTAATAAGCGGTATAGCTAATCCTTCAAGACTTAGCTTTATCTATGATAGGTGCGTTGGATATGAGCATTTTGGCGATCACTATAAATTTAATAAATTTGAGTGTGAAAATATACTAAAAAAATATAACGGCACTTCGCTTTTAGTCACGCAAAAAGATTATGTAAAGATAAAAGATTTTGGCTTAAATCTCTCTATTTTGGAGCTAAAAACAATTATTTCGCCAAATTTATCAAATAAAATTGCGTTATTTATCAAAAGCTACCAAAATTCAGATAAAATATATCAAACAAATCAAGAAGGAAAGATATGTTAAAAAGCAGTAGAACGGCTGAAGTCATCCTTAGTGCTTTGCCATATATCCAAAAATTTAGAGATAAAATTTTTGTTATCAAATATGGCGGAGCAGCTCAAATAGATGAGAAGTTAAAAAACAACTTCGCTAGGGATATTGTACTTTTACAGATTGTTGGTATTAAGGTTGTTTTGGTTCATGGTGGTGGCAAAACTATTAACTCATTTTTAGATCGGCTTGATATTAAGAGCGAATTTATTGATGGGCTTAGGGTTACAGATGCAAACACTATGGAAGTTGTAGAGATGGCACTTAGCGGCCTAGTAAATAAAGAGATCACTAGTATGCTAAATAAACATGGCGCAAGAGCCATAGGCGTTAGCGGCAAAGATGATAATATGCTAAGAGCTAAGGTAATGGATAATGGCAAATACGGCTTTGTAGGCGATATCACTAGCGTAGATGATAGACTTATTAACTCTCTTTTAGATGATGGGTTGATACCAGTTATTGCACCAATTGCTATTGGTGAAAATTACGAATCATACAATATCAACGCTGATTTGTGTGCTAGTGCGATAGCTAGTAAATTAAAAGCTAGTAAGGTTATATTTTTAAGCGATATTAAAGGTGTTTTGGATAAAAACTCAAATTTAATTAGCAAACTCGATGAAAATAGCATTGATGAGCTTAAAAAAGATGGGACGATAAGCGGCGGAATGATACCTAAAATTGACGCTTGTTTAGAGTGTATAAGAAGTGGAGTTGGCACGGCTCATATAATTGATGGTAAAATTCCACACTCATTACTATTAGAAATTTTCACAGATGAAGGTATAGGGAGCATAATACAATGAAATTTATAACAATCAAATTAGACGCAAATGAAGCCTTAGGGCTATCAAAAGAGCTTAAAAAACACAAATCTGTCTTTGAAATCTACAACCTAAGCCCAAATAACGCAAAAGAGCTATTAAATATAGATATAAATAGCGATAAAGCCATAATCGCAATTATAGGTAAATTTAAAAAGATTAAATCTATCTTAGAAAAAGATTTTAATCATCTTAATTTAGATATTGACGCCAAAAGCCTAGAAGAGCTAAATCCAAAAGCGATAAAATCACTAAAAGATATAAATTTACCAAAATTAGTTTCTACTAGACTAAGCTTAGAAAATGAGGTAAATGAGCCTGTAAATTTAGATTACGCACTTCTTAATCCAGCTGCGAAATATGGCGGTTTATACGCACCAATTAATCTACCATTGATTAGCAAAAAAGAGTTTAAAAAGCTATCAAATTTGGATTATTCTAAATTTGCTTTAGAGATTATTAAGAAATTTAAATTTAATATAAGCTTAAATAAATTTAAAAAAGCCCTAGATAGATATAATAAATTTGATAAAAGCGCTGTCGAGATCAAAAAAATAGATAAAAATTTATATATTAATGAGCTTTGGCACGGCCCTACAAGAGCCTTTAAAGATATGGCACTTCAGCCTTTTGGAGAGCTTTTAAGCTCTATTTCTCATGTTCAAAAACAGCTAATAATGTGCGCTACTAGCGGCGATACAGGTCCAGCTACTCTAAGCTCATTTGAAAATGCTAAAAATATAAAAGTAGTCTGCCTATACCCAAAAAACGGCACAAGTGAAGTCCAAAGACTACAAATGGTAAATCAAAAAGCACCAAATTTAAAAGTTATAGGCATTGAAGGCAACTTCGATGATGCGCAACAAGCTCTTAAAACTCTACTAAATGATGATGAGTTTAAAACCGCTCTAAAATCCTCAGGATACAATCTAAGTGCGGCAAATTCAGTAAATTTCGGTAGAATTTTATTTCAAATCATATATCATATCTATGTTTGTGTGAGCATCAATAAAAATAAAGAGCCAATTGATATTATAGTCCCAAGTGGCAACTTCGGTAATGCTCTTGGGGCGTATTACGCTAAAAAAATGGGTGCAAATATCGCTAAAATCAAGATCGCATCAAACAAAAATAATATCCTTACAGAGCTATTTAATAGTGGAATTTATGATCTAAATGGCAAAGAGCTTATCCATACGATCAGCCCGGCGATGGATATTTTGATTAGCTCAAATGTAGAGAGACTACTATTTGATAAATTTGGCCCAGTTAGAACAAAAGAGCTTATGGATAGCCTAGCAAATAATAAAAGATATGAGCTAAGTAGCGCTGAGTTAGAGGCGCTAAAAGCTGAATTTGAAGCTGCGTATTGCGATGATGATGAGTGTATGAAAAATATCTCTAAAGTAGCCAAAACAGGTATCTTGATAGACCCACACACAGCCACATGCCTAAATCTAGCCCAACCAAGCCACCTAAGCGTGATAACCTCCACTGCTCAATGGGTGAAATTTACTCCAAGTATGATAAAATCACTAGAAAACAGAGATAGCAAAGATGAGCTAGCTGATATGAAACTACTAGCTGATAAATATCACACCAAAATTCCAAAAAGCATAATTAAGCTATTTAAAGAAGATGAAATTCATACTGAAGTTGTCAATAAAGATAAGATAAAATCAAATATAATAGAGTGGATAAAACAATGATAATAATACCAACTCGCCTAGCATCAACTAGATTTGCTAATAAAATCCTAGCCGATATAGGCGGGATTCCTATGTTTGTAAAAACAGCTCAATTAGCTAGTAAATGCGATGATGTAGTTGTCGCTTGTGATGATGAAAATGTAGCTAATATCGCAGATAAATTCAAGATAAAAGCGATTCTTACTAGTCAAGATCACGATAGTGGTACCGATAGAATCAACGAAGCAGCCAAAAAGCTAAATTTAAATAGTGATGAAATTGTGATAAATTTACAAGCTGATGAGCCATTTTTTGAAGAGAAAAATCTAGTTAAATTTAGAGATTTCACCGCCCAAAGAATAAAAGATGGCGCATTTATGACTAGTTGCTTGAAATTTAGCGATCATCAATCAGCTCAAAATCCAAATTTGGTAAAAGTAATCACAGATAAAGATGATTACGCTATATATTTCTCACGCTCACTAATCCCATACCCAAGAAGTCGCTGTGATCTATATAAAGCGCATATCGGGATCTATGGTTATAGCGTAGATACTCTATCTAAGTTTTGCTCTCTTACTACCAAAGAGCTAGAAAATATAGAGAAATTAGAGCAATTAAGAGCAATTTCAAGTGGCAAAAAGATCGCAATGTTAGAGATTAGTAGCGATAGTATCGGCATTGATACAATTGAAGATCTACAAAATGCGGCTAATAAATTTGGATTTAAATCTACTTTATTACAATGAACAAAGTCGCTAAAAATATAAAATCCCACCCAAAGGTCTATCATAAACTGCTACTATTATATATCGTTATTTTAGCAGTTTATGGATCGCTATATGCCTATTCTGGGTTGCTATTTTTATTTACTAATTTTGCTATATCGTTTTTTATCTCAGTGGCTCTTTATATAGATTTTAATGAGCCTAAATATGAAAAAATTATAAATTTATGGATACAAATCAGCGCTACATATACAATGGTTTTGTCTATTATAACCTTAGGTTGGGGGTATGGATTTGAGCTATTTTTACTTGAATTGATAGCGATTTATCCTGTGTTGCCTATTAAGAATTCTATCTTAAAGTTTTTTATTCCGATTTTTCAGCTAATTTTATTTATTGTTTTGTATTTTGCATTTAATGGTCAAGATATCAATTACGGCTCACAAACTCTAAAACATATTAGCTTTCTATTTTGTTTTTCTATGATAGCTGTCAAATTCATAGCCTTACAAGATAACAACAACACAACCTACGCTATGGATATCATAAACACACAAAAAGAGAATATAAGCTACAAAAATATCGCCGAAATCGACTATCTCACAGGATTATACAATAGAGCACCAATGAATGAGATAATAGCTCAAAATTTCAAAATGCTATCAAACAGACAGATAAAATCACTAGCTGTAATCTTATGCGATATAGATAATTTTAAAAGTATCAATGATACATATGGGCATATCTTTGGTGATATAGTCTTATCTAAGGTTGCTGAAATTTTAAATAACAAAATATCCAAATTTGGCAAGGTTAGTCGCTGGGGCGGAGAGGAATTCCTAGCTATAATCCCAGCTCAAAATCTCAAAAAATGTATCCAAATCACAGAGACTGCAAGAGTAACTATCCATAGTGCTAATCCCGATAAAGTGCCTATCAGTGCTACATTTGGGCTATTATATATTGAAGACCCGATAGAGATAGACCAAGCCATTAGCATAGCTGATAACCTACTCTATCGTGGTAAAAATCAAGGTAAAAATCAAGTAGTATCGGAAAAATATGAACCTAATAACAGATAAAATATCATTTAATTTCAAATTTGTATTATCCCTATTTTTAATCGCAACAATTATATACTCTTTTATATTTTATATGATGGATTCTTATATTCTATCCATTATAGCTTTTGCGGGGCTTTTTGTCTATATCATCTGTATTAAGGCTATAGATGAAAATGACTATGATAGGGTATTTTTGCTCTCTCATCTACATATCGTGATATCTGCGGCCTGCGCTACTATGATACTCGGGTGGGATTATGGATTTTATCTAGTGATTATAGCTATTGCTTCAACTGCTCATCTAAATATCTTTAAAAATAGATTGATTACTTATCTTTTGACTGGGTTTGAGTTTATCATTTTTATTATTGTCTATATTGTATCAAATGTCTATTTTCCTAAGATTGCGGGGGATTTTGTAGAGCTATTTTACCTAAGCAATCTAGCCTTTTTGCTATTTTTATTTGTTGCGATATTTAAAATTTATAATATTGTAAATCAGACAAATATAAAAGATCTACACAAATACAAACATGAATTAAAAGCCGCTTCTCAAACTGACCATCTCACAGGCCTTATCAATAAAAGAGCACTGAATTTAATCCTATCTAAAAAATCTAACAAAACAATCACAATCGCTATGTGCGATATAGATAATTTCAAAAGCATAAATGACAAATTCGGCCATAATATCGGTGATGAAGTGCTAAAAACTCTAGCCAAAATTTTCACAGATAATACCAATAAATCTGATATAGTCTGTCGCTGGGGTGGGGAGGAGTTTGTAATTGTAGCTACTAATACTAGTAGAGCAAACTTTATAAACCAAATTCAAAATATAAGATTTATAATCAACCAAACCCCAATCAAAGTATCAAATACCCTATCAATCCATTTTACCGTAACATTTGGAATTTCAGATAGCGGTACAGACTCGCATAAATTAACAGATCAAGCCGATAAAAGATTATATAAAGGCAAACGAAGTGTCAAAAATTGTATAATCACAAAATAAAAGCAAATTTATAAAAGCTTTTATAATTTAAATCAAATACCTAAAGAGCAAAAATATTAAATTTGACTAAATTTATCTGGCGTCGCTGCTTTGAGCTTAGCAGCGACAAATATAAATTTATTTTTTCATGCTACCTGTTTTATTGTATCTATCATGCCAACTTAAAGCTTCGCTTAATATATGTGGCGTGTGGCCTGGTTTTGGCTGAGCGCACGCTCTATCGAAGTAGTCTTGTAGCATATCTCTATAATCTGGATGCGCTATAGCTATCATTTTTTGTGCCCTTTCTCTTGGACTACAACCTCTTAAATCAGCATATCCATACTCGGTTACTACCACCATAGTATCATGCTCAGTGTGATCTACATGGCTCACAAAAGGCACAATAGCTGATATCGCCCCACCCTTTGCTACTGAAGGAGTTAAAAACAGAGATAGATAGCCATTTCTAGCAAAATCCCCGCTACCGCCGATTCCGTTCATCATCTGCGTACCCATAACATTAGTTGAGTTTATATTGCCATAGATATCGGCTTCTAACATACCATTCATAGCTACAACCCCAAGGCGTCTTACTAATTCTGGGCTATTTGATATCTCTTGTGGGCGAAGAATTATATGCTCTTTATAGAAATCAACATTTTTTCTAAATTCCTCCACAGCAGTTGGACTAAGTGAGAGAGCTGAAGCTGAAGCTAGATCGACGGTGCCATCTTTGACAAGGTCTAGCATACCATCTTGGATAACTTCTGAGTAGCACTCAAGTCCTTTATATCCAGCCTTACTAAGAGCGGCTAAAACAGCGTTAGCCACATTACCGATACCACTTTGAAGTGGTAGTAATTTACCCTTTGGTAACCTACCAGCAGCCTCTTCAGCAGCGAAAAATTTAGCCACATTATCACCAATGGCTATTGAAACCTCATCAAGTGGAGTAAAGCTATTTAGCCTATCTTCAGTAGAGCTTAATACCACACCTACAACCTTATCAAAATCCACGCTCATATATGGAGTTCCTATACGATCTCTAGCAATTTTAAGTGGGATTGGCTCACGAAATGGCGGTTTGGCTTGGACATAGATATCATGAAATCCCTCTAGCTCTTTTGGTTGATGGATATTTAACTCCAAAATCACCTTTTTAGCAGCATTTAACCAAGCTTGGTTATTGCCTACTGAGGTGGTAGGGATTAATTTGCCATCTTCTGTGATACCTGAAATTTCAATCACAGCAAAATCCATATCACCAAAATATCCACACTCTACTTGCCACGCAAGAGATGATAGATGGACATCTAAATATCTAGTTTCACCAGCATTAATACGGCCTCTCATATTTGGGTCTGTATTAAATGGAGTTCTAAACTCAACACAATTAGCCTTAGCCAAAACACCATCTAAATCCACATCAGTACTAGCACCAGAATATATACTAATCTTATATTCTTGACCAGCTTCATGTAGCTTTTGAGCTCTATTGGCAATTGCGATTGGGACATATAGAGGGCTTCCAGCGCCGACAAATCCACTAAATCCTATTTGAGCCTTATGTGGGATGAGAGCCGCTGCTTCATCTGCTTTGATAACCTTAGATAGATATCTAGCGTCTTTGATACGACTAGTATCATTTATAGTATTGTCAATCATTTTTATCCTTTAATTAAAATTTAGCTTGATTATAAGCAAAATTTCTATAATTTCTCTTATAATATTAATAGTAGAAATTTATTTTAAGAAAAATTTAAAATTTAAATTAAAGGCTTCACCATACCAGCCTCGGCTAAAAAACAGCTTGGATTGTATTCGACTTTTCTTATCTTGTCATATTTAGCATAGCTTAGCACCAATTCATCCTTTGCCCTTGTTACAGCGACATAAAATAGCCTTCTTTCTTCTTCTATATCACTCATTAATCTTGAATTTGGAAATCTACCTTGAGCTAGATCTACTACAAAAACAAGGCTAAACTCAAGCCCCTTGCTAGCATGGATTGTGAGCAAATTCACCCCTTCGCCCTCGCTCATTTCGCTTTTACCAAGGGTTAAAAAGTTATAAAAATTATCAATATTATTGTGTCTTTTACTAATCTCTAAAAGCACTTTAGCCTTAGATATTATCCGCTCTGTTACGCTGCTTTTAAGCTCGTTATCTATATTGCCATTTTTTAGGGTTGCTCTTTTAGTTGCTAAGATATCAACTATAATATTATAAATTTGAGATTTTATCACCTTATCTATAATTTGATATGGTGAGCTATTTTTATCTAAATTCACTATCAAATTCCTAAGCTCATACAAAAATATCGCACCATTTTGATTTAAATTTGAGTAGTTTAAAACAGGAGATTTCATAAACTCATCATCAAATCCAAGCTCACAAAATCTATTTGATGGCATAAATTCGCTAAAATCATCAAATAAGCCAAGCTGATGATTATGCCTTTTTGGGGCTAATTTAGCGCTATTTTTATCTGGATTTATAAGGCCTTTTATGATGCTACCATTCCCAGATGAGATTAAAATTTCAAAAATCTCCTTAGCGTGAGCGTTGCCAACTCCTTTAGCATACTCTAAAATATGTATAAATGACATAATATCTTTAGGATTTACCAAAATCGATATCAAATCTATAAGTGCCTTAATCTCACGAGACTCAAAAAAGCTCACTCCGCCTTTTCTTTTACAGCTTATGCCATACTCTTTTAAGGCTATCTCTAGTCCATCGGCGCTTGAGTTATTACGAAAGATTATAGCGATATCATTTTTATTATATCTGCTATTTGAGATTAACTCTGCTACTGCATTATACTGGATAAAAAGCTCATCATAAACAAGTAAAATAGGCGATTTAAACTCCCCCTCACGGCTTACTTCAAGCGATTTTGGATATAATCTAGGATTATTAGATATAACTTTATTTGCCAAAGCCAGGATTTTAGCACTTGAGCGGTAATTTGTATTTAATGAAAATATATTAGCATCCAAATATCTATCTTTAAAGCTCCCAATTATCTCTATATTTGCCCCATTAAAGGCATAAATACTCTGGTCAAAATCCCCCACGCAAAATAGACTTTTGGTATTAAAAGCATCTATGAGTGAGCCTTGAAGTGAATTTGTATCTTGATACTCATCAACCAAAATTTCATCAAAATAAATTCTAGCACCCTTTTTAAGCTCATTTCTCATCTTAATCAATAGATCATTAAAATCAGCATAGTTAAAATTGCTCTTAGTCTCTTCAAACTCACGCAAAATATCATCATAAATTTCAGCAAATTCCACCTGATCTGGATAATTAACACTAAACCAATCTACAAAGCTCTCTCCACCTACACAGCTATTACAAAATAAAGAGTATATATCATACAAATACGCCCCGCTATATCCCTTAATATCGCTAATTCTATGAAATTGCCTTCTATCTGTGATACTCTTTAATAGTGTTTTTAATTCGCTAGGTTGCTTTAAAATCACCCCTTTATCAAGGGATTTTAGAAGTGAATTTGATACAGAGTGAAATGTCCCGGCTGTGATTTGAGATACTATATCATTATCAAAGTAACGCCCTAATCTCTCTATCATCTCACTAGCGGCTTTATTGGTAAATGTTAATAACAAAATTTTATTAGCCTTTATCCCTGAGTTTAGAAGATGAGCTATCCTAGCTACAATTGTGCTTGTTTTACCTGTTCCTGCACTAGCTATGATGAGATTATGCCCCATAGGTGCTGTGGCTGCTCTATACTGCTCTTTATTTAGCTTTGAAAGTGGCATTATTTAGCCTTATTAGAGCGATCAATTGCTTTTATATGCGCTTCATAAGTAGAGCTAAATATATGAGCACCTGTGCTTTTATCTCTTACAAAATATAGATAGTTTGTCTTTTTAGGGAAAATTGCTGCTTTTATCGCATCAAAACTAACATTACAAACGGCATTTGGTGGTAGGCCTGCGTATTTATATGTGTTATACCTAGTGTTGTCTTTGGCTATTCTTTGTGGGGTGATCTTTTCATGAGAGTATAGATCATAATTTAGCGTTCCATCCATTTGTAGCTTCATACCGATTTTTAATCTATTATATATAACTGATGATACTATAGGCATTTCACTTGTATTTGCGGCCTCTTTTTGGATTACTGATGCTACTATGATAAACTCATACCAACGCCTCTCATCCCATTGACCAAATATCTTTTGGCTTAGGCTCTCATGCTGTTTTTTAGATACATTTATGAGATAATAGACCAAATGAGCCTCGCTTATCCCAACTGGAATTTTATATGTCTCAGGGACTAAAAATCCCTCTTTTATAGGTGAATTTGCTAGATAATTTCTCATAAGCTCATTGTAATCTAAACCCAATTTCTTAGCTATATCATAGAAAAAATACGCCGTAGTCTCTCCAGGGATTAAAGTGATATCTCTCATAGCAGCCTTAGCCGTAGTAAGCTTATATAAAAAATCAAATTTACTAAGAGTAGTCGTGCCTATATCTATCCAGCCAGATTGTGGATATCCCATCAAAACCAAAATATATTTATCAAATCCATCAACCTTAAAATTTAGTTTAGCTAAATAAGATATAATTTCACCCACGCTTCCTTGTGGCAGATATACAACTTTGCTTGTAGTCATTGTCTGAGATAGTGATGCGAAAATCGTTAGGAAAATTATGAATACAATCTCAAAAATTATATTCAAAAATCGCTTTTTGGTGATATTTTTAACACTATTTATAGCCATCTTTCTTGCCCTTTTTATATGGTTAAAAATCGGAATTAAAATAGAATCGCTAGATTTTGACCGATTTAAAATTTCGCAATTATATATAAAATTAGATAACAAAATTACACTAAAAGCAAAAAATATAGATATTTTACCATCTGATAATAATCAAACTAACTCCAAAGAGTCGCTAAAATCCATACACTTTGCCAAATGGATCGATATGCTATTTAATACAATAGAGTTAGAAAACATCTCAATAGGCCAAAGAAAATCCTACTTCATCTACACAGATAATAAATTTAATCTAGATAGCAAAAATCTATATATCAACGCTCATCTAACTAGACAAAATCACAATTTAAATTTATCCATAAATGAGATGAGATTTAAAGATCTCAATACCACAATTAATGGATATTTGAATTTAAATTTCTACGATGATAAGCATAGTTTTAGGGGCAAATTTAGCTCATATGAGCTAAATGGGGATTTGAGCTTAAATATCGATAATGATATCTTAAATTATGAAATATCCAATGTCAGCGCACCTAGCATAGCTCAATTTATGGAGGCTTTAGCTAGCAAGATAAGCTTAGATAATGAGATAAAAAATTGGATATATGGATATATAATTGCCAAAGATTATAGGCTTGAAATTTTGCGTGGGAAGTTTAATTTTAGTGATAATAATCCATTTATACCACAGATATATGCCAAAGCAAGTGCCAATATGCCAATTGTCAAATTCCACCCTAATCTCCCAGCTGCGACTGCTAGTTCGGTTATAATCACCTTTGAAAACTCAAATTTGATATTTGATATCAAAGATCCGATTTATCAAGACCAAAAAGCCGATGTGGGACTAAGCATAAATAACCTAGATAGCGATTCAAATTTGATATTAGATATCAAGACCAAATCCCTATATAGCCAAAGTATAAATGATATACTAAAAGCCTATGATATATCAATCCCAATCACGCAAGATAGCGGGGCTTTGGATACGAAACTGCGTCTTGATATCTATCTTAACAATGCCAAAGTCAGTGCTGATGGCGAGTTTGTCTTAGATGAGAGCGTGATAGATATATCTGGGGCTAAATTTAACTCCAAACACGCTCAAATAAGCTTAAAAAATGATAAAATCACAATCCAAAACGGCCATATCCAAAATAGCATTTTTGATGCGAATTTTAGTGCTTTTATAGACGCAAATAGCAAAATTGCCAACTTCGATACCAAATTCAACTCATTTATAATCCCAAATTTAATTAATATCAAAAATTTAGATGACAATATCACCTTAAATTTTACAAATGACGCTGTAATCAGCTCTAAAAGCTTAGGCTATGATGTAAATTTAAGCCAACCAATAAGTATAAATATCCCAAAAATTGATAATATCAAGCCCTATTCTAAGCTCATAAACGACCTAAATATCACAAAAGCTAATATCAAGGTTACCACAGATGACTTTGATAAATTTAGCGCTAGAGCAACTAATGTGAATTTCAATCTACCAATCATAAATAGAAAAAATGATAGCTACACTGATGATAATTTCACTATAAAAATAGATGATATAATAGATATAAAAAGTGATAGCGGAGTGATAAACGCTACCATTATAAATGATGAGATAAATATATTTTTAAACTCAGCCAAAATCTCTATTGATACAAATTCAGCCAAAAGTAACCTAGAAACAAATATAAATTTCATTGCCACTGATACGATCATAAACGCCACAGATATCAATAAAACAATATTCTTTGAGCATTTCAGCGGTAGCAAAAACCAAAATGAGCTTAAATTTGATGGTGAGTTTGATGGTGGATATATATCTATAATTGAAGGCAAAAATATCTTAAAAGTCAAAGGAAATGGTATCTCGGCTACTGTAATCAATGATATTATGGATTTTAATAGCTTTAGCGAAGGTATTTTTGGTATTAAGTTAATAGGTCAAAATAGTAGGAATTTTAAAGCCGATTTAGAGCTTAAAGATACATATTTAAATGATTATATAATCTACCAACAACTCTTAGTATTTTTAGACTCTATACCATCTTTATTGATATTTAAAGTCCCAGATTTTAACACCAAAGGTTTTAGCGTTAAAGATGGGATTATAAGAATCCAAAGAGTTGATGATAATCTTACTATCCACGCTATAGATATCAAAGGCGCAAGCGCTGATATAATAGGTAGTGGAAATATAAATTTAAAAGACAATAGCCTAGATATAATCCTAGAGCTAAAGCTACTAAAAGACGCTAGTACTATAATAGACAAAATTCCATTAGTCAATCACATATTATTAGGCAAAGATAAAAGCATATCCACCATAATCACCATAAATGGCACGATAGATAAGCCAGATATCAAAACACAAGTTATAAAAGATGTCTTAAAAACCCCATTTAGTATAATCAAAAATACACTAACCTTACCATTTGTGATTTTTGAATGATGGTTAAATTTAGTCAGTTATAATTATTTACAAAACAAAAGGAGAAAATATGCAAAAACATCAATTTCAAACACAAGTGAGCGATCTTTTAAATTTAATGATCCACTCACTCTACTCTAATAAAGAGATATTCTTAAGAGAGTTAATCTCAAACGCAAGCGACGCACTAGATAAGCTAAATTATCTATGCTTAACTAATGATGATTATAAATCACTTCAATACACCCCTAGAATTGATATCAAACTAGATAAAGAGGCCAAAACATTAGTAATCACAGATAATGGCATAGGCATGGATGAAGATGATCTAATCAACAATCTAGGCACCATCGCAAGAAGCGGAACAAAAGGCTTTATAGAATCCATGAGCGGAGATGCGAAGAAAGATAGCTCATTAATAGGTCAATTTGGGGTTGGATTTTACTCAGCATTTATGGTAGCTAACAAAATAGAAGTTATCAGTCGCAAAGCCCTAAGTAGCGATGCATATAAATGGAGTAGCGATACAAATGGATATGAAATTTCAAAATCCACGCTAGATAGCCACGGCACACAGATCACTCTATACCTTAATGATGATGAATTTACAGATAGTTTTAGAATAGAAAATATCATCACAAAATACTCAAATCACATTCCATATCCTATTTATATGGATAGAGATGAGTGGGTAGCCCCACAAGATAATGAAAAAGAGGGCCATTATGAGAGCAAAAATTCTCAAATCAACAAAGCAAGCGCCCTATGGAGAATGAGTAAATCTACTTTAAAAGATAGCGATTACAATGACTTTTATAAGCAAATAAGCCACGATAGTAGCGATCCACTATTGCATATCCATACAAAAGCAGAGGGCAAAATAGAGTATTCTACCCTATTTTATATCCCATCAACTCAACCATTTGATCTATTTAGAGTAGATTATCAAAGTGGTGTAAAACTCTATGTTAAGCGTGTATTTATCACTGATGACGCTAAAGAGCTTCTACCGCCATATCTTAGATTTGTGCGTGGGGTTATGGATGTAGAAGATATCCCATTAAATGTAAGCCGTGAAATCTTACAAGAGAATAAAATTCTAACCGCAGTCAAAGACCAAAGCGTCAAAAAAATCCTAAGCGAATTAGAAAAACTACTAAATAACGATAAAGAAAAATACTCTAAGCTCTACTCTCTTTTTGGTAATGTTATCAAAGAGGGCCTATATGGATTTAATGCTAATAAAGATAATATCTTAAATTTATGCCTATTTAAATCCACTCTAAACGACAAGCCAATCACGCTAAAAGAGTATAAAGCCGCAATGAAAGAAGATCAAAAATCGATATATTATATCAGCGGCCAAAATGAGAGTATGCTACGAAACTCACCACTTTTAGAAGGGTTTAAATCCAAAGGGATAAATGTCCTAATCTGTGATGAAGAGATAGATACAATAGTCTTGCCTATGGTAAATGAGTATGACTCCACACCATTTAAGAGTATAAATAGCTCTGATATAGATAGCGAGATAACTAGCAGTGAAATTTCAACTAGTGATGAGACAAACGCCCTAATAAGCAAAATCAAAGAGATCTTAAAAGATGAAGTCAAAGATGTCAAAATATCAAATCGCCTAAGCGACTCCGTAGCGTGCCTAATCTATGACAAAAATGACCCAGACTACGCTATGCAAACTTTATTAAAACAGATGGGTCAAGAAGCACCAAAAATCAAGCCAATCTTAGAGATCAATCCAAATCACGAAATCATCGCCAAATTAGCTAATAACGAATTAATGATAAACGATGTTGCTATACTAATCCTAAATATGGCTAAAATCAGCGAAGGTATGAGTATAGAAAATCCAAGCGAATTTAGCTCTAAACTCGCTAAAATTATATCCAAAGCTCTATAAATTTACTCTGCCCTACTCTGGGCGGAGATACTCTATCAAACTGAAATTTATAAATAAATTTAATTATAATGTTACGATTATACACACTCAAACAATTTTTTTAAACAATTTTTATAATTTATTTTAAATTTAATAATAATTTACGCTAAAATAAAATTTCACAAAATTTTTATCGATAGGAGTCTATATGCAATGGACACAGATATATGATCCACTTGGCAATATATGGCTAAGTGCGTTGGTGGCGTTTTTGCCAATTTTATGTTTTTTGGTTTCGCTTTTAGTTTTTAAGCTAAAAGGCTATATGGCTGCTTTTTTAACAGTTATTTTGGCTTCTGTTTTGGCGTTATTTGTATATGATATGCCTTTTTCTCTCATCGGTGCTAGCTTCGTTCAAGGCTTCGCACAAGGTATGTGGCCGATCGCTTGGATCATCATCGCTGCGATATTCTTATACAAACTTTCAGTTAAATCTGGCTCATTTGAAGTTATCAAACAAAGCGTTATTAGCATCACTCCAGACCACAGAATTCAAGTTATCTTAATTGGATTTTGTTTTGGTTCATTCTTAGAAGGTGCTATCGGTTTTGGTGGCCCAGTTGCTATCACTGCTGCGCTTTTAGTTGGTCTTGGACTTAAGCCTTTATATGCTGCTGGATTGTGTCTGATAGCTAATACTGCTCCTGTTGCCTTTGGTGCTGTGGGTATTCCTATTATTGCGATGGCAAATTTAGTTGGTGTAGAACAATATGAAGTCTCAGCAATGGTTGGTAGAATGCTAGTTCCACTTAGCCTTACTGTTCCATTTTTCATTGTATTTTTAATGGATGGATTTAAAGGTGTTAAAGAGACATTTCCAGCAATTTTAGTAGCTGCAATTAGCTTTACTGCTACACAATTTATCAGCTCAAACTACCTTGGTGCCGAGCTTCCTGATATTGTTTCTGCTGTTGTATCTCTTATTTGTACTACTGCATTTTTGAAAATTTGGAAACCATCTAATATATTTAGACTTGATGACCAAACAGACTTTACAAGCAAAACCGAACTTAGTAACGGCCAAATATTCAAAGCTTGGCTACCATTTATCCTATTAATCGCTTGTATAATTCTATGGACTCAACCATGGTTTAAAGCGCTATTTGCTAAAGGCGGGGTATTTGATTACACAGTTGTAACTCTAGCTGCTAACAATGTAGGCACAAGCATAGTTGATGCTACTGGTAAGGCTATTGGGTTAAATTTAAATATCAGCTTTGTAGGCCTTCAAGCTGGCACCGCTATATTACTAGCTGCTTTCTTATCAATTTGGTTTTTAAAAATCAAAGCCAACGACGCCGCAGATTGCTTCTGGGATACGCTAAAAGAGATGGCGATTCCTTGTATTACAATCGGTCTTGTTGTATCATTTGCCTTTATCGCTAAAAACGCTGCTATGAGTACAACTCTAGGTCTTGCTTTTGCTCAAACTGGCGATGCTTTTGCCTTCTTTAGCCCTGTGATTGGTTGGATAGGCGTATTCTTAACAGGTTCAGATACAAGCTCAAATCTTCTATTTGGCCCACTTCAACAAGTTAGCGCTAGAGAGCTTGGTGTTGGTGAAGCACTATTTTTGGCAGCTAACTCTGTTGGTGGTGTCGTAGGTAAGATGATAAGCCCACAAAGTATCGCTATAGCGTGCGCTGCTGTTGGTTTAGTAGGTCGTGAGAGTGAGCTATTTAAATTCACACTTAAATACTCAGTTGCTTTCATTATCTTAATTGGTATTTGGACTTTAATCATCGCATTCTTTATGCAAGGAATTATCCCAGATATCGTACTTAAGGGTTAATATCTATGAGAAAAGTATATTTTTTCGCTACTTGCCTTGGTAGTGCTGCTATGCAAGATAGCGTTTTAAATGCTATTAAACTTCTACGCCGTGGGGGCGTGGAGGTGATTTTCAAAAAAAATCAAACCTGTTGCTCTCAACCATCTTTTAATAGCGGATATTTTGATGAGAGTAGAGCTGTAGCTATGCATAATATAAATTTATTTGATGAAGATATCCCGATTATCGTCCCTAGTGGCTCTTGCGCTGGTATGATGGGGCATGATTATTTAGAGCTTTTTGAAGGAAGTAGCGAATTTGACAAGGTTCAAAAATTCGCCGCTAGAGTATATGATCTAAGTCAATACTTAGATGAAATTCTAAAAGTAGATTACCAAGATAAAGGCGATAAAATCAAAGTCGCATGGCACTCTAATTGCCACGCTTTAAGAGTAGCTAAAAGCGTAGAATCTAGCAAAAATTTAATCCGCAAACTATCAAATGTAGAGTTAATCGAGCTTGAACATGAAGAGGAGTGCTGCGGTTTTGGTGGGACATTTTCAATCAAAGAGAGCGATATCTCAAACGCAATGGCACTAGCTAAAATAGAAGATATCAAAAATACAGGCGCTAGCTACTTAATAAGTGGCGATGGTGGTTGCTTATTAAACATTGCAGGCACAATGAAACGAAATGGCGTAGATATCAAATGTCTTCATCTATATGATTTTTTGATTAAACGCTTAGAAGGAGTATCCCTATGAGTAAAAAAATGCCACACGAACAAATCGTAAAAATCAAACTTGGCGATACTCAATTAAGACAAAATCTCACAGTCGCTATGCACACCTTACAAAAAAACCGCCTAAATGTGATAAATGCGAAATTTAGTAATTGGCAAGGATTAAGAGATAAGGCTAAAAAAGCTAAAAATAACGCCCTAATGTCTCTTAGCGATAGATTAATTGAATTCGAAAAAAACGCCACAAAAAACGGCATTAAAGTCCATTGGGCTAGCTCAGCTACTGATGCTTGTGAGATAATATATGAGTTAATGCGCCAAAACAATATCAAAAAGATATTAAAAGGCAAATCTATGGCTAGTGAAGAGATAGGATTAAATCACTATCTAGCTAATAAGGGATTAAATGCTATTGAGACTGACCTTGGTGAGCTAATAATACAATTAAATGATGAAGCACCAGTCCATATAGTCGTTCCAGCAATCCATAAAAATCGCAATGAAATAGGCAAAATTTTTCAAGAAAAATTAGGCTCAAATTTAGAAAGCGAACCAGAAAAACTAAATCAAATAGCTAGAAAACATTTAAGAGATCAGTTTGAAGGCTTAGAAATGGGACTTAGTGGTGTAAATTTCGCTATGTCTAAAGAGGGCGCATTTTGGCTCATTGAAAATGAAGGAAATGGTAGAATGTGCACTACCGCTCCTAAAATCCATGTTGCACTTTGTGGGATTGAGAAGGTTATGGAGAGCTTTGAAGATGCTGCTACTATGGTTCATCTACTCACACCATCAGCCACGGGACAATTCATCCCTACATATAACAACATAATCACAGCCCCAAGAAATGATGAATTTGATGGGCCAAAAGAGGTTCATTTGATACTATTTGATCATCACAGAAGTGATATGCTAGCTCATCATGACTACTATGAGGCTCTTAGATGTATTAGATGTGGGGCGTGTATGAATTTCTGCCCTGTATATGACAAAATCGGCGGCCATAGTTATCAAACTGTCTATCCTGGGCCTATTGGCGAGGTTATTAGTCCAAATATATTTGGTATGGAAGCAACCGGTGATATACTTACATTTTGTTCGCTTTGTGGTAGATGTAGTGAGGTTTGCCCTGTTAGAATCCCGCTAGCTGATCTAATTAGAAAGCTAAGAGCAAATAAAGTTGGCCAAGGCAAAAATCCACCACTTAGCACGCAAAATAGCCATAAAAATAGAGCCGAAGCCTTTGCGATGAAGCAGTTTGCTAAGATCGCTACAAATGGTGCTTTATGGAGATTTAGCCTTAGTAAAACTCATCTATTTAACTCAGTTTTACATAAATTCCAAAACTCAATCCCAGTTATAAAAAGCTGGAGCCAATACAAAGAGCTACCACAGATTAAAAAAAATCTATATAAAGAGCTTGAAAATATGGAAGGAGTTCGCTATGAATAGAATAGATGAAATTTCAGCTAAATCAAAAAATTTAATTCTTTCTCGCTTAAAAGATAGCTACAAAATCACAGGCCATGAATCCACTCCTAGCATAGATCCAGTAGAGCATATCCAAACTACAGATAATACTCTTGCTGAAATGAAGCAAAAAATGAGCGATAACAAATATATCGTCCATGAATGCGAGCCATCAGCTCTAGAAGATACGATAAATGAGATTGTAGCTAGCTATGGATACAAAAAAATGATCTATGGAAGTGGGTTGAATTTAAATTTAGATAAGATTAAAGCTGATCAAAAAATCTGTTTCGATAAGCCTATAGAAGAGCTAAGAAGCGATGTATTTCATAGTGAGTTCTCTATAGTTCATGCCGAATATGGCGTCAGCTCTCATGGCGTAGCATTGCTAAAATCTAGCCAAGCTCAACCTAGAATGCTAAGCCTAGCGCCAAATCTTTGTATAGTTTTACTTAAAAAAGATAGAGTCAAAAACTCACTAGTAAGCGCTCTAAACGCCCTAAAAGTCGATCAAAACGGCAAATTACCAAGTAATATTTTATTTATCGCTGGGCCATCTAGGACAGCTGATATAGAGCTTATAACTGTTTTTGGCGTTCATGGCTCACAAAAAGCACATTTAATTTTATATTAAAATCGCATGGAGACTCTCTCCATGCCAATTATCTATCTTTAAAATCTCTTAAAATCACTCTAAATTTAGTTTGATTATCGCCACTTTCACACTCGATACTAAGCCCAAGCTCATCACAATATCGCTTAACCAAGCTAAGCCCAATCCCAAAGCCGCCATTTTGCGTATCAAAACGGCTGAATTTATCATAAATTTTATCTATATTCTCCTTAGAGATAGTAGCTCCAAAATTGATTATCTCAAAGCTATTTTGGTCTAAATTGATAATAATTTTGGAATTTTTACTACTATATTTTATCGCATTTGATATGAGATTATCCAATATTTTACCAACTTTTTGTATATCGCTAGATAGCTCAAAAGAACTAGTTTTAATCTCAAATTTAAGCCCCTTTGAATTAGCTGAAAGCTCAAATAACTTAATGCGACTCTCAAGCAGAGTTTGGATATTAAATTTACTAATAACATTTGGATTATTCTTTAAATTCAAAGCCAAATCATTATAAATTCCACTCAGAGTTTTGGCTGCTATTTTGATATTTTCTAAATATTTTGGCGGATTTTTATCAAACATCTCACTACTCATAAGTATCACGCTCAAAGGGGTATTAATCTCATGCGTAGTATCTGTAATAAAATTATTAAGCGCTTTTATTTGTGCCAAAAGTGGCAAATACGCAAGCTTAACCAAAACAAAAGCAATAAGCCCAACCAAAACAAAAACCGCCCCAGCAATAAGCCACACACGCCAAAAAAGCTGATTTATATCCTTAATAGTATCTTCGCTTTTTAACTCTACAAATAGCTCTATTGTTCGTCTTTTAGCGTGGATATTCTCTCTCATATACAAAGCATCTAAACCTTCATAAAATTTGCCTTTAAATTTAGGTGTATCAAAGCTTTTATAGATATATTTACCTGTTTTGATATTATAAAAATTAATTGGATAAAAAGATTTTAATTTCATTATATTATCTATATTATTATTTAAGCGAAGTATATACTCAAGCTCTTTAGCAAAGGCCTCTAAGCGGATCTTATCTCGTTTGATTATATCAAATTTCGCCTCTTTATAATACATAGTAGCAAATCCAATTAAAAATATCATACTAGAAAGAGTATATAGCAAAAATATTGGCAAAATATACTTTTTGCTATACATATTCATAGCCTATTTTTGGATGTGAGATTATCTTTTCTTCGCCAATTATTTTACGCAAATTTCTGATATATACTCTTAGACTTAGCTCACTTGGTACCTGGCCATAATCCCATAAATTCATATATATCTCATCTCTGCTTAAAATTTTGCCACGATTTTTTAAAAATAAAACCAACAAATCAGCCTCTTTTTTGGCTATTTGGACTATAGCATTATCTTTGATTAATCTCTTTTGTATTATATCAAACTTTATATTTGGAGAGATTTCTACATAGTTATCACTACTTGAGTGGCTAAATTTGCGTTTTAGGATATTATCTACTCTTAGATGTAATTCAGCTAACTCAAAAGGCTTTTTGATATAGTCATCGCAACCACTCTTAAAGCCCTTAACTAGATCATTTATATCATTTAATGAAGTGATATAGATACAAGGAGTATTGATCCCAGAGCTTCTAAGCTCATTAAGTAGATCAAAGCCATTACCTCCTATAATCTTGACATCAAAGATAAAAATATCAAATTTACCCTCATACGCTAAACTCAAGCCATCTTCATAGTTATCACTACTTACAACTTCAAAGCCCTGCTCCACAAGATAATCACTAATCATCTCACAAAGCATAGGCTCATCTTCTATTAGAAGTATTTTGCTACTCATCTCATTGGACAATCTGAATTTATACCATTTGGGCAATTAGGCGCAAATTTACCTGGGCGATCAAAGCGATTATTTACTTTTGAACCTCTTATATGCGGACCACAAATTCCATTATAAAACTGCTCATCTTTGCCTAGTTTGGCCATATTTTGACGCATTTGATATCTAAATTCTTTATAAAATTCCTCTTTTTGTTTAGAATCCATATTTTGAGTTGCTTTAGCTATTTTATCATGAATTTGCTCGCAACCTTTTTGAATTTTATAATACTCCTTACTAGCTTCTTTTTTAAACTCGAACATCTCTTTGCTTAAACTAGTCGCACTATCAGCACCAAATGCCACGCTGCTACTTACCATAGCCGCTAAAGCTATACTTAAAATCTTTTTCATTTTAAATCCTTTCTATATAAAATATAGTGAAATTATATATAGCTCTTGTTTAAAAAATGTGAATTTAAAAAATTGAGTTGAATTTTTCTATAAAAATTAATGGATCAACTTGAGTATTTCGCACTATAATCCCAAAGTGCAAATGTGGCCCACTCACCCTACCACTCGCACCGCTTAAGCCGATTTTCTCACCTTTAGTAACCTTTTGACCGACTTTGACATCTATCCTATCTAAGTGATAATATTGTGTATAAATACCACCACCATGGTCAATTACAACGCTCTTTCCAGCATAATATCTATCTTTAGCGATTCTTACTATCCCATCATTAGCACTCGCCACCTTTTGCCCTATCGCCGCCCTATAATCAACGCCACCATGATAGCTTTTAATACTACCATTAAATACTCTAGCGTTTCCATATTCACTAGTGATAAAGCTACTCATAGGCGATATAAATTCGCTATTAACTAACAAATTTGGGCTAAAAGTCTTATATATCTCAGTTGCCTCTTTTCTCTCTTTTTCTATGCGATTCATCACACTTTTTGGCGGATTAGCCTTTGCGGGGGCTACTGTGATACTCTCTTTTTTATAGTTTTTTTGCTTAACTTTTAATATTGTTAAATTGCTTTGGTTATTTAGGCTATTTGTAATATTAATATCATTTTTAGCATAGTATCCAATAGGGATAATAGCTATCTTTACTCCATCTTGTGTAGGATGATCTAGCCAAGCCGTGGTTTTATCATTGATTTTTAGCTCGCCAGCGTAATTAGAATCAATGCTAAAAATCTCCACACTACCATTAAAGGCATCCTCAGCCCAGCTAAAAATAGCAAATATCAAAAGAGCTAAAACTACTCGCATAATCAAACAGAGTATAGAGATAAGAATCTTTTTCTACTAATTGGCGAATATCCATTTAGCTGCTCATAAGCCTCTTCGGTATCGCCATCTGTTAATTCTTTGATCTTTTCAATAAGCTCATAAAGCTCCTCATCATCTAAATTCTCAAACTCTCCACACTCTTCTAAAACCTCTTGTATAATAGCTTCTAACTCTAATTCATCAAAACTCACTATATCTCCTTAAAAAATTTTTCGCAATAATACCTAAAATTCCTTAATTTAACTTTGAAATTTATATTTTGATAATGAAATTTATGCTAAAATCCCGCAATAAATTTTTGGAGATATGATGAGAATTTTACAATTAATCTTACCTTGCTTAATCTGCCTTAGTGGCTGCGCACAAAAAAATCAAGAACCTAGTGATCTAACCTCGCACTCATACAATATAGAAGTTGATTTTATGGGTATTGATGAGCATAATAAAAGAGATATTATGCTTGGATATAATGATATCTTACACGATGTCAAAATAGACTCAAATAGCGATAATTTAAAGCTTATAATAAGCGGTAAAGAGTCTATAAATAGAGTTAAATTTGATGAAATTTCAAACAAAATAGCCAATTATTTGAAAAATTATAGAGGCGAACATAAGATAGCAATCGAGTATCAACTAGACTCCAAAAGAGTCTTTGATGGCGTATTTTAGCCTTTTAATCATTAAAGTGCTTTAAAGCACTCTAATGATTATATAGTTATCTCTTTTATATCAGCGACTTTTAAAAATGCTTGATAAATTTGCCCGATTATGGATATGCGATTAGATTTAATCTTTGGATCATCGCTATTTATCATTACATTATCAAAATAGCTATCAATATAAGGTTTTAGATCAAATAACGATAGTAAATATCCCTTTGTATCATTGATATCTAATTTTAATGAGTTAAATTTATTATACAATGCTCTTTCGCTCTCATGTTCCATTAAGCCCTCATCTACACTCTCAATCTTGCTATCTTTGATTATATTTGCTAGGCGCTTAAATGTGGAGAAATTCTCTTTAAATTCGCTATCTTTGCTTATCTCATCTAAGGCAATTATAGCTAGATTTAGCCTTTTGATATCCCTTACACCACTATCTAGACACGCTTTTATCACAGATGGATTGGCATTATACATAGTATATAATCTATCAGTTATAAATAGCTCCAAACTACCCAAATCGAATTTAGCATAATTTTGAGCTATTAGAGATAGAATTTTTTTGATATCAAACTCTATATTTAAATTCAAAACAATCCGTATAACCCCAGCTGCAGCTCGCCTTAGAGCGTATGGGTCTTTATTGCCTGTTGGGATTTTATTTATACTAAATAACCCCATTAGCGTATCAAGCTTAGATGATAGTGCCACCACGCTAGAAAAGTAGCTTTTCGGACACTCGCTACCCTCTTTATTAGGCAGGTATTGCTCTTTGATCGCTTCAATTACAAAGTGATTTTCTTTTCTATGTTTAGCGTAATAACTCCCCATAACCCCTTGTAAATCTGTAAATTCATATACCATTGAGGTAGCAAGATCAGCCTTGCTAAGCATAACAGCCCTATCAAGCTCATCTATAAACTCACCGCCAAATTCATCTTTTAGCTCTTTTTCATAGATTTTAGCTAGCTCCCTAGCAATTTGGCGCTCTCTAATCTCTTTATCATACATTGAGCCAAGACCGGCTAAATAGGTGATGTTTTTTAATTTCGCTGAGCTAAACTCACTAGCTAGATCACTCTCCCAAAAGAACTTAGCATCACTTAGCCTAGCTCTTAGCACCTTTTCATTACCTTTGATTATCAAATTCGAATCACTACTAATAGCATTGCTAACTACCACAAAATGATTGCTTAATTTGCCATTTTGATCTCTCAATGGGAAGTATCGTTGATTTTCTTTCATTGAAGTTACTATAACCTCACTAGGCACTTCTAAAAACTCTTTTTCAAAGCCACCCATAAGCGCAGTAGGCATCTCAGTAATAGCCACAACTTCATCTAATAAATCCTCATCTAACTCGATTTTCAAACCGCTATTTTGCTCAATTTGCCTGAATTCATTTAGGATTTTTTCTCGCCTTTTATTAGCACTAAGGATAATCCCATTACGCTCTAAAGCACTATAATACTTATCTATAGTAGCGAATTTTACCATCTCATAGCCGTAATTTCTATGTGGATAAAAGGCCATTTGCGACTTCACACCATAAATCTCCATATCCACCAACTCATCATCCAAAACCGCTACAATAGATCTAATCGGACGGATAAACTCATACTTGCCATCTCCCCATCTCATAGATTTACCGAAATTTAAAGATGATATAAATTTATTTATAACCTTAGCAAGCAGATTTTTACTCAAATCCCCCTTAATCACACTCTTATGATACAAAACCTCTTTGCCATTAATATTTTCAAATTTCAGCTCATCTAAGCTTATGCCACACTTTTTAGCAAATCCTATCGCTGCTGCGGACCAATTTTGATCGATACTTAATGCCACATGCTTTGGTGCGCCGATACTCTCAACCACCTTATCACCAGCGAATTCATCCATATCACCATGCAATACAACTCTTCTAGGGGTATAATCAAGCCTAAAATCACACTTAATATTATACTCATCTAACGCAGATTTAAATTTTGGCTCAATATTATTAAGCTCTTTTAAAAAAGGTATCGCAGGAAGCTCTTCTACTCCAATCTCAATTAACATTTTCATTACTATCTCCATCTATATCTATTTTTTGCTTTTTATCCTTAGCGGCTTTTCTAGCAGCTGTTATCTCATCTCTAATTCTATTTTTCTCCATCATTTGACGATTAAACCCAACGACAAGAACAAAAATAATAAACACAACAACAACCCAACCCATAAAAGTCAAAAATTCACTCAATTATCAACTCCTTTTGTCCCTTATAACTCCACACAATAGCCTTTTTAATCGAGATTTTACCATCTTTTATCGCCCTATTTGGTGAGTAAATTTTAAATTTAGTATTAGAAATATTAGCAAATCCGCCCTTAATATCTAAGACAATATCCCCAATCACATCGCCGCTTGTAGCCATATCTATATCATTTATATCCATCATATAGCTACTCTCATCGCCCTTAAAATCGCTATCTAAGCTTACATAAGAGATACTACTAATTTGCATATTGCCCTTATAATCTTCAATCTTATTTGCCACCGCATCAACTCTCATACCAATACCAAGAGATGGATTTTTCTCATAGATATAAATTCCACGCCGACTCTCATCAGTTAATATATATCCATTTTTATCCTTATATATCACCACACCTGATATTTTGGCTCTTTGATTAGATGATTTAAGCTCATTAATCGATAGAGTTGGCAACTCTTTAGAGTTATTTTGCGTAGTTATTGTAGCATATATAGGGTAGTGATCAGAGTAACTATCATCCATAAAATTTGCTTTGAAAATACCAAAACTCCCATCTTTATAACTCAAATTCCCACTCATCAAATCCCTACTTAATATTATATGATCAATTGCGCTTTTACCATTTTTATAGCTACTTCTTTGACTAGTAGGGATAAACTCCCACAAATTCGTCCATCCATCAAGATCATTAAGCAAAAATTTATATCCATAATTGCTATTTAAATCGCCTAAAATCACCCCATTTTGGCTATTTTTAATAGCTTTTTTCATTGTATCAGCGGCGGCGATTCTGCTTTTAAGTGGATTTTTAGCCGCTGGGAAGTGAGCTACAAAAAACTCAATATCATAACCATTAAACTCCACCCTACTCATCAAAATCGGCCTAGTTTTGACATTTGGCACAAGATAAACTCTACTATCACTAATCCTATATCTACTAAGCAGCCCAAGCCCAACTGGCGCACCCTTTGTAGTAGCAAATTTATAATATCTATATCCGCTCAAATCAGCTAGCGCCTTCATTACATTTTGATTTTCAATCTCATTTAATGCCACCACATCAGCATCTAAATGTTTTAAAACTCTAGCGATTTTTTGTAGTTTTTGCTGATATTTTGCCTCGTTCCATCTATTAGATTTAAACTCACTATATTCACTACCACTAATCCTATCATCAAAGAGATTTTCGACATTATATGTAGCGATCTTTAATTCTGATGAAAAAAGCACCCCAAAAAACAAAATAATAGAGATTAAAATTCGCATACCATATCCCTAAAATCAAATTTATCTATATTTTGGCGGATAGCTTCAAAAGTAATAATCCCAACACTAGTGGCTAAATTCAAGCTCCTACCTTGACTAGTCATAGGTATAGTGATACAATTATCCCTATTTAATCGCATTAAATCAAGTGGCAATCCACAATCCTCACCACCAAAAAATAGATAATCCCACGGCTTAAACTCAGCTTCAAAATATAGCTTATTACACTTAGTAGTCGCAAAGAAAAATCTATCTTTAAATTCCAAATTTGCTTCTAAAAAGCTATCCAAATTCTCCCAAATCACAGGATTTAAGCTCGCCCAATAATCTAGCCCCGCACGCCTTAAATGCTTATCATCAATCTCAAATCCCAAAGGCTTAACTAAGTGTAATTTAGCTCCACAATTAACACACATTCTACCGATACTTCCAGTATTTGTGTGAATTTTGGGATTTACAAGCACGATATTAAACATTAAAATATCACCGTTTTATTATCATAAACAAAAACTCTCTCATCAAAAACTAACTCTAAAGCATTGCTAAGCACCACTTTTTCGACATCTCTACCAGCTTTTTGCATATCTTTCCAATTCATCTCGTGATTTACCCTTATTACATCTTGAGTGATTATCGGCCCTTCATCCAAATCATCAGTAACAAAATGCGCTGTGGCTCCGATAATCTTCACACCACGCTCATAAGCTTGTTTATACGGATTTGCCCCTATAAAAGCTGGTAAAAATGAGTGATGGATATTGATAATCTTTTTTGGATATCGCTTGACAAAATCAGGGCTTAAAATTCTCATATATTTTGCCAAAACCATATAATCAAATTTATATTTTTCTAACTCTTTTAAGACCAATTTTTCATGCTCAACCCTATCTAATCCATCAGCACTAATACAGGTAAATGGAATATCAAATTTATCACTCAATGGACGCAAGGTATCGTGATTGGCTATGATAGCTAAGATATTTGCGTTTAGATCCTTGCTACTATGTTTAATAAGCAGATCACCTAAGCAGTGATTCTCTTTTGTCGCTAGGATCACTATATCTTTTTTCTTAATAGCTTCAAAAAATATTACACTATCACTTGGCAAATAGGCACTTAGAGTGTTTTGAAACTCAATTGTATTTACCTGCCCTACAACCACCGCACGCATATAGAATCTACTATTTTCATGATCTACAAACTCACTAGTGCTAACATAGTTTAATCCATGCTTAAATACAATCTCGCTAACTCTTAATATAAGCCCTTTTTCATCATTACAATCAATCTTTAAAATATAATCCACTCTATCTCCAAAAATTTTAGAAAAATTCTGCCAATTATACAATTTTGTTGCTAAAAATTAGCCAAATTCGCTACTTTGGTTATATTAAAAAATTTAATTATTTTTCACAATTTTAGCTAAGAAAAATGCGTCCATATCACAATCTGGCAAAATCCTAAGCCCAAATTCGCTCACAATCTCGCTTTTTAAACCAAAGCTAATAGGCTGGATACTAATATCAAATTTAGATCCCAAGGCATTTTGAATCACCTCTTCATTCTCACACTCAAAAAATGTACAAGTGCTATAAACCACGCACCCGCCTGGCTTTAAAGCACTTAACGCTGAGTTTAAAAGCTGTTTTTGTAGCTTTGAGAGAGATTTTATCTCTTTGGCTGATTTTTCTACAAATCCATCACCAAAATGAGAGTAGCTAGAGCATGGCGCATCAAGCAAAATCTTATCAAATCTGCCCACACAGCTCCTTGAAATACTCCTTGCGTCTTTATTGTAGGTTCTCACCCACTCACAACCATATTTATTTAAATTTGCTTTTAAGGTATAAAATCTCTTGCTATCACTCTCCATCACCGCCAAATCCGCCCCATATCCCATCATATTTGCTAGTGCAATGCTCTTTCCACCTGGGCTAGCACACATATCTAAAACGATATCATTTTTAGCTGGATTTAGAGCTAAAACTGCTAGATAGCTACTTGGATTTTGAATATATATCGCTCCTTTATTAAATAACTCAGAGTGAGTCAAAATCTCTTTAAATTCAGCCTTACATAGATAAAAATTTGGCAAAATCTCCCTAAATTCAACCCCCAAATCATCTAAATTTGAAATAATATAATCCCTATCAAATTTCAGCAAATTTAGATAAAATCCAACGCTTTTAGGCTCAAAAAAGCTATCCCAAACCCTTTGAAAATCAGCCTTATTTAAACTAGATTTTAGATAATCTTTAAAATTCATCTTTTTAAAAATCTCTCCAAAATTATCATCGCCGCTACGCTATCGAATTTACCATCTCGCCTATCTCCTACTAGCTCGCTAGCTTCAACGCTACTATAAGATTCATCTTGATAATGCACTTCTCCATCGAAATTTAAAAGAGAGATAAAGTGAGTAATCCTACGCTCCATCTCATCTTGGCAGCTGCCACCCTTTGGCAAGCCTACAACCAAGATTTTGGCTCCATTATCCCTTAGCATACTATCAAGATCTCTTGCGGCTTGATTGCGATTTTTACGCAAGATTGGTGTGGTTGGGATAGCGATTTTACCATCTGGGCTTATAGCTATGCCAATTCTTTTAAGTCCTATATCAACCCCAACTATCATAAAATTCTCACATAAATTCCATCAATAGCGATTTTGCCATCTAGCTCATAATCATAGATAATATCTCCAAATTTAGAATAACACTCATCAAAATTTGAATTTTGTTTGATAAACTCAATGATCTCATCGCTATTTTGATCATAATTTCTCAGCCCAAATTTCATAGCAAATTTATCAAAATCAGTAATAATCTGCGCTTTGCCACTTGCTAATAACTCATTAGTTCCACTACTCTCACCAAGTCTTTGAGGTAATACATAGAGCGGAATTCCAAATTTAATAGCCGCCTTAGCACTACTCATAGAGCCACTTTTAATATCAGCTTGAGCTACTACAACTGCGTCGCTTAGGGCTACTGTGATTAAATTTCGCTCCAAAAATTGCCACCCCTTTGCTACGATGCCTGGCTCATATGCGCTTAATGCTAATGAGTTTTGATAGATATCTTTTATCATTTTGGCATTTTGTAATGGATAAATTTGATCTAATCCATTGCCGAAAACCGCAATTGTATGCGGATACGCACCAGTGTGAGCATGGATATCTACGCCAATTGCCGCACCGCTAACTACACAAACTCCATATTTTTTGAGCGTTGAAGCGAGATTTAGGGTCATATTTTTGGTATAAGATGAGCATTTTCGTGAGCCGACAATTGCTACTTTTGGCGAATTTAATAACTCTAAATTTCCTTTATAATATAGCTTTTGTGGTGGGTTTTTGAAATTTGAGTTTAGATTAAAGTCAGTTATAAATTTCATATAAATCTCTTAAAAATATTATATCAACTTGGCTCTCTAACTCACTTTTAAAGCCCTTCAAAGCCTTAAAAGTCTGCTCATATGGATGCCCAATCGCTATAGCAAAGCCACTTTTTTGAGCTATTTTTATAGCCTCTTTTAGCTTATTTATTATAGCTTTTTCATCTTTGGTATTATCTATAAAAACATCTCTTTTTAAATATTTATTCCCAAACTCACTGCTTAAAATCTTAGCCTTAGAATCTTTAGTCGTGTAGCTATCTATAAATATCATATTGTGTTTTTTAAAGGCTATGAAGAGCTTTTTTAAAGAGTCATAATCGCTTGTAAATTTGCTTCCTGTGTGGTTATTTATATATATTGCCTTTGGAAAATTTGATCTAATTTTGCTAATTTCAGACTCTATTTTATCGCTGCTATCACCTACTTTTAGAGTATTTTTCTCTTGCGCTTGATAATTCATAGCTTCAAGTGGTAAATGAATCATATAAAACTCAAATTCATTAGCTACTCTTGCGCTATTTGGATAGTTGGCACTCGGTGGGAAAATTGATGGTGTGATATTTAAATTTAGTGATTTAATCTTTTTAGCTTGATGAAAAGTAGATATATCATCTATAATTATTGCTAATTTTGGTCTATCTACAATAGGCTTTTTAGGTGGATTGTATTGTGATTTTATACTTTGATTACTATTGATTTCATCTTTTAATCTATCTATTTGTGTGATATTTTCATCTATTTGGATAATATTTTTAGTGGCGTTTTGCTCTATTTGCGTGGCATTTTGAGCGGTATCTAAAATGCTATAATCCCTTGTTTTATCGGCAAAATACCTATCAATTTTCTCTATAGCCTTAGGCTCAAAAACCTGCTTTTGACTACTTTTGCTATTTAGCACTAGATATACTACGACAATAATAATCCCAATAGATAAAAATATACCTAAATATACTAGCACCTCGTTATTTGAGGTGCTATTTTTGCTACGCTTTGCCAATTAGTTTTTATCTTTATTTACTAATTTACCTTTATTGATCCAAGGCATCATAGCTCTTAATTTTTCGCCAGTTTTATTTAGTAAGCTTTCATCGCTTAATTTGCGTTCAGCATTCATCTTAGTATAACCAGCTTTTCTTTCTAAGATAAAGTTTTTAGCGAATGTACCATCTTGGATCTCTTTTAAGATCTCTTTCATAGCTGCTTTTGATCTCTCATCTACTACTCGTCTGCCACTTACATAATCCCCAAATTCAGCAGTATTAGAGATAGAATATCTCATATCAGCCATACCACCTTGGTAGATTAGATCTACGATTAATTTCATCTCATGTAAGCACTCAAAATATGCCATTTCAGGCTCATATCCAGCCTCTACTAAGGTCTCAAATCCAGCATTTATAAGCGCACAAAGTCCGCCACACAATACAGCTTGTTCACCAAATAGATCGGTTTCAGTCTCGGCTTTAAAAGTAGTTTCTATAATACCAGTTCTACCACCACCAATGGCACTAGCATAACTTAATGCTATATCCTTAGCCTTGCCTGATGCGTCTTGTGCTACTGCTATTAGATCTGGGATACCGCCGCCATTTACAAATTCATTTCTCACAGTGTGGCCTGGTGCTTTTGGTGCTATCATGATACAATCAATTCCCTTTGGTGGGACGATTTGACCATAATGGATATTAAATCCATGGCCAAAAGCGATTGCGCTACCGCTTTTTAAATTCGGCTCAATCTCAGCTTTAAATATATCAGCTTGTAATTCATCAGGAGTCAGTATCATCACAACATCAGCTGCTTTTGTCGCTTCACTTACGCTCATAACTTTAAAGCCCTTAGCCTCGGCTTTTGCCCAACTTTTGCCATTTGGATTTAATCCTATGATAACCTCTACGCCACTATCTCTTAAATTTTCAGCATGGGCGTGACCTTGAGAACCAAAGCCTATCATTGCGACTTTTTTAGATCTAATTAGGCTTAAATCACAATCTTTATCGTAATAAACTGTTATTGCCATAATCTTCTTCCTTTTAGTAAAAAATAAAGGGCAATTATACATTATTAAAATTTAAATTTGACAAAATTTCAAAAAAATTATCAAAAATTTAACTTCAATGTAGTAAAATTCCCAAAATAAATCAAAAATTCGCACGAGAAATTACCATGAATGAAGCAATATACAAAAGTATAAAATCCCTACCACCACTTGATGATACCATTATCCAAATTCAACAAATTTGTAGTAGTGATGATAGCGATATAGCAGAGCTAATCAGCGTAATCCAACGAGACCCGATGCTAACAGCAAATATTTTACGCTCAGCCAATAGTCCATTATATGGATTTAGCAGAGAGATAACTGATATTAATAGAGCTGTGGCGTTATTTGGGATGGCGACCATTAGGGGATTTGCCCTTGCTGGTACAATCAATAAAAACTTCAAAATCGATCTATCACCATATAAAATTAACGAAACCAACTTTATGGATATAGCAACCAAGCAAAATGCTCTAGCATTTAACTGGTGTAATCAAATCGATCGTGAGCTTTTAAATATCATATCTCCGGCTAGTTTTATGATGGATATAGGCAAGATTATAATCGCCAAAGAGCTGATAGAATCTAATAAATCAGATAAATTCGCATCACAATTACAGAGCATTTCAACCCCAAAAGAGCTATCTCAATTAGAGATAAGTATGGTAGGAATCTCTAGTCAGCTAGTAACAGCGCAGATATTTAAAAATTGGAATTTAGAACCTGAGATTGCTAATGCTATTAGATATCTATTAGATCCTGATGATGCACCAGAATCAATAAAAAATCAGTGCCAAATACTAAATATCATAAGCAATAGCATAAATATCTTTGGTACTCTATCGCAAAAGCAAATAGATAGCTCAAAAGAGCTTTTGAAGTTATACGGACTTGATATACAACCATATCTAAACGCTGTAGAAAAAGTAAGCAATTGAGAACATTTCTAACATCATTAACTACGGGTATAGAAGCTAAATTTATCAAATCAAGCGAACTTGAAATTTTAAGAGTATTAGAACAGATAAAAGCCGTTACAAAATATAAAAATCGATATTATCTCAATGACGGCTTTGTCTGTGGGAAACTAGATATATCTAGTAATGGAACTGGATTTTTATATCCGTACGATAGCAAATTTAAGCAAGATTTAATGATAGAAAATCGTGATTTAGGTGGGGCTCACTTTGGCGATATCGTTCTTGCTAAACTAACTAAATTTAAAAAACCACGCCAAAAAGCAGCCGTGGTGGCTGTATTGCTTATGGCAAATGAAACAAGTGTAGTGTATACCAAAAAAATTGGCTCCGTTATAATGGGCGTAACTATCCCAAACTCCATCACAATCGCCCTAAAAGCTAGTCAAAAATCCCTAAAAGAGCTTCCATTAGGCACTGTTTTAAAGATCAATAATTTAGATAATGATATTATAGAAGTCTTAGGCGTATTAAGCGATGCTAATGTAGATCAAAAAATCTCAATGGCACTATATAATAAGCGTGAAATTTTCCCAAAAATAGCTATAAATGAAGCCATTAGCTTTGGTAATGAGGTAGATAAAAGTATGTATCCTAATAGAGTTGATCTAACTCATTTGCCATTTTGTACCATTGATCCTGTTGATGCTAAGGATTTTGATGATGCGATATATTTTGATAAGCATAAAAATGAAATCTACATAGCTATCGCCGATGTCAGCGAATATGTAAGCCCATATAGCGGTATTGATAAAGAGGCTAGACTTAGGGGTTTTTCTATATATTTTCCACACATTGCTGTGCCGATGCTACCTCGTGAACTTAGCGAAAATATCTGCTCTTTAAAGCCAAATTGCGATAGACTCGCTTATCTTTTTAAAATTACTTTAAACTCAAATTTAGAAGCCATTAAAGAGGATTTAATAAGCTGTGTAATCCACTCTAAAAAAAGATTTAATTATGATGAAGTTGATAGCTTGCTTAGAGGCGAGTTTGATTGTCAAGACGAGATAAAAGAGTGGCTAATACCGCTTTTTGATCTCACACAAAGATTAAAAGAAAAACGGCTTAAAAATGGCTTTGATTTTCATACATTAGAGCTTAGAATGAGTCTTGATGAAAATAATGAGATTAAATCAACTAAATTTGAAGGCTCAACTCCATCACACTCTTTGATAGAAGAGTGTATGCTCCTAGCCAACAAAGCCGCAGCAAAAAGATTAAGCAAAGGGATATTTCGCAATCACGAACCAGCAGATATAAAAAAGATCAACGCACTCTTAGATGATCTCGCTGCCCTTGGTATAGAAGCCGAAAATCACGGCGATTTGGTCTTTTTGATAGCGCAAATTCAAGCCAAAGCAAGTGAGCTAAATATCAGAGAAGATGTCGATAAGCTCATCATAAAAGCACAAAAAAGAGCCGAGTATTCTAGTAGCTCTAGGGGGCATTTTGGGCTTGGGTTTGAGTTTTATACGCATTTTACTAGCCCTATTCGCAGATACTCAGATCTCTTGCTTCATAGAATTTTAAAAGCTCAAAATGACCCTAAAATCAGCAACTACCTAATGCTAGGCATAGATGAGCTTTGCGCTAATTTAAATATATTAGAAAGAGAAGCCGATAAGGTCGCTTGGGATTTTATGGATCGCAAATTTGCTCGTTGGGCAGCTAAAAATATAGGCCAAACATTTAAATGCTTTATAGAAGAGAGCACCAATCAATCAATAGCTAGATTAGATGATGAGTTAAAAGGCGCTAGAATATTTTTAAGTGATTTTTGTGAAATTCTAACCCCAGTTATGGTCAAAATCACAGATGTCGATATCCCAACAGCTAAGATAATTGGCAAAATAGTAGAGATTTTAGATGTATAAAAGAGATTTTATAACGCTTTTAAATTCTGCTAATATCCCAAATTTTTTCTTGCTTTATGGCGCTGAGAGCTATCAAGTTGAGTTTTACGCTAAAGAAATTTTAAATAAATTTAATAAAGATAATATGCTTAGCTTATACTATGATGATTATGATTTTAATCTTGCTATTTCGCATCTTAGCGAGCCTTCGCTATTTGCAAATTCAAATTTGTTACATATCAAAAATGACAAAAAAATCCCCACTAAAGATACAAAAGAGCTAATAACCCAATGCCAAAATAATCCAAATAATATATTTATCTTTGAACTACACGAAGGCGATGAAAAATCCATAAGCGATTTAAAAAAGCATTTTGGATCAAATTTTGTTAGATTCTTCCCGCCTAGCACTGCTTCAGAAGTCAATCAAATCCTATCTAATCACGCCAAAATCTTAGGCCTAAATATAGATAGTCAATCTCTTTTATACATTTATAACTTGCAAAATGAGAATCTATATCTTAGCGCTAGTGAGCTAAATAAACTCGCTAATATCGCAAATAAATTTAATCTTGAAGAGATAAAAGAGCGAGTTTATGCCTTAAACGGTATTGGATTTGATGCGCTTTTTGATAAAATCATTAGCAAAAAGAGTATTAATAGTGATTATTTTGAGTTTATAAATGATAGCTCATTTAATGAAATTTCGCTTTTAAATATGCTATTTAGGGCGTTTCATAGACTTTATCTGATACATAGTTATATAAAAACTAATGGCAAATTTGATCCAAAAATTGTCTTAGGATACACGCCTCCACCACAAATTTTAAATAAACTTGAATCCCAAGCAATATCTATAAAAATTGATCAATACACTAAAATATTTAAATTTTTAAATGAGATTGAATTTGATCTAAAGTGCAAAAACAACATAGACAAAGAGTGCTACCTACTCTCAGCCCTTTTAAATTTACAAGAAATTTTAAGTCAAAACAGCAAATTTTAAGCATATTTTTAGTAGAATACCAACCGCATTTTGTGCGAATTTCCTTGCTCTTTTGTAGAAAAAGAGCGAAATCCATAAGGAGAATATATGAGACATTATGAGCTTTTATTCATCTTAAAACCAACACTTACAGAAGATGAAGTTAAAGTTAAGGCTGATTTCATTAAAGAGATCATTACAAAAAATGGTGGCGAAATTGCTAGTGTAGTTGAAATGGGAACACGCAAATTAGCTTATAAAATTGACAAATATGAGCGTGGAACATACTTCGTAATCTACTTCAAAGCACCAACTCAACTAATCGCTGAATTAGTAAGAAATTTAAGAATAACTGAAGAAGTTATTAGATTCTTACCTGTAAAATATGAAAACAAAAAAGAGATCGCAGCTTGGGACAAACTAAGCAAAGGTCAAAAATTAACCCAACCTAAAAAAGAGTCAAAAACAGAAGAAAAAGCAGCTCCTCAAGAGTAATTTATAAAGGCTAGATTATGTTTAATAAAGTAGTTTTGGTAGGAAATTTAACTAGAGATATAGAGCTTAGATATATCCAAAGTGGCACCGCCGTAGGTAGCGCTGGTATAGCTGTTAATCGCAAATTTAGCGTTAATGGTGAAAAGAGAGATGAAACTTGCTTTATTGACATAACTTTTTTTGGTCGCCAAGCCGAAATAGCAAATCAATATCTAAATAAAGGTAGCAAAGTCTTAATAGAAGGAAGGCTAAAATTTGATACTTGGCAAGACCAAAACGGCCAAAATCGCTCTAAACACTCAGTAGTAGTAGAAAATATGGAGATGCTAGGCGGACAACAAAATCAAGGTGGATTTAACAAAGATAGTGAGCCAAACTACAATAGTGGATATCCTAATAACAGATCAAACTCATACCAAAGAGAAGATAATAGTGGATATGGGAGAGAATTTAACCAAAATAACAGATATCAACAAAATAGCAATTACAATCAAAAACAGCAAGTAGAAGAGCCTTATCAAGAAAAAGTCCCAGAGATAGATCTCGATGCTGATATAAAATATGATAGCAAACCAAGCAAATCAAATTTTAATGATAGTAGCGAAGATGAAATTCCATTTTAAAGGATAAACAATGGCAGAAAAAAGAAAATATAGTAAAAAATATTGCAAATTCACAGAGGCAAAAATTGATTTTATAGATTATAAAGATACGGCACTTTTAAAACAATGCCTATCTGAAAGATTCAAAATTATGCCAAGACGCTTAACAGGTACAAGCAAAAAACATCAAGAAATGGTAGAAAAAGCGATAAAAAGGGCTAGACATGTTGCTCTTATACCATACATTGTAGATAGAAAAAATGTAGTTACAAACCCATTTGAAGGTCTATAATTTAATGCCCCATTATGGGGTATTAAATTTACTCACACTCTTTTACTATGATCTTTTTTTATCTTAATAACTTCAAATATAAATTTAACATATCCACCTTTATACCAATTTTTATTAGCTTCTATTAAAGCTTTACCTAAATTATAGCTTAAATGATTTTTTAATCTTAAGGCATCTTCATAATCACTATATGATTTAAGCTCTGGCACTTTTAAATTTGGATTATGTTTTATATTTTCTTTATATATTTTTTGTTCCTTTTTATATTTTAATAATACATCTATCAATCTAAATGGTAATTTAAAAATACCTATTGTACTTTTAAAACTCTCTACCATAGTATAGCCTAGTCTATATTCAAGTCCATTTAATATTTGCAATTTTGCACTACCGTAGGTAAGCTTCGAGCTTGGCTTTTTTACTATATTAGATGGCTCAGATATATTGCAATTTAAAAATTGCTCTTTAAATTTAATATTATTAAATCTTTTTTTATACTGTGTTAAAGAGATATCATAAGGATAATTTTCAAAATAAGCAAATCTATTTTTACTCTTATTATTATAGATTACATCATATAAAAATTCCAATTTATCTTTTGCATTAATTAGGCTATTTAGCATATTTTCAATAGCTTTTGGTGATATAAACTTATCTTTATCATAAATATATTTAAAATTTTCATTTGACATATTTAAATTTTTTAGTGTCTCTTCTTTACTCCATTTTTGTTCAAATATATCATCTCTTAGCCAAAATATATCATTTTTTATCTGTTTTGCTGGATTTCCTGCATTTATAGTATTTGAATAGCACTGCTTAACAACCATACTTTTAGCACCAATTACTGATCCAGATGCTATAAATACGCCTTTTGAAATACCAGCTTCTTGTCCGCACCAAACATGATCGCCAATATAAATACTTTTTGAAAAATTTAATCTATTATTGCTATTAATATCCATTATAGGATGATAATCACAAGTACCAGCCCATATACTCCATGAAAACATACAATCCCTACCGATAATAATATTTGTAGCTTCATAAATACGCAGACTAACTCCGCCAAAACTACTATCATCGTCTATATAACAACAGCAATCCTTTGTAAGAGAGATTGAGCCATTTACCCTAACACAATTACCAATAAAAACCAAATTATTATCTGAGTGAAAAGTTATATTAATATTTTTGCTTCTTCCAGCAAAAAATACAATATTATTTTTACCTTTAAAATCACATTTGAAATTTAACTGTTTTGATAGATCGCCATATATAATATTGCCATTTTCACCAATATTTTCTAGCATAATTTCTCCAAATTTTATATCAATATAAAAATTGACAATATATTAAATAACTATAAAATCGCAAATTCAAATAAGCGATTTTATAGTTATAAATTTAGCCATAAAATTTTATGAAAACCAGCTTTTAATCTTATCCCAAATTCCCTTATCAGTAGCCATTTCGCCACTTTTGATACTAAAACTATTTTGAAGTTTTTTCAAAAGCTCTATTTGCTCATCGTTTAGCTTTTTAGGCGCCTGAATTGAAATTTGAACGATTAAATCGCCTAATTGCTTGGTTCTAGCGTTTCTAACTCCTTCTTTAGCGATAATAAATTGCTGTTTATCCTTAGCTCCTACTGGTAAATCCAAAGTCGCCTCTCCTCTAAGCGTCGGTATCTTGATACTATCACCTAAAATAGCTTGAGTGAAAAATACTGGAATCTCCACATATACATCATCTCCATTTCTATGGAAATGCTCATCATCTTTAACAGCTATACGGACATATAGATCTCCGGTTAAATTTTCATATCTATTTCCCTTTTGGCTAACCCTAATTCTAGTACCATTATCCACCCCTTCAGGGATATTGATTTTAATGCTATCGCTTATTTCATTATAGCCACTAGCATTACACTCAGGGCATCTGTCTTTGATAATTTGGCCTGTGCCTGAGCACTCTGGACAAGTTTGGACAAATTGCATAAAGCCTTGTTGAATTCCTATCTTACCATTTCCGCCGCATTTGCTACAAGTCTGCTTTTTGCCATCTTTTGAGCCTGTTGCGTTACAGCTTTTACATGGAATTTTATACTTATATTTTATCTCTTTTTCGCAACCAAAAACCGCTTCATTAAACTCTAACCCAATACCAACTTCTATATCTAAAGCATATTTATACTGACTTTTAGATCTGCTTTTAGTACCAAATCCACCACCAAAAAATGAGCTAAATATATCACCCAAATCATCAAAATCAAATCCACCGCCAAAGCCACCACCGGCCATGCCTTTTAGCCCATCTTTGCCATATCTATCATATATTTCTCTTTTTTCAGCGTTGCTTAAAACCTCATAAGCTTCATTAATCTGTTTGAATTTCTCCTCAGTCTCTTTATCGCCTTGATTTCTATCTGGATGGTATCTTAATGCTTGTTTTCTATATGCTTTTTTAATTGTATCACTATCAGCATCCCTTGAAATCTCTAATATCTCATAATAATCAAATTCCAAAATATCTTCCTTGCTTATAATTTTAACTGGCGATTTTATCCAAAAGTTACTAAATTTATCCATAAAAGCAAATTTTATTATTAATTTTTGGTATAATAGTGCCAAATTTTTAATACCAGGAGCCAAATATGATAAATGTATTAATGATAGAAGATGATCCGGAATTTGCTCAAATTTTATCTGAATATTTAATAAAATTTAATATCAAAGTTACAAATTACGAAGATCCATATTTGGGTCTTAGTGCCGGTATCAAAAATTATGATCTTTTGATATTGGATTTGACGCTGCCAGGTATGGATGGGTTAGAAGTTTGTAAAGAGATTAGAGAAAAATATGATATCCCTATCATCATTAGTTCAGCTAGAAGCGATGTAAATGATAGAGTTGTTGGACTTCAAATTGGGGCTGATGACTACTTGCCAAAGCCATACGATCCAAAGGAGATGCACGCTAGAATTACAAGCTTAATCCGCCGTTATAAAAAGAGCAATGAAACCCAAGAAGAGGTCACAGATACGCTATTTAAAGTAGATGATAAAAGGCATGAAATATCATATAATGGAGCGCCACTTACACTAACACCAGCCGAATATGAAATTTTAGAATACCTAATCAAACAGCATAGCTTTTCAGTATCAAGAGAGCAATTAGTATATCATTGCAAAAGCCTAAAAGATAAAGATTCTAAAAGTTTAGATGTTATAATAGGTCGCTTAAGAACCAAAATCGGCGATAACTCCAAATCACCTAAACATATATTTTCAGTTCGTGGTATAGGGTATAAATTAGTCGGATGAGATACTCTCTAACTACCAAAATCACGATAATTTTCGCTATTGGATTTATCGTGATTTGCACTCTATTTTTTATGTTTTTTAAACTACAAAATGAGAGATTGCTAGGAAAAATTAGCGAAAATCACTATAATTCTATTAGTTGGCTACTATCGCTATACCAAAAATCCAATATGCCAGAAGATTGGGAGCGATACTTTAAAAATTTTGACCTAGCCTATGTAAAAAACGCAAATTTACAAAAATCTATCTTTGATAATGGAACGATAGTCAATAGAGTAGATACTTTAATCGGAGTGGTAGATACCATCAGCTATAAAAGTAATCTCTATCTACGCATTAAAAACCAAAGCGTAACTATACTTCTAGAATCCACTTTACATAGTGGAAATGATAGTTTATTAGCTAGTTTTATAATCGTTATGGCATTATTTATCTCCTTGTATGTTTCGATTTTTAGAAGTTTAATCCCGCTTAAGAAGCTAAGGAGCGATATACGCAAATTCGCTGCTGGAAATATGGATAGCGTTTGCGTGGTTAATTTCACCAAAGGTAGTGATGAGATTAGCGAAGTGGCTTATGAATTTAACAATGCAGCTTGTAAGATTAAAGATCTTATAATGTCTAGACAACTATTCTTGCGCACAATTATGCATGAACTAAAAACCCCAATAGGCAAAGGTAGAATCGTCAGCGAAATGCTAGAAGATGAGACGCAAAAAGATCGCTTAATAGCTATATTTGAAAGGCTAAATATATTAATCAATGAATTTGCCAAAATAGAACAACTACTAAGCAAAAGCTATAGCCTAGACTATGCCAAATACCGCTTTAGCCTAATACTAGATCAAGCTAAAGATATGATGCTATTAGATGATTTTGATAGTAATGTCAAGGTAGAATTAAGCTATGATCCGCTACTTATGGTGGATTTTCAGCTATTTTCACTTGCGATCAAAAATTTAATTGACAACGCTTTAAAATATTCTGATGACAAAAAAGCATACATAAAATGCGATAACGAAGCAATCTATATAAGAAACCATGGCAAACCACTCGATCACTCTATCAATCATTATAAACAAGCATTTATAAGGGATAATAATACCAAAACAAGTGGTATGGGGCTTGGGCTTTATATCATAGAGCATATTTGTACTATGCATAAATTTGCTTTAGAGTATAATTATGTAGATGGTTTTCATGAGTTTTGTATCAAATTTGGATCTAAAAATAGTGAAAAATCTTGAGCAATTCAACAAACTAGTAGAAGCATTTGGCAAAATCCCCGGTGTAGGCAAAAAATCAGCTATAAAATACGCATATTATATAGCCTTACAAGATCCATTTTTTGGTCTAAATTTAGCACACACTATAGAAAGCTCAATCCACAGCTTAAAGCACTGCGAAATCTGTGGCGGAATTAGCCAAAATGAGATCTGCGATATATGTGCTGATAATAACAGAAATAGAGCCACTATATGCGTTGTAGAGAGCCCAAAAGATATTTTAACTATTGAGGATTCTAACTCATTTGATGGGTTGTATTTTGTATTTAGTGATGTTAATAGCATAGCTAATCTAAAAGATATGATAGCCAAATTTGATTCTAAAGAGATAATTTTTGCTTTTAGCCCTAGCATAAATAGCGATGGTGTGATACTATATATAGAAGATCAATTAAAAGATATTGGTATTAGCTTTACAAAGATCGCCCAAGGCATCCCAACTGGCGTAAGCTTAGAAAATGTAGATATGCTCTCGCTCACCAAGGCTATTAAAGACAGAAGAGAAATTTAAAGCTCAAATGCTCCACGCATTAGCTTTGTTATTTTACTCTCATCAAATTTATTATCATAAAATAGATTAAATGCTAAAACCGCTTGATAAAGCAACATATCTTTACCATCTTTGATTTTAAGCCCCGTATCATTAGCAATACGCAAAAATGGGGTTTGCCTATTATATATCACATCAAAAGCAAATTTAGAATTGGATAAAATCTCTCTTAAAACAATCTCATCACACGGAAGATCATCACCGCAAAGCCCTGCTGAAGTGGTGTTTATGACTAAATCATAATTTGAAACTTTAAAGTTAGAATAGGTATTGAAGTTGTAATTTATAAATTCAGCTCTTTTATCACTACGATTTAAAATTTCAATCTCAATACCATTAGTGTGTAAAATATATGAAAGTGCCTTAGCAGTTCCACCAGCGCCTAATATCAAAGCTCTATCAATCTTACCAAATTCAGCAATCGCCATCATAAATCCAGGTGCATCTGTGTTATATCCCTTGATTTTGCCCTTTTTGCTAACTAGTGTATTGATCGAGCCGATATCGGCTGCAATGCTATCTAGCTCATCACAATCAGCCAAAACAGACTCTTTAAAAGGGATAGTGATATTGGCTCCCGTTAGATTATATTTTTTAAACTTAGTGATAATATCACTACCTTGCTCTAATAAAATCCTACCATACACTCCTCTTTGACCTAATCCTTGAAGAGCAATATTGTGAAGTCTAGGCGATATAGAGTGAGATACTGGATTTCCAAATAGAGCAAAATACTTCACCATAAATCCTTATTTGACTCTATACACAAAGGCGCCATTTGATATATCTTGGCGAATTTTTTGCATATTAGATTCTAAATCAGCACCAAATGGGCCAATTAGAATTTTAATAACTTCATTGCCATTTACCACAACTTTGTGTGTTTTATATTTGTAACCACTTGCTACAATCTTTTTAATCAAAGCACTATTTGTGTCTAATTTAGATACCGAAGCGACTTGTATATATGAGCCTTTAGCCAAAGATGTGCTATTTGGAGTTGAAGCTTTTTTAGTGGCCTCTTTTTTGGCTTCTGGTTTTTTGGCTTCAGCTTTTTTAACTTCTGGTTTTGTCGTCTCTGGTTTTTTGGCTTCTGGCTTTTTGCTCTCTACCTTTTTAGGCTCTAAATTTTTAGCAACTTCTTGTTTTGCTGGCTCTTTTTTAACCTCTTTTGGCTCAACTGGGCCAAATGGCTCTTCTACTTTCGGCGGCAATACTGGCGCTATCGTTGTATCCATAGCAGCTTGAGCGTTTTTATACTCATTTACTATATTCTCAAAACTATCTTTAGAATTTGTTGTATCGCTCACTATAGGCACTTGCTCAAAAAGCTCATTTGAAGTATTGTTAGTTGGAGTACTTGTAGTAGGCAACTCAGTAGGCAATAAAAGAGCATCAGCTATATCGTTATTATTCTTCTTGTCATCTGAATTTAAAAACTTCATAACAATCAAAACAAGAACGAAAATTATAACTAGCAACGCCACGCCAATTAAAATTTTACGCATACCACCTGATTTTTCTTCTTCGTTTTTATCTAGCAATATATCTTGTAAATTATTATTCTCTTCCATAATTTATCCTTTACATATGTTTTGACCAACTAGCACCACGCTCTTTTTGATACAAAGCGTATGGTAAAGCCAAAATATTATACTCTAATGGCATATCCATAGTAGGAAACATTCTCCACTCTTGAGGTAGCTTTTGAGATAGCATTACTGAGAGCTTATTGGCTATTTGACATCCTTCCATAAAGGTTGTGTGGCCTTTATGTATATATAGATGTAGATGACCCGGAGTTTTACTCTCATAAGCGGTGAAATTTATAAACCCTTCATCTCTTAGCATAAGTTGAGCTCTATGCCAAAAGCGTTCAGGCATTCTGCCATTATAGTCAAAAACAATATTTTCAACTTTATTTAGTCTATTTACCAAAGAGTGTGCTACGATTATCTTTTTCTCTTCGTGCTCTCTTTGTATAGACAAACTAAGCGGCTCATCTACTCTTTCAAATTTATCGAAGTAGTATCTACCCTTGTACTCAATCTTTTTCACAGTTAGATCACGCTTGATATAGTAATGATCTGTAATCATCTTAATAAGTGATAAATCCATACGCTGCATTAGAATGTCGCCTTATCATATATAATAAATTGATTAGCCAACTCTTTTAATTCAGCTGCAATTTTGCGTTGTTTATCAAGATTATTTATATCATCTAATACATCGGCAATGCGATTTGCTATCAACTCAAATTCGCCCTCTTTCATACCCCTTGCTGTAAGTGCTGGGCTACCTACCCTAATACCGCTTGTTATAAATGGACTTCTAATTTCGCCTGGGACTGTGTTTTTATTGACTGTGATTCCGGCATTGCCAAGAGCGATATCAGCATCTTTACCGCTAAAATCTTTATCTAAAAAGCTAACCAAAACAAGATGATTATCTGTCCCACCACTAACTAGATTATATCCACGGCTAATTAAAACTTCACCAAGTTTTTTGGCATTTGCTTTGACTTGTTTGGCATATACTTTCCACTCATCGCTTAAATTATGCTTAAAGCCTACAGCCTTGCCAGCTATAACATGCATTAATGGCCCACCTTGAATTCCTGGGAATATAGAGCTATTGATCTTTTTAGCAAATTCCTCATCGTTTGTCATGATGATACCACCTCTTGGGCCTCTTAGAGTTTTGTGTGTTGTGGAGCTTACTACATGGCAATGTGGAAATGGATGAGCATGCTCGCCAGCTACAACTAACCCAGCTATGTGCGCCACATCAGCAAATAGATACGCACCTACACTATCAGCAATCTCTCTAAATCGCTTAAAATCTATCTCTCTAGTATAGGCGCTCGCACCGCAAACTATCATCCTTGGTTTAACAATATTTGCAATATCGGCTACCTTATCATAGTTGATTCTACCATCTAGCTCAACACCATAAAAGAAACTCTCATAATACTTACCAGAGCTTGAAACCTTAGCACCATGAGTTAAGTGGCCACCATGGCTTAAATCCATACCTAAAATTTTATCACCTGGCTTTAGAAAGGCACCATAAACACCTTGATTTGCTTGGCTACCGCTATTTGGCTGAACATTAGCAAATTCACAACCAAAGAGCTTTTTGCATCTATCAATAGCAATCTGCTCTATCTCATCTACAAATTCACAACCACCATAATATCTCTTACCAGGATACCCTTCGGCATATTTATTAGTCAAAATAGAACCCATAACTTCCATAACTTCAGGATATGTGAAATTCTCACTAGCAATCATCTCCAAATGATCGCATTGACGCTTAAGCTCACTATTTAAAAGATCATAAATATCTTTATCAAAATTTTCTAAATTCATACCTTAACTCCTTAATTTTTTGGTTTCATAGCTGGAAATAATATAACATCACGAATTGATTTTTTGTTTAATAATAGCATTACTAATCTATCAACACCAAGACCCCAACCAACAGTTGGTGGCATACCATAACCAAGAGCCACGCAATAATCCTCATCCATCTCGTGTGCCTCATCATTGCCGGCATCTTTACTCTGTATTTGAGCCTCAAATCTCTTATATTGATCTATTGGATCATTTAGCTCATTAAAGGCATTTGCAAGCTCACGGCCGGCTATAAATAGCTCAAATCTCTGTGCTATTTCTGGATCTTCATCACTTCTTCTTGAAAGTGGTGAGATAGAGATAGGAAAATCTGTAATAAATGTAGGATTTATAAGCTTGCTCTCAACATAATTATCAAAAAGCTCAGCCTGTAAATGACCTAAATCAAGCTTATCATTAGCTTCAAATTTATCCTCTTTTAATTTGGCTAAAATTCTATCTTTACTATTTATAATATCCCTATCGATACCCCCTATTTCAACTATCGCATCAAGATATTTAATCCTTCTAAAAGGCTTAGAAAAGTCTATATTTTGACCATCAAATTCAATAACTTTATCTAAATTCAATCTATCTAACAATGTAGCAAAAAGCTCTTCTGTTAGATCCATAGCCTCAAAATAGTCATGCCACGCCCAATAAAACTCAATACTAGTAAATTCAGGATTATGAGTAAGATCCATCCCTTCATTTCTAAAGCAACGATTCATCTCAAATACCGCTTCCATACCACCTACGATAAGTCTTTTGAGATAAAGCTCTGGGGCGATTTTAAGATATCTATCTACGCCTAATGCATTATGATGAGTGATAAATGGCTTGGCATTAGCCCCGCCTGCTATTGGATGCATCATAGGAGTCTCAACTTCTAAAAATCCACGCTCTTCAAAAAACCTTCTAATAGTGCTAATGATGATTGAACGCTTAAGAAAATCATCCCTAACATCTCTATTCATAATCATATCTAGATATCTCTGTCTATACCTAATCTCAATATCAGTTAGTCCGTGAAATTTCTCAGGTAGTGGCGATATGGCCTTAGTAGCAAGAGTGATATGGCTTGCATGTAGGCTAAATTCGCCCGTTTGGGTGATAAAAGCATAGCCTTTAACAAGAATTATATCACCAACTTCAAGATTTTTTTTGAATTTAGCATAATCCTCCTCGCCTATACTAGCTAATGAGTAATAAATTTGGATATTATCGCTCTCATCTTCTATATTGGCAAATGTTGATTTCCCAGCTACTCTTTTTAGTTTTATTCTACCAGCCATCGTAACTTCTTTGGTAGCTTTTCTCTCGCTTTGGGGCAGATCTTTTATATAGCCAAATTCACTCTTAAATTCAGATATTTTTAACTCTCGTTTCAAAAAATGCGGATATGGACTCACGCCCATCTGTCTTAACTCATCAGCCTTAGCTAAACGAGTTTGCTCTAATTCATTATCAAAAATCAACTAAATTCCTTTTATTTTTTGTTTATTACACTCACTACAAACTCCATAAAGCTGCATTATGTGGCCTGTGAGCTTAAAGCCATTATCTTTAGCTATGGTTAATTGGCGTTTTTCTATCACTTGATCTTCAAATTCGACTATCACCCCACACTGCCTACAGATTATATGATCGTGGTGAGGTTTGTTAGCTAGTTCAAATTTTTTGCCTTGAGCCCCAAAGCTAATAGATGTTACCATACCTGATTCTTCAAGCAAATTTAAGCTTCTATAAACAGTTGCTATACCTACATTTAAACCTGGATGACGCTCTTTGATATATAGATATAACTGCTCGGGAGTAAAATGCTCGCTATTATTATATAGTGTTTGTAGAAGCACTTCACGCTGCTTGGTATATTTCAACCCATTATCTCGCAATACACGCTTAAAACGCTCTAGCAAAGCATCGTATTCAATATTTTCTATCATTCTTCCACCTTGGTTAAATTTTGTTCAATAGTTTGATTATCATCTAAAATTTCAGGCACAATCTCTTGCGTGTTATCCACGCTTTTTTGAATTCCACTCATATCCATAGCCATTATGAATTCCCCAGCAGCTAAAAGGATCGGATAGACCTTACTGCCTTGAAAATATGGTGATATTTTTTGATTTAATACTGAAATTTTAGAGACAATAGCAAACAAAATCGCAAGAACTAAAAATATCTTAGCAGCTCCTACAAAAAATCCTAGCAATCTATCTACAAATCCAAGCCCACTCATTTTTAACATTTTAGACAAAAGATTACCAAGAAGCAAACATACAAACCAAAATATAATTAATGTAAGTAAAAATCCAAAGAAAAACTCCGCTGAATCGCTAAGCTGATATAGATAAAGGCTGATTTGCTCTCCTACTAAATTCGCATTTCTACTAGCTACAATCACCCCGCCGATGATACCAATCAATCCAAATATCTCTTTGATAAGTCCATTGATAACACCCTTAATACCTAAAATAACCACAACAGCTATCACAATAATATCAAACCAAGTAATAAAATCCATTAATTTTGCTCCATTAAATTTAAATTTTGGGCACCAAATTGCATCGCAATCTCTTTTGTGATGATATTTTCATTTAGTGCTTTTTGAATTTCATTTGCCATCACTCTCATACCACTTTGAGAGCTACCAATTTGCATTTGAGAGATGATTTGATGAGTTTTGCCCTCTCTTATCAAATTTGATATTGCTATATTATTTAACATAATTTCATAAAGAGCCACCCTACCGCCACCAATTTTTGGTAATAAATTTTGCGATATCACCGCTATGAGCGATGAAGATAAAGAGCTTCTAATATATGATTGATCACCCTCTCCAAAGCTATCTATAATCCTATCTATAGAGCTTATAGCCGAATTTGTGTGCAAGGTCGCAAGCACCAAATGGCCAGTTTGAGCCGCTTCAATCGTCATAGACATAGTCTCTTTGTCTCTCATTTCACCAACTAAAATAACATCGGGATCTTGCCTTAGGGCGTATTTTAACGCTCTTGAAAATGAGTTTGTATCGCTTCCAACATTTCTATGTGAAAATAGAGATTTTTTGCTTGTGTGGATAAATTCCACCGGATCTTCAATAGTTATGATATGTCTATTTTGATTTTGATTTATCTCATTTAAGATAGCTGCTAAAGTCGTGCTTTTACCACTTCCAGTAGCACCTGTTACTAATATCAACCCTTTTTGTTTTTTAGCAAGATCAAAAAATATATCTGGAGCACATATATCATCTAGCGTAGGCGTCTCAAGCGGTATCATACGAAAAGCAGCCGAAAGCTCGCCATTCATAGTGAGATAATAGTTAGCACGAAATCTTCCATTTTTAGGAGTATCTACTATAAAATCCAGCTCTTTAGCAGATTTTAGCTCAATCTTTTGTTCTTCATCAAGCAAAGGCAAGCAGATCTCTTCTATATCATTTGAGGTTAAAATAGCACTACCTGTAGATATCAGCTCGCCATCGACTCTAATCTTAGGTGTGCTCCTAGCCACTAAATGTAGATCGCTAGCCTTTTTATCTAAGACTAAATCCAATAAAGCTCTAATGCCCATAATCTACTCAATTATCTTTGGCACTTCAAAGCTTCTACCCTGTTTTTGTGGGGCATTTTCTAAAATTATATCTATAACATCGCTTTTTACAGGTTCATCATCACGAAGCAAGGTTCCACCGCTCACAGGACTTATAGTTGCTTCTAAATTATCCAAATTTAACTCATTTAAAACCTCGACAAAATCTACAATTTTGCTAAGTTGCTCTTTAAACTCTTCTCGCTTATCATCAGGGATTTTTAATGCGCTTAATTTCTCTAATTTTTCAAGCATTTTATCATCAATATACATAACTCTACTCTTCTACTTCTCAAATTTAAATTTTGGCGATGATTATAACATAAGTTTTCTTAGATATAGATTATCAATATTTATCAGTTTTTAATAATTGGCATTTATTTGTTATATTTAAGAAAGTTTATGATAAAATTATCGCATTTTTTATTTTAAGGATTTTACTTTGGCAGTTAAAGATAACATTAATTATATAAAAAGCGAGATAAGCTCTCAAGAGCAGTTTTTAGAAAGTGCTATAAAAGGCGAAAGATTTTTTAGAAAAAATAAGAAATTTTTTATCATTATATCTATTGTATTGATAATTGCTATCATAGGATATGGTGTTTCAAATGCTGTAGAGCAATCGGCAAAAGCAGAGCTAAATAGAGCCTATAATAGCTTAATAAACAACCCAAATGATAGTAAATCCAAAGAGCTTTTAATAACTAAAAACCCATCTTTATTTGCGCTTTTTGCGATAAAAACAGCAAATGACTCTAACTCAACTACCCTTATAGATGAGGCTATGGCTTTGGATATTGATCCGCTTTTAAAAGAGATTTTACAAAATTTAAAAGGCAATAAATCAGCTAAAATTTTATCAAATTACAACTATTTATTGGATGGCTATGCCTTATTAAAAGATAATAAAATTGATGAAGCAAAGAGCGAATTTGCCAAAATTCCACTAAATTCGCCACTACAATCAATAGCTAAAAATTTAGAACACTATCAAGGGAAATAATATGAATTTTAAAATATCTATTTTATCAATTTTAACTATATTTATACTTGCTGGTTGCTCTACTAAAAGGGAGTATTATGAACCTGAGTTTATATCTAAAAATATGAGTTTTGATAGCTCTTTAAGCTCTTCTATAGACCAATCTAGCAAATATGGTGCCGTATTAAAAGATGGTAGCATACTGCTTAAAAATGGTAAAATTGTAGAGTTGGATTTAAGCAAAAATGATAATTTTCTTGGTGAGTATCAAAATAAATTATTAATATCTAGCATAGATGGCAAATTTAGAGTTTTAGTAGATCAAGATGAGTATTACACAACCAAATTTGATGCTCGCATAGTCTCAGCCTCTATCAGCGATAACTATCTTGCAACACTTAGCGCTAATAACACTATATATCTAATCGATATGATAAGCGATGAATTGCTCTTAGAGTATAATATCTCACCAGCTTATGCTATAGATGTTAAGATGGCAAATCCAGTATTTTTAAACTCCATTATAGTATATCCAACACTAGATGGAAAGATTATGATAGTAGATAGAGCTAATGGGCGTATTTTAAGGGATGCTATAGTTAGCAGTGAGCCGTTTTTTAACAATATAATATTTCTTGATCTAATTGGTGATAAAATGTTTGCAGCGAGTGCTACAAAGCTAATGGCGATCTCACCACAAGGGGTAAAACACTACGATGGGCAGATTAAAGATGTGTTACTTTACTCTGGTAAAATTTATCTATTTTTAAAAGATGGTATGGTTGAAATTTTGGATTTAGAGTTAAACAAACTTGGCAATAGAAATTTCAAATTTGCTATATTTTCAGGAGTTATCCCAAAAAATGATAAACTATATATAATTGAAAAAACTGGATATATGTTTGTTACTGATCTGAATTTAGATAATCTTGAGATTATAGAGCTTGATTCTAAGATTGATAACAAAAGTTTTATGGGTTTAGAGGCCTTTTATTATGATAATGAGATATTAGAATTAAAATAATGGATAATAGAATTTGTAATATTTTTAACCAAAACAGAATTTTGCTTAAAAATCTAAAAACCCTTGATATCAAAGAATTTAGTAAAAAGCGTAATTATCAGCTATTTTTGGGTGTTGATGGAGATGGATTTTATAATTTAGTATTTTTTAGGGATGCTAAAAGTAGATTTGTAAATAGAGAACTTGAAGAGTTAAAAAAAATAATTGAACTTGTAAAGAGCAAATTTGATACCAATATAGTCAAATTCACCCTATTTTACAACTCACCAATATGCTCAAAGGTGTTAAAATCAAATTTAGATTGGAAATTTTATGACTTTATGTGATATCGGCAATACAAATGCCACTTTTTTTGACGGTAGGAAAATTTGGAATTTAACCATTGATGAGTTTAATCTATATAAACCACAAGAGAAGATATACTATATAAATGTCAATGACAAGGCAAATTCAAAGCTACAAGATCCTCTATTTATCAACATTGAACCATATATTAAACTAAATAGCACATATATTGGCTTAGGTGTAGATAGAGCCGCTGCGTGCTACGCTGTCAATAGTGGGCTTATAGTCGATGCTGGAAGTGCTATTACACTTGATCTGATGGCAAATGGCTGCCATATAGGTGGATTTATTATGCCTGGTATCACAACATCACTATCAACACTTAAAAATATCTCTTCTCGCCTAAATTTGCCTTTAAATTCGCAAATTGACTTAGAGTGCTTACCGCAACACACGCAAGATGCCATTAGCTATGGGATAATCAAGCCAATAGTTAGCCTAATTAACGAATTCTCTCGTGGAAAATCCATATATCTCACCGGCGGAGATGGGGAGTTTTTATCTAAGTTTTTCTCTCAAGCTATCTATGATAGAATGCTAATATTTCGTGGTATGCAAAGAGCGATAAATGAAAACAAGGAGATTTTATGCTAAGTGTAGCATTACCAAAGGGTAGAATTGCTGAGCAGACTTTAGAAATTTTTAGCAAAATTTTTGGAAGTGAGTTTAAATTTGAAGATAGAAAACTCATTATGACAAAGGGTGAATTTAAATTTCTAATGGTGCGAAATCAAGATATCCCAACTTATATCACCGAAGGAGCTGCTGATATCGGTGTAGTCGGACTTGATGTATTAGAAGAACATAGATGCGATGTGCTTAGGCTACTTGATCTTGGGCTTGGGAAGTGTAGAGTATGTATCGGAATTAGAGAAAATCAAGAGCTAGATTACACAAAACCAGAGCTAAAAATCGCAACCAAAATGCCAAATATAACCAAAAGCTATTTTGACCAAAAAGCAATTGCGGTTAAAATCATCAAGCTATATGGCTCTATTGAGTTAGCGCCAATTGTAGGGCTTAGCGATGCGATAGTAGATATAGTAGAGACAGGAACTACAATGAAACAAAATGGCCTAAAAGTCGCCCAAGAGATAATGCACAGTAGCGCTCATCTAATCGCTAACAAAAATAGCTTTATCACAAAAAGAGATGAAATTCTCTCACTATATCATCAGATAAATAGCGTTATCTAAAATAATTTTATTCTAAATCAAGGTAAAAAATGAGTCCATATATATTCATCCCTTTATCTACAATAATATTTTTTGGTATGAATTTATATAGTTATTGGTGGTTTAAAAATAGCTTAATATCTAAATTTAAATGGATTTTAAGGATATTTTTCATAACTATATTTATATTTGAAATAGCCTATTTTATCGCTATTAAAAGCGCCCCGCTCCCACAGCCTATATATCAGATATCGATCATATCTATTGGCATAAGCTTTATGCTATTTTGTACTATTTTGCCTTTTCATTTGGTCTTATATTTTATTAAAAAGCTTAAAAAAAATAGCCAAAAAATAGCTAAGTTTATACTTGATATCTGTGTGATTCTTGGCTTTGCTTTATATATAATAATTGGTGCTTATAATGCCAATTTCAACACCATTATCACTGAGTATAATGTAAAAATAAAAAATCTTAAAAACCCTATGAATTTAGTCGTAATCAGCGATGTTCATATCGGCGAGTTTTTTCAAAAAGATTATATGAGCTCACTAGTAGATAAGATAAATTTATTAAATCCAGACGCCCTTTTGATAGTGGGTGATTTGGTAGATTTAAATAGTGATGAATTGGGTGATTTCTTAGATCCTTTAAAGGATGTTAAGAGCAGATTTGGCACCTTTATGGTAGTTGGAAATCACGAGTATTATCATGGAATAGAGGGCTTGATTGATAAGTTTAAATCTATTGGAATTAAAGTTTTAGAAAATGAAAGCGTTGTAGTAGCAGATATAAATTTAGCCGGCGTCTATGATATGGCTGGCCTTAAAATGGATAAATTCAAGCCAGATTTTACCAAAGCTATGAGCGATATAGATCCAAATTTACCTACAATTTTACTAACTCATCAGCCTAGATCTTTAAGCTATCTACAAAATAGCGTAGATCTAGCCATTTCAGGTCACACTCACGGCGGACAGATATTTCCATTTTCAATTTTAGTTTGGCTAAACCAAAAATATATCTATGGACTATACAATATCACTGACGATATGAAGCTACTAGTTAGCAGTGGTGCTGGACTTTGGGGGCCACCTTTTAGAGTTGGATCAAATAGCGAAATAGTATATTTAAAGCTTTTAGGAGATTAATATGGATTATAATAAATTTTCAAACTACTTTGGCCTAATAGCACACTATAAATTCCCAAAATTACTTCAAAATGCTATAAATAACTGGTATGTTAAAAAATTTCAAATAGATATGAGTGAGTTTAATCCAATTGGTAGCTATGATAGCTTAAACGCCCTATTTACAAGAGGGTTAAACTCTCCAAGAGCACTTGGTGATGGATTTGTTTCACCAAGTGATGGATTGTGCTTTGAGTGTCAAAAAGGTGATAATCTAAAAGCTTATAGCATCAAATCCAAAAGCTATAGCGTAGATGAGCTACTAGGTAAATCTCTTGAAAAAGGCGAGTTAGATGGTGAGTTTGACTATCTAAATATCTATCTATCACCACGAGATTACCATCACTATCACGCACCTTGCGATATGGAAATTATAAGTCTAAACTACACCCCTGGAACGCTTTTTAGCGTAGCTAAAAGCGCCCTTTTAAAGCATGATAATCTATACGCTAGAAATGAAAGAGTGGTATTAAAAGCAAGATTAGCTAATGATAAATTAATCTGGATGGTATTTGTAGGCGCTTTAAATGTAGGAAAGATGAAATTTGATTTTGAACCAAGAGTTAGCACCAATTCAAATTTATCTCCCGCTTTTTATAATTACAATAATTTAAGCTTAAAAAAAGGCGAACACATAGGCAATTTTGAGCTAGGCTCAACCATTGTTATAATCAGTCAAAATGGTGCTATAAACTACCAAATAAAAAGAGATATGACTCTAAAACAAGCCCAAAGCATAGCCCAAATAATAGGCTAAATAATAGGCTAAATCAACTACTAGCTTTTAGCTTGGCTGCTAGGGCCTGTAAATTTTTTATCCTATTTTCATGACTTGGGTGAGTGCTTAAAAACTCCAATCCACCATCACCTGAATGCTCTTGCATCTTCGTCCATAATGACGCTGCACCATCTGGATTAAATCCCGCCATATACGCAAGCTCTAGCCCTATTTCATCGCTCTCATTCTCATGCGAACGGCTAAAAGGCAGAGATATCCCCACATTAGCAGCCAAATTTGCAACTCCTAAAATAGTATTATCCACCCCAAAAACCGAAGCTACATTGATTAATCCACTCTTTATCATCTCTTGGCTTTGTTGCTCTCTTACATGCTCTCTTAAGGCGTGAGCAATCTCGTGAGCTAGGATAAATGCTATCTCATCATCATTTAAATTCAACTTCTCTATAATCCCTGTATATACAGCTATCTTGCCACCAGCCATACACCAAGCATTGATAGTATCACTCGTAATTACATTTACCTCCCAATCCCACTTTGTGCTATCTTGTCTAAAATATGAAGTTTTAGCAATTAATCTATTTGAGATATTTTTAACCCTATTTGTAAGATTTGGGTCTTTATTTAGAGTATTTGACGCTTTTGCTTTTTGTATCACCTCGCCATAAGCTTTAGCAGATGCTTCATTTATCTCATCGCTAGATATCAGCATTAGCTGCGTTCTATCAACCTCTGAGCGGCCTACATTTGTGGTATTTTGCATACAACCAACAAAAAATATAAGAGCAAATATCAATATAAATTTTTTCATATTTTTCCTTAAAATTTATTTTGGTGATTCTATCCAATTTTATCTAGTAAAATCCTAAATTTGCTAGAATTTAAGATTTATTTGGCTATAATCACGCATTTTATAGAAATTCAAAAGGTTAAAAATGAGCAAATGGAATAAAGATAGTTGGAGAGATTATAATATTTTACAACAACCGGTGTATCCTGATACTAACAAGCTTAGAGAGTTCGAAGATAAGCTTAGCAAACTCCCACCACTTGTATTTGCAGGTGAGGTTAGAAATCTCAAAGATGAGCTAGCTAAGGTCACTCAAGGCCATGGCTTTTTACTTCAAGGTGGAGATTGCGCTGAGAGTTTTGCTAACTTTAATGCGGTAAATATCCGTGATATGTTTAAGATTATATTACAAATGGCGATTGTCCTTACCTTCGCTGGTGGCTGTCCTGTAGTCAAGGTCGGTCGTGTAGCGGGTCAATTTGCCAAACCTAGAAGTAGCGATTATGAAGAGATAAATGGGGTTAAGCTCCCTAGCTATAGAGGCGATATCATAAATGGATTTGAATTTAATGAATCAGCTAGAGTCCCAGATCCTAAAAGAATGATAGATGCCTACTATCAAAGCGCATCTACGCTAAATCTTCTAAGGGCATTTTCACGAGGTGGATTGGCTAATTTACACGAAGTTCATAGATGGAATTTAGGATTTGTAAAGCGAAGTGAATTAGATGAAAAATTCGAAAAACTCGCTTCTGAGCTTACAAATGCTCTTAAATTTATGGAGGCTTGTGGGGTTACAACTTCTAATACCCCAACACTAAGTGAAACCAAATTATACACTTCTCACGAAGCACTTTTACTTCCATACGAAGAGGCTCTTACAAGGGTTGATAGTTTAAGCGGAGATTGGTATGACTGCTCTGCTCACATGCTTTGGATAGGTGAGAGAACTAGAGGAGTTGATGATGCTCATGTCCATTTCTTAAGCGGAGTTAAAAATCCAATCGGATGCAAAATCGGCCCAAATGCCACAGCCGATGATGTGATAAAATTAGCCAACAAACTAAACCCAAATAACGAAAATGGCCGCCTAAATATCATCATCAGAATGGGAGCTGATAAGATAGAGAGTCGCTTGCCAAATATCTTAAAAGATATTAAATCCGAAGGCCTAAATATCTTATGGAGTATTGATCCTATGCATGGCAACACGGTAAAAGCGTCAAATGGATATAAGACTCGTGAATTTGATAATGTTTTAAGAGAGGTTAAGAGCTTCTTTGATATCCATCACGCTTGTGGCACCATACCTGGGGGCGTCCATTTAGAGATGACAGGTCAAGATGTTACAGAGTGTACTGGTGGAGCATTTAAGGTAACTCAAGAGGCTCTTGCTAGTCGTTATGAGACTCAATGCGACCCAAGGCTAAATGCCGATCAAGCCTTAGAGCTTGCCTTCTTAATCGCAGATGAAGTGAAAAAATCTCGCTCATAAGCTATGGCCTTTGCCATAGCTTTTATTGATATAATTTAAATTCCAAATAACTATATAAGCATATTTTTGGTATAATCCATCACTATTTTTTACACAAGGTGATATATATGGATTATCTACAAATCAAAAGATCAACAAATTTAAAAGGCAAAATCACAATTAGTGGCGCCAAAAATGCCGCTTTGCCGATAATCGCTATGACAATTTTAGCAAAAAATAGAGTAACAATCCAAAATACACCTCAAGTTGCTGATATAAAAACATTGATAAAACTACTACAAAATTTAGGCGCTAAGGCTGAATTTAAAAACTCAACCCTACAAATAGATACCACAGATATAAACTCCACAAAAGCGACATACGATATTGTCCGCACTATGCGTGCTTCAATTTTAGTCCTAGGGCCGCTACTTGCTAGATTTGGCCATTGTGAAGTCTCGCTTCCTGGAGGGTGTGCTATTGGGGCTAGGCCAATTGACTTACATCTAAGTGCTTTAGAGAAAATGGGTGCTAAAATTGAGATAAAAGATGGCTATGTGATAGCCGATGCCAAAGATGGATTAAATGGAGCTAATATCGTTTTTGATAAGATCACAGTTACAGGCACTGAAAACATCATAATGGCTGCGGCCTTAGCAAATGGAGTTACTAAGATATTTAACGCAGCCAAAGAGCCCGAAGTCGTCCAACTATGTGAAATTTTAAACCAAAATGGCGTCAAAATAGAAGGCATCGCAACAAGCGAGCTAACAATACACGGAACAAATAGAGATCTTATAAATTTAGATGAAATCACAGTAATACCTGATAGAATAGAAGCTGGAACTTATATGTGCGCTGTGGCGATTGCTGGTGGGGATGTTATAATAGAAAATATAAATCCCGATCACCTAGTAGCGATCACTTCAAAGCTTTGTGATATGGGAGTTGAGTGTAAGCTTAGCCAAAATTCAATAAGAGTAATTAGCGATGGCAATTTAAAACCATGTAATATCATCACAACCGAATTTCCCGGCTTCCCTACCGATATGCAAGCGCAGTTTATGGCTCTAGCATCTATCGCTGATGGCGTATCTAGCATTGATGAGAGACTTTTTGAAAATCGTTTTATGCATGCTAGTGAGTTATCTCGCATGGGCGCTGATATAAAACTAAATGGCCATATCGCTACCATAACTGGAGGCAGTTTAAATGGCGCTGATGTGATGGCGACTGATTTAAGAGCTAGCTCAGCACTCATCATAGCAGCCCTAAGAGCGAACGGAACCACAAGAATTCACCGAATTTACCACCTAGATAGAGGTTATGAGAATTTAGAATCCAAGCTTACGGCAATCGGAGCTGATATAAAAAGATTAAGAGAGTAAGATATGAGAGTTGATGAAATATTTGAATTTGCTAGAAATTTAAAGCCACTAAATGGTAGTGAAATTTTACCGCTTAATTTAGCCGTTGGGCGAGTGCTCTTTGAGGATATTATCGCTACTAAGTCCTTACCGGCTTTTGATAACTCTGCTCTAGATGGATATGCCTTTGCTTATGATGATATCGCAAATCCACTTAAGATAAAAGGCATTATCTTAGCTGGAGATAAAAATAGCTATGAAATTAATAAAAATGAGTGTTATAAGATTATGACCGGAGCAGCATTCCCTAAAGGCTCTGATAGTGTCGTAATGATAGAAAATGAGTCTTTTGATGAAAATGGAAATTTAATAGTCTCACAAGATACTCCTAAAAATAACGCTAGAAAAATAAAAGGCGAAGAGATAAAATCTGGCGAACTTTTATTAGTTAAGGGTGCCATGCTAACGCCGGCTAATATAATGCTATTAGCCGCTCAAGGAGTTAGCTATATTAAGGTGCTTAGAGAACCTAGAATCGCTATTTTTAGCAGTGGAGATGAGATAAATGAGCCGTGGGGAGAGTGTGATGAATTATCCATATATAACGCAAATGCCCTTGGGATTATATCAGCATTAAGTCAAAATGGATTTAAAAGTGAATATAAAGGGATTTTAAAAGATGAATTTTCATCCATAAAAGAAGCTATTAATAACTCTTTGGATTATGATATCATCATCACAAGCGGTGGCGCTAGCAAAGGAGAGGCTGACTATATGAGTGAAGTATTAAATTCGCTTGATTTCAAACCACTATTTAACTCAATTGATGCACGCCCAGCTAAACCAACAAAATGCTATAAAAAAGATAATAAACTTATCTTTGTATTACCTGGCAATCCAATGTCGTGTTTATTAGCAACATATATCGCCGTAATACCATATATCAAGAGAGTAGCTGGATGGAGTAACTATATGCTAGAGTCGCAAATTGCCAAATTCAAAGGCAACTTAAAACTCAAAGCTAGTAGGGCAAATATAGTAATAGGCCAAGCAAATAATGGCGAATTTAGGGCTACAAATAATAATATTTATAGCCCTTCCATGATAAAACCAATATCTTTATCAAATTTTATATATATCTCTGATATCGGTCAAAGTGAAATTTGCGATAATCAAGAGATAAAAATTTACAAAATCTCTTGACAAATAGGTAAAAATATGATAATATTCCGTCTCAATTTTACAAAATGCGGGAATAGCTCAGGGGTAGAGCACAACCTTGCCAAGGTTGGGGTCGCGAGTTCGAATCTCGTTTCCCGCTCCATTTTTTTACTTCTTATACTTTTTATCCCACTTTTTGGTAATACCTTAGTAGATAGACTTCATCAAACTATCAAAGCTGAGTATCCATCTGCGATGATAAATTCAATCAACATAGATAGGCCAGATGAACTTCCTAGCAACTTTAATGAGTTTAGATTAAAAGAGATTATCTTGCTTACTTTGCGAGATAATAGCGGGACATTTAGAGCGATATATATCACGCCAAATGAGAGTAGCAAGAGTATATTTTTTAAATTCAAAATTGATTTTAAGCTTCCAGCATTAATAGCTACAAGAGATATGAATAGAGATCATATCTTAAATTTAGGTGATTTTGAGCAGAAATTTGTAAATTTAAAAGATTATGACAAACAAGCCCTAAGCCAATTCCCAAAACACCAATTAATCACCAAAAGCAAGATTAAACGAGGCAAAATCCTAAATAATCGTCAATTTAAAACCCTAAGCGATATAAAAAAAGGTGATAAAATATCAGCTATTATAAATGATGGAGCCTTAAAAGTTGAAATTTTAGTTACAGCGCTAAGCGATGGAAATATAGGCGAAATTATAAGCGTAAGAAACCAAAATAATCAAACCCTAAAAGCTCAAGTAATAAGCAAAAATCAAGCTATAATAAAGTAGAGGTAAAGATGAAATCTTGTATATATCCTGGGACTTTCGATCCTATTACAAACGGCCATTTAGATGTTATTAAGCGTGCTAGCAATGTCTTTGATAGAGTGATTGTAGCGGTGGCTTTAAATGAGAGCAAAACTCCATATTTTAACTATAATCAAAGAATAGAATTAGCCAAAATCGCCACAAATGATCTAAATAGCGTTGAAGTTATCGGATTTGATAATCTCTTAGTAGATTTTGCTAAATCTTTAAATATAAACACGGTTGTAAGGGGTTTAAGAGCGGTAAGTGACTTTGAATATGAGCTACAAATTGGCTATGCTAATGTATCTTTGTGGAATGAATTTGAAACTGTATATTTCATGCCGAGCCTTAAAAATGCCTTCATATCTAGCTCTATTGTGAGATCAGTTTTGCGTCACAATGGCGATGCTAGCTCACTTCTCCCAATAAAAGTCTATCAAAAAATAAAGGAATACTATGCTAATTAATTTTGAAGGCGTAGATGGAGTTGGCAAAACAACTCAAATAAATATGCTAAAACAGATCTATCCAGATGCCATAATCACCAAAGAGCCAGGTGGTACAGAGCTTGGGATGATGATTAGACAATACCTTATAAATAACGCAAGCAAAATCTCTCAAAAAGCTGAAATTTTCCTATTTTTAGCAGATCGTGCCGAGCATTATGAGAAGATTATAAAACCAAATTATGATAAATTAATTCTAAGCGATAGAAGCTTTATATCAGGTCTAGCCTATGCTATGGCAAATGATGATAATTTGGATATTAAAACCCTAATTGAGCTAAATAAATTTGCTCTTTGTTCGGATTTTGGGGATAAGTTTGTATTTTTAAAAGCTAGTAAAGATCTAATCCGCCAAAGACTATTTAATAGAGCTACTAGCGATGATATTGAGAGCCGTGGAATTGAGTATTTAATGAGAGTTCAAGAATTTATGAGTATAATACTCACCGATTTAAAATTTGATCTATTAGAGATAGACGCATCACTAAAACCAGAGATAATACAAGATAAAATAAGGAAATTTATATGATAAATGCTCTTCGTGGGATGAAAGATTTACTTGAAAATGATGGTGAAATATATAACTTTATTATTGATACCTGCCAAAGTGTGGTGAAAAATTATGGTTATAAATTTTGCGAAACACCAAAGCTAGAAGAGACAATACTATTTAAAAGAAGCGTAGGACAAAGTAGCGATATAGTCGGTAAAGAGATGTATCAATTCACAGATAAAAGTGGCAATGATGTCTGCCTTCGCCCTGAAGGAACTGCTGGGGTTTTAAGAGCTTTTATAGAGGCTAAATTTGATAGAGCTGGCGGGGTGAGAAGATACTTTTACTATGGTAGTATGTTTAGGTATGAGCGGCCGCAGCGTGGGCGTTTGAGAGAGTTTCATCAATTTGGCGTAGAGTGCTTTGGCGAAGCTAGCGTTTATGAAGATGCCTCTGTAATCTTAATGTTAAATGAAATTTTACAAAATTTAGGTATCAAAACAAGGCTTAAGATCAACTCTTTAGGCGACACTGAGTGTATGCCGCTTTATAAAGAAAAATTAGTTAAATTCATCAGCTCAAACCAAGAAAATCTATGCCAAGACTGCTTAAGAAGGTTAAAAACCAATCCTATTAGAATACTTGATTGTAAGAATGAAAATTGCCAAAATATCTTAAAAACAGCACCATTAATCACAGATAACCTAAATCAAATTTGTCAAGATGAGTTTAATAAACTTCAAGAGATTTTAAGAGCAAATGGGGTTGAATTTGAGATAGACCCTAAATTGGTGCGAGGATTAGACTACTATTCTAAGAGTGCTTTTGAGTTTATCAGTGATGAGATCGGCTCTCAAAGTGCCGTAGCAGGTGGCGGTAGATATGATAAACTCTGTGAATATCTAGATGGCAAGCCTACTCCAGCAGTTGGCTGGGCTATGGGTATTGAGAGAGTTATGGAGATTTTAAAGCAAAAAGAGTCGCAAAATACCCGTCAAGGTATCTATATCTGTGCTTTAAATCCAAATTTAATTGATGAAATTTACAAAATCGCTCAAACTCTAAGAAAAAGATATATAACCGAAATTTCATATGAAGCCAAAAGCCCAAATAAGCATCTAAATATAGCCGATAAAAAGGGATTTGAGATATTTTTATGTCTTGGTGATGATGAGTTTAGTCAAAATCAAATTTGGTATAAAAATTTAAAAAACCAAGATGAAAAACGCATATCTATAGCGAATTTGGAGAGTGAAATATGACAAATGATTATGGACTTAGTCTGTGGGGGGATTCAAATTTTATAGTAGAGAGCGGAAAAGTCTGCTTAAATACCGATTTAAAACCAGCATTAATAGATATAGTCAAAGAGATTAGAGATGATGGATATAGAGGGCCTTTGCTTCTTAGATTTCCTCACTTGATTAAAAAGCAAATCGTCCAAGTATATTCTAGCTTTGAAAGAGCAAAAAAGGAATTTGGCTATAGCGGAAGCTTTAATGCTGTCTATCCACTTAAGGTAAATCAATATCCGGGCTTTGTAGAAAATCTAGTAAAAATTGGCGAAAGCTACGGCTATGGCTTAGAGGCTGGCTCAAAGGCTGAGTTGCTACTAGCGATGGCTTATAACAACTATGGAGCACCAATTACCGTAAATGGATTTAAAGATAATGAGCTGATCGATATTGGATTTATCGCTGCTGAAATGGGGCATAATATCACTCTTACTATCGAGGGTTTAAATGAGCTAAAATCGATAATCTCAACTGCCAAAGAGAGATTTAAACCAAAGCCAAATATCGGCCTTAGAATCAGACTTCATAGTAGTGGAACTGGCGTTTGGGCTAAAAGTGGCGGGATAAATTCCAAATTTGGCTTAACATCAACAGAGCTTATTGAAGCAGTAAATTTGCTAAAAGAAAATGATCTAATAGAGCAATTTACAATGATACATTTTCATATCGGAAGTCAAATAGATGAAATTCACCCACTCAAAAAAGCCCTTATAGAAGCTGGAAATATATACGCAGAACTTCGCAAAATGGGCGCAAAATCTCTAAAAGCTATAAATTTAGGCGGTGGCTTAGCTATTGAATACTCACAATTTAAAGATAATCCAAGTAGAAATTACACACTCAAAGAGTATGCAAACGATGTTGTATTCTTACTCAAAACCATAGCAAATCAAAAAAACGAAGTAGAACCTGATATCTTCATAGAAAGTGGTAGATATATCGCCGCTTTTCACTCTGTCTTAGTAGCTCCTGTGCTTGAGCTATTTAGCCAAGAATACACAGAAGAGAAGCTAATATTAAAAGAGAATAATCCACCATTAATTAGCGAATTATATGATCTATATAGAAGTATCAAACCAAGCAATGCTATAGAGTATCTCCATGATGCAATTGATCATATGGAGAGTGTTTTGACGCTATTTGATTTGGGGTATGTAGATCTCCAAGATAGATCAAATAGCGAAATTTTAGTCCATTTAATTATGAAAAAAGCGATCTCACTTTTAGGCAACAAGCAAAATTACGCCGAGCTTTTAAAAATTCAAGAAGAGGTTCAAGAGAGATATCTAGTGAATTTCTCTATGTTTCAAAGCCTGCCTGACTTTTGGGGTCTTGGGCAAAACTTCCCTATAATGCCTCTTGATAGACTTGATGAGCGCCCTACTCTGTCTGCTTCTATATGGGATATAACTTGCGATAGCGATGGTGAAATCAGCTTTGATGCGACGCAAAATCCGCTATTTTTACACGATGTGGATTTAGAAAAAGAGGAGTATTTTTTAGGTTTTTTCCTAGTTGGGGCTTATCAAGAGGTGCTTGGGATGAAGCATAATCTCTTTACCCATCCTACTGAAGCGACCATTGTATTTGATGAAAATGGAAATTATGAGATAAAAAATATCTTAGAATCACAATCTGTTATGGATATATTAGAAGATTTAGACTATGATATACACGCTATTAGAGATACATTAAATGAGAGAATAGAAAACTCAACCCTAGTAGATGAAAAACAAAAAAAACATATATTAGGCGAGCTATATCTATTCTTAAATGATAATGGTTATTTAAAAACTATAGGCTGATAATGGGAATTTTCAAAACCATAATAGAAGATCTATCACAACCAAAATCTCAAGACCCTGCATATCGAAGCTTCGTAGATCTGATATTTAACTATCCTGGCGTGTGGGCGATAGTTAATCACCGATTTATTCACGCTTTATGGATAAGAAAGTGGCATAAATTAGCTAGAATCTTAGCTGGTATTAGCAACTTTTTAACTAGAGTTGATCTACATCCCGCTGCCGTAGTTGGAAAGCGAGTTTTTATAGATCATGCTACGGGGATTGTTATAGGTGAGACTGCTATAATCGGCAATGATTGTTTGATATATCAAGGTGTAACCTTAGGTGGAGTAAGCCTAGATAAAGGCAAAAGGCACCCTACTTTAGAAGATGGAGTTGTAGTTGGCGCAGGGGCTAAAATTTTAGGCAATATAACAATAGGCAAAGGCTCTAAAATAGGCGCAAATTCAGTAGTAGTCAAGGATGTCCCACCTAACTCTACTGCCGTTGGAATCCCTGCTAAATGTATAAGTAGTGATAATCGCCCATTTGAGCATAATAAGCTACCCGATATTACAAAAGAGTTACTAATATATCTCATAGAAAGAGTAGAAAATTTAGAGTGTCAAAATAGCACTCAATTAGATAAAAAATATCAAGAATATATAAAATCAATAAAGGAGTAAAAATGTTATTATCTAAACGAATTTCAGTCCTAAGCGAGAGCCTTACAATCGCAATTAGCGCAAAAGCTAAAGAGATGAAAGCAGCCGGTCTAGATGTAATTAGCTTTAGTGCTGGTGAGCCAGATTTTGATACGCCAGAAGTTATTAAAAATGCAGTAAAATCAGCATTAGACAATGGTTGTGGTAAATACACGCCTGTGCCGGGAACGCCTGAGGTATTAGAAGCGATTGTTACAAAGTTAAAAAGGGATAACAATCTAAATTACAAACCAAATCAGATAATCACAAATGTAGGTGCTAAACACTCATTATTTAACCTATTTTCAGCTATTTTAAATCACTTTGATGAGGTTGTAATCCCATCTCCATATTGGGTAAGCTATCCTGAAATTGTCAAATATTGCGGCGGTGTGCCTGTTATAGTAGAGACCAAAGAAGAGAATAAATTTAAACTCACAGCCGATGAGATTAAATCTTCTATAACTTCAAAAACAAGAGCAATAGTATTAAATAGCCCAAACAACCCATGCGGTAGCCTATATAGCAGAGCTGAGCTTGAAGCCATAGGTGAAGTATTAAAAGGTAGCAATATATTAGTAATTAGCGATGAAATTTACGAAAAATTAACATACGATGGCGAATTTGTAGCATCAGCTTCAATTAGCGATGATATGTTTAATAGAACAATCACAATAAACGGCCTAAGCAAATGCGGAGCGATGCCAGGCTGGAGATTTGGCTATATGGCTAGCAATATTGATGAGTTAAATAAAGCTGTTAGAAAACTTCAAAGCCAAAGCACTAGCAATATCTCTAGCATCGTCCAAGCCGGCGCTATCCCAGCGCTTCTAGGTAAAGCTGATAACGATATAGCATATATGAAAAGCAAATTTATAGAGCGTAGAGATTACGCCGTAAAAGCTATAAATAGCATAGATAATCTAAGCGTTATCTGCCCTGAAGGTGCATTTTATCTATTTGTAAATTGTAAAAGCGTAGAGCCTGACTCAATGAAATTTTGCCAAGAGCTATTAGAAAAAGCCTTAGTAGCTACTGTGCCTGGCGTGGGATTTGGTATGGATGGATACTTTAGAGTTAGCTTTGCTTGTGATATAGAGAGCTTAAAGCGTGGTATTGATCGTATATCTGAATTTGTTAAAAATTACAAAAGATAAAATAAGGGTGCTTTATAGCACTCTTATTGATACTAAATTCACAATATTAGGTTATAATCCAAGTTTTATAAAGTAAAAAGCATAAAAATGGGAAAAGAACTAGCAAAAAACAAAAAAGCACTTCATGATTATACGATTATTGAAAGCTTTGAAGCCGGTATAGTCTTACAAGGTAGCGAAGTCAAGGCACTTCGTGCTGGTAGAGCAAATTTAAAAGATAGCTTTGTGAGAATCATCAAAGGTGAGCTCTTTTTGTTAAACGCACACATAAGCCATCTGCAAACTGCTCACTCACACTTTCGCCCTGATGAGAGATCGCCTAGAAAGCTCCTTATGCACCGCAAACAGATAGATAAACTCCTTGGCAAAGTTAGCACCGATGGGCTAACAATCGTAGTTTTGAATCTATATCTAAATCACAAAAATATAGTCAAAGTAAATATCGCCCTAGCCAAAGGTAAAAATTTACACGATAAAAGAGAAGCTCTCAAAGAAAAACAAGCAAATTTAGAAGCTAGAGCCGCTCTAAAAAGATATTTATAAAGGATAAAATATGAAAAATATTAAATTTATAGCCCTATTTTTAATAGCACTTTTCGCACTTAATGGGTGTAATCAAGATAAGACAACTCAAACTCAAATAGAACAATCAAACTATTATAAAACAGGCGATGAGATAGAATTAACCAGTATAATCGGCACTAAAGCTACGATAATTCGCACTGAAAATGGCTTTAAACTCAAAGATAGCGATAAAATTCTAATGCTTGATATATTTGGAACTTACTGCGCCCCATGCCAAAAAGAGGCTCCACATTTAATGGATTTTCAGCTTAAAAACGCAGATAAATTTATGATAATTGGGTTAATTCACTTTGAAGATGTAAGTGATGAGTATGTTTTAGAGAATTTTAGTAAAAAATATAACGCCTATTACTTCATAGCAAATTCAAAAGAAAATAGCAAAATCATAGATCAAATTCTAAATGATATAAGCTACAATAGAGCGCTCTCTATACCATTTAAAGTGGTTTTAAAAGATGGCATTTACCAAAGTTTAAGCGACAATATAGATGGCACAGCAGTTGGAAATAAATTCTATCTAGGTGAAGTTAGCACCAACACAATTAGCCAAGATATAGATAAGATCTTAAATGCAAACTAAAAGAAGCCTTAATACAAAAACCAAATTAAAAGAGTTTAAACCAACTCTTTTTAAGGTGATTTTATTAAATGATGATGTAACTACAATGGATTTTGTAGTGATGGTGCTTTGTGAAATTTTCAATAAAGAGCTAAAGCAAGCTATAGAATTGATGATGAAAATTCATAAAAATGGTAGCGCTGTTTGCGGAATTTACACAAAAGAGATCGCCCAAACCAAGCAAAACCAAACCTTAAGCCTAGCTAAGGCAAATGGATTTCCATTAAAATGCGTTATAAAAGAGGATTAATGATAGAACAAAATCTAGCAATATCAATAAAACAAGCAAACGATCTAGCGGTATCACAATCACACGAATATATCAGCTCAGAGCATATTTTATACACTTTGACATTTGATAAGGAATTTATAAAATTATTAGAAAATATCGGTATCAATGATGTTGTGGCTTTTAGAAATGATCTAATCAATATCTTAAAAGAGTCGCCAAAATCAAATGATAAAAAGCCGCCTATGCTTACACACAAGCTTAGCGAATTGCTCTCTAGCATAAGCGAAGAAGAGAGCTTTGGGATTGAAGATTTTTTGGATGAAATTTTGAGTGATAAAAACTCACAAGCCTATCAACTGCTTGAATTTCACGGATTAAATTTAGATGATAATGAGCTATTATCTGTAGCTACAAATTTAAATGAATTAGTCAAAAATCATCAAATAGACCCTGTGATAAATAGAGATAAAGAGATTGACAAAGCTCTTCAAATTCTATGCCGACATAAGAAAAATAATCCGATTTTTGTAGGCGAAGCTGGAGTTGGTAAAACCGCAATAGTCCAAGGAATAGCCCAAAGAATAGTAGATGGAAAGGTTCCTGATAGATTAAAAGATAGCGTGATTTTTAGCTTAGATATCTTTGCTATTTTAGCTGGAGCGAAGTATAGGGGCGAGTTTGAAGAGAGATTAAAAGAGATTATAAGTCGCTTAAAAGATAATAAAAATCATATAATTTTCATAGATGAAATTCACACTATCCTAAACACAGGGAGCAATGATAATGGCCAAGATGCGGCAAATATCTTAAAACCACACTTAGCAAATGGCGATATAAGATGTATTGGCGCAACTACTTATAATGAGTTTAGAAATTTCAATAAAGATAGAGCCTTGCTTCGTAGATTTAATAAAATAGATGTCGCCGAACCAAGCAAAGAAGAGACCTTAGAGATATTAAAAGGCTTAAGGCCAACTTATGAGAAATTTCATAATGTCAAATATAGCGATGAAATTTTAAGCCAAAGTATAGAGATGGCTAAGCGATATCTAACTGACAAATTCCTACCTGATAGCGCTATAGATATCATTGATGAGGCTGGCGCATCGGCAAATATCGAGAATAAAAAAAGCGTAACAAAAGCCAAAATCAATGAAATTGTCTCTAAAATAGCCAATATCTCAAATATCCAAACAAGCTCTGATAACACTCAAATTTTAAAAAATCTATCCACTATATTAAACCAAAAAATATTTGGTCAAGACCTAGCTATAAAGAGCTTAAATGACGCTTTAATCACATCATATGCAGGATTAAATGAGCCAAATAGGCCAATTGGTGTATTTTTATTTACTGGAAGTAGCGGTGTGGGTAAAACTGAGTTAGCAAAAGAGCTAGCAAATGCTTTAAATATCCATTTTGAGAGATTTGATATGAGCGAATATATGGAGAAACACGCCGTAGCTAAGCTCATTGGCGCACCTCCTGGATATATAGGATTTGAAAATGGCGGAATGCTTACAAATATGGTTAAAAAGCACCCTTATAGCGTGATTTTGTTTGATGAGATTGAGAAGGCTCATCCAGAGTTATTAAATATATTTTTACAGATTTTTGATAGCGCAACTCTAAGTGATGCAAGTGGAAATAAGAGTGATTTTAAAAACACAATTATCATAATGAGCTCAAATTTGGGCACCAAAGAAGCACCGATTATGGGATTTAATAAAGATGATAGCGATAAAACAGATAGAGCTGTGAAGGGATTTTTTGCTGCGGAGTTTAGAAATAGAATTGATAAGATTATAAATTTCAACACTCTAAGCCACGAAGTCTTAGAAAAAATAGTCCAAAAAGAGATAAAAGAGCTAGAGCTATCAGCCAAAAAAATCTCTATATCTATTAGCAAAAATGCGATTAATGAGATTATTAAACTTGGATATAGTAGTGAATTTGGCGCTAGAAATCTTAAACGAACTATTAAAGATAAAATTAATCTTAAGCTATCCAAAGAGCTGCTTTTTGGGGCTTTAAAAAATGGCGGCAAGGTTGATATAGACTTTGATGGTGGGGAATTTAAATTTAATTTTGATAGTGAAAAGATTAGATGAAATCCTTCTTCCCAGATCCATCCAAAGCCCCAAAAGATGAGCCGCTAGGTCTTGGCGGCAATCTTAGTAGCGAAATTTTAATCGATGCTTATACTCATGGCATTTTTCCTTGGCCGAGCGATGGAATGATACTTTGGCATAGCCCTGACCCTCGTGCGATATTTTATCCCAAAGATGTGAAAATTCAAAAGAGTTTAAAACCATTTTTAAGGGATTATAGAGTTAAATTTGATTATAATTTTAGAAATTTTATCAATTTTTGTAAAACCCAAAGAGAGCTTAAAGAGCCAACTTGGATAGATCAAAATGTCGTAGATAGCTATACTCAAATGCACGATCTTGGCTACGCTCACAGTGTGGAGGTCTATTATAATGATGAGCTTATTGGCGGACTTTATGGATTGATATTTGGTAAGGTTTTTTGCGGTGAAAGTATGATAAGCAAAGGCAAGAACGCCTCCAAAGTAGCTTTGGTAGCACTAGCTAAAACCTTAGCAAAATATGATTTTATCATAGATGCGCAAGTTATGAATCCGCATCTTGAGTTTATGGGAGCTAAAGATATATCTAGAGATGAGTTTTTAGCTATTTTAAAGATTAAGTCAAATCAACCTAGCGGATTTGCGAAATTTAGTGATTTAGAGCCAAATTTGGAATAAATTTTGCTTAATCCGCCTAATAAATTTAAAAGGATATCAGATGTATGCAGGTTTTACCACTAGTAAGTCAAAGCAATTAGTTGATTCTGCCCTTAGTAGTAGAGTTACTCGCAATCAATTAATCACTAGCAATATCGCAAATATCGATACTCCTTTTTATAAAGCCAAAGATATTGACTTTGAAACAGCTCTAATAGAAAAGAGAAAAGAGATCTATAATCAAGGCCAAAGTGAGCCAAAATTAGAACTCGCTAGGACAAATGATAAGCATTTTGCGGCTATAAATTTCCCATCTTCTAAAATTCCAACTATCTATCTAAGAGATGGTCATATGGCTAGAAATGATGCTAATACCGTGGATTTGGATATTGAAACAAGTGAAATGAGCAAAAATGTCTTGATGATCCAAGCCCTAGACTCAGCTAGTAAAAAGCATGGCGATATCTTTAAAAGCGTTATAGACGCAAGCTCAAAAATCTAAAGGATAAATGATGGCATATTTAAGTGATTTTGATATTAGTGGATATGGATTAAGCGCTCAACGCTTTAGAATGAATATTATTAGCTCTAATATCGCCAATGCTCACACCACAAGAACAGCCGAAGGTGGCCCATATCGCCGTAAAGAGGTTGTATTTAAAGAGATTGAATTTGATAAAGAGCTAAATAATCAAATAAATAGCAAAAATGAATTTTTAGAAAATGAAAATCCATTAGATGATATAGACGCACCAAGGTTTCCTAAACCTGCGGTATCTACGGTTATAGTAGATAAAATTGTCCGTGATGATAAGGATTTTAAACTAAAATTTGACCCTACTCACCCAGATGCAAATGACAAAGGCTATGTAATGCTACCAAATATTAACCCAGTTATAGAAATGGCCGATTTAATAGAAGCCACAAGAGCATATCAAGCTAATGTCTCAGCATTTCAAAGTGCCAAAGCGATAGCGACAAGTGCTATTGATATGATAAAAGGATAATAGATGAATATTAATAACATATCGAATTTAAATCAATTAGAGCAACAAAATAGCAAAAACAGAAATTTAACAGATCAAAGTTTCTCTGATATATTAAATAAAACCCTAGGTGAATTAAACGCCGTCCAACAAAAAGCCGACAAAGCTGTAGCTGACCTTGCTACAGGCGAGGTAAAAGACCTACACCAAGCAGCCATCGCAATCGGTAAAGCAGAAACTAGCATGAAACTAATGCTAGAAGTAAGAAATAAAGCTATAAGCGCTTATAAAGAGATAGCAAGAACGCAGCTATAATGAGTCAAAATAGCAGTCAAGGCAAGGTTTATGCAGTATTTGCATTAGTAATACTTGCTATTTTTGTATTTTTAGTAGTTATATTTTATCGCTCCAGTATCGAAAGAAGACTTCCCAAACTCCAAAGTAGCGACTATACAAGTGCATTGCGTGGCTCCATCTTAAGCAAAGATGGATTTAGCCTAGCAAGTAGCCAAAAACTCTTTAAAGCTATGGTAGATACTAGGAATATAGACCCAAATAAAAAAGAGCTATTTATCAAATTATACACACTATATAGCGGTGATGATCCTAAAAAAATTAGAAAAATTCTATCCAAAAAAGGCTTAGTTACACTCTCTTATGAGATTGATGCCAAAGGCGCTGCCTATCTAAAAGAGTTAGCTAGAAAACTATATAGAAACAAAGTATTTATAGCATATCAAGACCCAAAAACAGGTATAGTCTCAACTCAAGGAATGAGCATTGTAGAAAGCGGACAAAAGAGATTATACATGGCAAAAGACGCCCTGACACCGACTATTGGCTATATCAAAAAAATAGAGATTAATGGAATTACCAAAGTTGAAGGGGTAAAAGGTATTGAAAAGGTATATGATGACCTACTCTCTTCTACTCAAGATGAGCTAACCAAAGGACCAAGGGATTTAGCAAATACAATTATACTAAGCAAAGATGCCGATATATCACGCCGTATTGATGGGTATAATGTGGTTTTAAATATACCTTTAAAACTTCAAAAAATTTTAGAAAAAATGGCTGTAACTAAGATGAATGAGCTAATAGCAAAAGAGGTTATAATAGGCGTGATGGAGGCTAAAACCGGCTCTATAATCTCGCTCGTTTCAACCTCACGCTACAATCCATCAAATATAACCAAAAATGATTATCAAGCCTTAAATTCAACCGCAAGTGAATACGCCTATGAGATGGGCTCTGTTATGAAGCCTTTTATCTTTGCCCTACTCTTAAAAGCAGACAAAATCGATCCATTAGAGACTATAAATGTCTATGGTGGTAAATACAAACTAGGCAAAAGAGTAATCACAGATAGCCACAAAAATGATACCCTAAGCGCTCAAGATGTGATCGTAGAATCTTCAAATGTCGGTATGATCCAAATCGTAGATAGATTAAATGAATTTGAGTTATATAATGGTCTTTTGGATTTTGGTTTTTCTAGAAAGAGCGGAATCGATCTAAGCTATGAACAAGTCGGCACACTCCCATCTATATCAAAACTAAAAAACAAGGTATATAAATCAACTCTAAGCTACGGATATGGCGTCCAAGCTACATTTATACAACTTCTAAGCGCCTATAACGCAATCACAAATGATGGTGTAATGATAACTCCACGCATCGTAAGCCACCTAGAAAAAGATCAAAAAAACTACAAATACAAAGATCAAGAAAAGAGTCAAATACTACCAAAATCAAGCGCCCAAAAGATGAAAGAGATCCTAATAAAAGTCGTAGAAAGCCCAAATGGCACAGCTAGAAAAACTCAAATTCCAGGCCTTATAATAGGCGGCAAAACCGGCACCGCTCACATAGCAGCAAGTGGCGGATATAGTGATAAGCGTTATAATGCGAATTTCTTTGGTTTTGTCCGTGATGCAAATGGCAAAGAATACACAATTGGCGTTTTGGTGCGTGAGCCTATGCGACCATATCCATATTACTACGCTTCGTGGAGTGCGCTTCCGATATTTCGCTCTACTATTGAGTTGATGATAGAAAATGGCTATTTAACTCCAGCTAAGGTAGAGCCAAAAAAGAGAGCAGATAAAGAATCAAATGTGATATTGGATTAAATTTAGCTTAAATAAAAGCTTTTTAAGTCTCTTTAGCATATAATTTGGCTTTCATTTTTTTAAGTAGAGTTGATTATGAATTTAATAGAAAAATTAGAAAATAACCAAAGATTAGAGTTTGAAGACGCAACTAAGCTTTATAACTTAGATCTATTTACACTTGGCAAATATGCTAACAAAATTAGAGAGGCCAAAAATGGTAAAAAGATATATTTTAATATCAATCGCCATATAAATCCAACAAATTTATGCTCTGATGTATGTAAATTTTGCGCTTTTTCATCACATCGCCAAAACTCTTTAAAAACCTATACAATGAGCCATGAAGAGATAATGGAGATTGTAGATAAAAGCGTATTAAATGGCGTTAAAGAGATACACATTGTCTCAGCGCACAATCCAAATGTATCTTGGCAATGGTATTTAGAGATATTTAAAATGATTAAAGATAAATATCCAAATTTACATATAAAAGCGCTCACGGCTGCCGAAGTGGATTATCTACATAGAAAGCATAATTTAAGCTATGAAGAAGTGATAGAAAAGATGATTGAGTATGGTGTAGATAGTATGCCTGGCGGTGGGGCTGAAATATTTGATGAGGGCGTTAGAAATGAAATTTGTAAAGGTAAAGTAAGCAGTGATAATTGGCTTAAAATCCACTCCCTTTGGCACCAAAAAGGTCGCCAAAGCAACGCTACAATGCTATTTGGTCATATAGAGAGTAAAGAGCATAGAATCGATCATATCCTTAGAATTCGCTCACTACAAGATCGCTCCCTAGCTCTAAATAACGGCGGTGGATTTAATGCTTTTATCCCATTAGTCTATCAAAGAGATAATAACTATCTTAAAAATATCCCATTTTTAGGCTCAATTGAGATATTAAAAACTATGGCTATTAGTAGAATTTTGCTTGATAATATCAATCATATTAAAGCTTATTGGGCCACTTCTACTTTGAATTTAGCTCTCATAGCTCAAGAATTTGGCGCTGATGATTTAGATGGAACAATAGAAAAAGAGAGCATCCAAAGTAGCGCTGGAGCAAAAAGCCAAAATGGAAAAAGCCAAAAAGAGTTTATAGAGTTGATCCAAACAAGCGGTTTTGTGCCTGTAGAGCGTGATAGCTTGTATAATGAGATAAAAATTTATAATTAGAAAAATTTTATGGATATATTTAAACTAAAACAAAATAGCACAACCGCAAAAACCGAGTTAAATGCCGCTCTTACGACATTTTTAACTATGGTGTATATCATCCCTGTTAATGCTTTGATACTAAGTGATGCTGGCATGCCAAAAGACGCTTTATTGGTAGCGACGGCCATTATCACGATTCTAGCAACTATTTTTAATGGCTTATGGGCTAATACCCCTGTAGCACTAAGCACGGGAATGGGATTAAATACTTATTTTACTTATAGTATGGTAATTGGCATGGGAATTCCTTGGCAAACCGCACTTGGGGCTATATTTATCAGCTCGGCGATATTTACCATTTTGAGTTTTACAAATTTTCGCCTTTGGATTATCAAAAATATCCCACTAGATCTAAGATACGCTATAAGTGCTGGTATCGGTGCTTTTATAGCTTTTGTTGGCTTATCTCAAATGGGATTGATAGTCTCAAGTCCAGCAACCAAAGTAGCAATCGGCAATATAGCTGATCCTAAGGTCTTAATCGGCGTTATAGGACTTATACTTATGATTATATTTTGGGCTTTGAAAATTCGCATAGGATTTATCTTAGCTATAGCTATCACTTCAGCGATCGCTTGGATATTTGGAATTTATGAAATGCCACAAAGCGTAGTTTCAATGCCTGTTAGCATTGCTCCTATTTTTGGCGAGCTTGATATACTTTCAGCACTTCAAATTTCACTACTTCCGGCTGTTTTAACTCTATTTGTTACTCATCTATTTGATAGTATAGGCATGCTTACTGGAGTTGGAAATAGAGCCAATCTATTTAACACTCCTGAAGGCGAGAAAAAACTAGCTAAAAATTTAGAGAGCGATGCTATTGCTGGCATGGTTGGAGCTGTTATGGGGACTAGCACTATAACGGCATTTGCTGAAAACGCAAGTGGCGTAGAAGCTGGCGGTAGAACGGGGCTTACGGCTGTATTTATCGGAATTCTCTTTATCTTTACCCTATTTTTCTTACCTCTATTCAATGCTATACCATCTAATGCGATCTATCCAGTGCTTGTGATGGTGGGGATTTTGATGTTTAGTGAGCTTGGAAAGATAGATTATAAAGATCCTGCTATCTGTGTATCTACATTTTTAAGCGTGATATTAATGCCACTTACCTACTCTATCACAATTGGATTAAGCGTTGGATTTATCTCATATTTTATCATTAAATTGGCTTTAAGAAAATATCAAGATCTAAATTTAGGTGTGATAACCCTAGCCATAGTTAGCCTATTTGCCTTCATCGCTAGCTCATCACCCAATTTATTAAAATTTATATTAGGAGAGTAAGAGTGGTCTATTATGATTTTGATACATTTAATAGTGATATCAAGATATTGGCTAAAAGAGCAAAGAGCGAGTTTGATCCAGATGCTATATTAGGTATTGCTAGGGGCGGACTTACTATAGCTCACTTTTTGGCTAATATGCTTGATATTAGAGATTGTTTTAGCTTAAATTCCATACATTATAACAATACTCAAAAGCTAGATACCATTAAAATCTATAATATCCCAAATTTAGATAAATTTAAAAGAGTCTTAATCACAGATGATATCATAGATAGCGGCGAAACATTATTAGCTATAAAAGATAAGTTAAATACTCTATATCCAAATTTACAAATAGCCATCGCTACTATATTTTATAAGCCAAAAGCCTTAATCTCGGCAGATTTTACTATTAGAGAAGCTAATGATTGGATAGAGTTTTTTTGGGATTTGAGCTTGGATTAGATGATGAAACGGGCTGAGATTTTACTATACTATTTTTGTACCGGTCTAACTCTATGTATCTTATATGCTACTCAGCCTATTGGGCCTGTATTTGAAAATGAGCTTGTAATATCAAAAACTCAGGCTACTCTATTTACCACTGCGATTATGATGCCTTTGGCATTTGCGGGGATATTCTATGGGTATTTGCTTGAGAAAATTCAAATCAAAATTATCTTAGTTTTAGCCTTTTTGTTTCTTGGGATTAGTGAGATTGTATTTAGCTTAACTCACTCATATTTTTTGCTTTTAAATATTCGTGGCTTTCAAGGCTTATTGATTCCAGCAGTATTAACAGGAATTATGAGCTATATCAGCCAAATCTCATCCAAAGATAGCGTGGCAAATGCTATTGGCGTATATATTGGAGTTACGATAATTGGCGGATTTATGGGTAGAGCGCTAAGCGGGTTTTTTACTGATATTTTTGGGTGGAGAGTCTTTTTCTTTATTATTGGGTGTGTAGCGATTTTAGCTTCGATACTGCTACTTAAATTTAGCCAAAATATCAAAGCTAGTTATCTCAAACCTCATCTAATAGATATAATCCACACGCTTAAAACAAGGCACAATCTATATATATTCTTAATGATCTTTGGGATATTTTTCACATTTCAAGCGATGCTAAATTTCATCCCATTTGAGCTAGCCAAAATCAGCGATAATTACAGCTCATCAAAGGCTGGAATGCTATATATAGGCTATTTGGTCGGTGTATTAGTAGCATTTAATACAAAAAAGATAGTGGCGTTTTTAGGTAGTTCGATCAAAGCTATAATAGTTGGGATCATCATCTTAATCATCGCTATTCAAATTTTTAGGATAGAGAGCTTTTGGTTAATATTTGTTGCGATGGTGGTATTTTGCCTTGGGAACTTCATAGCTCACTCTATCGCTAGTGGCTTCATCAATAAAATGGCCACTTCACATAAGGGAATTTCAAATGGCCTTTATGTGAGCTTTTATTACTTTGGTGGGGCGCTTGGTAGCTTCGTGCCTGGCTTTATTTATATACCTTTTGGATGGGGCGCTATGCTATCATTTATTAGCGTTGTAAGTTTCATCTCATTAATCTTTATAATGGTGATTCGTGATATCAAAAATTAATATATTTTGGCTCTTTGGGGCGATTATTTTAAACTTATCGCTTTTAATTTTTAGCCTAAGTGGATTGAGTATTAGCTATCATGAGGCTCAAATTTACTATAGTAATTCAAATTTAGGTGCGATACTTCGTTATATTAGCTCGATTTTTAATAGCAATGAGATTGCGCTTAGAACGATATATTTGATGATACATATAGCCAATTCTTGCCTTATCTACACAATATCATTAAAAATTTTAAAACGGCAAAGCGATTGCGTTATAGCTGCTATTTTGTATATGTTTTTGCCTGGAGTTTTAGTAAGCGCACTTATAGTTAATCAAGCTAGTATCGCTATATTTTTAACACTCATTATAATACTCTTTCAGCAATATTCTAAGCCAATTTTAATGATTTTAACACTAATCATAACCCTATTATTTAGCGAACCATTTATAGCTTTATACCTTGCTATTATGCTATTTGGGATATTTAATAGAGATAAAAAAATGGCAGTTTTAGGTGCGGTATTTTGTATTATTTGGTACTATCTAAATGGCTTTGAAGCAAGTGGCAAGCCTAGGGGGTATTTCTTAGACTCTATGGCGGTATTTGCGGCTGTATTTTCGCCTTTGGTATTTATATACTTTATATATACTCTATATAGAATCGCTATTAAAGAGAGTAAAGGATTTTTATGGTTTATTAGCATAACTGCTATTGGCGTGTGTATGCTACTTTCAATGAGACAAAGGGTTGAATTAGAGATATTTTTGCCATTTTGTGTGATTTTTGTGCCTGTTATGGTGCGGACATTTTTTAGCTCATATCGCTCTAGGCTTCCTAAATTTAGAAATATACATAAATTTCTAGCTATCATTGTTTTAGCTACTTTGGTTATAAATAGTCTTGTTATTATTTTTAATCAATATCTATATCTATTTTTAGATAGACCAAGCCAACACTTTGCCTATAAATACGATATCGCAAAAGATATAGCAAATAAGCTAAAATCTATGGGTATCACTAGTATTAACACAAATCAAACTCTATCAATTAGACTCAAAATCTATGGAATCACAGATGGTGGCAACTACTATTTAAGCCAAAAATCACAAAAATCTTGCCAAAAGATCAAGATATCTAAATTTAATAAAACCATAGCTACATTTTATCTATGCGAAAAATAGACGCTTTTAGCCTTATTGAGCTTGTAATTGTCATCGTGATAATCGGGATTTTCCTATCGATCACGGCTATAAATTTTAAAAGCGACGATCTTTTAAAAGCTGCCAATCAAGTAGCATTTCACCTGCGATATACTCAGCACCTAGCCTTGATAGATGATAAATTTAACCCTGAAGATGATAATTGGTTTAAAGCTAGGTGGCAGATATATTTTATAAAAACAATTGATTCAAAAAGCGTCTTACACTACGCCATATTCAGCGATAGTGGCAAATATAGCGGAAGTCCCGATGGGTATGAAATAGCCAAAAATCCACTAAATCCATCTAAGGTTTTAGCCATTGCTCACGCTGGGATAAGTAGTATAAATCCCACCGATGAGCTAGATTTGATGAGTAAATTTAATATCAAAGATATAGAGCTAATGGATGGTTGTAGCTACTATAATTCAACTAGAATTAGCTTTGATCAGCTCGGTCGACCATACAAAGGCAACCCAAAAAGCTCCACCAACTCTACACAAAATTTAATCACCTCAACTTGTAAAATTCGCCTAACTCACCAAAACAACAGCTGTATTGATATAGATATCACCCCGATCACAGGCCTAATCACAATCAACTCACCAAAGCAAATTTGTAGCTAACTCATATAAAGCTTGGCGCATCATTACTAAAAAGTATTAGATCCCCACTCATAGTATGCGACGCCAAAAATTCATTCATCTTGGCTTTATCAGCTAGCACAAAAACTTCTGGCTTATTAAGATATCTTTTTAACTCACTCTCATTTAACGCACTTGTGATTACCACAATATCAAATATATCATTTATAACCTTAGAAAGCTCACTATTAACCCCATCGCCACCTTCTACGATACCTGGAGTTAATAGAATTTTTCGCCCATTAAATTCACTCACAAGCTTATAGCTAGATATCATACCATTTAAATTTCCATTAAAGCTATCATCGATTATAATCTTGCCTCCAGCTTCGATCTTTTGAAGTCTATGCTCTACACTTTTTACACTATCTAAATTTATATTTTTAACCCCAGCAGACATAGCAGCCAAAATCGCAGCAGCAAGATTATAGCTATTAAACTCACCCAATAAATTCGCTTTAAAATGCCTTTTTATCCCATCTAAACTCATATCAAACCAAAGTCCATCAAGAGTGCTTTTAACTCCACTTACTAGCTCATCATATATGATAGCTTGACTAGCTAAATTTGTAGAGCTATGCGCTATTATATTTTGAAGTTTATTTGAGTTTAATGCCTCTAATTTAGCTGCTCTAATCTCATCAATAGAGCCAAAATACTCTAAATGCGCCCCACCAATCTGCCCTATAACCACAATTTGCGGATTTATAAATTTAGCAATCTCATCTATATCGCCCCTAAGCCTAGCCCCAGCTTCGACAATATAAAGCTCACAATCACTACTTAAATTATCATTAATATCACGGATAATCCCAAGCAAGGTATTTACGCTTCTTGGAGTTTTGTGAGTTTTTAGCTCCCCACTAGCGATATCATAGATAAAATTTTTGATACTAGTCTTACCAAAGCTAGCTGTAACTAAGATGATTTTTAAATTTGGCATAGATTTTAGCTTAGTTAAAGCTTGATTTTTATACCAAATAGCTATAATTTTTTCACTAATAGCACTAAATACAAGGGCAAAAACCAAGCTAAAAAGCGTATGAAAAAGCCAAATACCACTATAAGGACAAAAGCTAAAAAGCCCAAATCCAACCACCAAAAAAGCAAAAAATCTCTTTACCCTAGCAGTTATCACCACCCTTTTATCTAGCTTATAAGCCCACAAAATAGTAGCTATCAAATATAAAATAGTAATTGAAATTTGGTATATTATACTATCAAAAACAGATATCAAAATTAATGGCAAAATGATAAAATATATATGCCACATCGGCTTAGTGTAGTGAAAAATTACCCGATTAATCTTATAGCTAAACCATTGTAAAGCGGTGATAACATAGTATCCAAATATCATAACAAAGCTAAATTTAGCCAATATCAAAATCATATTAGCTCCTTAGATATAGTTTGAGCGATAAACTCGCCATGATTTAAAAAGAAAAAATGATCCCCCTCAAGTGGGTAAAATTTGCTATTTTTAATCAAACTAGCAATCTTCTCTCCACTACTAAGCGGTGTCGCCTCATCACCAATCCCCCAAAATATAAGTGAATTTGATTTAAGATTAGCAAAAATAGAGCTAAAATCCTCATCTACGACATTTTTTAAGGTTTCATACATTATCTTACTCATCTCATTTACATCTTTACTAGCAAAAACTCGCCAAAACTTACCAAGCCCAAAACGCTTTAAAATCTTAAAAATCGCTATCTTAAATCGAACGCTAAAACGCTTATTTTTGACAATTCCAGCACTGCTAAGCAAAATCAAATTCCTAGGAGATAAGAGCGTAGCCACCTTCCCACCAAAGCTATGCCCCATAATGATATCAAACTCAATCCCCAAAAGCTCATTAAATTTACTCACTATCAACGCATAATCGCTACTTTTAAGTGGAGTCTTTAGCTCACTACTAAGCCCAAATCCAGGCAGATCCAAATATAGGCAATTATATTCGCTCAAATACTTATCAAAACAGCTTTTCATCAGATCTTTATTCGCACCCCAACCATGTAAAATCAAGATATTTTTGCCACTTTTTTGACCTGAAATTTCATAGCTTAATCTATATTTAAAGCCATCATACTCTATCTCTTTTATAGCCATTTAATTCTCTTTCTTCTTATTATAAATCGCCTCTAGCAAGGCTACGGCATCACTTAATCTCTCGTATTCATCCATATTTAAAAGCACAGCTTCAAAGCGATTATTTTTAACTATAAAGGCTCTTTTCATCTTGGCTTGTGATATATCGCTTAAAATGGAGCTAAAATTTCTTACAACCTGTGTAGCAGTATAGATCTCATCTTTGCTAAATTTTGCCATCTATGCTCCTTGCGTAAAATTTTATGTAAAATTATAGACAAAATTAACTTTATCAGTGATGAAATTTAAAAGAAATTTAAAAGGCCAAAGGGCTTTTATTAAGCCATTTTGCCTTTACTTTTTGTAATTGAGTTGATATATTTATAATCTACTGGTATTTTTTTATCTACTTTAATGCTATTTACTAAGCGATTTATAGAGCTTGTAAAATCGCTAAATAGATAGTTTGCCAAACTTCCTGGATTTGGATTTATCTCATTTAGATAAATTTCATCATCAATAACGAAAAAATCACACCTAATAAGCGCCCCATCAAAGCCACCACCAATATAAATTCGCTTAAAAGCCTCTTTCATTTTATTTTTAATATCATCACTAATATCAGCTTCTTGCGCACTAGAAGATGCAAAGCTCAAATATTTTTGCTCAAAATCTAGCATTTTACTCTTTTTTGGCTCTTCGATTATAGAAAACTCAAACTCACCATCAGCTCTAAATCCAGCTAGATTAAACTCTCTAACGCCATTTATAAACGGCTCAACTAAAATTTCATTATCAAACTCAAACCCCACATCCAAAGCATATTCTAACTCATCTTCACTGCTTACCACGCTCACACCGATACTGCTACCAAGGTGAGATGGTTTTAGGATATATGGCAAGCTTAAATTTGGTTTATTATCCCTAGTTATCACCTCATAATCAAGCGTTTTAACACCGCATTTTAGAGCTAAAAATTTGGTTAAAACCTTTGAATAACTCATCACACTAGCCTCAAGCCGTGGCCCTATAAATTTAAGAGAGTAAAACTCAAATAACCCAGCCATCTTGCCATCTTCGCCATCGCAACCATGTATTAGATTGATATAGCAATCCACCCCGATACTCTTAACCCCAAAGATAGAGTGAGTGACAAATCCACCATCTTTTAAATATAGTTTTTTACATTTTTTATACTTTTTAGAGCTAAAAAAATTCGCTCTCATATCATTAGGCTCAATTAGATAAAACTCCCTTAAAGAATCTACAAATATAAATTTCAAATTCGCTTTTAACGCCTTTTTAATAGCGATAGCCGAAACAATACTAATCTCATGCTCCCAGCTCGCCCCACCAAAAACTACACCATAATCCATCTCTATCCTTTAAGATAATATTTTAAGCGCTTCTTTAATCAAAGACGCCGTATCATTGCTAGAGCATTTAGCCAAGGCTGCTGTAATCTTGTCTCGCTTAAATCCTAAGCTCTCAAGCGCCATAAACGCCTCTTTGCTAGCACTATTTACGCTACTTATCTCGCCCAATTTCGCATCGCTAAGCTGAGCTATGAGAGTTCTAGCTGTCTTTGGGCCTATGCCTGGAACCCGCTTTAATACGCTATCATCACCATTAGTAATAGCTAGTATAAACTCATCTGAACTTAGAGATGAACAAACAGCCATCGCAGTAGAAGCTCCTATCCCACTAACTTTTAAAAGCAATTCAAAAATTCTCTGCTCACTCTCATTTAAAAATCCATAGAGCAAATTCGCATCTTCTCTAATAATTTGAGTGATAAATAGCTCCACGCTATCACCACGATTTAGTGATGCACTAGTAAATAGAGATATATTAACTCCATATGTTATGCCATAGCATTTGATCCAGATCGCCGTTGGCTCTTTCTTGACGATTATACCTTCAATAGCCTTTATCATAGCTCATTTGACCTTACTATCTCATATCCATCGACTCCAGCTTTGAGCGTTATTAGTTTTGCTAGCTCATTTTCTTTGGTGCTATATGAGACATCTATTGGTGGTTCAAGAAGTTTAAATTTGATCTCATTTAGCTCCGTCCAGCGATCTCTATTTATGATTTTAGCATCCAAAATTATGCTCTCCATACTGATTAATTCATCTTTTAAGGTAGCTAGCTCCATCTCTTTAGAATTTATCTGTTTTAAAATTTTGTTATAATCAGCCACCAATCCTTGGAAATCTTTTAATTTATTTAAAAAGGCAGCCGGTGGCGTGATGCCTTCTGTTCTCATCTCTAATAATCTATTTTTTATCATATTGATTGAATTTTTATTGCTATCTATTATATTCTTTTTAAATTCAAGCTCTTTTGGAAGAGCTTTTAACTCATCTTCTAAGGCTTTAATCTTCTTATGATGGATGGTTACATCTCCATTTTTATCTAATACGCTATTTACATCCACTATTAATCTATTATTACTGCCTTTAAGTGAGTCTATGCTTATTATTGATGATGCTCTTATAAGCGAATTTGAGTGAAGTGTCTCTATATATACCTCTTCAGCTTCTATATCACCACCCAAAACAGAGCCTATATAGACCTTTTTAGCCCTTACTTTTCCACCCTCTAATCTATCTATCTTAGCCTCATCACACTCCAAATACCCCATGTGCAATGATATTGTTGCGGTTTGTGTGTAGATTTTAGATTGGGCGTGAGTATTGCCATCTATAGATACACTTTTTGCTTTAATAACTGCATCTTTAGCTACACTACCAACGGCTCTAACTTCGCTAGTTTCTACTTGCATACCGCTACCAATAGCATCACTTAGATAGTCTGTCTCTTTGATATTTATCTTGACATCTGATTCTAATCCAGTGGTGATAGATCCGGTGGATTTTAAATTCACAGACTCTATATCTATCTCTTCTTTTATATCATATTTATTATTCTCTTCAACGATATAACCACTTTTTAAAGCTATATATTTGATATGATCTTCATTCTCTTCTACTAAGATATTTTGGCTTACTGTGATTTGTGCGTCTTGATTATCTTGTGGTGGTGATACTTCTATTATATCGCCTTTTAAATTCCGCCCATTAGCCCCAACTACAGGCTTGATATACTCCATTATCAAATCACCTTCTAACACACCGCTCAAAAATCCCCTATCAATATCCTTTCTTACCTTTCCTTTTTCATTGTTATTATCTTCGCCATTTTTATAATGAACCAAGAGCTTGCCACTAGTTGCTAGTATAGGCTCGATTCCTATAGATACGGTTATGGATTCTTTTTTCTCTATTTTTTCATTAATTCTTAGGCTTGAGGTTAATCTTGAAATTCTCTTTTTAAAATCCCTCTCCCTTAATCCTAGCAAAAATCCAGCTTTTAGCATCTTTTTATATATTGCATTTATTAGATCTTTTTCAAAAGATGTAGTGTATTTCACCACAGCATCCTCTTCTATCACCGCTACTACTTTGGTGGAGTATTTATTTGTCCCTAGAGTAACCTTTGGAAGGCGTGCTTTCACCTCTTTTCTAGTATCATAAAATTTAACCTTATAACTCTGTGTAATAGCTAAATTCGCATCCAAAAAAAACTCATCATTATCAAATATACTCATATCAGTAGCCAGAGCAAACTCATCTTGCGGATTAGTTTTGTAACTAGTAAAGATCTCTAAAATATCAAAATCCAAATACTCTAAAGGCACATCCATACTCTTAGAAACTGCCTCAATATCTTGATATGGATTTTTACTATCTTCTATCATAATTATAAGCCTTAACAATATGTAAAAATTTTTAAGTCAAAATTATATCAAAAAAATATAAAACGGCTTTTAAGTCAAATTATATTATACTTTTTAAATCTAAAAGTTTTGGAGCATAATTTTGAAACAAAAGCTAATTTTAATCGGCGCATCCACCGGTGGCCCTGGCCATTTAAAAAAGCTATTAGATGGAATAACCTTACCATCAAATACCTCTATAGTCATAGCACAGCATATGGGTAAAAATTTTGTTAGCTCATTTGCCGATAGATTGAGCCAAGAGCTTCACTCTGGCGTGGAGTTATTAAACACCAAAGTAACACTAAAAAACAAAATTTATATCTGCGAACAAAATAGCGTTATATTAAATAACCAAATTTTAACAGCCAATATCGACCAAAGTGGCATCACAACCACATATAACCCAAATGTCAATATGCTATTTAAATCCGCCGTACCAATATGTAAAATAGTAGATGTAATGGGTATTTTACTCACCGGAATAGGCGATGATGGAGCTAGTGGATTAAATGATCTATATAGAGCTGGAGCCAAATGCATAGCAGAAAATGAACAAACAGCAATAGTATATGGAATGCCAAAACGAGCCAAAGATATAAATCCAAATTTAGAAATTGGAAATTTAGATACGATTAAAACAAATTTACAAAGGTTTCTTATATGAATCAATTTGAGTGTAGCAATAATGATATTTTAGATTTTATAGAATTAGCGAAGAAATTTAGCGGAAATGATCTAATCGGTAAAAAAGAGATCGTAAAAAACAAAATTTCAAATTTCGCCAAACATAAAAATATAGAGAACATGCAAACCCTATGTAGCAAATTTCAATTTGATAGAGCTTTAAGGCAAGAGCTTTTAAATTTAATCACCATAAATGAGACATATTTTATGCGTGAGCTAAATCAGCTAAACTCAGCGATACAATACGCTAATAACATAGCTCATAGCGGTGCTAATGTCAAAATTTTATGTGCGCCATGTAGTAGCGGAGAAGAGGTATATTCTCTTGGGATACTATCTAAAAATATAGGAATAGATAGATATCATCTTAAAATCACCGGCATAGATATCAACTCTGAAATGATCCAAAAATCCAAAGAAGGCATATATAACGAACGATCTGTCAAGCATCTCAAAGAAGCGCAAAAAGAGTTATATTTCACCAAAGAACAATCCGATTATCGCATCAGATTAGATCTTATGCCGATGGTTGAGTTTAAAACTATAAATATATTTGATGATTCTCTATTTTCTCTTGGACAGTTTGATATAATCTTATCTAGAAATATGATGATATATTTTGATGAAAATTATAGGCTTTTAACTATTGAGAGATTTGCTAAAATTTTAAAGCCGCATGGGAGAATCTACTTTGGTAATGCCGATTTGGTGCCATATTGCGATCTATACAATAAAATAGCAGATAGATCATCTACCTACTATGAAAAGGCATAATGCCTATAAACATAAGCGTAATAAAACGCCCCAAACAAAAATATCAACGCCATCAAAAGCGTAATCATAGCTAGGCTTATCCCACTCTCATACAAAATTCCAATCATAAAAGATATGGTAGCAGATACCAGATAATAGACCATATCTTTATATGCTATCACCCTACCATAAAATCTCTTATCGCAGTTATTTTGTAACATTGTAAATGTATAAGACCACAAAGTAGATGTACAAAATCCAGCCGCCACAAGCCCTATAAGCCCCAAATAGTAATTAAATTGTAAAACAGCCCAAAGCCCAATCCCTAAAAATTCCCCCACAAATAACCACATAAGAGTTTTATTATTTATAAATTTACTTAAAATCATTGGCCCCACCACTAGCGAAACCGCCCTTGTCATATTCATAAATCCAATTATTAAAGATATACTCATAATCTCTTTATACTCATATTTTGCCATAAGAGCTATTAAGTTATCATAAGCCGTCACGCCCACAAATGCGTGTAAAAATATTATATGCTTTAATATAGCATTACGCCTTATATACCCTAACCCCTCTTTCATCATATTAAAGATATTTTGCGTTGTTGATTTTATAATTTGTGGTGCTTTTAGCTGCGTAAGTAAAATCATACCAAATACATACAATCCAAAATCAAACAAAAATGACGCTTTAATCCCAAAATAATGGATAAAAATCCCCGCCAAACCCATCCCAGCAGTATATGATACAGCCCAGATTATGGAGTGAATTTCATTTGCTAATTTAAGATTTTTTTTATTCATTAAATTTGGTAGCAGACTCATCTCAGTTTGAAAATAGACAACCCCCACGCCCATACGAACAAAAATTATCACAAAAAGCAACCAAAGCAAAGAAATATCATCGATAAAAACAAGCATAAAAACCGTAATCGTCTCTATAAATAGCATTAACAACATTAATTTTTTAGGGGTAAATTTATCCACTATAACCCCATTTATAGGAGCCAAAAGCACATTTGGGATAAATGCCATCGCAGCAGCCAAAGTGATCGCCCACACAGGAGCTGACATCTGTATCAAAAGCGTGAAAATCCCAGTATGAGAAAACCACATCCCAAAATAACATATAAATTGTATAGAGCTTAAAACTCTTAAATTTGGCTTATATCTTAATAGTACATAATACTTTTTCACAGCTAACTCAATGATAAATTTAAAACCAAAATTATAGCTAAATTTATATAAATAAGCTTGAATTTTGCCACTTTTTGATACAATACCGCCTAAAAATTTTTAAGGAATTTCAGTGAGTAGATTAAGTGTTGATGATGCTATAAAACTTATTAAAACCGCAGATTTAAGAGAGCTTGGCGAGTTAGCATTTGCTAAAAAACTAGAGCTTCACCCTGATAAAATCACAACTTTTATAGTAGATAGAAATATCAATTACACTAACACATGTTGGGTAGATTGTAAATTTTGTGCATTTTACAAACATGTCAATGAAGATGAGGCCTATTTGCTAAGCTTTGATGAGATTGATAAAAAAATTGATGAATTAATAGAGATTGGCGGAACGCAAATTCTCTTTCAAGGCGGAGTCCATCCAAAACTCAAAATCGATTGGTATGAAAAGCTAGTCTCTCATATCGCCACAAAATACCCAAATATCGATATACACGGCTTTTCAGCCGTAGAGATAGACTATATAGCTAGAGTTTCTAAAATTTCAATTAGCGAAGTCTTATCTAGGCTTAAAACTGCCGGATTATACAGCATTCCTGGTGCTGGTGCTGAAATTCTAAGCGATAGAGTCAGAGATATAATCTCACCTAAAAAATGCTCTAGCGATACTTGGCTAGAAGTCCATAGACAAGCCCATAAAATCGGAGTTAAAAGCACCGCTACAATGATGTTTGGCACCGTTGAGAGCGATGAAGAGATAGTCGAGCATTTAGACAAAATTCGCAATCTTCAAGATGAAACCGGCGGATTTAGAGCCTTTATATTGTGGAGCTTTCAATCAGCCAACACAAAATTAATCCAAGAGATACCAGATATCAAAAAGCAATCCCCAAATCGCTATTTAAGGCTTTTAGCACTATCAAGGCTATTTTTAGATAATTTTGCTAATATCCAAAGTAGCTGGGTCACGCAAGGCTCATATATAGGGCAGTTAGCACTGAAATTTGGGGCTAATGACCTAGGTAGCACAATGATGGAAGAAAATGTAGTCAAAGCAGCCGGTGCAAGCTACAGAATGACACAAAATGAGATGATAGAACTCATCAAAGACATAGGCGAATTCCCAGCCAAACGAAATACAAATTATGATATTTTAGAGAGATTCTAACCGCTATCATTAACTTAAATTTAAAAACTTTTATCTATGAGTAGCACAAAATTTTCACAATAAGCGCTATCTTGCAGAGAAAACGAAGGCAAAAATTTGGAATAATTAACCAATTTAGAGTAATAGCAAAATAACCTTAAATGGTTGTTTTGTGGCGAAAATTTGGGATATTAAAAATAGGAGTACCTCACGCAAGTGGGGCTTTAGTGCGGGGTCAAGCCGATGAGACTTGTCGCAAAGACTAGCTTTGCTAGTCTACGAAGTAAAAGTAAAGAAATAAAAATATTTTAAATCTGTGCTCTGCACAGCACCTTAAAAGGCTTTTCCATGGGGTTAGGGGTTTTAAGGGGGAAGCCAAGGTGTTGCTATCCTTCGTAGCGTCGCAAACGATGATTTGCATCGTTTTTGCTGTTACGCCACTCATCTGCCAAAAAGCGCTCCCCTTCACCCTTAAAAAAGAAAAAATTTATCTAAAATTTAAAACTCACTAGAAAATATATTTCTTTAATATTAAATTCATAAAAAGAATTATAAATTTTATTATTTCAAGTTTATATAAAAATAAATTTAATTATAAATTTGCTGTTTCATTTCAATTAATTCATCTTGGTAATTATTGCTTTGAAATTCTTTTATGTTTCGACTTTTCCTAAATTTTATCAGATATTTTAAATAATTTATTGTTTTGAATTTTAAGGAATTTAGGGTATTAAAGAAATTTATTTTTTATTATTAGATATTTATTATTCTGAATTTGCTTCTTTCTTTAAGTGGGAAGGGGAGCGCTTTTTGGCATATGAGTAGAGTGAGAAATAAACGATAGAAATTATCGTTTGGCTATACTACGAATGATAGTAACATAATGTCCTTTTTTAAAGAAATTCAGAATAATAAATATCTAATAATAAAAAATTAACTTATAGATATTTCAAATTCCCTAAAATTCAAAATAATAAATAAAATCAAAATAAATAAATTTGTTAATTTTTACAATTTTCACCACAAAATTATTTAAGATATTTGATTATCGTAGAAATTTTTTGCTATAAGGGGTAATGCGTAATAGACAACGCCAGATATCTCATATTCAAAGGCAAATTCATATAAATTAGCAAATTCATCGCTACTTAGGCTAAATTCATACACACATCCAGAATCGTTATAATCTCTATTTGGATTTAACTGAAATTTATCTATATAGTGATCAAATCTAGCTAGTAGCGCAAACGGCACAAAAAGTATAACTATACTGCGTATCTCATATTTGATCAATTTTGCTTCATTGATAACCAAATTCGCACTACTCCCATACGCCCTAACAAGCCCACCGACACCAAGCTTTATCCCGCCAAAATACCGCACCACCAGCACAGCTGTATCGATCAAATTTGCCCCACGCAAAGCATCTAAACACGCAGGCCCAGAGCTACCTTTTGGCTCACCATCATCGCTAGAGTTTTCTACGATTTGAAAATATTTATTATAGTAGCGATATGCCCATACGATATGTGCGGCTTTTGGGTTTTGTTCTTTTAATCTCGCTCTTAAGCTCTCAAATTCGCTAAATGGGCAGATATAACTAGCAAAATTTGATTTTTTGATATCTTGCTCGTGGCAATAGCACTCTTTGACTATATACATTTTGAGTAGTAACTTAGGGTTGTATTACCAAATTTACGGCTTTTATATAAATTTAATTTGCCTATTGTTTGTGGAGTAGTATGAGCTGATATATGCTCGATTATAGCGATATTTATATCCATTTTAGATAGCATTTTATAAATTTTAGTATAAATTCCATCAAATCCATCTCTAATATCAAATGGCGGATCGATATAAAGTATAGTATTTTGCTCTATATTTTCGCTAACTATCTTTGGAGTTAGCTCAAATGTATCGCCATTGATAGCGATCAAAGCTTCATCATTTAAAGTGGTGAAATTTGATTTTAGAATATTAAATGCCGCCCTATCAAGCTCAATGGCATAGGCTTTTTGGGCGTGATTACTCACTGCGGTTGCTGCCATCAATCCGCTACCACCAAATAACTCGATAAATACAGAGTTATAAATATCATTTTGTAAGCTATTAAATACTGACTCTTTTACTATAGATTTAGTGCTTCTAGTGGTGGATAGGCTTGGTAAATTTAACTTTTTGCCCTTATATTTACCGCTTGAGATAGTAGTAAATAGACTATTTTTCATATTCATCTTTTATTATTTTTATTAGATCAGATTTAAATTTATCCACCAAATCGCCAATTCTACGCTCTAAGCTAGTAAGCTCACTTGGCTGGATTTTGCCACTTATTTGCATCGCTGAATAGAACTCACCTAAGGTGTTTAATAGCGTTTCTTTATTGAAAGGCACACGAAGATATGGGGAGTTATCTTCTATTACAAAAACTGGTTTATTGCCCTTAGATGGTCTATCACTAACGATAAAATCACAATCTTTTCTAGTTGTTACACTTGAACCTAAAAATAGCCTTAAACTCTCAGCCAACAAAAGACATTCACAATCAATACAAACTCTCATCACCCTACTCCTTAATAAGGCTAAAATATTATCAAAATATCTCTAAATTTGGTATAAAATTTGCTTTTAAAACATATAAATCTATAAATATACTATAAATTTTGGTAAATTTCAGCCGATTTATAATCTGATTAAATTTACCAAAAGGATGTAAAATGGAAATTTTAAAAGTAGCAGCCCAACAGCAAATGGATACTTACAGCACTCAAAATACGCAATCACAGTTTAATACCCAAACAAGAGAGGTGGAAAATTTAAATTTACAGCAAGACTCTGCTACACAAAATCGAGCTAATGAGAGTCTAACAAATGAGCAAATTCAAGATATTTTAGCCAAGGCTAATGAGAATCTTAGCTTGCTAAATACAAATATTAGATTTGGTTATAATGACAAGATTGATAGTATGTTTATAAATGTTACTGAAAAAGATACCGGAAATATCATCCGCAAAATCCCAACAGAACAAGCAATGAAGCTCACAGAGCATTTTAGAGATATAATCGGTATGATATTTGATAAAAAGGAATAAAAATGGCAATCAATACTGAAAAATCACAATTAGGCGTCGGTAGTGGCAATATCCTAAGCTGGGATACTATAGATAAACTCAAAGAAGCAGATACAAAGGCTCTAATCAAGCCATTAGAAACAGAGATACAAAGCAATCTAACCAAACAAAAGGATCTAACCGCTATCACCACGCTACTAAGCACATTTAAATCAAATGTATCTAATCTAACTGGTGATAGCACATATCTAAAGCGTGAAGCTAGCACAAGTGGTAGCGGTAGCGTCTCAGTATCAGTAAGCTCTGGTGTAGCGGAGCAAGAGTTAAATCTAAGTGTAGAGCAGTTAGCTAGTCAAGACTCATTTCAATCTAAAAAATTTAGCTCAAGAACTGATAGTGTATTTACTCAAGATGTTAGCTTTGGGATTAGTATCGGTGGTAAGGATTATGTGATTGACGCAGATTCTACTACTACACTAGAGCAATTGGCTGAAAAGATCAATGAAGCCACAGATGGCAAAGTCCAAGCTAAAATTTTAAATGTCGGTGGGGATGAGCCATTTAGATTGATTATCCAATCAGCCGAAACTGGAGAGGCAAATAAAATTAGCTTTTATAGTATTACAAATTCAAGTAGTAGCAATACAAGCTCTGATAGCACTCTAGAAGCTTTAGGATTTTATTTTGATAAATCTAGTGGAAGCGGAGAAAAAGATAGCTACGGCAATGAGATTAATAGATTAACTCTAAAAGATCCTAGCACTCTACAACCTGATCAACAACAAAAAGCCGGCTCTCAAATCTCCAAAGCACAAGATGCGAAATTCAAATATAACGGCATAGATATCACTAGAAGCTCAAATAAAGTTGAAGATCTAATCTTAGGTGTTAGCTTAACTTTAAATAAAGTAGATAAAGACGGCGAAAGCACAAATTCATCTATCAAGCAAAGCACCAAAGGGATACTAGAAGATATCAAAGCGATGGTGGATTCTTTCAACTCATTAATGAATAATATAAATGAAGCTACCAAATATGATAGCGAAACTGGCCTAGCTGGGACATTTCAAGGTGTAAGAGAGATAACTTCTATATCAAGCGAGCTAAATAAGATTATAAATGGCGTAAGCAAAGATGGTAAATCCTTAGCTAGTTTTGGTATCACAGTTACCAAAGATGGGCTTTTGACTATGGATTCAACCAAAGTAAATGATATGATAACTACAAATTTTGATGAGTTTAAAAATTTCTTTAGCTCTGAAACTAAATTTACCAATGTCACCGCAAAAGGCGATAAAGCAATTGATTGGAATAATGATATAAAAGGCACACTGACCATTAATGGTGTAGATATAAGTATCGATATCCCAAAAGATTATACCGCCGGCGGCGCTACTAACACTGGTGGCACAGGAGATGAAAAAGATAAGAAAAACGCCCTATTAAAAGCCATCACCAACGCATCTGGCCTAAGCAATATATCAGCCTCATTTGACAAAGATGGAAAACTAGTCTTAAAAGGCTCAGGTGGCACAAATATCGAGATTAAAGGTGATTCAACATTTTTAGAGAGTTTAGGCTTAAAAGAACAGAAATTAGAGGGCAAAACAGAAGTTGTGGGTGGATTTTTCAAAGGTTTAAATGATACGCTAAATGGCTTAATCGGCACAAATGGCACCCTAACAAAATATGAAAATAGTCTAACAAGCTCACACAAATCTCTAACCGAAACTAAAGAGAAAAGACAAAAAGAGCTAGATACAAAATACACCACAATGGCTGAAAAATGGTCACAATATGATACTATCATTGCTAAGCTAGAATCTCAAATGAATACTGTAAATGGTATGATCGAGGCTGCAAGAAATGCTAACAAATAAAGGAATACCAATGCCATCATCTAACGCCGCTTATGCGGCTTATAGCCAAAATAACATGGGGATTGACTCCCCACAAAAGTTAGTAACTATGCTATATGAGGGAATTTTACGCTTTATATATAGAGCCAAAAAAGCGATGGATTCTGGCGATATAGAGAGTAAGGTGCTATTTTTAAACAAAACAAATGCGATATTTTTTGAGCTAATGAATTCGCTAGATATGAGTCAAGGCCAAATCAGTGAGTATCTCCAAGGGTTATACGGCAGACAAATTCAGCTAATCTCTGAAGCCAATATCACAAATGACCAAAGCAAATTAGACGAAGTCGTCCATGTAACAAGAGAGCTTTTAGAAGCGTGGAGAGATGCAACAAAGGATGATAAATGAATTGGCTCGATGATTTTAAATCCGCTTTGGTAAGTGAGAATTTAGATAGAATAGAATACCTTATAAACAACTACCCACCAAAGCTAAGCCAAGAAGAATTAGAATGTACCGCATCGCTTTTAAAGGGTGCGATCGAGTTATTTAAAAAAAAGCAAAAAGAGCTTGAAGTAGAGCTAAATAAGGTTAAAAAAGCTAAAAAATACGATCTTTAATGCGGTGCGATTATAAGCCGAGTTCTGTTATGACGGTCATTTATCTAGATTTGATTTTGGATCAAATTCAAGCGAAGGGTTGAATATAAGACTCCAAACCACCCCTTCTTGCTGCGAGTTGGGTTTACATAGCTACTAATATCTCTATTAGCACTGGTGGGCTCTTACTCCGCCGTTTCACCATCACCACTTGCGTGGTAGTTTGCTTTCTGTTGCACTATCCCTTGAGTTGCCTCAGCCACCCGTTAGGTGGAACTCTGTCTTATTGCAGCTCGGACTTTCCTCAAGACTATAAGCCTTGCGACCATCCATCGCACCGATTTGTAATTTTACCTAAAAATAACTTAAATTTACTATTAGTTTTTTATTTGTTTTAATAAATTTTATAAGATTTTAATTCAATTTAAGGCATAATTTTAACTTTTAAATTTAAATTTTTAAATTTAGTTTCACTGTATAAGGAGATAAGATGAAAAGAGCGATAATCATAGCTTTATCAGCCTTGACAATATGTAGTGCTCAAACTGAGATAAATCAAAATCAGATGATTACGCCTATTCCTGATAGTATCCCATATAACAAAGAAAAAGCAATGCTAGGAAAGCAGCTATATATGGATACTACACTATCAGCAGACGGGAAAGTTTCGTGTAATACCTGCCACGATACAAAGACCTTTGGTGTGGATAATCAAGTATTTTCAACTGGTATAAATGGAGTTATGGATACCCCTTTTAACTCGCCAACTACATTCAATGCGGCATTTAATTTCGTTCAATTTTGGAATGGCCGAGCTAAAGATTTAGCTGATCAAGCTAGAGCGCCTTTTACTAATCCGCAAGAGATGGGACTAAATGATGAAGCTGAAGTTATAAAGATAATAGAGCAAAATCCTGATTATGAAGCTAAATTTAAGAAAATTTATGGTGAAATAAATATGGATAATATCACTGATGCTATAGCTGAGTTTGAAAAGACATTAATCACCCCAAATGCTCCATTTGATAGATACCAAAAAGGTGATGAAAATGCCATTAGTGAAGCAGCAAAAAGAGGCTGGAATGCCTTTAAAACTAATGGTTGCGTAGCTTGTCATCAAGGTCAAAATATCGGTGGGACAATGTATCAAAAGATCGGAATTTTCGAGCCATATCCAAATCAAGAGAATTTGGGTCGCTATGAGATTACAAAGGTAGAATCTGATAAAATGGTCTTTAAGGTCCCAAGCCTAAGAAACATAGCCAAAACAGCCCCATACTATCACGATGGTAGTATTCCTACACTTGATGCGTGCGTGCAATTTATGGCTTATTATCAATTAGGCAAATTCCTAGATCAGCAAACAGTAGAAGATATAGTCGCATTTTTAGAGAGTTTAACAGGGGAATATAATGAACAATTCTAGAAAAATCACTTTTTTAAAGCAGTTTATCGCACTTACTGTGCTTGTGTTGATATTTATTTTTATTCTTTTGATATTTATTTTTAATAATTATAGATCCGCTCTAAAAAATAAAGAGATAACAATGGCTACGCAACATCTACAAATTTATGATCTACAAATCGATCATGTATTCAAAACTAGATTTAATTTCATAAACTACGACCAAAGCGTAATCAATAGCAATAAATTTAGAGAAACTTTAAAATATTTAGCCACTTTGGATGTAGATGCTAATATGCTAAGCTCAATATCTAAATCATTTGAGGATAAGCAGATACAATTAGAGAGATTTAAATCAGCAAATTCAATCGCTATAAACTCAAAAGCATATCTATTCACTCTAAGCCACGATATAGATAAATTAGTAGTGGCAAACCCAACTCCAGAAAACCTAGCTCTATTAGAGGCGATGGATCAAATCTTAGCCATTGTATCAACTCAAAATATATTGGCTAAAGATGTTTTAGATACGCTTAATGAGCTTGTTAAAAAGGTAGATCAAGCTAGATTAGATGATAGTGAGCTATTAAATTTATTTAAAAAGCACTACTCTATGATGTTAAGCCAAATCAGCGTAATGCAAGATAACTCTACCCTATACCTAAATCAAGAGCTAAACAAAAAATTAACCAAATTTGAAACCATAATCGCAAATCAAATAGAAGAAAACAACAAAAACCAACTATATATCTCAATTATAGTATTTGGTGTAACCTTGCTTATATTTGCGTTATTTATATATTTGACACTTGTCAAAGTAGTTATCCCAACTAAAAATCTAGAATCGCTTAGCTCAAATTTAGCAAGCAACAGAGCAAATCTTAACTCTCGCTTAAAAATAGACCCAAAAAGCGAATTAGCCACTAGTGCTGGATATATAAACAAATTTATCCAAATAGTCCAAAACTCCGTCCTAGAAGCGATCGATAGTGCAAATAGCAGTCATAAAAACTCAATCTCTTTACAACAAAACGCACATAAATTAAAAGAGAACTCACTTCACCAACACGAACAAGTAGCAAGCGTACAAAAATTGACAATCTTACTAAACGACACTATAAATTTAAATAAACAGCTTGCCAATGACGCTACGGCCAATATGCAAGATCTAAAAAATCTTATGAATACCGTAGAAAACACGCTTTTAGAGCTTATAAAATTAATAGAAGTAAGTAGCCAACAAGAGAACGAAGTGGTAACAAATATGGATCAACTCGTTCAAAGCGCAGATACAATCTATAGCGTGACTAACTCTATTAAAGATATCGCAGACCAAACCAACCTTCTAGCACTAAATGCCGCTATAGAAGCTGCTCGTGCTGGTGAGCATGGTAGAGGCTTTGCCGTTGTGGCTGATGAAGTCCGTGCCTTAGCTGAAAAAACTAGCAAATCACTAGGTGATATCAATATCATAGTCCAAACCATAGTCCAACAAGTAAATAACAATAAATCGCTAATGGATGATATCCATCTATCAATGGGCAATACATCATCCAAGGCCGCAGATCTCAAAAATGAGATAGTCCATTCAATAAACAAACTAGACTCTGGTATCAAATCTACCAAAACAGTAGAAGAAAAATCCAACGACGCTAAAGATAGAATGGCGATGCTAAATAACAATATAGATAAAGTCAGCACCGCAGCTACTCAACTCACAGAATTAGCCACTCAAATAGAGTCTTCATCAGATGAAATCTTAGATAGTGCTACCAAACTTAACAACAAACTATCAAGCTTTAAATAGAATTTAGCAGAGAAATCTGCTAAATTTACCTTTGTGATTTAATCTAATTTTATTTTGAATTTATACTTTATGTTTTTAATTTGCGAATTTTGGATTTAAAATTATACTTTGAAATTTGAGATTTATACGTTTAACTTATTTTAAAATTTAGTATTTCGGAATTTATGGTTTTGGAATTTTTAATTTTAATGATTTGGATTTGAAATTTTAAATTTGTGGATTTTGGGATTAAATTTTTGGTTTTAAAATTTAAATTTCTGGTTTTGAATTTTCACTTTGGATTTGTGAATTTGGAATTTAAGATTTTGTAATTCAAGATTTACAAATTTAAGTTATTTTAAAATTCCAAATTTCATAAATCAAAAATTCCAAATTTGCAATTTAAATCACAAATCCCCACCATCAAATATCTCTCTACCCAAAATCTCACGCAACAAAATTGTAGCATAACAGCCCTTTTGTAGTGTAAAACTAAGGCTAAATTGAGCCTCTTCTTCATTATAACTATACTTCATATCATCAGCCCAAACCCAGTTAAATCGCCTTGAACCACTCATAAGATTAGCAAATTCCATATTTTGAGCTATAATCTCTCTTTCTATCTCTTGTGCTATCCCACTTGACTCATAAGTCTTAAATCCCATAAGCAACCCACAACTAGTGCGATCTCTTTGGATAAATTTTTCAACTTCTAAATCCAAATTTTCACACAAAAAAAGCTTACCAAATGGATAATGCCCCATCACTTCACCGCAAATTAGCTTAAAAAACTGCTTTTGGCGTTTTAAATTTTTGATAGTATCAAGGTCAAATTTATAAATCTCACTCAACTCCCTAACGCTAAAACTATCGCAAAATCGGCTAATCTCCACACGCTTGCTTAAAATGCGGTTAAAAATCTCACTTTGATACGCACTAATCAAAAAATCTCTAAGCTTTGGATTATATCTTTTTAAGGCTTTTTTATCACCTTTTGAAATTGCGATTAATAGCTCTTTGGCTTTTAGATAGTTATCAGCGAATTTACCAAATCTTTGATAGCCAAAGTAGTTAGCAAAGCCACGACTATCAATCAAATTTATCGCATTTTCTAGCTTTTTTGCCTCGCTTGGCAAGACCTTTTTAAGGCGGATAAAGAAGTGATTGCCCTTTAGATGGCCGATTCTTAGCTTATTATTGTGATAAATTGTCTTTATTATTTTGATATTTGGGTGAGTAAAATTATTGATTTGGCTTTCAAATTTTGATGGTATCGATATAAATTGCGTAGTCATCCCATCTTTATCCTTTAATCCAGCATAGCCAAAATCTCTGATTTTTGCCCCGGTAGCAGATGAGAATATGCTTAATGCTTCAAAGGTGCTTAAGCCCTTTTTTTGAATCTCTATCATTAGATGTTCGCCACTTCCGCTAAATTCATATAATGGAATTTCGCGCACGACAAAATCGCTTGAATTTTTACTAAAATAGGCATTAATCGGTGCGTGAGTAGTGGTAAGCAATGGCTTAAAAATGGCTGAATTTTCCATGGAATTTTGCCCTTTCGTTTATAATTTTACCTAAGATATTTAGCTTGATTCTAGATATTTTGGCTTGGTTTAATACCCTTTTGAGATTTCTAGGCGGCACGACAATTAGCATCTCATACTCTTCGCCACTGATAAACTCAATTTTAGATAGTTTTTTAGTGAATTTCACCGCTTTATTTCCTGTGATTTTGGCTAGATCGCTTGCTAATCCATCGCTGATATCCATACCAGATCTAAGCCATTTAGCACTATTTTTAATAAACTCAAATCTCAAATTTGGCTTTACAAAGCGTGAATTTGAGCCTATTTTACCACCATTTAAAAGCGTTTTAAGCCCCTTTAATGACTCACCCAATCTACCAGTATAACAGACTATATCCCCTACTTTGGCTCCATATCTGCTTAATGGTTTTTTAGAGTTTAAATGAGATATTATCGTTAGGCTAATTATCAATTTATCGCTTGAAATCGTATCGCCACCGATTATTTGAGTGTTGAATTTCGCCGCAGTTTCTTTAAGGCCGTTGCTTAACTCTTTGATATATTTGCTACTTAAATTTCTAGGCAATCCAAGCCCCAATAGAGCATACTTTGGTGTGGCATTCATCGCTATTGCGTCGCTTAAATTTACTATCATTGCTTTTGAGCTAATCTGCTTGGGGCTAAGCCAATGTGATTTAAAATGGATATCCTCAACAAACATATCCTTGCTATAAACCATATTGCCGATTACAGCACCATCATCGCCATTTAGATTGTTAGCAAAATTTGATATTACGATCTGCTCTTTATCCACTCTAAAATCGCCTTTGATGAGCTAAATTTAACTCCATTAAGCCTAGCTCCATCTAAAATTTTGCTACCATTATTTAATGATATTATATCTTTTGACTCTTCACTGCTTCTCATCCAGCTTAAAAATATACCATCATCAGCCCAAATCTCAGCGCCGCTCCCACCAGGAATAGCCACAATATCATAACCATATAAGCTCTCAGAGCTTATATGCATAGGAAGTCTAAGCCCTATCTCATCAGTAGCATCATCTCTAAAACCAATCACAACAAACTCAATCCCACACTTAACAAAAATATCATAAATTCTAGCAAAATCAAGGATATTTACACCATCATAGACTATTATACAACTTTTCATCTCATACCTTAATATTTTGCGTCATCTTATCAAAACTCCTATAAAATAGTGATAAATTTGGTATAATTTAGTAAATTTTATAAAGGTTAAATCATGATTTATAGCGATGAGTTTATCTATATTGAAGTTGAGCCAAATACCCTCCCATGGGTCAAAATCTTCACAAAGGGCGAATTTAAAGAGATTAGCCACTGCGATGATGATACTAGAAAAAGACTATTTGAAGCAGCCTTAGAGTGTGAAAAAGCGATGATAGAGTTCTATAATCCTGATAAGATTAATTGGGCGAGTTTTGCTAATTATCTGCCTAGAGTTCATATACATATACAAGCTAGATTTAGAGATGATGAGTTCTTCCCTGAGTCATTATGGGGCAAAAAACAGCGAGATAGCGTGATAAGAGATATCAAAATTGATGAATTTAGCAAATTTTTAAATAGTAGATTACAAAGAGTTTTTGATAAAATTTAAACTATTTAATATATATTATTTTTAGCTAAATATAATCATTTTACAAACTCAAAAGGAGAAAATATGAAAAAACAAATTTTAACTTCAGTTGCGGCTTTAGGCTTGCTTTTTGGTGCGGCAAATGCGACAATTTATAGCGTTGATGCGGTTCATTCTAGTACAGCTTTTAAGATCAAACACCTTCAAGTTAGCAATGTTACAGGGACATTTAGCAAATTTAGTGGAGAGCTAGATATCACAGACAAAATCCCATCTAATCTAACAGCTACAATAGAAGTAGATTCTATAGATACAAATAATCAAGGTCGTGATGCGCACCTTAAAAAGGCTGATTTTTTCGATACTGCGAAATTCCCACAAATCAAATTCGCAATGAAAAGCTATGAAAAAAGCGGAGATGGTGAAGGCAAAATCAAAGGCGATTTAACAATTAGAGATGTTACTAAACCAGTAGTGCTAAACTATGAATTTGGCGGCGTAAGCAAAAACAGACAAGGCACCGAAATAGTAGGATTTAGCCTAGAAGGCAAAATCAAAAGAAGTGATTTTAACTTTGCGCCAGATTCTAGCACAGTGGCACTTGGTGATGAGATTAAACTAAATATCGAGATTGAAGCAGTTAAAAAATAATTAATTAGTAAAGCGGTTTTAAGCCGCTTTACACCTAAGATTACGCCAAGGTTGCTTTAAGCATCCAAATTTTCTTTTCTAATTTAGCGTAGTTTTCTTGAGCTATTGCTACTGTTGTGTTATCATCAGCTTTTTGGGCTACCTCTTCTAGCTTTTTAAACTCAGCTACTAAGTATTCAAACGCAACTTTCAAAGCCTCTATAACTTCTATAGCTGTGTAGTTATCTTTGCTAATTTTTGGTGCTTTAGCAATTTTTAGAAGTTCATCAGCTTTGGTGATAGCTTTACCGCCTATTTGGATAGCACGCTCTGCCATCTCATCATAGAGCTCTGCTAACTCATCATACTCTTTTTCTGTGTATTCGTGAATTGAGAAAAATTGTAGCCCTTTGACATTCCAGTGATAATCATGAAATGCTACAAATAGGCTATGAGCATCAGCTTGAAGTTGGTTTAGTTGTGTTACTACATTTTTCATTGTTAATCCTTTATTTTTAAGTCGCATAATTATACAAATAAATAACTTAAAATCTGATAAATTAAATAATAAAATTTATTAATTAGAATTTATTATTATTTTCTAACAGCTTTTTAAGTATTCTCTTGCCTGTCTCAACACCTGGTTGGTCATAGGTATTAATACCAAGCATAACTCCCACCGCACTAGTAAGCAACTCATAATAATATATAAGCCACCCACAATGCCACTCATCTATCTTATCTAAGGCGATTTCATCAATGCTTATTAACTCACTAGCTAGGGCTTGTATGGTAGAGTGAGCTTGAGCGTTGAATATATCACTAATTGATTTAGAATTAGCAAAATCACAGCTATTTAAATACTCTAAACTCAAATTTGGCACCATGATATCGCTTTTATGATCTTTTATAGTTATAAATGTAACGGTTTTGTCTTTTATACCCTCCATTATAAGTTGTAAAAATGAGTGCTGATCCTTACTACCTACTAATCCAACAGGTGTTAGGCCAACTCTTTTATAGCCACGCTTTTTGCCAAGGCTCTCAGCCCATAGCTGAATATACCACTCATTAAAACTAGTCAATCTATCGCTATAACTAAACAAAACATTAATTTTAGCATTTTTGTGTGTTGCGTAGTGATAGGCCTTTTGTATGATTGTATCATCTCTGTTATGTAAATACTGCTCTTTTACGCTACTAGCACCATCTAGCAAGGCTTTAATATCAGCTCCACAAAGCCCAAGCGGAACCAAGCCAATAGCAGAAAGCACACTAAATCTACCGCCTACATTTTTAGGTATATTAAACACCATAGCATTTATGCTCTTAGCGTAGTTTTCCAAAGGGCTATCTGGGTCGGTTATAAATATAAAATTATTATGCTCTTTAATCTTAAATTTATCCAATAAATATTTATATATAGATATAGTTTCTATAGTTGTGCCTGATTTGCTAGATACTATAAAAATCGATTTTTGTGGGTTGATTTTGGCTGATTTTTGCTCTATGCTAAATGGGTCGAGATTATCTAAAAATATAAGCTCTTTTTTTAAATTTAACATATCATAAAGAGCCTTCACACCAAGAGAACTACCGCCCACGCCGATCAAAACCACACTATCAAAATCGGTATTTTTGATATTAGAAATAGAGCTTACTAGCTCATTTATCTCAAGCTTTGGTAGATGATAATAACCGATTTCTCCATCATTCATCTCATCATTAATGCGTCTTGTGTAGCTATTAATGCTACTTATATTTTGCTTATGAAATTGAAGTCTATTTTCTACCATTTTCGCTCTCAAAAAAGAAATTTGTAGCCTCTACAAATCCACTCACACTACCACAATCAAATCTTCGTCCCTTAAATTTATAGGCCAAAACCATATTATTTTGAGCCTGTTTTAAGAGTGCGTCTGTGATCTGTATTTCGCCATTTTTACCTGGATTTGTATTTTCTATAATGTCAAAAATATCAGGAGTTAATATATATCTACCGATGATAGCTAAATTTGTAGGGGCATCCTTTGGGTCTGGCTTTTCTATCATATCATTTACCATTATCAAATCATCTTCTATAAATCTACCATCTACAACGCCATAGCTACTTACATTTTCTTTAGGTACTTCCATTACCGCAACTATGCTACAACGATACTTTTCATAGATTTTTACCATTTGAGAAAGCACATTTTCACCATCTTCATTTACACATAAATCATCAGCCAAAATCACCCCAAAAGCCTCATCTCCCACAAGCCCCTTACCGCTATAAATAGCGTCCCCAAGGCCTCTCATATGCATTTGACGAGTGAAGGTAAAGGTACATTGATCCATAAGCTCTCTAATATCATTTAGTAGATACTCTTTGCTACTCCCTGATATCTGATGCTCAAGCTCATAACTTATATCAAAATAATCCTCCAAAGCTCTCTTTCCACGCCCTGTAACAAATGCCATATTGCTCATACCGGCCTCTCTAGCCTCATCTACGCCATAGTGGATTAAGGGCTTTGTAAGGATCGGTAACATCTCTTTTGGCAGACTTTTAGTCGCTGGTAAAAATCTAGTTCCATATCCAGCAGCCGGGAAAAGGCAGGTTTGTATCATTAAATAATCCTTATAATAAATTAAATTTGACAAATTTACACTAAATTTACTTAAAATATAATTTTAAGGGATAGTTATTGTAAAAATTTTAGGCTCACTTTGGACTGATACAGAGCCTTTGTGTGCATTGATAATCTCCAAACTTAGAGCTAGGCCAAGGCCATTGCCTTTTAATTTTGTTGTCTTAAAAGGCTCAAATATCGCATCACTAGGCAATTTCACCCCACTATCACTGATATAAAAATGGTGCGATCCATTCTCAAATTTATGCTCCAAACTCACGCTCCCAATCTCATCATCGCTCTCTTCAATCGCATCAATAGCATTAAATATAAAGTTACTAAACACCAAATCAAGCAGATCTATATCACCGCATATAGCCCCATCAAATCCACTAAATTTAAACTCAATCTCCTTGCTAAAAGCATATTGATTAATAGCTTCACGGCATAGAATTTCTAAATTTTCTAGCTTAAACTCAACTGCTTTTATATGGACGCCTTTGGTAAATAAAAGAGTAGCTTTGATGATTCTTTCAACTCTATAAATGGCCTTTTGAATTTCTAATATCAATGGGCGATTTTTCTCATCAATACGCTTTAAAAGCGTGCTAGTCAGCAAAGAAATCGAGCCTATGGGATTTCTGATTTCATGTGATAAATGCGCCGCTACTGCCCCCATAGAAACGAGCCTAGCGGCTCTTTTTTCATCTGTTATATCGGTGGCTAGGATTATTTGATTTTTCATACTATGAGTTATTTTGATGGCATAGACTCTATTATCAAATTCAATCTCTTGTGTGCTTTTTTGCATATTAATTTTATCTAAAATTCCCATAATCTGCTTGGCTTTATCATTGCTTAACACCACTTCGCCATCTGTGCTAATAGCCCACAATGAAGCACCTAAGCTCTCTACGATCCCTTGGGTGAATTTCTGCAAATTAGCATATGATTCGCCTAGAATTTTATACTCTTTTTCTATTAGATATGTCTGTTCTATTAGGCTTTTTAGCCCATCTTCTATGCTTTTAGTTTTATCACTCATATAGATCCTTAAAATCATCAATATCAAACAAAATCACCCTATCATCCCTAAGCCCTAAAAGCTCATTGCTAAAGCCTGATTTTGAAAATAACGCTATTTTATCCCAATTTATTTTGGATTTTTCGCACTTTTGGATTAGTAAATTTAAGATATTTTTACATATTTTTCTCTCTTTATATTTTGCCTCTGCTACTATGGTAAAACCATCATAATTGGCATAGATATCGATCTCATTTTCTCTATCCCAATAGCTTGAGATTTGCCCTTTTGGGATATTTAAACTCTTAGATAAAAGCTCGATACAAGCTAGCTCAAACTCCAGTGAGCAATAGTGATCAAACTCATTTTTTATCTCATTTATCACTATATCTTTTTGGTTGTTTTTTAAGAGATCTAAATTTGGCTCTATAAATCTAAACCAAAATCTATAAAATCGCTTTGTAAAGTGAATTTTATCTTGAATTTGGTATCTTCTAAGCTCTTTTTTTAACTTTTGGTGGCGATTTTTAATAGGTTTTATCTCCTTAGATTGCTCAATTTTAATAAATTTTTTATCCAATAGCTCGCTTATTATAGCGCTACTTAATGGTCTTGGTAGATATTTACTAGTGGCAAATCTCTTTCTATCGCCCTTTGCTAGACGCATTAAAAATCTTTTTGTCTCATCATAATCAAAGCTAAACTCATCCGTAAAATTATCAAATCTATCCAAAATTTCAGACTCAATCGCCACAAAAATATCATCATAACCACTCATAACCCTATCAAAAACAAAATAAAATTGTAGATATTTTATGGTTTCCAACTCATCCTAGCCTTTTAAATTTACAAAATTATAGCAAGATTTGGTTATAATAATCAAAATTCAAACAAATGGTATCTTAATGAGTAGAAATTTATGGCTATTTAGCGGCATTTTTATGCTTTTTTGCGTGGCTGTGGCGCACTTTGTTTTACAAAATTACTTTTATATGCGCCCTTGCGTTCAATGCGTTTATATACGCTATTATATGGCGATTGCGAGCTTTGGTGCGATTTTGATAGCGCTGTTTTACAAGTCAATTTGGATATATATGGCTGGATTTTTGATCTTTATATATGGCGTAATTTGTGGGATTTTAGAAGGTTTGAGATTAAATGCGATCCATCAAGCTATATTAGATTCTAATCCATTTGGCGTAAAGGGCTGTTTGGATAGGCCAAAATTTGAATTAAATATCGCTTGGGACGAGATTTTGCCATCGCTATTTAAAGCAACTGGGCAATGTGGATTAGATATGCCAATGGTGCCAACTGATATTAAGCTTGATGCCATTCAAGGCTATTTTGTGAGCCTATACCAAGATGGTTGGTATCTAATCCCAAGTTTAAAACTAATAAATATGGCGCAAATTTCAATTATTATTTTTAGTGTAGCTTTGATTTTGGGCTTGATTTTATTGATATTAAGATTAAAAGGTAAAAAATGATTAAGATATTAGAGCAAATTTGGGGAGTTAAAACCCTATATGTAGATGGGAATCACCTAAGTGAATTTAATAGCGATGAAGCGGCGATAATACTTTGTATAAATCCACGAAATTATGATAGATTGATTAAATTAGATAGCTTAAAATCCATCTTTGATAGAGCAAATTTAAATCTAAATGAGTATAGCGTAGAGCTTAGCCAAGTAGGTATATTAAATGCTATAAAAGCCCTAAAAATAGATATTAACAAAGTTTTAGCTGGGCTTAATGAATTAGCTAAAAATGATATTATAGATTTTAGTGGCTACACTTTAATAAGTGAGTTTATAAACTCTCTTGAGCTTGATTTTAAAGATATCAGTGAGGCTACTGCTCAACCCTTTCACAAAAATCTTCACACGCTAAATGAGATCCATAAAATTCTAAGCGAATTTAATCTTAAAGATCTTAGCCAAAGGCTAAAAAACGCCTATGATAGCGCCAATAACTCTAAATTTAAAATAGCAGTTACTGGAGTTATCAACGCTGGTAAAAGTAGCACTTTAAACGCTTTGATGAATAAGAAAATTCTAGGCGCATCTAATATCCCTGAAACGGCGAATTTAAGTGTCTTAACATATAGCGAAGATGAATTTGCCAAAGTATGTTTCTGGTCGCCTGAGGAGCTAAAATCGATGGATTTAGAACCAAAAATCCTAAAAGACAAAATCATCCCAATAGATGAGCTAAAGTCCTACACGACAGCTTCTAATGAGATTAGCAAGATGGTTAAAGAGGTGATTTTGGGGATTAAATTAGATATTTTAAAAGATGGAATTGATATAGTTGATACTCCTGGCCTTGATGATGCGGTGGTATTGCGTGAGATTTTAACAGCTAATTATATGAGTCAAAGCGATTTTACACTTCATTTAATGAACGCTAGTCAAAGCGCAACAAAAAAAGATATGGCATTTATAGTAAATACTCTAAAAAATGGTAAAAGCGCAGGCCTAATCATCGCTCTTACGCACATTGATAAGCTTAGCCCAAATGATATAAAAGAGGTTTTAAACTACACCAAAAATAGCATAAAAACCGAGCTTAGTGAGTGTGGGTTTGATGAAAGCTTGGCTGATGAGACGAAGTTTTTTACCATTTCAGCGATTAAAAATATCGGAATAGATGAGCTAAAAAGCTATCTTTATGAGAGCTTTTTTGGCTCAAATTCTAAAAAGGCAACCCTAATTATCGATAACTACAAAAAAGAGCTTTTAAATATCGCAAATTTAATAGAAGATGATCTAAAAGCACAAAAAACAGCCCTAACTTCAGATACCTCCACAGCCAAAGAGCTTGTCAAATCACTCCAAAATGAGATAGATGAGATAAGCAGTGCCACAAATAGTATAAATAGCGAACTTGAAAATCTACTTAAAAGATTAAATTATGATAACGAAAATAGCAACGCAACCCTAAAATCCATAAGCGCTAAAATCAAAGATAGAGTAATCAGCGATGTCAAATACGCCACAAATAAAAAAATCAAGCTAGATACCGCTAGACTTGGAGTGATTATAGAGAGTGGTTTTAATGACTCTTTTATAGATTTTTTCAGAGATTTTAAGCAACAAATCAGCAAGGATATTGACTCTGCTAATAAAATTTTAGAGCTAAAACTTGGGGCGAAAAATGCGAATTTGAATCTGCCAGATATTAGGGGCTATATAGACCAAAATCTACCTAAAATCAACTACGAAATTTTAAATAGCGATGTAAATAAAGCTATAAAAAATGATAAAAATATTGAGATTATAGGGGCTAATTTAATCAAAATTTTTGATGATTTTATAGTGAGTTTAAATCTACCAAACCAACTTAGCAAACTAGCTAGTGCTTGTACAAACGAGTATATAAATGGTATTAAATTTGAGTTAAACGCTATGAGAGAGCATCTACAAACCAAAGAAGAACAGATAAACAAACTAGCCAAATCAGCCTTTGAAAATATCAAAGACAAAGAGCAATTAATAACCGATATAGATACCAAAATATCGCAATGCCAAGAGATCAAAAATAGGATAGAGCTATGCTAAAAGAGTTTATAAAAGAGTATAAAAGAGTATATCAAATCAGCTTTGATGATGGATTTTTAGGTGAATTTGAGAGATTTTGTGCTTTTATTTGTGAGCCGAAATTTCACCCTAGTAAGGAGCTAATCGAGAGATTAAACTTCCTTAGCCTACTAAGCCACGAACCACCGCTTGTAGCGATTGTCGGGCAGTTTAGTAGCGGGAAATCAAGCTTTTTAAACGCACTTTTAGGTGCTGATATATTACCAACTGGGGTTGTGCCAGTAACCGCTAAGCCTACATTTATCAAGTACGCACCAAATTATATGCTTAAAATTCTACACAATGATGGTAGAGATGAGTATAAAAATATAGATGAGCTAAGTGCCTTTGTAGATCAACGCCACGCCCTAAAAGATGTCAAAAATCTCACAATTTACGCACCAAATGAACTACTTAAAAAGATAAGTTTCATCGATACCCCTGGGCTAAATTCAAGAAGCGACGCTGATACCAATGAGACTAAAATGATATTAAAAGAAGCCGTAGCTTTAATTTGGATTAGCTTAATCGATAATGCCGCTAGAAAAAGTGAGCTAGATGAGCTAACTCTCATCCCAAATAGCCTAAAACAAAACGCAATTGCCCTATTAAACCAAAAAGATAAATTAAGTAGCGATGAGATAACTAGAGTTTTAGCCCACGCCAATCTCACATATAGCAATTATTTTAGCTCTGTTGAGGCCATCTCAGCTAAACTCCAAAGAGAAAATAGCGGCGATAGTGGATTTGAAGCGGTCTTTAAATTCCTAAATAAAATAGCAAACACAAAAGAGGATTTTATCAAAGCAACTTCGCAAGAGATACTCCTCTCATCACAAAATCAAAATTTAAATTTCATCAATATCTTAGATGAAATTTCAGATATTTTCACTAAATTTCAAAACAAAACCAATCTCAAATTTAGCGAGCTAAAAGAGAGCTATAACTCTAAATTTGAGATATTTTTTGAAGCTATCAAACAAAATGCCGCCCTAATCGCAAATAAGATTAACTCCGCTTTAAAAAACCAAAAATCCGCCTATTATAAAGAAAAAACCGGCTTTTTAAATAAAAATAGCTTTGAGAAAATTGAGTATGAAAGAGTTAGTTTAGATATAGATGAAATTTTGGCTAAACTAATCTATAACGATGAGAAATTTACCAAGATATTTAAGAAATTTAAGCGAGATTTAAGCGAATTTCAAAGCGAAATCCTAGCTGATTTACAAGCTATTTTTGATGAGTTAAAAGAGCTAACACTTCGCTATAAAGCCAAATATGAAAGCCTTAGAAAATCTGACCCACTCCACTCAGATCTACTATTTGCTGATATTCGCAAATTTTCAAGTGAGGTTTATTCTCTATTTTTAAGCGATATTGAAACTCTATTTTTGGCTAAATTTTCAAATTTAGAGCTATTTTTTGAAAGAGTATTTATCAAAGTTAGTGCTAACTATCAAAACGCAATTAGATTAAGTGTAAATTTCATCGCCCAAAAATGTGAAAAAAGTAGCAAAGATTATGAGTCTGACCCACTTGCTTTTAGCCTCTATTATCCTAGACTTAGTGAGATAAATGAGAGAATCTTAAATGAGTTAAGTTACTATGAATTTGAGAGTGAATTTACTGGTAACTCCACATTTATCACCAAATTCATAAACTCACTCCAAGCCCAAACAGAGCAATTAATGGATAAAAACCAAACCTACATAAACTCATTAAAAGCTAAATATAAAGGCGATCTTGATGAGCTTAGCAGTTTTAGCTGGTCTTGATGGCAGAGTCAATCTGCCAAATCTTCAAAATCAACAAAATTATCTATAAATTCATTTGCCAAAAACTTAGCATAGATATGGCTCTCGACCATACTTTTAAACTCACTAAATTTACTCATATCGCCATCTTTTAAAGAGCCTAAAAGAGTTAAAATCTCACTATTATCTATATGTGAATTTATAAATTTTATAGCTCCACTTCTATATGACTCGCCATTTTCTATAGCTAAAACAGCTCGTAAAATCTCGCCATTTACGCTATTTGCCGCCCCAGAATACGGCACCAAAACCTTATACATATACTCTATACTATCCTTAGCGCCAAAGCAGTTTGGCTCCAACCTAACGCCATTTTCATCACACCAAATTCTATATGTCTCATCGCCTACAATGCTATCAAATCTCTTGCCATCCTTGCTAGAACACTCCCAGCATCTATCAAAGCACTCATCATTCCAGCCATTTAAAGCAAAAAACCTACCATCGCACTCCACAACTGCTATTTGCGTATCTTGCCAATACATTTTAATCCTTTTATAAGCTTTTGGTAATTTTAACTAAATTTATAATTGACTTAGCTTATTATTTTCGCTACTTGATTTTACTAAGCCTTTTTTTAGTTTTCTAATTAGAAATCTTGATGGATTTAGAGCATTGATTATGCTCTTTTTAACGCAAATTTGACGCCCCAAAACCATATCTAATAGCATATTAGCCCCCAAAATTCCAGTGCTAAGCCCCCTTGATCCGTGAGCTGCTGATATCAAAATATTTGGATGGTATATCGGATTTTGGTGAGTTGATTTAGCCTTTGTCCATAAGAGCGAGCTATAAATTCGCATATACTCACTAGCATTATGTATCCCGCCAATTATAGGAAATCTATCCCCGCTATAACCCCTAAATCCAACATTTGAGCCAATTATATCTATATTTTTACCATCTATAAACTCACTTACCAAAGCCAAATTTGACTCATCATCACTATCCCTAGGCAAGGCATACTCATCACCCCTAGCGTAACTAGCACCTATTAGCTGAATTTTATTAATCGCCTTTGTGATATATCCCCTAGCGCTAAGTGGTCTATTGAGATTTATAAACTCACTTACCATCGTAGTCTGCCCACGAACGCTGCTAAGTTGCATATATGGATCATTAAACTCACTTATAAAAAGCTCCATAGCCCCATTTCCATTAGCAAAAATCACCAAATCCGCCCTAACCCCATTTAGTCCATCAAAGCCAATCTCATAGCCACTACCAAGGCGTTTAAGCGATTTTACTTCGTGATTATAGAGTATATCAAGCTCCTTAGCTAGGTTTTGGCAGAGATTTTTAGGCATAATTTGCATAGCTAGGCTTATATTTGCCTTAGGATATTTATCGCTACTAATTGTAAAAAATTCGCTTTTGTGGTTGAATTTACTAAGCATTTTACCATTTATCAAATACTCATCACATCCACAAAAATCCACAAACTCACCACCAAAACGGCTATAAAATTGCCTAGCTAATAAAAATGAGCTAATATGCATATCACCCAAAACCACCCCAGGCTGTGTAATGAGTGGCGCACAAACACCAGCCAAATTTGAGCTAGCACCGGCGGCGGCTTGGTCTTTGCTCTCAGCTACGACTACTTCAAATCCAGCATTTTGAAGCATAGTCGCTATGGATAATCCAGCTATACCAGCACCAACTACCAAAACTCTATTAGGCTTTGTGATAGTTGGTGGATCAAACCAAATTTGCTTTTTTATCTTAGATTTTGGAGTTATACAGATCGCTTTTAACATCTCTCGCTTTTTATGATAGCCCTTTAATTTATATATCTCAAATCCATTTTGACTAAGCCTATCACGCACAAATCTAGCAGTGCTAAAACTCCTGATAATCGCATTTTTGTTAGAATAAGCGGCTAAATTTGATATGAACTCTTCGCTCCACATTTGCGGATTTTTGCTAGGGGCAAAACCATCTAAATACCATATATCAGCCCTAAAATCACACTCATCTAAAAACTCCAAAATATCACCAAAATATATATCAATAGTGATATTTGAGTCTAAATTAATCCTTAAAAGAGAATTTGGGATAATATAATAACTATCCAAAAACTCCCCATATATAGCACCATCAAGCCCAAGATCACTATAGATAGTATTTAACTCATCTTTAGTAAATGGATACTTTTCAACTGCGATATAGTGTAGGCTCTTTTTATTTAGAGTTTTAAACTTTTTAAGAGTACAAAAGAGATTTAGCCCCGCACCAAATCCAGCCTCAGCCACCACAATTTCATCTTTATCTACCTCATCTAAGGCACTACTATAGGTATATTCGCACTCTTTTAAAGGCTCATAAGTATTAAAATATATATCATCAAATTTAGAGTTATAAAGTGTGTTATTTTGGTAATTTATCATTGATTTTTCGCAAAATAATCATCAATTCCATCTGCTATACCAAGAGCGATTTTATCTGTGTAGCTTTTGTTTGATAGTAGTTTATGATCATTTGTATGAGTTATATATCCAGCCTCTATCAAAACAGCAGGCATCAAAGCCCCCACCAAAACCCAAAATGGAGCCTCTCTAACGCCACCATCTACGACTTTAAATTTAGATTTAACCGCACTTAAAAGATTTGATTGGACATCAATAGCAAGTTTATTAGATGCGATGATCTTTTCTCTATTTAAGAAATTTAGATAGCTAATTTTAGTGAAATAATTCATCTCATCAGTATCAGCTTTATTTTCCAAATTCGCAGCTTGCATACTTCGCTCACTTCTAGTCGGGCTTAGAAAATATGTCTCGATACCTTGCATCTCTTTGGCTTTTTTCTCATTTGGAGCGGCGTTTGCGTGAATAGAGATGAAGATATCGGCCTTTTTTTCATTAGCAAAGCTTGTGCGATCTCTAAGATTTATAAATTTATCATTGCTCCTTGTATAATAGACTTTATATCCACGATTTTTTAGTATTTTACCAGCTTCTAGCGCTATATTTAAGACAATATTTTTTTCATATAATTTATTTTTGCCCACAGCCCCAGCGTCCTTACCACCATGTCCAGCGTCTAATACTACAATCTTTCCTTTAGCTTGATTTGCTACCTTAGTTGGTGTTTTTTGGCTATTTTTTTGTGTTGTTGGTTTTTTATCTGTTTTTGACACTGCTTTTGTGGTGGCTTTTTGGGTTGTGTTTTTGCTATTTTTGAGTGTGAAAATTATGCTATTACCATCAAATTTATACTCTATATCCTGCTCTTTATCATCGGTAAAAACAATTCTAACTCGCTCTTTATTAAATTGCGCTACCCTTATTTGATCTGAAATTTGAGATTTTTTATTCTCATATTTGGTAGTTAATACCCCATCAAATTCAAATATCTTGCGATATGATTTACTCTGATTTAGCTCAGAACTCTTGATATCAATCTTATTGCTATTGGTATTTAAATTCACGACAAAAGCATTTTTGGAGCTTGATAGCGATAGAATTTTGGCTATTTGATTGCTTTTGTTTTCGCTTTTCGCCATGGTTTTTACTGCCGTTTTTGTTGCGGCTTTTGCTTCAGCTTTTGCCGGTGTTTTATTATCTGTTTTATTTTGACTTTTCTCGTTCGCTTTGGCTTGAGCTTTTTCTTGCTTTGTGGCTTGAGCTTTATTTTGGGTTTTTGCTTGATTTTTTGTTTCAGTTTTATTTTGGGTTTGGATTTTATTTTCTGCGGTGGCTTTAGGCTTTTCATCTTTTTTATTTTCTATACTTTTTAGCTCTTTGGCATATACGCTATCATCAACCCCAAGTATCTTAGCACCGCTAACTAATCTTTTTAAGCTCTCTAATTTTAACTTCTCATTATCATTTAATATCGAGTTTAGATACACTCCTTTTAACTCATGATAGATTTGAATTCTATCTTGCTTATTTGCCTTGGTAAATTTATTATCAAAATCATCAAAAACACCACCACCAAAAGCAAAAATAGCAAGAAAAAACGGCAATAAAAACTTAACTATTTTCCCCATAAACCAACTTTTTAATAAGCTCTTTAACGCTAATTATCTCATTTAGCCTATATCCATTAGCACCACTGAAAAATAGCCCCGTTTCTTTATTGCCACTTACAGCATCATAGAGCCTATCAGCGATACAATACCCAACTTGCTTAGCCTCTTTGCCCCTTTGGCATGGAGAGACGCAGTTGCTAATACACTGAATTTTAGGCCCAGCCTTTTTATCTACTAGATCAAGTAAATTTGTCTGAATCCCACGAGCCGGATATCCAACAGGGCTTTTAATAAGCCTAATATCCTCTTTTTTAGCCGCTAGCAAGACCTCTTTAAACCCATCAGCAGCATCGCACTCATAAGTCCCGATAAATCTAGTCCCCATCTGTACGCCACTCGCTCCAAGATTTATAACCTTAGCTATATCATCATGATCCCATATCCCACCAGCTGCCACCACAGGAATAGGATTTCCGCCTATATCAGCCCATTTAGATGCTTCATCTACAACAGGCTGAATCAAATTCTCAAGCTGATAGTTTGGATCCAAGCACTGCTCATATGTAAATCCCTGATGTCCGCCACTAAGTGGCCCTTCTAGCACCACAGCATCTGGTAGTCTATTATATCTATCATACCATCTTTTACAAATTATCTTTAAAGCCTTAGCCGAGCTAATGATCGGCACCAAAGCCACATCGGCAAACCCCTTAGTAAGCTCAGGCAAATTCGTAGGAAGTCCAGCACCTGAAATTATGATATTAATGCCGTGTTCGCAAGCATCTTTGACTATTCTAGCATAATCATTACTAGCACACATTATATTAGCAGCTAACGGTCTATCTCCACAAATTTTACGCGCATTATCGATTATAGCCTTAAATCCCTCTCTAGAGTAGAAATTCACACTATCATATGGTTTTGAGTTTAGCTCTTTAGTGATGTGAGCTCTATGCTCATAATATCCAGTACCAACAGAGCTGATAACACCTAAACCGCCATTTAAACTGACATTACCAGCTAATTTATTCCAGCTTATGCCAAGTCCCATACCGCCTTGGATAATAGGGTATTTGATCACATATTTTCCGATTTTTAAACTTTTTAATTCCATTATTTTACCTCTAATCTAGCATAAGCTTTTTTACCAACTTGTAATACATACTCACCCTTAGAAAGTCTAAGCTGCTCATCGCTAATTTTGGCCTGATTTACACTAACAGCATTTGCCTTAATATGGCGACGAGCATCTGAATTTGACCCAACTAACTTACACAAACTAAGCGCTTCAACTATCCAAATATCATCAGCATTAATCTCAAATTTAGCCATATCGCTTGGCAATTCACCCTTAGCATGGACTCTATTAAACTCATCTCCAGCAGCCTTAGCAGCCTCTTTATCACTAAATCTAGCTGCTAACTCTAAAGCCAAATTCTCCTTAGCAACCTTAGGATGCAAAGCTCCGCTTTTAACATCATTTTTAAGCTTCTCAATCTCATCACTACTTAAACTACTTAATAGCTCATACCAAACCCACATAAGCTCATCACTAATACTCAAAGTTTTAGCGAAGATATCCTTAGCAGATTCAGTAACACCGATATAGTTACCAAGGCTTTTACTCATTTTATTGACACCATCAAGACCAACTAGAAGTGGCATCATGATGATAGCTTGTTCTTTTCCTATATTATATGTGCGACCAAGAGTTCTACCCATTAAAAGATTAAATTTCTGATCCGTTCCACCCATCTCTATATCGCACTTCATCGCAACGCTATCATAACCTTGTAAAAGTGGATACAAAAACTCACTTATAGCTATAGGAGTTTCAGCCTTATATCGCTTAGTAAAGTCATCACGCTCAAGCATTCTAGCTACATTAAATGTGCTAGCAAGTGCGATCAATCCATCAGCACCAAGGCTATTTAGCCAAGCAGAATTAAACATTACTTCAGTTTTACTTTCGTCTAATATTTTAAAAACTTGCTCTTTATAGGTTTTGGCATTTTGCGCTATAACATCATCACTCAAAATCTTTCTAGTAACGCTTTTACCAGTTGGATCACCGATTTTAGCAGTGAAATCACCTATCAAAAATTGAACGATACCGCCGTGATCTTGAAGTAATCTCATCTTATTCAACACCACTGTATGACCTAGATGAAGATCAGGGGCAGTCGGATCAAATCCCGCCTTGATATAGAAATTTTTACCATTTTCATAGTAATCTTTAATCAATTTTTCAATTCTCTCATAATCAATTATTTCAGCGGTTCCACGCTTGATCTCACTCATAATTTTAGCTATCATAATCTTCCTTAATTTTTATATGCGTCACTTAGAGAGCTAAATTCAGCTATCTTATAGCGATCCTTTAATCTATCTCTAATCACAGAGCTATCTAGATTATCGCTAAGTTCTATCACAACATCGAAATAATCAGCCGCTATCAAATCATCGCTCTGACTAAGCGTGATAGTGACTAAATCAACATTGAGTTTAGCTAAATATGTTAAAAATTCAGCTAAACTTCCCCTTTTGTTTTCGATACTTAAAATAACCTTATATCTATGCGGAGCATTTCTAGTCCATTTGACAAAGATCATCTCCTCTTTATCGCTCATTAATTTTGCGGCTCTCTCACATAGTTTGTGATGGACTGTAACATTGCTATTATTTCTAAATCCTATGATATCATCGCCCCGTTTTGGGTTACAACAATAGTCAAAATCCACACTCTTAATAGTGAAATTTGAATATACAACTATATTGTCAAATTTCTGCTTTTTAACCTCGTGTTTATCACTAAATTTAAGCGAAAATAGCTTATCTTTTTTAGAGTGAGTATCTAAAATTTGGACTACCTCTTTTAGATATACAGAGTCTGTGGCTATTTTTGAGATCTTTTTGCTTAATCCCTCTTCTTCTAACCACTCCAAAATTTTAGCTTCATTGACATTAAATATAGCCGACAAAATATCAATCGATACTTGATAGTTTATATCACGCAACTTTTGCCGACAAAAACTTCTAATAGTCGCCCTAGCCTTCCCAGTCTTAACACTATCAAGCCAACTACAACGATATTTGGCTTCATCTCCTGTGACAATGCGGACTATATCTCCATTTTTTAACTCAGTTAATAAAGGAACCTTAATCCTATTTATATAAGCTTCTTTAGCGTGTAGGCCAACTTCAGAGTGAATTTCATACGCATAATCCAAAGCCGTAGCACCCCTAGGAAGTGTGAAAATCCCACCTTTTGGAGAATATACAGCGATATCTTCTACATATAAGCTATCCTTAGCATACTCATATAGATCCTCAATGCTCTTATCATCGCTCTCTTGAGCTTTAATGTCACTTAGCCAATCAAGCTTAGGCGATACCAAGCCACCGCTTTTATATTTCCAATGAGCCGCCACCCCATACTCTGCGGTTTTATGCATGTCAAATGAGCGAATTTGAGCTTCTATAATAGATTTATCATCAAAGATCGTTGTGTGGATAGTTTGATATCCATTTTGCTTTGGCAAGGCGATATAATCTTTAAATCTTGATATTAATGGATTAAAATTCATATGTATAATCCCAAGTGCTAAATAGCAATCTTTTGGATTATGGACTAAAATTCTAACAGCCAAAAGATCCAAAACCTCTTCTAAGCTTATCCCTTTTCGTTGCATTTTAAGATATATTGAGTAGTAGTGTTTGATTCTCTTTTGCATAACAAAGCTATCTTCAGAAAAGCCATTTGCCAAAAGCTTTTCGCTAACCTTTTGGCTAAATGAATTTATCTTTAATTGAAGTTGTTGCTTATGCTCATTTATATATGACTCTATCCCAGCATACTCTTTAGGCATAACATATTTAAAGCTTAAATCCTCTAATATATTCTTAATAGATGATATACCGAGTCTATGAGCGATTGGCGCATACACCACCAAGGTCTCTTCTGAAATTCGCTTTTGTTTCTCTGGTCTTAATACATCCAAAGTTAGCATATTGTGTAATCTATCACAAAGCTTGATAATCAAAACCCTAACATCTTCTATAGATACCAAAAGCATCTTTCTAAATGTCAAGGCCGAAGCTGCCAATTTCTCATTAGAACTAGAGCTTATAAGCTCATTTTCTCTAATAGCTACAATCTTTGTAAGCCCACGCACTAATACCGCTACCTCTTCGCCAAATTCAAATTGTAACTCCTCTTCACTGCATTCTGTATCTTCTACTACATCATGGAGCAAAGCAGCAATAAGCATACTCTCATCGCCACCCATATGCGCTACAAATGAACAAACCAAAATCGGATGAATAGAGTATGGCTCACCACTCTTTCTAAACTGCCCATCATGTAATCTAATACAATAATCAACAGCCTTTAAAAGCATCCCCGTTGGCTTAGCTACAGAGTATAAAACATCCTTTGCCGACTCTATGCTTTTAGCACAGACAACTTCATCTATAAGCTGCTCTAAGAGCTGCTCGCTATCTATTTGATTCAACTATTCCCTCTAAAACAATTTTACCATAAGCTATCTCTAAAAGCGCAATATCAGTATATTTCATCTTTTGAGCATTTGCATCTACTAAAATTTGTGCGCCATTTGCTATAGCTTCAGCCCTTTTAGCCACCAAAAGCGCTAATTTATATCTATCATCACCCACAGCTTCTAAAGCCTTAGCGGCTATCTCTTCTATTCTCATTATATTCCCTTCTTATAAATTTTTAACTATTGAGCAGTTAGTATAATCACCATTTGCGATTTTTAATAAATTCCCATCTTCAAACATATTACAAACTACAATCGGAAGAGCATTATCCTTAGCCAAAGCTATAGCAGTATCATCCATAACTTTTATATTATCTTCCATAGCTCTTTCATAGCTTAGCTCATTTAATAGCTTTGCGTCGTTAAATTTCATAGGATCTTTATCATAGACGCCATTTACCTTTGTAGCTTTGATAATCATATCAGCATTTATCTCAACAGCCCTTAAAGTAGCAGCCGTATCGGTAGTAAAGAATGGATTTCCAGTCCCAGCAGCAAATATCACAACTCTTTTTTTCTCTAAATGTCTTTGGGCTCTACCTGTAATAAATGTCTCACATATAGCCTCCATCTTAATAGCACTTTGGACTCTTACACCTAATCCAGCATACTCCAACGCCTCACGCATAGCAATAGCATTGATAACAGTAGCTAGCATCCCCATATGATCGCCACTTGTCCTTTTAATAATGCCACCTTGGGCTGCGCTTACACCACGGATTATATTACCACCGCCAATTACAATGCCTACTTCAATATCGCTATTTACCAAAGACTTAATCTCACCAGCAATATACTTTAAAATATGAGAATCAATCCCAAATCCATTACCGCCAGCAAGTGCTTCACCAGAAAATTTAACTAAAATTCGCTTTTTTTTACTCATAACCATCTCCATAAAATTTGGCAATTATATCTAAAACAAATTAAAAAACGCATTAATTAATATTAAATTCAAGCCAATCAATTCATAGCAATCAATTCAAGCGGATTTATATGATAGTTTTTTTGCGTAACCTCAAAGGTCAAATCTTGTTTCACTCGCCCTATAACATAGCCTTTTTTCACCTTTTGGCCTACTTTGATAGTAGGAGCAATCTTATCTAAATGAGCATAAATTGTGTGAATTCCATTACCATTTTCTACTATTACCACCTTATCTAATACAGGAGTCTCTTTGGCAAATACAATTGTCCCAGCTAAAACATTTTTCACCCTAGCATCTGTAGTGGCAGAGCGAAGTACGACAGATTCATTAAAAATTTTGATATTATAAACAGGATCTACATAATCACCAAATTTTTGCTTTACGCTAAATTTATCCAAAGGCGCAATAGTTTTAGCACCACTATATCGCTTTACATTACCTGCTTGATAGCTTGATCCAATCATTCTTACATCATCAGTTTTAGCTCTATTTTGCTCTTTTGTCGGGGTCTGTTTTTTGGCTGGAACTTGCGGCTTAGCAGCTAGAATTTGTAAATTTTCAAGAGTTTTTCTCATCTCATCTTGCTGTTTTTTGATATCGGCTAATTTCTTAGAATAGATATTTTTATCTTGATTTAAGATCTCTAAATTTCGCTTTTGTTTGCTTTGTAAGGATTTAAGGGCGGTCTGCTTTTGGCGAAATTCTTTAAGATTAAATTTAATAGATTCAATCTTTTCTGATTGCGATTTTATCAAATTTGTAGTCTCTTCATAATCTTTGGCTAATTTTTTAAACTCACTACTCATCACTCTATTTAAATTTGATAAAATTTCAGTTGCGATTATGCTATCTTGACTCTCGCTATAATCATTTGGAGCGACCAAATCATAAGCAAAATCCTCGCTTATAATCTTAATCATCCTAAGCTCCATATCTTTTTGATTCTTAATCAATTCACCATTTTGGCTAGTTAATTTATCAAGCTCTATATTTGCGTTGCGAGCGCTATCTTCTAGAGCTTTTACCTGCTCTGATAGCTCTTCAATTTGCTTAGCGGTACTCTCTACAGCTTTATTACCAGCGATTATATCTTTAGCTAACTCTTCAAGCTTTTTATTGATCTGATTTTCAAGCTTTTTAGCTGAGCTTATGCTATCTTTTTGATCTTTTATCTTCTCTGATACATCTGCTGAAAAGAGCATATAAATAGATATGGTAAAAAGGAGTAAAATTCTCATCATCTACGCCTTGAAAGTAGCATAACCAAACTAACAGCTATAACAGAAACCCCGATTGAGACACCAAATAATATAGTAGCATCGCTTAATAAATTTAAATTTGGCTGATCAAATCCAACGGCAAAAATCGCACTTTTAAAGCTTGGCAAAGCTGGGAAAATCGCATAAAATATCACCACAAGAGTCGTTGCGATAATACTATCTATAATTGATAATTTATAAAGCATAGCTGATTTTAGCCAATACGGCGCACCAAAAAGCGTCATAATCTCAACTCTTCTTTTATGCTCATAAAGCCAAATTCTCATCTGTTTAAATACCAAAACAAGCCCCAAAAGCCCAACTAAAATCGCAAAATAATCGGCTATATTTTTAGATAATATCAGCATATTATAGACTTGATCATGCGTTTTAGAGAAGGTTTCAACTCGCTTTACGCCTTGGATTTTAGATAAATTTGCTTTAATATTTACCATAGCATCTTTAGATGGGAAATTAGTCAATTTAAGAGAGTAAAATTTAGGCAAAATACTCTTTAATACAGAGATATTTTTAGCCGAGATATCATTTTTAAGACGATTTAAAATCAAATTCGCATCCAAAGTCGCAAGCGAAGCAAAGGTCGGTATAATCGGAATTAGCATATTATCATTTAGCTCGATTTCTGATACAATTATAATATTATAATCGCTAGCCATCTTAAACTCATAATCACTCACAAACTTACCAAGCATCAAGCTAAACTCAATAGCAAAAAGCAAGATCACAAGCGGAAAAATAACACTAATATGGCTCTTAAATGATCTCATTTATCTCTCCATTTGATAACTCAAAGTGGCGATAATCCATCCTTAGACCTGAAGGAATTTTATGTGTAACAACCACCACGCAAGTGCCTAAACCCTCCTTTGCCGAGCGAAGAAGTGACCAGATAACATCACTAGAATAGTCATCCAAGCTACCAGTTGGCTCATCACATAATAACAATTGCGGATTGTGTGCTAATGCCCTTGCCATCGCTACTCTTTGCTGTTCGCCACCGCTTAATTCTAATGGGAATTTATCAGATTTATGAAGTAAATTTACATGATTTAATAGCTTTGCAGCCTGTTTTTTACATACGCTTTGATTATAACCTTTAATGATAAGTGGTAACATCACATTTCGCTCTACATTCCACTCATTTATAAGCCTAAAATCTTGAAAAATTATCCCAACTCTTTGCCTTAAAAGTGCTAAAGAAGTTCTATTAATACCCTTTAATTCACTCAAACAGACATTTAAACTACCACTGCTAATATCCATATCTCCATACATTGAGCGGATTAAAGTGGATTTGCCACTACCACTTTTTCCGGTTATAAAGACAAAATCATTTACATTTATATTAAAACTAGCCCCATTTATAACTTTAAAACTCCTATCATACTCTAAGACTAAATCCCTAGCTTCTACAATGTGACGCATTTAACATACCTTCTAAATTCTTATGAGCTTTGACATTTTCTATAGTTAATAGCGGTTTTTTAAATAGATATGAGATACTATCATTAGTAATTAACAGATATCTATGCTCAGGTCTATAAAATGACCCAAATGCCACCCGCAATAAAATTCCACCATCTAAAAGATGATAAATTCGCTCCAAATGTATAAAATGATCGCTATTTTTGATTGTTTGATTGGTGAAATTTGATTTTATATGTTCCAAATTTGGCTTAGCAAACTCAAATTCACACTCCAAGCTTAGCTCATCGCTATTACCATAAAATGAGCAAATTACATCATAAATATCTTTATTTTGCCTTATCCATCTATCTTCATATTTGCTTGAAACTTCTAAAAATCTATTTTTATATATCTCAATACTAGCCTTTTTAAGATCCATAAAGCAGCCAATAGTATAATCAGCATACTCTCTATCATCACTTCTTAGCTCAAATTTGCCACCATCTTTTAAAATTCTCTTACACTCCATAGCAAACTGATCGCTCACTACTCTTCTCATCTTGCTCTTTTGCCACGGCACTGGAAAGTGTAAAAATAGCCTATCAATGCTATTTGATCTTAGAAGACTCATCACAAGTCTAGCATCTAAATTTAATAATAAAATATTTTTTAACCCATTAAGCCTAGCTAGATTATCCACTTGCATACACGCTGGCTTATAGACTTCTATACCGATAATTAGCGTCTTTGGATTGGATTTAGCTTGATAGAGTAGATGTCTGCCACTACCAAATCCAATCTCTACAAATACATTATCATAACCATCTATTTTATCTATTAACTCATCGCTACTTATAATATATTCGCTAGAATTAATATTTTTAGGCTTTTTGACTGCTGTGGCTTGACTGATAATATCAGTGGCAAATACCTGCTTATAAGCCTCTAAGGCTATTTGTATAGCATCTAACCTAGCTGGTCTTGAGAGCTTATCACATTTGATTACGAATTTGTCACCACTACGCTTAGCAACAAGGCAAAACTCGCAATTTAAAGCCTTAGTGTAGATCAGCTTCTCATCACCATTTTTAGCCTCCCAAAGAAACTCCACTCCATCAAATAATACAGGAAGCTTAATATCTTTTAAATTTTTAGCTAAGAAATTTGGCATTATTTCGTTATCACTACGGCTTTTTGGCTATATTTGGACTCTAGGCCAAACTCATCTATTGCTTGAATTTTGTATGTATATTCTAAGCCTTTTCTAACATCAAAATCGCTGTAATTTTGAGAATTTATATCATATATTATAAACTCACCTTCACTACTTGATTTTGTGATTTTATACTTTATAGCTCTTAAATCACTACCTTGATCCCAGTTTAGCTCTACTGATGAGCCATTGAATTTAGCAGAGCTAAATATCGGCTCTTTAGGCGTTGCTAAGGTAGAGCCTACTACTGCGTTGTTTTGGCGTGGGCTTTCTAGGCCATCTTTATCTACTGCTGTAACTTTATAGTAATAATTTACCCCATTATCATTGATTAAATCTTCATAAGCTGTATCTAGCGTAGTGGCGATCTTTGTCATAGGAAATATATCATTTGTAGCTCGGTAAATAGCGTAATGATCAAAATCGTCATTTGAATTTGGCTCCCAAGTTAGGATAATTTTTTTAGGCAAATTCACACTAGCGCTTAAATTTATAACCATATTTGGCAATGCTTTTGTCTGTGCATCTACTACCTTGCTTGGTGCTGATATTATGCCGTTATAGGTTTTAACTGAAATTCGATATCTATAATTCTGCCCTGGCTCAACATCATTATCTATATATTCGACATTTAATCTACCATTTATGCGAGCTACTTCATGCCAACTATCATTTGATAGTGAGCTTTTTTCTAAGATATATGAAGCCACTCTAAGATCTGGATGTGGGCGCCATAAAACTTTTATCTTATTTGGCAAGCCATAAAGAGCTTGGATAAATGTAACTGACTCAATGAGAGGTTGGGTCATAGCGCTAACTTTTTGGCCTTCAGCTGAGATATTACCTAGTTCATTATAAGTTCTAAGTTCATATAGATACTCTGTCGCTGGGGCTAGATTGGTATCGACATAGTGAGTAGCGAATTTATCGTTTAATTTAGCGATTAAATTCAATTGATTATTATCATTAGGATTAGAGCGGTATAGCTGATATCCACTAATATTATAATCCGACATTAACGGCCACTCAAAAGCGATCTCTGTCATATCGCTAATAGTCTTTAATTCACTAATAGTAGGCAGACTCGGGTCAATCTGCGTTGTCTTAGTTGTAATACATCCAGTTAGAAATATCATTAAAGATATCACACAAAATATCAGCCTTAATGCTCTCATCTACTATCTCCTTATCAAATTCCTTGCCAATTAGTTCATAAAACTCACTAGGTAAAGTGGCTTTAAATTCCATAATTTGGCTACTTCTAGGGTGAATCAATCTCAAAATATAAGCATGTAAAAAAATTCTGCCTATTTTAGCACTATTGCTCTTAAAACCATATAAATCATCCCCCAAAATATGGCGGTTTATACTCGCCAAATGGACTCTAATCTGATGAGTTCGACCACTAAATAGCTTAGCAGCGACTAAATTAATCAGCTTATTTTGGCTTGTTAAGATATTGGCAAATGCTGATTTAGAAGGCTTTGCGTTGCTTATTATAGCGTTTTTTAATCTATTTTGTGGATGTCTGCCAATGGCTCTATCTATCACGCAATTTTCTTTAAGCGCTAAATCGCAAAGTAGTAAATAGATCCGCCCCATATCTCGTGTGCTTAATTGCTTGCTTAAATTTGCGTGAGATTCGTTATTTTTAGCCACTACCATCACTCCGCTAGTTCCTTTATCCAAGCGATGGACAATGCCAGCACGCTCCTGGCCTGCTAAATTTGATAAGGTGTAGCCATTTTGTTTTAGCCACTCTACAAGCGTGGCTTCTTTGACGCTTGGGGCTGGGTGGATTGTGAGATTAATCGGCTTATTAATCACCAAAATATCATCATCTTCATATATAATCTCAATATCAAAATCAGCTTTAAATTCACTTTGAATTTCAGAAATTTGTGGCGTTGAAATGGTGATTTTATCTCCTAAATTTAGATTAAATCCGGCTTTATTTATTATTTTATTATTTACACTTACATTGCCATTTTTGATTAAATTTATTACTTGATTTCTTGCGATATTAAGCTTAGACGCCAACTCTTGGTCCAATCTAACGCTCTTAGAAGAGATAAATTCAGTCAATCTTAACCCTTTTTTAGCTAGAATTTTACCCAATTTTTGCTTAGGTTTGAATTTTGATACTACTAGATAAGAGAATTTTAACACATTTTGATTATGTTCAGCCAGCACTTATACTTCCGATTATATTTCTCTCATATAGCCTAATAAACGAAGCTAGCGATATGCTCTCAGCTAAGATGATAGCCTATTTTATAATTGGCTTTGGGGCGTTTATGCTATTTTTTTTGTTACCGATTCGTAAGCTTGAATGGTTGATTCCTAGTATATATTGGATTAATATAATTTTGCTTTTGAGTGTCGAATTTGTCGGTGTTAGCAAGCTTGGGGCGCAAAGGTGGATCGAAATACCATTTATAAATTTCACCATCCAACCTAGCGAGATTATGAAGCCTGCTTTTGTCTTGATGCTAGCTTATATCATCAAAAAAACTCCCCCCGATGAAAATGGATATAACTTTAAACAATTTTTAAAAATTAGCTTTTATATCCTTTTACCATTTTTTTTAATCTTAAAAGAGCCAGATCTAGGCACGGCACTTATGCTATTAATTACTGGCTATGGAGTGCTATTTATAATCGGAGTAAATCGCAAAATTTGGATTAGTATTGCTTTATTAATTGGAATTTGCTCACCTATTTTATACGAAAATTTACACGATTATCAAAAGAAAAGAATAGCCGATTTCATAAGCGAAAAGCCTAGCTATCAAGTCAAACAAAGCATTATCGCAATCGGAAATGGCGGTATCACTGGCAAAAGCATCGATGAGGCCACGCAAACTAAATTTAAATTCCTACCAATCGCCACTAGTGATTTTATCTTTGCTTATACGGTTGAGAGATATGGATTTATCGGTGGTGCTGGGCTTATAATGTTATATGGATTTTTGATAATTCACCTTTTAAGCTTAAATTATAAGCTTAAAGATGAATATTTTATCAAAGTAGCCGTTAGCGCTGTGGCGTTTTTGGTCTTTATATATGTGAGTATCAATATCTTTATGACTATAGGTTTTGCGCCTGTTGTTGGGATTCCGCTACCATTTTATAGCTATGGCGGAAGTAGTTTTATCACCTTTATGTGTCTATTTGGAATTTTACAAAATCTATTAACTTTTAGATTTGATAAAACAAATAGATTTGTTAAAATTAACTTTTAACTACCTATTAATTGCGATATCTCTTTTTTGATCTCATCTTTGGTTAAATTTGAAATCTCTTTATAAAATTTCCCACTTTTATCAAATAGATAGATTGAAGAGCTATGAGCTACGCTATAATCCATCGCTGAATTTTGTAAATTTACAATTGCGTATTTGGCGTTGTAGTTTTTTACAACTTTTTTTAACTCATCTTCTTTCATCTTTAAGCATACTGAATTTGAGTAAAAATACTTAGCAAACTCATCGCACTCTTTCTCGCTATCTCTTTGTAAATCAAGCGTAACAAATAGTATTTTAATATCATTATTAAGCTTCATTTCATCGATCACAGATGATAAAATAGTAAGAGTCGATGGGCAGATATCAGGACAAAATGTATATCCAAAATATAATATTTTATACTCATCTTTAAAGCTTGTTATATTGACATTTCCAAGCGTACTATTAGCATCAAAATCATATTTGGCTATCTTAAGCCTATTATCAACCAAATTATAAACACCAAAAGCTAAAATAATCAATAAAATAGCATAAATTAATCTTTTCATAAATCACCCCGAAATCAAGCAGAGATTATGTAATAATTATAATAAACTCCTTGTAAGATAAATTTACAAGGAGAAGAGTGGCTATTTATTTGCTCTTTCGATATACTCGCCACGGACAGTATCGACACGGATAACTTCGCCCTCAAGCACATGAAATGGTATCTGTACCACAGCACCACTCTCTAAGGTTGCTGGTTTTTTATTGCTACCTTGAGTATCACCTTTGAAATTTGGTTGAGTTTCAACTATTTTTAACTCCACTACTTGTGGTACTTCTACGCCAATTGCTTTGCCATTATGGAATAGAATTTGAACCATCATACCATCTATCATCCACTTTTTAGCTTCACCAACATCATCATCAGCGATAGCCACTTGCTCATATGATTCAACATCCATAAATTGAGAATATTCACCATCATCATAGAGATATTGCATCTCTTTTTCTACTAGATTTGGAGCTTCACATTTATCACCAGCGTGGAAAGTCTTTTCTAATACTTTACCATCAAGAAATGATTTGATCTTTACACGAACAAATGCCGCACCCTTACCTGGTTTGACATGTTGATACTCAACAATCTTATAAGGCTTACCATCAATTTCAATTTTTAAGCCCTTTTTTAAATCGCCCATAGAGTATGTAGCCATATTTTCTCCTTTTAAATTAATACTGCGTATCTAGCCCAAACACACGCATCAAGTGCATTTAACTGATCTAAAATATCTTTTTTGATATCTTCATCAACTAATATAACAGCCAAAGCAAAACCATCATTATCCCTGCCTAATCTAAAATCAGCAATATTAATCTTAGATTTAGCTAAAATTCCGCTAATATCACTTATAACGCCTGGTATATCACGATTTTTAAATACTATCATTCTGCCTTTTGGTTTAAAATCTGTTTTAAATCCATTTACGCTTACAATTCTCTGCTCTGTCTCACTAAAGACCGTTCCGCCAACGCTTACAGAGTCCTCATCTGTGATTAGTTTGATTGTTAATTTGCTTTTATACCCGCTTGCTGGGACTATAGTTGTAGATACTTCAATCCCTTTTTCAGCTGCCTTTAATGTAGCATTTTCGTAATTTATAGTATCACCTAAAACATCTTTTAAAGCACCCACAATGCCAAAAGATAGCATAGCTTCAGCGTAATCTGATACTTCGCCTTCAAGCTCTAATCTAATAGCTTTAATCTGCTTTTTACCGCTAAGTTGAGAAGCAAAATACGCCATCTTAGGTAAAAGCTCTGTATAAGGCGCTACAAATGGCGGTAAATCCTCTACTTTCACAGGTAAATTCAGAGCATTTGGATAACAAATTCCCCTTGCAGCGCTAATAGCTTGTTCAGCAGCATCTATGGCGATATTTTTTTGTGATTCATAAGTATTGGCACCTAGATGCGGAGTAGCACTTACATTATTGAGATCTAATAATTTATGATCGTTGCCTGGTTCTTTGACAAAGACATCAATCCCAGCATAAGCAATCTTGCCATTTTGTAAATTCTTATAAAGCGCATCTTCATTATATAATCCACCACGAGCACAATTGATAAGCCTAACGCCATCTTTCATTTTAGCAATCTGTTCTTCATCGATCATATTGGTTGTCTCTTTATTTTTAGGTGTGTGAATCGTGATAAAATCACAGCCTAAAATATCATCAAAATTTGTAGTATATGTAGCGCCCATATCTGTAGCTTTACTTGGGTCTATATATGGATCATATGCTATAACTTTCATACCAAAAGCTAAACTTCTATATGCTACTCTTGAGCCGATATTTCCGAAGCCTATAACACCTAAAGTCTTGCCATAAAGCTCATTTCCATACCATTTTTCACGCTTCCAAACACGATTTTGTTGTAAGTCATTTACAGAATTAATATAATTTCTAGCACTATTTAATAGATGGCACATAGTCATCTCAACAGCTGCGATTGTATTGGCTGTTGGCACATTCATAACTATAATTCCCTTTTTAGAAAAGCCATCTATATCCACATTATCCACACCTACACCAGCACGAACTAAGGCTTTTAATTTTGTAGCTGCATTTATAAATTTCTCACCACAATCAGTAGAGCTACGAGTAATCGCCACATCAGCTTCGCCTAAAATATCTAAAAGCTTATCTTTTGGTGTATCTACAGCATCTATAACTTTGATATCTTTTTGAGCATTTAAAATTTCAAAACCAACTGGATGAATAGCATCGCATACTATAACTGTTTTCATAGGTTAATTTCCTTTAAAGTTGTATGAATATTGTATTTTTTGAGTCCATTAACTGCATTTAAAACCATATCTTTATCATCTGTTTGTATATAAATATTAGCCATATCACCATCTTTTACAATTGTGAAATTTAGATTAAAATCTTTAAAAACTCTATTTATACAAAACATAGAATAAAAATCACATCTATTGATAACCAAGATATATTGCTTAGTGGCTTTGGCTTCTTTAGCCATCTTATCATCTATCTTAATTATCATTAAATTTGTAGGTAAAACAGAATCGTTATTTTTAAACTCCGCAATCTTTTCAAGCCAATTACCTGATTTTTGATAGTTATATTCTAAATTTATATTACTACTTGTAGTAGATACAAAAGGTGAAGATAGCCCGGAATTTGCATAAGCAAAAATAGCTATCAATCCACCAAAAACAACTACAAATATAACAGCTAAAATCAGATAAAGGCTGTTAATCTTCATAGCTTAATTATGCTAATTGCTCTTTAATGATATCGCCAAGCGTCATTTTATCATCATCATTGATCTCACTCAAAACTTCACGCTCTTTTTGTTTGGCTAATCTTTTTACACTTAGGCGAATTCTATTTTTTTTCTCATCTATAAAAGCTATAGCAGCCTCGATTTTATCCCCGATTTTTAAAGAATCTATATCCACAGAGCCGATATCTTCTTTACGGATTAGGGCATCTACATTGCCATCTAAGCTTACAAATATGCCAAAATCCTTAATATCTCTTATAGTTCCGCTAACGATATCGCCAACAGAGTGAGACTTTGCATACTCCATAGCTGGGCTAGCTTTAAGATCTTTTTGGCTTAGAGATATTTTCTGCTCTTTTGGATCTATTTTGATAATTTTAACTTCTACTTCATCACCAGCTTTAAATATATCTTTACACTTATCATTTCTATCCCAAGATGAGTCTTCATTGTGTAACAAACCTTCTAATCCACCAACTCTTACAAAAGCACCGAAGTTAGTAAGTGTAGTTATCACGCCTTTTACTATATCGCCCTCTTTAAATTTAGAGCTAAATTCATCAAAAGGTTTAGGTAAAAGGTTTTTCAGACTCACTCTTAAACGACGATTAGCAGGATTTATCTCTATAACTTCTACATCTAGCTCTTCATTTTCTTTGATAAAATCTTTTGGGTTTTTAATGTTTTTATCCCAAGATATCTCGCTAATATGCAAAAATCCCTCAATATCATTACCCAAATCAACAAAAGCACCATAAGGCTCGATATTGCTTACAGTTACTTTGATAGTATCACCTACTTCTAATCCATCTTTAATCTCATCCCATGGATCTGGGGTAGCAGCTTTTATCGATAGAGATAGATGTTTTTTATCATTATCATACTTTATGATTTTGACATCTACTTTATCACCCTCTTTATATAGAGTATTTGGATTTACTGGACCTTTATAGCTGATTTCACTATAATGGACTAAGCCATCTATGCCACCTACATCTACAAACATACCATATGTAGTGATTTTTTTGATAGTGCCTTCAATTACATCTTTATTTTCTAAGATTGTTGATACTATCTCTTTGCGTTTTTTTCTATCTTCATCGACTAGTTTTTTGCGTGATACAATGATACTTTGATTATCTTTGTCAATTTTGATTACTTTTACTTTGAAATTTTTGTTTATAGCTTGATTTGGATCTTTAAAGCCACTTTGAGATCTAGGCATAAAAAACTCTATACCCTCATCATTAACAGCGACAAAACCACCTTTATTTTTTGATATAATCTTTACATCAAATATATTTTCAGCTTCTTCATTGAAGTTATCTATGAACGCTTTTACCTTCTCTTTTCTAAGAGCTTTTTTATGCGATACACTAGGCCTACCATTTCTAGAGCCAGTTACTGCTACTTTAATAGTATCACCAATATTAAATAGTAGCTTACCACTTTCATCGGTAATTTCAGATATGTTCATAACGCCTTCGGATTTTTTGCGTATATCTACATATACTTCATCATCTTTGATATTTACGATTACACCATCGCATACTGTAGCTTCTTCACTCTTTAAAGACTCTTCAAACATAGTAGCAAAATCTTCATCTAGGTCGATTTTGTCAATTTCATTATTAACGAATTTATTCGCCTCAGCCATCTTGATCCTTTTTATCTATAGATTTTCTTTCTGCTTTACAGCATTTAAGTGCTCAATTTTACCTTTTTTTAGCTTTATATTATATTAACTATTAGAAATTTTATCTATCTTTTCAAGCTCTTTTATAACATTTTGGATAACCCACTCAGGTGTGCTAGCCCCAGCACTTACCCCACAATGCTTTTTATCCTTAAACCAAGCTGAATTTAACTCACTTTCACTCTCAATCAAATAGCTATCACTACATAAATTTTTAGCTATTAGATATAGTTGCTTGGTATTTGATGAGTTTTTGCCGCCTACGATTACCATTACATCGGCTTTAGAGGCTAGCTCTCTTACGGCTTCTTGATTTTCTAATGTTGCGTTACATATAGTGTTAAAGACTCTAACTTCTTTTACCCTTTGCATTAGATAGGTGACAATTGAGATAAATTCTTCAATTTTTTTGGTTGTTTGAGAGATGACGGCTACTTTTTGTGGTAGTTTTGTATTTTTTAGCTCATCAATTGATAAGACTACATGAACAGGTTTGCTTGAGTAGCTCATAACGCCTCTAACCTCAGGATGGTTAATATCCCCAAAAATCACTATTTCATAGCCTTCATTACTCATCTTTTCAACGATATTTTGAGGTTTAGTGACAAAAGGACAGGTCGCATCTACTATCTCAATCCCTGTAGTTTTGAGCTTTTCTAAATCCCCTTTTGTGATACCGTGAGTGCGGATAATTGCTCTTTTTTCATCTGTTAATTCGCTTATATTTTTTAAGGTTTTAACCCTGAAATTATCCTTTAATCTATTAATCTCTAAGCTATTATGGATAAGCTCACCTATTGTAGCAGATGTGGATTCTTGTGATCCAGCTGAATTTTCAGCAATCTTAATCGCCCTTTTAACACCAAAGCAAAATCCATAATTTTTAGCAAGTTCAATCTTCAACTCTAGCCCCCAACATTCGTAAGAAATAGCTAAATTTAGGAAAAGATGTAGCGATAAATTCGCTCTTTGATATATCCATACCACATTTTAGCCCAAGCACCGCAAAACTCATAGCGATCCTATGATCTCCGTGGCTATCGACTAATGCCCTATTTGGCTTAGTACCGACAATCCAAAATCCATCTTCATACTCTCCGGCCTCTATCCCGCAAGCTTTTAGGGCGTTGATAGTTACGCTAATTCTATCGCACTCTTTTACTCTAAGCTCAGCTGCGTTTCTAAGCTCACTTTTTCCCTTAGCACAAGCAAAAGCGATAGCAAGAGCTGGGGCTTCATCAATGAGCCATGAGATATTTTTATCCACGATAATAGCATTTAATTCATCACCGATAATCTCAATATCACCGATATCTTCATACTGGGAGCTAGTAAGAGTATAGTTGATTTTCGCTCCCATTTTTTCTAACAGTTTATAGGCTTCAATTCTAGTTTTATTAAGTAAGATATTTTTAAATTTCACCCTAGCACCAGGCGTTATAGCTGCTGCTACAGCATAAAAAAAGCACGAGCTAGGGTCATTTGGCACACTCATTATAAGTGGTTTTAGCTTTTTTGAATTTAGCGGTTGGACTATGATTTTACCATTTTTATAGCTGATATCAGCGCCCATTCCTTTTAGCATTCTTTCACTATGATCTCGGCTCAATTCTGGTTCGCTAAATTCGCAACCCTTCGCACAAAGTCCAGCTAAGATTAAGGCGCTTTTGACCTGTGCTGAAGATATCTTAGAATCGTAGCTAAAATAGTCTAAGCTTCTACCTCTAATAGCGATCGGTGCTTTATTAGCACTATCTCTACCATCGATAGTAGCACCAACTTTCATAAGTGGTTCAGCGATTCGCCTCATTGGGCGTTCATTTAGATACTCATCGCCACTTAATACATAAAATCCATCACAACCAGCTAAAAGCCCCATATATATTCTCATCGCAGTTCCAGAGTTGCCGCACTCTAAAACTGATTTAGCCGAGCTAATTTTGGTTGGTGGAGTGATATAGTATTTATTATCAATTTTTTCGATTTTGGCGCCAAGTTTTTTAGCAATTTCTAATGAATTTAAAGTATCTTCAGCCTCAAGATAATCGCTAATTACACTCACTCCATCACTCAAAAGCGAAAATATCGCACACCTATGACTAATGGATTTATCTGTTGATACTAGGTCAAACTCTACATCAAATTTTGATTTTAAAGGCTCTACTCTCATCTTAATCCAATACCCAAATTCTCTTTTAATGCTCTTAAAATACTATCCATAATAGCTACAATCTCTTCATCTTCAAGTGTTTTGCTATCATCTTGAAATGTAAATTTAATACTCAAACTCACGCTATTGCCTAAGCTCTCATCACTATAGATATCAACTGGTAAAAACTCTTTTAAGCTCTTAATATCTAACTTCTCAATTGTCTCTTTAATGCGGATATAAGGCATATCTTTTGGCATTATGATGCTTAAATCTCTACTTAAGTTTTGGAATTTGGAGTATGGATTTGCTAGTTTTTTTATAGGTTTTAAATTGTCAAAATCTATCTCGAAAACATAGGTTTTAAATAGATCTCTGCTTTGTTCTATTGTAGCATTTACTCTACCAATATAGCCGATATAATCACCATTTTGATAGACTTTTGCTTGTTCAAATTCGCTTAGGAATTCAATATCGTTTGATTTTCTTAGCTCAATTTTACCTAAAATATTTTGGATTAAATTAGCAAAATATATAAAATCAATCGTCGCTGGTTTAGCCCCATTTAGAAGTGTTGGCTCGCCTATAAGTCCGCTAAAAACAAAACCAAATTTAGCTCTTTGAATCCCATCTTTGCTAATAACATCGCCAAATTCAAATAACTTAATTGATCTTTTTGAGTTTTTGATATTAAAGCTTGTTGCGTTTAATAGATGATTTATAAGAGTTGGCTTTAAGATACTAAGTTCGCTATTTATCGGATTTAGCAACGCTTCAGATGAGCAAGCCACGCCTAATTCTTTTAGCTCGGCTGGATTATCAAATAGATAATGCACACTTTCAAAAAATCCTAAATTCGCAGCTTTTTGTCTAATATCACGAGATAATTTATATCTATTATATGCTTGATTTGTGCGGTTTTTTTCACTATATTCTAAGGCTTTTGACGGGATATTATCAATCCCGATTATTCTTACAATCTCTTCGCAAATATCATGCGAATTTAAGATATCATGGCGATATAATGGGACTTTGGCATATATCTGCTCTTGTTCGACATTGGCATTAATATCAAATCCAAGCTTTTTAAGAATTTTAGCAATATCGCTGCTACTTATTTGCATTCCGATCATTGAGCTAATCTCAGATGCGCTAAAGCTGATCGTTAGCTGCTCTTTATCTAATTGGACTTGTTGGGTGCCAGAATATGGCGATATATTGCTATCTTTGGCAAAAAGATTAAATAAGATATTCATAGCATAATTTAAATTTGGCTCTGATCCACGAGCTGTTCTGTGGGTAAATTCATCTTTTGATATATTTTTGTTATCGCCTAGCAACTCTGATACTAAATTTGGGTCTATATAACTAGCTTCTATTATCGCAATTTTGGTATTTTCATCTACTCTAGCTTCACTGCTTTGAGAGATTCCTGCTATACTAAGTATCTTATCAGAAGAGCTAATTTCATATAATTTATTGCCTGATTTTTTGATATTTATAGCGATTTTTTCATCGCTACTGCTTGCTAATTTGCCATGGTCATAAGCTCTAAATATAACCCCTGTATAGTGAGTGATATACTCCAATACTCGCTCTAAATTTGTAGTTTTGTTTGAGCCTATCATCGCAACTCTAAGAGCAAGTTTAAGCCTTTGATTAAAGCCTTGTGAGATACCAATGGCTCTATAAGCAAAGGCTCCATCTATCTTATCTTCGCAATGTATGCTAAGCAAACGACCGATTCCAAGCTGTCTATCATCTTCGCTAAGAGGTTTTTCATCTCTCATTGTGATATCAAAGGCCGCAGATAGATCCCTAGCAACACCATAAATGCTTAGACAATCTCCACGATTTGGTGTTAGCTCAAGCTCTATAATATCATCATTTAAAATATCATATTCATTAAGAGCTTTGCCAAGTTCTAGCTCTCCAATGCTATCATCTAAGATCATAATCCCATCATTGATCTTAGGTAGGCCTAATTCAGTTGATGAGCATAGCATTCCGCTACTTTGGACGCCTCGTAATTTTGCCTCTTTTATCTCTAAGCCATTTGGCATCACAGCGCCTACTAAAGCCACAGCAACATATATATCAGCTCTTGCATTTTTCGCACCACAAACTATCTGTAAAACTCTATCTCCTACATCAACTTCACAGACATGTAGATGGTCGCTATTTTCATGCTTTAGACAGCTTTTTACATAGCCAACAACTATATTATCTGGAATTTTGATATTAGCAACACTATCTACTTCTAATCCGATTGAATTTAGCTTAGCACAGATCTGCTCGGTGCTAAAATTTGAAAGATCTATAATCTCATTTAACCACTTTTTGCTTATTATCATTTAAACTGCTCCAATAGTCTAATATCCCCTTCAAATAAGCTTCTAAGATCAGGAATTCTATGAAGCAACATCGCAAAACGCTCCACTCCAAGCCCAAAAGCATATCCGCTCACATTTTTATACCCTACAGCCTCAAATACATTTGGATCTACAACGCCACTACCAAGGACTTCTAGCCAACCTGTTTGCTTACAGACTCTACATCCGCACCCGCTACAAAAAATACAGCTAATATCTACTTCGGTACTAGGCTCTGTAAATGGGAAAAAGCTAGGGCGAAATCTAACCTTAACATCACCAAACATATATCTCAAAAAATCTTCTAAAATATATTTTAAATTCGCAAAGCTAACCTTAGTGCCATCTTCAACGACTAAGCCCTCTACTTGATGAAACATCGGAGTGTGAGTAAGGTCTAAATCCCTACGAAATACTGACCCCGGCGCAATCATACGGATCGGTGGCTTTTGATTTAGCATGGTGCGGACTTGGACTGGGCTAGTGTGAGTTCTAAGTAGTCTAAAATCTTTTAAATAAAATGTATCTTGCATATCCCTTGCTGGGTGGTATTTGGGCAAATTTAAAGCTTCGAAATTATGAAAATCATCTTCAATAAGCGGCCCAGTTTCAATACTGAAATTTTGTGCTACAAAATACTCAATGATCCTATCCATAGTCTCCATAACAGGGTGTAAAGCGCCAGTAGATAAAGGCTCATTAAATAGTGATATATCGATAGCTTCACTCTTCATCTTAGATTTAATATATTCACTTTCTAAACTAAGTTTTTTCTCATTTAGCTTAGCTGTCAGAGTGTCTCTTTTGATATTTAAACTTTGGGCATAAGCCTTTTTATTTTCAGGCTCAACATCTTTTAATCTATTAAATTCAGCCGTAATGCTACCCTTTTTACCAAATAGCTCAAGCCGAATTTGCTCCAATTCATCTAAATTTAGAGCAGAGTCGATCTTGTTAATAATATCTTGCAAACTATGTCCTTAACTAAATTTGGCTTTATTGTATCTAAAATTTAATTAAAAATAATTGATATCTATAAGTTAAATTTATGATTATTTATATACCAAAAGCGGGTGATTTAAGATATTTTAATAACTTTAATAAAATATAAAAAATTATTTAAATTTATAAAAAATTATATAAAATATCTGATATAATAACACGAATTTTAATATTAGGAGTTTAGTAATGTCTTGTATTTTTGATAAGATTGTAGCTGGTCAAATCCCTTCAAATAAGGTTTTAGAAGATGATAAATTTTTAGCGTTTCATGATATAAATCCTAAAGCGCCTGTTCATATCTTAATAATCCCTAAAAAACATTATGAAAATTTCCAAGAGATGGACTCAACCTTAATGGGTGAAATGACAAAATTCATCCAAGAAGTCGCAATCGCTATAGGTGTGGATAAAACCGGATATCGCTTAGTTACTAATTGTGGTGAAAATAGCGGTCAAGAGGTGATGCATCTACATTTTCATATGCTAGGTGGCACTATGCTTAAATGGACTGACAATCACCAACACGACCCAAAAAGTAGCTTCTAAACTACATAAATACCGGCACTGGAGTATTTTCTAAGAAATACTTCGTGCTACCACCTAAAAATATCTCTTTTACCCCATGTTCTCCATAGCTACTAGCTATAACCATATCAAAATTGCCTTTTAAGGTATTTTCTAATAAAGCCTCGCCCGGGATATTTGTAGTAGTTACAATCTCAAATGTAGCCTTTATATCGTGATATTTTAAGTAATTAAAAAGTCTGGATTTGATATCTAAGGCTGTATCGTCATATTTTTTGGTAACTATTATGTGGATATTTTTGGCTTGTTTTAAAATATTAATTGAGTTTGTAAGGCTTCTTGAGATACTTGTTGTTCCATTCCAACCAATTAATATATTATCCATATTAAATTTTTTCATTGAATTTGGAATTATGATCGCATTTTTACCACTATTTATCACAGTTGCATCAAATGTAGATGTCGCCTCACCCTTTAATGGAGTCGCTGCCACAACTAAATCGCAAAATTTCGCCTCATACTCATAAAGGCGGCTTCTAATGCCATTTTGTGTCTCAAATTTCGCACTTGCTGTGCCTGCGATATCGCCGATGCTGATGCCTAATTCAGCGCAAATTTTTTCAAAAATTTGGTAATTTTTGTTTTTTTGATCATTTAATTCAGTAGCAAAAGCACCTTTTAAGGATTCAAACATATTACTTCTACTGATTGTCATATCCAAATTTGAGAGCAACTCAAGATCTATTTGAGACGATAAAAAATCTATGTGAGCCCCAAATTTCTTAGCTATTAACAAACCACCATATATGTGATTTTCTACCTCATCATTGCGAACTAATGGGAAAAATATCTTTTTAACATCCATAGAAACTCCTTTTAAACTAAATCTAGTGAAATTTTACCAGCTTTTATCTCGCTTATTTTTACATTCAAAAACTCCCCTTCTTTGATAGGAGATTTGATCTTTGAGATATGTAAAAGTCCATCTACGCCATCTCTTAGCGATACAAAAGCACCAAATGTAGCTATCTTTTTAACCTCTCCATTGAATTCCTCTCCTAGCTTGAAGTTATCTATACTTTTGCTATCTTTTTTGCCGCTTTTGATTTTTTGGTCTTTTTGGGTGATTTGGATTATATACTCTTTAGCAGCTTCTACTCTGCCTTTTTGTGCTCCTGCGACTTTGACTTCACCTTTTTCTCTATCTAAGTCGATGCTTACATCAAATTTCTCAATTATCTCTTTAATAGTCTTACCAGCTTGACCTATTATATCAACTATTTTTGATGGATCTACGCTAAATAGTTCTAATTTTGGCAATATTTCTTCATTTATAACTATATCATCACTGGCTTTTTCCATAATGGCTAAGATATGCTCTCTAGCCTCTTTGGCTTGTAAGAGTGCTTCTTGTAACACCTCATAGCTAATCCCACCAAGCTTGATATCCATTTGAAGTGCAGTTATACCATCTTTGCTACCTGCAACTTTAAAATCCATATCGCCATCATGATCTTCTAAGCCCATAATATCAGTTAATACTGCGTGTTTATCGCCTTCAAATACTAGCCCCATAGCCACACCGGCTACTAATTTAGAACTTTGAATTCCCGCAGCCCTAAGCGCCAAAGAGCCACCACACACACTAGCCATAGAGCTTGAGCCATTACTTTCTAAAATTTCACTAACTAATCTAATAGAGTATGGGCTATCTAGATCTATGCTTGGATATAAGGCTCTTTTGGCTAAATTTCCATGCCCTAACTCTCTTCTACCTGGTGCTTTAATAGGGCTAGCCTCCCCTACACTAAATCCTGGAAAATTATAATTAAACATAAATTTCTCTGCTACAACGCCCTTTTCTGTTAATATCTCACTCATTTGTGCGTCACTATCAGTCCCTAAGGTAGCTACGACTAAGGCTTGAGTCTGCCCTCTTGTAAATAGACAGCTACCATGAGCATTTGGTAATATATTTGTCTCAATGCTAATAGGCCTTACATCTTTTAAGCCTCTGCCATCAGCTCTAAGGCTTTCATTGATTATCTGCTCTCTTACAATCTTTTTCTTATATTTTCCTAAGATATTTAAGATAATCTCCCTATCCCAAGACTCGCTTATCGCGGTATCACTAGATGCGATTTTGTCAGCGATTTTACTTAACTCACTGGCTCTTTCGCTTTTTGCCATCTGATTTATAGCACTTTTAACCTCAGCTTTATAAAACTCATCTATATAAATTGCGATATCGTTATTTTCTATCTCGCTTTTATACTCTAAATTTGCTGCTGGTTTTTTATAATCTTTAAAGGCCTCTTCATAGGCATTAGAGCCATTTATGATAGCTTCATTAGCAAATTTAATCGCTTCAAGCATCTTATCTTCGCCAAATTCATTCATAGATTGCTTTTGAATAAAATCACTACAAAGCCCCATATCCACCACTGGATCTACTATCATCATAGGTGCTAGATCGCTCATCATAGTTGGCAAACTTCTCATCTCTATCATTAAAAGCTCATCTTTAACACCAGCTACATATAGATCAAGGGTTGATTTTTTCAATTCAGAATTGCTAGGATTTAAGACAAACTCACCATCAATATGCCCAACTCTCACCCCACAAACTGGACGCTCAACTGGTATATCACTCAAATACAGAGCCACACTAGCTGCATTTAACCCAACAACTTGTAAATCCACCTCTGGATCTGCACTTAATACCATAACTACTATTTGCGTAGGATATGCGTAGCCTTTTGGAAATAATGGGCGAAGGCTTCTATCTATTATACGACTTGTAAGAGTCTCAAATTCTCCTGGCTTGGTCTCACGCTTGACATATCCGCCTGGGATTTTGCCGGCTGCGTATTGCTTCTCAAGATATTGAACAGTCAAAGGCAAAAAATCTTCTTCAACTTGCTTATCTTCTTTGGCTATTGTAGCTAATACTACGGTATTTTTCACTCTTAAAAGCACTGCTCCGCTAGCTTGTTTAGCGACCTTGTTTAGATCGAAAATTTGAATTTGATTATTTACCTCTATGCTACACTGCATTTATATCTCCTTTTGATTTTTGTATTTTTTGTAATGGCAAATAGTGCGGACTATCTTCTAAAATAGACATCACAGACTCTACATTAACTCTAGAACTATAATAAAAATCCACATCTACAAAATTGCTTATTTTTTTAGCGTAATATAAGCTATCAACTAGGGTATTAAAATATGATAATATATCAGATGCGATAAGTGGCGTAGCATATACTACAGATTTAACGCCTAAATTTATCAGCGATTTTATACACACAAGTGCTGTAATGCCTGTTTGACAACCCAAATCAACTAATAAAATATTTCTATTTTGAAGATTTTCCAAAAGCTTACCCTTGCGATATTTATAGACATTTTTTAAAATTTTCTCTTCATATTTGCGGTGCGCTTCACCATAGATAAAATCCAAACTAATATCAAAAGCCTTTACTAGCTCACTATTATAGACTATCTCTTCAGTCTCGCTCACTATGGCGATCTCGCATTCTGGATTATTTGGTGCGTATAATCTCTCGCTAAAAAGTAGCTCATAGCTAAGCTCAAGTCTATTAGCCACCATATCAGCTAACACAACGCTATCTAATGATGAGCAAACCACCACAAAATCGCCATCTATTAGCTCTTTTTGTGGTAATACCTCTAATAGTTTATTCGCAGCATCTAGCTCATCTTTGAATTTCAACTCATTTGGATTTATCAATTTAACGCCTTATTATCTTGTTCAATAGCAAAATCATATGAAACCTCACCTAATGGATAGAAGCTAAAGTATAGATATACTCCTTGGCTCTTTTTAGACTCTATACCAGCGCTTGTATTTTTAGGTTCGATATCTTCTTTGTATATCAAGCTATAGTCCCAACACTTTCTTTTATAGTGAATTCCACTTTGCCACATCTTTGTATAATCTCTTTGTAAGTCATAATCCACTCCCGCAAAAAACTCATAATTATACGGTAATTTCAAGCTCATATTGCTACTTAGATAGCTCTCTTTGTCATACGCATTGCCATTATAATAGTTTTTGTCATATGTATGCCACACCTTTGCGCTAAACTTACTCCATTTATATAAAAGGCCTGTTTGGATCTTTGATAAGTCATTATCTATATAAGAATACTCTATCTTATTAGCAAAATCTAAATTTCCATAGTATAAATTCACCCTATTTTCCAAACTCTCCATCTCATCGCTATCAAAGTTATAGCTCTGTCTTAGGCTATGCCTTAATATCTTTTCGCCATTTTGGTTATAAAAAAACTGCGAACCTTCAAATCTTATACGCTCTGTTGTGTAGGTATTTGAAATTCTATCTATGAAATTATCTTCAAAAAGTGCTAAATTATCAGCATTATATGCTACTCCATCTTCAATTAGATAATATTTCAAAAGCTTTTCATTGATATCGCCATTATTATAACCTGGCTTTATATAA